>NZ_JNYE01000093.1 GCF_000717185.1 Kitasatospora phosalacinea | reverse complement strand
GGGCGAGCGGGGAGATATCTGGCCATACGCGGGGAAACCCGTGGCCATCAGTGGGGCGCTATATGGCCGCCCACGGGGAGGATGTCATGGCCGCCGTCACTTCAGCTCTTGGGCTGTGGCCTCGTCTCTTATAGTGGCTGGTCCGGGCCTGGTGTTGGCGTCGGCGGCGCCATCGAGACCAGTACAGGACATGGTCGACGCTGCGGCGGACAGGCCGGGTGAGCTGCGCGATCAGCCGGCGAATCTCGGGGAGGGTAAGGGGTATCAGGTCTGGCGTTCGAGCGGGTCCGGCCCTTTTTCGAGGTGCTGGGCCCGCATGACGGTCAGGTAGGCGTGGGTGGCCATGGCGAGGGTGATGTGCCGGTACCACCCCGGGTAGCGACGGATCTGGTAGTCGTCCAGGCCGCACTGGCCCTTCGCCGTTTGAAAACACTCCTCGATTGCCCAGCGGGCACCCGCGACGGCGATCAGTTCGTTGAGCGTGGCCTCGGCGGGCGCGTAGGCGATGTAGTAGGCGACCCTCGTCGGGTCGGTGATGCTGCGGCGGGCCAGGACCCAGTGCCTGCGGTCGGGCCGGTGCCAGGGCCGGACCTCCACACGCGCCCAGTCGTAGATCCGCAGGCCGTGGGCGCCCTCGCCACAGGAACGGCGCTTCCACTTCTGCCGGGGCAGGTCGGCCATCAGGTCGTGGAGCGGGTGGTCCAGGGCCCGCCGGGTGACGACGGTGTCGTGGCGGGTGGTGGCCACGACGTGGAAGATATCGGCCTGCTCCAACTCGGTCCGCCAGCCTTTGCTGTAGCCGTAGCCTGCGTCAGCGGTCACCCAGCGGAACGGGATCTTGTCGTCGATCGCACGGCGGACCATCGCCCTCGCGAGTTGGACCTTGGTGGCGAACTCGACCTCGTCGCCGATCCCCGCCGCCCGGCACCGCTCGCGGTCGCCCGTCCAGGACTTCGGCAGGTAGAGCGCCCGGTCGATCAACGTCCGGCCCAACTTACCCGAGTACGCGAGGAAGACTCCGACCTGGCAGTTCTCGGTCCGGCCGGCGGTGCCGGAGTACTGCCGCTGGACGCCGGCCGACCGCACACCCTTCTTCAGGAACCCGGTGTCGTCCACGATCAGCACGCCGCCCGGGTCCGCCAGGTGCTCGACCGCGTACTCGCGCACGTCGCCGAGCACCCCGTCGGCGTCCCAGTCGATCCGGTTCAGCAGCCGCTGGATCCGGTCCGGCCCGCCGTGACCGGCCTCCTCCGCCACCGTCCAGCCGTTCTTGCGCTCCAACGGCGCCAACAGACCACGCATGTAGGCCAGTGCCAACTCGCGCGACTCGCTCCGCGCGAACCGGTGAGCAAACCGCCTGTGCAGCCCGGCCAGCCCGTCCGACCAGCGACGAGCATCGACCTCGGATATATCCCCACCCATGAACAGCTCAACGAGCGAACCCGACAACCGTCACGATAAGCACCGTTGCAGTACTAGGCCGTTTCCTTCGGATCACCTCGCTGACCAGATGAAGATGGCGGCGAGGTGGAGTCCGGCGAGGTAGATGGTGGCGGTCTTGTCGTAGCGGGTGGCCAGGCCGCGCCACTGCTTGAGCTTGTTGATGCACCGCTCGACGGTGTTTCGCTGCTTGTAGGCCTCGCGGTCGAAGGCCGGAGGGCGCCCGCCGAGCCGGCCCAGCCGTTTGCGGTTCGCGGCCTGGTCCGCAGGCTGCGGAATCACCGCCCGGATCCCTCGTCGACGCAGATGTCGGCGGATCGCCCGGGACGAGTAGGCCTTGTCGGCCAGGACCACGTCCGGTGTGGTTTTTGGGCGGCCAATCCGCCGGGGCACCCGCAATCGGGCCATGACCTGCGCGAACGCGGGTGCATCACCAGCCTGTCCCGGCGTGAGGACGAAGGCGAGCGGCCGGCAGCGGCCGTCTGCCGCCAGGTGGACTTTGGTGGTCAGTCCGCCGCGCGAGCGTCCGAGCGCGTGATCGTGCGGCTCGCCGACCGGGGCCCCTTTTGACGGGCCCCGGCGGCGTGCTGATGCGCACGGACGATCGTCGAGTCGACCGCGACGACCCAGTCCAGGTCGCCTTCGGCGTCGGCTTGGGCGAGGAGTGCGGTGAACACCCTCTCCCAGGTGCCGTCGGCGGCCCACTTCCGCAGCCGGTTGTGGGCCCCCTTCCAGGAGCCGAAGTGCTCGGGCAGGTCCATCCACGGCGTGCCGGTGCGGTACTTGAACGCGATCGCATCGATCACCTGTCGGTGATCACGCCAGCGCCCACCACGCTTCGGAGACCGATCCGGCAGCAACGGCTCGATGCGGGCCCACTGGGCATCAGTCAACGACACACATCAACCAACGATCCGATGATCTGAAGGAAACGGCCTAGCGCGCTGATCTCGGGCGGACGTCGGTGGCCAGGGACGATTTCAACACCTGCCCTGACCACCGACATCGCGAGTTCAATCTGAGTAGCTCTTTGGCTACGCTCTGTGATGGGTGGGGAGGATAAAGATAATGCCGTGGCCTGCGTGCCTGCCGCGAGCTCTAGCCTCGCTCGGCGCCCGCGGGGAGTGGCGAGCCTGCGACACTGACGAGGCCGCTGCTGCGGCCCCGCTACCGGGTATCAGGAGGCTGGCCAGCTCCCTCGCAGCACGGATTCGGCACGGATGAGGCTGAGAATCGCGGAGAGGTTGCGAGAAGTCCGGAGAGTCGTTCTTGCAGGCCAGAGCCATAGTGACTGGCGTTTTCACAGGTCAGGGGCCTGTCCGTAGAAAACTTACAAGGCGGATGTCGGCGGTTCGAAACCGTCTGCGCCCACAGTGAAGATGCAGGTCAGAGGCCCTTCCGCCCCAGCGGCGTGAGGGCCTCCGGCGTTGCGGAAGGCCGGTGGCACGCAGGTCGCAGCGCCCCACCGGCCTTCCGTGCGTCGTTCCGGCGCCGAACCCGGGCCCGGGCCGGGCCCGCTACGCGAACGCGACCGGGTTCCGGCTGATCAGGTGCCAGGCGCGTGTCGGCGAGACGGTGACGGACAGGGAGCGCACCGCCGGCTGCGGGGGCGCGGTGATCGTGAACGTCGGCGGGGCGGTGCGGCCGTCGGGGGCGAGGACGGTCAGCGTGGACAGGGTGGCGGCGGGGACGCTGATCCGGTTGCCGGTTGCCGGTTGCCGGTTGCCGGTTGCCGGTTCCGTCGTCCGCGGTGAGCGAGACGGGCGTCCCCGGCCGGGTCAGAGGAGTTTGCGCGGGGCGACGGCCGGGCCGGGGTCGGTGGGGTGGCGGTGGGGATGGAGGAGGGCGGGGGCGGTGCGGAGCCTGGCGGCGGTGCGGGCAGGGAGGACGAGGGTGTAGAGGTGGCCCTCGCCGCGGGGGCCTTCGACGAGCCAGGAGGTCCAGGGGAGTTGGAGGGTGGCGGCGGGGCTGAAGGCGACGGGGCGGTGGCCGGCCAGGGGCAGGTCCTGGAGGCCGAGGCGGCACCAGTTGGAGACGGTGAGGGTGCGGCGGGCGGGGTCGAAGCCGACCGGGACGCACGCGGTGACGCGGTCGCGGCCGACCTGTTCGAGGAAGCGCAGGTTGCTCCGGATGCTGAGGTGCTTCTCGGTGAACTCCTCGACGGCGGTGCGCAGTTCGGCGGCGTACCGGGCGGGGGTGGTGCCGGGCCGGTAGGGGAGGCGGATCTCGCCGAGCAGGTTGCCGAGGGTGGTGTCGGGCAGGCCGAGGACGCGGCGCAGGTTGACCGGCACGGTGAGGGTCTGCTCCTCGTCGCCCGCGCCGTCGACTTCGCGCAGGACGTGCAGCAGGTGGGCGCAGAGGGCGTCGTTGGTGGAGAGGCGGCGGCCGGCCTCGGCGCTGTGGGCGGCGCGCAGGCGTGCGGTCTCGGCGGGGGAGAACCAGATCTGGACGGTGCGGTTGGCGAGCCCGGCGGTGGCGACGGCGCGGCGCAGTTCGGCGCTCTCGGCGGGGTCGGGCAGCCGCAGGGCGGGGGTGCCGCAGTCCTCGGCGGGGAGGCGGGCGTCGAGCTGGACGTCGCGGTCGGGGGCGCGGACGGGTTCGGGCAGGTCGGCGCCCTCGGTGCAGGCGGACCAGGTGCGCACCAGCAGGGCGAAGGTCTGCATGTCGCCGACGGCGTGGTGCCAGGAGACGCCGAGCGCGCAGGTGCCGTCGGTGAGCCGGTTGAGCCGGACGGTGAGCAGCGGCAGCGGCTCGCGGCGGGCCTCGGCGGCGCGGACGTGGTCGACCAGGCCGCTGTTGGGCAGCACCATCCGGTCGAGGGCCTCGGTGAGGGTGTACGGGGCGTCGGCGACGGTGAAGGGGACGCCGCTGTCGTCGGTGTCGATCCAGAGGTCCCCGCTACCGCCGTCGCCGCTGTCGTCGCCGTCGGTGCGCAGGCGTCCGGCGAACTCGGGGAGCCGGTCGAGGGCGCGGGCGAGTCCGGCGGCGAGGGCGTCGGGATCGAGCGGGCGCTCGTGGAAGAAGACCACGGAGACCGGCAGGTCGGCGAGGAGCAGGTCGCCGACGGCGCAGCGGACGGACCCGGGGCCCGGGCGCCCGGCCCGGACGGTGCGGGTCCCGGTGTCGGACGCCAGTGTGCCGGTCATGCGGGTCCCTCCCCTGATCCCCGGAACTACCCGGAATTACGGGGAACGATAGGGCGCCGCGGGCGGGGGAAACCAGAGGTGTCCGAACGACCGTTTCCGCTCCGTACGGGTACGCGGGTGTGCGGCGTTCCTCGCACCGGCACCTGGAAGGGCGGGAACCGGGTGGGACGCCCCCGCCCGGGACGCCCCGCCCGGGACGCCCCCGCCCGGACCGGGGCCCGCCGGAGCCGCGGGGCCGTCAGTACGCGACGGTGAAGCGCTCGCCGACGTGCTTCGGGTCCTCGACCTCGTCCAGCAGCGCCACCGCGTAGTCCTCGGCGGAGATCCGGCTCTCGCCGTCCGCGCCGACCAGCAGGTCCTCCAGGCCCTGGCGGTAGGCGCCGGTGCGCTCGCCGGGGGCGATGGTGCCCGCGGGGGAGAGGTTGGTCCAGCGCAGGTCGGTGACGGTGCGCAGGTAGTCCAGCGCGTCGCCGTGCGCGTGCATGATCTGCAGCAGGAACTCCGGCAGGCCCTCGGCGTCCCAGACCCGCTTGCCGTCGGGGGTGCGCAGCGAGCCCGCGCCGCCGACCGTGACCAGCCGCGGGGCGTCGGCGCCCAGCGTGCGCAGCCCCGCCACCAGCGACTCGAAGGACGGCGCGATCAGCGCCCGGTGGCCCGGCCCGTCGCCGCCGCCGACCGCGCTGACCACCACGTCCGCGCCCTTGGCGTGCTCGGCCACCGAGGCCGGGTCCAGCACGTCGCCGACCGCGACGGTCAGCGCCGGGTGGGTGGCGGTCAGCTTCGCGGGGTCGCGGACCACCGCGGTCACGGTGTGGCCGCGGCGCAGCGCCTCGTCCAGCACGCGGGAGCCGATGGTGCCGGTGGCGCCGTACAGGGTGATGGTGCTCATCGTGGACGTGTCTCCTCTGGTGGGTTCGCCGCTTGGCGTTTTCGGTCGATGGTTCGACCGTACGGGCTTCCCCGGCAGGTGGGCGAGGTGCGGGGCCGACAGGTCCTGGTGAAAAACGGACAGCCGGGCGGGGCGCCCCGGAGGCTCCGGCGCGCACCCCTGCAACGTTTTGTTGAAACCTCCCTTGACGCCCTCGCTGTGGCCGCTTTAGCTTGATTTCGCATTCCAAAACTATTCTTCCGCATCGCGGAAGAAGCGTCGACGGCAGGAGTAGCCGATGCCCCGCATGACAGCCGCCCGCGCGGCCGTGGAGATCCTCAAGCTCGAAGGCGTCGAGGTGGCGTTCGGCGTGCCCGGCGCCGCGATCAACCCCTTCTACGCCGCGCTCAAGGCCTCCGGCGGCATCCGGCACACCCTGGCCCGGCACGTCGAGGGCGCCTCGCACATGGCCGAGGGCTACACCCGGGCGAAGGCGGGCAACATCGGCGTCTGCATCGGGACCTCGGGCCCGGCCGGCACCGACATGATCACCGGGCTGTACTCGGCGATCGCCGACTCGGTCCCGATCCTGTGCATCACCGGCCAGGCGCCCGTCGCCCGGCTGCACAAGGAGGACTTCCAGGCCGTCGACATCGCCTCGATCGCCCGGCCGGTCACCAAGGCCGCCACCACCGTGCTGGAGGCCGCGCAGGTGCCCGGCGTGTTCCAGCAGGCCTTCCACCTGATGCGCTCCGGCCGTCCCGGCCCGGTCCTGATCGACCTGCCGATCGACGTGCAGCTGACCGAGATCGAGTTCGACCCGGAGGCGTACCAGTCGCTGCCGGTCCACAAGCCCGCCGCCAACCGGATCCAGGCCGAGAAGGCGATCGCGCTGCTCCAGGAGTCCGAGCGGCCGCTGATCGTGGCCGGCGGCGGCGTCGTCAACGCGGACGCCGCCGAACTGCTGCTGGAGTTCGCCGAGTTGACCGGAGTCCCGGTCGTCCCGACGCTGATGGGCTGGGGCACCGTCCCCGACGACCACGAGCTCAACGCGGGCATGGTCGGCCTGCAGACCTCGCACCGCTACGGCAACGAGAACTTCCTCGCCTCCGACTTCGTCCTCGGCATCGGCAACCGCTGGGCCAACCGCCACACCGGCGGCCTGGACATCTACACCGCGGGCCGCACGTTCGTCCACATCGACGTGGACCCCACCCAGATCGGCCGGATCTTCGCCCCCGACCTGGGCATCGCCTCCGACGCCCGGGCCGCGCTGGTGCTCCTGCTGGAGGTCGCCCGCGAACTCGCCGCCGCCGGACGGCTCAAGGACCGCCGGGAGTGGGCCGCGAGCACCCAGGAGCGGCGGGCCGCGCTCCAGCGCAAGACCCACTTCGACGACGTGCCGCTCAAGCCGCAGCGCGTCTACGAGGAGATGAACCGCGCCTTCGGCCCCGAGACCCGGTACGTCACCACCATCGGCCTCTCGCAGATCGCCGGCGCGCAGCTGCTGCACGTCTACAAGCCCCGCCACTGGATCAACTGCGGCCAGGCCGGCCCGCTCGGCTGGACCATCCCCGCCGCCCTCGGCGTCGCCACCGCCGATCCGGAGGGGCAGGTGGTCGCGCTCTCCGGCGACTACGACTTCCAGTTCATGGTCGAGGAACTGGCGGTCGGCGCCCAGCACCGCATCCCGTACGTGCACGTGCTGGTCAACAACTCCTACCTGGGGCTGATCCGGCAGGCGCAGCGCAACTTCGACATCGACTTCCAGGTCAAGCTGGAGTTCGAGAACGTCAACGCCCCCGAACTGGGCGTCTACGGCGTCGACCACGTCCGGGTCGCCGAGGGCCTGGGCTGCAAGGCGATCCGGGTGACCCGCCCCGAGGAGCTGCTGCCCGCGTTCGAGCAGGCCAAGAAGCTCGCCGCCGAGTTCCGCGTCCCGGTGGTGGTCGAGGCGATCCTGGAGCGCGTCACCAACATTTCGATGGCCGCCGCGGACATCGACAAGGTCGTGGAGTGGGAGGAGCTGGCCACCGCACCGGGCGACGCCCCGACCGCGGTCCGCGCCCTCAGGGCCTAGGGGCGCGAGCGCACGGCCCGGCCGGTGAGCCAGAGGACGAGCACGGCGGTGCTCACCAGCAGGGCCGGGGCGGCGAGGTGGGTGATGGACCAGGTGACGAGGGCGAGGGCGAGCAGGGCGACGAGCAGCACGGCGGAACCTCCGGTTTCGGTGAACGAGTGTTCGCTGAATGCCGGTCAGTACTCTAGTGAAGCTGGCCAAATTCGGCAAACGACTGTTTACTGAACGCCGTGACGACCCCACCCGACCCGGCCCCCGACCCGAGCTCCGACCCGGCCTCCGACCCGGGCTCAGCCTCCGCTCCCGCCCCCGGCGCCCGGCAGGCGCAGAAGCGGGCCAGCCGCCGCGCCCTGCTGGACGCCGCCCTCGGGCTGCTGGAGCGGCAGAACCTGAGCGGCCTGGGGGTGCGCGAGGTGACCCGGGCCGCGGGGCTCTCGCCCGCCGGGTTCTACCGGCACTTCGCGGACCTCGCGGAGCTGGGCGTGGTGCTGGTGGAGGAGTCGCTGGCGAACCTGCACGTGATGGTCCGGGCGGTGTTCGCGGGCAGCGGCGAGGCCGAGCTGCTGATCGACCGCTCGGTCGAGGTGATCGCCGCGCACGTGGCGGAGCACCCCGCCTACATCCGCTTCCTGGCCCGCGAGCGGCACGGCGGGGTGAAGCCCGTCCGGGATGCGGTGGCTGCCGAACTGGCGCGCTTCGCCGAGGAGTTGGCGGGTCTGCTGGCCGTCCAGCCGGACACCGCCGACTGGCCGGCGGCGGACCGGCGGATGCTGGCGGAGCTGTACGTGGACCGGATGGTGTCCACCGCGCTGGCCCTGGTCGAGGCGGACGCGGGGGAGCGGGCGGCGATCGCGCGCACGGTGCGGACCCAGTTGCGGCTGATCAACCTGGGGAGCCGTCACTGGCGGGCGAGTTGACGCCCCGTCGGCGGGTGCGGGCGTCCCGGTAGCACTCTTGACACGGTGTCATGGGCGCGCCAACTTAGGGGAACCCCAGTGGAACCCCCAGTGGTACCCCCACACCCCCGAGAGGCACCCTCATGAAGAAGCCGCTCACCGGTGCGCTCTGCGCGCTCACCCTCGCCGGGGCCACCGCCCTGGCCACCGCCGCCCCCGCGTCCGCCGCCACGGTCAACTTCGCCGGGACGGTCGCGCTCAGCAACTGCTCCGGCTCCCTCGTCCGGATGCCCGGCTCCGTGGACGCCGACCCCGGGCTGATCCTCACCAACGGCCACTGCCTGGAGAGCGGCATGCCCGCCGCCGGGCAGGTGGTCACCGACCGGGCCTCCACCCGCAGTTTCACCCTGCTCAGCTCCACCGGCGGCAACCTCGGCACGGTCCGCGCCAACCGGATCCTCTACTCGACGATGACCGACACCGACGTCACCCTCTACCGGCTGAGCACCAGCTACGCGACGATCAAGAGCCGCTACGGGATATCCCCGCTGACCATGTCCACCACCCACCCGGTGGCGGGCAGCTCGATCAAGGTGGTCTCCGGCTACTGGAAGAAGATCTACTCCTGCAGCGTCGACGGCTTCGCCTACCGGCTCAAGGAGGGCGGCTGGACCTTCAAGGACTCGGTCCGCTACACCTCCGGCTGCAACATCATCGGCGGCACCTCCGGCTCCCCCGTGGTCGACGCCGTCAGCGGCCAGGTCGTCGCGGTGAACAACACGATCAACGAGGACGGCCAGAGCTGCACCCTGAACAACCCCTGCGAGGTCGACCAGAACGGCACCGTCACGATCCACCCCGGCATCGGCTACGCCCAGGAGACCTACACCATCCCCAACTGCTTCGCCCCGGGCAACGTCCTCGACCTGACCCGGGCGGGCTGCGTGCTGCCCCGCCCGTAGCGCCCGCCTCAGGCCCCCGGCGGCTCCTGCCGGGGGCCGGGCAGGACGAGCCGGGCCAGGGCGCCGCCGTCCGGGTGGTCGGCCAGCTGCAGGTCGGCGCCGATCGCCCGGGCGTGGCCCTGCGCGATGGTCAGGCCCAGGCCGTGGCCGCCGCCGCGCTCCCGGGCCCCGGTGCGGAAGCGGCGCGGCCCCTCGCGCAGGACCTCCTCGGGGTAGCCGGGGCCGTGGTCGCGCACGGTCACGGTGGTGCCCTCGGCCGTCACCACCACCGGCGGGCGGCCGTGCCGGTGGGCGTTGGCGAGCAGGTTGGCGAGCACCCGCTCGAAGCGGCGCGGGTCGGTGCTGACCACCGCGTCGCCCCCGACCCGCAGCTCGACCCCGGCGCCGGTGTGCGCCGCGGCCCGGGCCAGCAGCGGCCCGAGCGGCAGGTCGGCGAGCTCCGGGGCGTCGGCCCCGGAGTCCAGCCGGGAGACCTCCAGCAGGTCCTCCGTCAGGTCGCGCAGCGCGCGCACCCGGTCGCGGACCAGCTCGGTGGGACGGCCGGGCGGCAGCAGCTCGGACGCGGTCAGCAGGCCGGTCAGCGGCGTGCGCAGCTCGTGCGCCACGTCGGCGGTGAAGCGCTGCTCGCCCGCCAGCCGGCTGCGCAGCGCCGCCGACATCGAGTCGACCGCGGCGGCCAGTTCGGCCACCTCGTCGCGGGCCCGGCCGAGCGGCCCGATCCGGGCGTCCAGGTCGCCGCGGGCGATGGTGCGGGCGGTCCGGGCCGCGGTCCGCAGCCGACTGCTGATCCGGTCGGCGGCCAGCACCCCCGCGAGCACCGTGACCAGCACCGAGAGGGCGGCGCCGACCGCCACCGCGCGGTCCAGTTCGGCGATCGCCCGGGCGTCCGCGGCGTAGTCGATCCGCACCGACAGCACCCGCCCGTCCGCACCGGCCGCCGCCCACATCGCGGGCCCCTGCGGGCCCGGGCCGAGCACCGAGCCCTGCCGCCCCCGCGCGGCCAGCTGCCGCAGCTCCGGCGGCAGCGCCGGGTCGTCGGCGGCGGCGTGCCAGCCCGCGACGAGGTCCCCGGTCGCGTCGTACCCGGTCAGCACCGCGTCCAGGGCGGCCAGCGCGGAGGTGCGGGCCTGGCCGGTGTGCTGGCGCACCGAGGCCTGGTGGACCAGCACCCCCACCGCGAGCGCGACCAGGCAGGAGACCAGGGCGATCACGGCGGCGATCTGCCGCCGCAGCGTCACGGCGTCCGCCGCAGCTTGTAGCCGAAGCCCCGGACGGTCTCGATCCGGGCGGCGCCGATCTTCGCCCGCAGCCGCTGGACGTGCACGTCCACCACCCGGCTGTCGGCGCCCCAGGAGTAGTCCCAGACCCGCTCCAGCAGGGTCTGGCGCTCCATCACCACGCCCGGCGCGGCGGTGAACTCCAGCAGCAGCCGCAGCTCGGTCGGGGTGAGCGGCACCGGACGGCCCGCCACCCTGACCTCCATCGCGCCGGTGTCCACCTCCAGGTCGTCGATCACCCGGACCGCGCGCTGCGGGGCCGGGACGACGGTGGCGGCGGCCGGGACGGCGGTGGCGGCGATCGGGGCGGGGCCGGGGCCGGTGCGCCGCAGCACGGTGCGGATCCGGGCGACCAGCACGGCCGTCTCGAACGGCTTGACCACGTAGTCGTCGGCGCCCGCCTCCAGGCCGGAGACCACGTCGACCGGCTCGGTGCGGGCCGACATCATCAGGATCGGCAGCTGGCTCTCCTCGCGGATGCGCCGGCACAGGCCGACCCCGTCGAGCAGCGGCAGCATCACGTCGAGCAGCAGCAGGTCCGGCGGGTCGGCGCGGAACCGCTCCAGCCCCTCCAGGCCGTCCCCCGCCGTGACCACGGGGAACCCGTAGCGCTCCAGGGCGAGTTGGGTGGTCTCGCGGATCACCTCGTCGTCCTCGACCAGCAGGATGCGCGGGGCGCCGGGCACGGGAGCGGTCATCGGGTCCTCGTCGGGGTGGGGCGGACGGCGGTGGTTCCCGCCGGGTCGGCCTCGGGGCCGGCCGCGGGGGTGGGAGCCGGGGCGGCCGTCGGGGTCGGGACCGGACCGGTCGTCGGGGCGACCACGACCAAGGACGTCGTCGGCTCGCAGACGGCGGTCGCCAGGCAGCCGGGGGTGTCCCCGGGCGCCCCCAGGACCTTGATCCGCTGGTCGGCGAGGGCGAGGCGGTCGCCGCTCCAGCGGTAGGTGCGGACGGTCTCGGTGAACGGGGCGCCGGGGTCGCGCACCAGCAGGTCCGTGCCGACGGTCTCGGCGGTGAAGGTCGGTGGCGCCGGGGCGGCCAGCACCGGCAGCACCTGGCGGCCGCGCAGCGCGTAGACGTGCAGCACGGCCCGCGGGCCGTCCGGCCCGGTGGCGGACAGCACGGCGGTCAGCAGCTCGGGGCCGCCGTCCCCGTCGAGGTCGCGGTACTGGGCGGGGCGGACCTCGCAGCCGGTGCACCCGCCGTCCAGGACCGCCCGCTCGTCCGGGGTCAGCGCCGGGTCCGCGGCGAGCACGGTGCGGGCGTCGGCCCCGGCGAGCGTGTCGAACGCCAGCCCGGGCAGCGGGACGAGGGGGTTCGCCCGGGCCAGGGCGTTGATCCCGTACGTGGAGACCGGCGGCGCCGCGGCCACGGTGCTCGGCCACAGCGGCTGCGCGCTCGGGTGCGCCCGGACGGGCCGGGCCGCCCCGGCGTCCTCCAGGCCGCCGGGGGACCGGCAGCCGGCCACCGCGAGCAGGACCGGCAGGCCGAGCAGGACGCACGTGAACCGGACGGTGCGCGGGGGCCTGGTCCTCACGTCGGACGGAGCCTCTCGGTCGGGGGCGGGGCGCAGCCAGTCTGCACCACCGGGGACGGCCGCCGCCGCCCCCGGTGGCTCACGGCAGCGGGTCGGCGAAGACCACGATGTTGTCGGAGTAGTGGCCGTCGCGGCCGAGCGTGCCGCCGCAGGTGACCAGCCGCAGCTGCGGGCCCGCGCCCGCGCCGTACACCAGCTCGGTGGGGAACGCGTCCTTGGCGTACTGGTGCAGCTCGCGCACCCGGTAGGAGCGCGTGCCGCCGTCCTCCTGCCGCACCTCGACCAGGTCGCCCGGGCGCAGCCCCGGCAGCCCGTGGAACACCGCCGGTCCCTTGCGGGTGTCGTAGTGCCCGAGCAGCACGGTCGGGCCGCCCCCGCCCCGGTACCAGCCGACCTCCCCCGGCCGGTCGAGCGGCGGCACCTCCACGGTGCCGTCCGGGTTGAGGCCCACCCCCCGCACCGGCGCGTCCACCCCGATCCGCGGGACCACCAGCCGCACCGGCGGCGAGGACGGCGCCCCGGCGGGCGACGGAACGGCGGGCGACGGAGCCGCGGAGGGTGGTGCCGCGGACGGCGCGGCGCTGACCGGGCCGCTCGCGGCGATCCGCACCGGCGCCGGGTCCGACCCCCGGGACGCCGCCACCGTCGCCCCGCCCGCGAGCAGCAGCCCGACCGCCAGGGCCGGCGCCCACCAGCGGCGCCGGCCCTGGCGGTCGGGACTAGGCGCGGGCGTCGGCACGGCGCCGGACGACGAGCAGCCCGACCCCGGCCGCACCGGCCGCCGCCAGCCCGCCGCCGACCACCAGCCCGGCCGCCGAACCGCGGTCGACCGCGCCCTCACCGGTCTGCGCCCCGCCCCTGGGCAGCGGGCCCGACCCGCCGACCGCGTACTGCATCGAGCCGTTCACGGGCACCACGACCTGTCCGCTCGTCCGGGGGCCCGTGCCGTTCATCGACCCCTCCGGGAGGCCGGACGGGAGGGTCGGGTCGGCGGTGGGAGCGGGAACGGCCGAGGCGGACGCGGTGGGCGTCGGGGAGGCGGCGGCGGTGGGTGTCGGGGAGGCGGCGGCGGTGGGTGTCGGGGAGGCGGCGGCCGGGGAGGCGGTCGGCTCGGCGGTGTCGGCGAACGCGACGGCGCCCGGCAGCGCGAGCACGCCGGCGACGACGGCCGGGACGAGGGCGAGCCGCGCCGCCCGGCGGACGGAAGTGGTGCGTGACATCGGGATCCTCCGATCGCTCGTCGCCCGCGGCCGGGCGGCCGCGGGTCGACGCCGCTCACGTTAGGAAGCCCGCCGCTCGGTCGGCCGCCGGTCGGGTAACGGCCACCGCCCGGCTCTGTAACAGTCCGCCGGGGGCGGGCGGGGCCCGTGCTGCGGCGGGCTTCGCGCCGTCGGGCGCCGGGATAAGCGCTGCTAGCGTGGCGGGCGTCGAGGTTCCGTTGTGGTGGAAGGGTCGCGCCGGCGATGGCCAAGTTCCTGCTGAGTCTGCACCTGCTGGTCGTGGCGCTGTGCATCGGTCCGGTCGCGGTGGCGGTGAGCATGTTCCCGCGCAGGGCGAGGGCCGCGCTCGCGGCGGGGCCGGAGCAGCCGGCCGCGCAGGCCTCGGTGCGGCTGCTGCACCGGATCAGCAACGTGTACGCGCTGATCGGCCTGGGCGTCCCGCTGTTGGGCATCGGCACCGCGCAGGCGATGGGCGTGCTGGGCAACGCCTGGCTGGTCACCTCGATCGTGCTGACGGCCGCCGCGGCGGGCGTGCTGCTGCTGTTCGTGCTGCCCGGTCAGCAGGCGACCGTCGACGCGCTGGACGCCACCGAGGACCAGGACGCCGAAACGGCCCGCGCCACCGGGAAGTTGAAGATGCTGCCGATGACGGCGGGCGTGTTCAACCTGCTGTGGGCGGTCGTCCTGGTGCTGATGGTCATCCGGCCGGGGTCGACGAACGGGGCGTGACCCCGCGGACCTCGATCGCGGCGAGCAGCTCGGCGGTGGCGGCCGCGACGGCGGCCACCGCCGCGTCGAACGCCTCGCGGTTGTGCGCGGCGGGCGCCCGGAACCCGGAGACCTTGCGGACGTACTGGAGCGCCGCCGCGTGCACCTCCTCGGGGGTGGCGTCGGGCGTCATCGGCGGGCGGAGCGTCTTGATGCTTCGGCACATGCCCCCAGTCTGCCCCGCCCCGCCGACAGCGGCCCTCAGTCGGGCAGTTGGCGCAGCCGGGCGCCGGCCCGCTTGACCGCGCGGGCCACGATCGCGGTCTCCACCCGCCGCACCCCGAGCGGGCCCAGCACCTCGGTCTGGAACCGGTACAGCGCCGCGTGGTCGGGGCAGAACACGGCGGCCATCAGGTTGCTCGGCCCGCTGGTGGCCAGCACCCCGTGCACCTGCGGGTGCCGGGCCAGCGCCTCGCCGGTCGCGGCGAGCCGCCCGGGTTCGACGTCCAGCCACAGGTTGGCGTCCACGGTGACGCCGAGCAGCCGCGGGTCCACGCTGACGTGGGTGCGCAGCAGCCCGCCCGCGCCGAGCCGGTGCAGGCGGCGGCGGACGGTCGACTCGGGCACCTCCAGGGCGGCGGCCAGCGCGGCGTGCGAGCGGCGGGCGTCGACGCCCAGCGCGTCCAGCAGCCGGTGGTCGAGCGCGTCCAGGACGGGCGGCAGGACGGGCCCCGTCGGCAACGGCGCTGCCAGCTCGGCCTCCTGAGCGCCCGTCAGCGCGCCGCAGCGCCACGCGGAGGCGTCCGCGAACAGGTGCAGCACGGCGTGCGCGGTGGACTCCAGCACCGCGTCGGTGGCCGGGAGCCGCCCGTGCAGCAGCCGGTCGCGGGCGGACGCGTCGGCCAGCACCACCGCCGACACCTCCTGCCCGCCGAGCATCACGTCGACGAACGGCACCGCGTCCTGCGCGGCCAGCGCCAGCGCGATCGCGTCGACCCGCCCGCGCAGCACCCGCACCCGCAGCAGCAGCGCGCCGAGCGCGGCCGCCCGGGCGTCCGGCATCCGCACCACCCGGACGGCGCCTGTCCCCAGCAGCCGCCCCAGCCGCCGGGTCACCGTCCGCGCCGAGACCCCCAGCACCCCGGCGATCCGCCCCGGCTCGGCCCGCCCGTCCACCTGCAGGGCGTGCACCAGCTGCCGGTCCAGCGCGTCCAGCACGGTGGCGGGATCCGCCGTCCCGGTGTCCATGTCGTCCGATCCCCGTCGTTCCGGCGGCTCCGACGTCCGGCCGCGCCGCCCCGACGGTACTCCTGGACCCGCACCGAGACCAACGGGACCGAGGAGGAACCGCCGTGCAGGACGTCCTGGACGCCACCGAACGGGCCGCGCGCGAGGTCGGCCGCCACCTGGCCGACCGGCAGCTCGCCGAGCCGCTCGCCGCCGCCGCCCCCGCCGCGGCGCGCGCCGCGTTCGACGCCGTCGACCGGCCCGCCGCCCGGATGCTGCGCGAACGCCTCACCGCGCTGCGCCCGCGGGCGGGCTGGCTGGACGACGAGTGGGCGCGCGAGGTGCCGCAGCAGGGCGAGTGGTGGCTGTGCGACGCCACCGACGGCGCCGTCCAGTACCTGAGCGCGCTGCCGCACTGGGCGGTCACCGCGGCCCTGCTGCGCGACGGCGCCCCCGTCCTCGCCGTGGTGCACGCCCCGCTGCTCGGCGTCACCTGCACCGCGCTGGCCGGCGGCGGAGCCCGGCTGGACGGCCGCCGCTGCGCGCCCCGCCCGCGCACCCCGGCCACCGCGGTGGCCGCCACCTCCCAGCCCCCGCACGCCGCCCGCGACCCGCGGGCGCGGCACGCCGCCGGGGCGTCGCTGGCCGCCGTCCTGCCGCACGTGGCGGCCGTCCGCAACCTCGGCCCGACCGCGCTGCAGGTCGCCCTGGTCGGCTCCGGCCACCTCACCGCGTTCTGGCAGTACGGCGCCGACCCGGCCAACCTGCTGCCCGGCGCGCTGATCGCCGCCGAGGCCGGGGCCCTGGTCAGCGACGCGCAGGGCGCCCCGTGGACGCCCGGCGCGGCCTCCTTCCTCGCCGCCGCGCCCGGCGTGCACGCCGAACTCGTGGCGGTGCTGCGGGAGGTGTGACGGGCGGCTGTCAGTGGCGTCGGCGAGCACGGGGACGGGGTCCCGTCCCGCACACCAGGAGGTCCGCCCGTGACGACCCCGCACCCCTCGCTCGCCGACAAGGCCGCCCTGGTCGCGGGCGGCACCCGGGGCGCGGGCCGCGGCATCGCCGTCCAGCTCGGCGCCGCCGGGCCGACCTGGCGCGAGGACGTCGCCCGGGAGCCGCAGTTCGCGATCTCCGAGTCCACCGCGTACGTGGGGCGCGCGGTCGCCCACCTCGCCGCGGACGAGCAGCACGCCCGCTGGAACGGCCGCTCCACCTCCAGCGGGGAGCCGGCCCGCCACCACGGCTTCACCGACCTCGACGGCAGCCGCCCGGACTGCTGGGCCCTCCTCACCGCCGCCGAGGGCGCGGAGCAGCCGCCGGACCCGGAGCGCTGCCGCTGAGGGCCCCCGCCGCTACAGCTCGGCGAGCTGCACGAGCCGGACGGGCAGCTCGGCGGCGGCGGTGAACACGGCGGTGGGCGTGGTGAGTTCGAGGTAGTGCAGCCCGCCGTCGCAGTGGTCGGCGGGCAGGTCGAGGGGGAGGTGGGAGAGGTCGACCGAGGCGAGGGTGTCGAGGGTGGCGCGCCCCAGCTTGATCAGGGCCTCCTTGCGGACCCACAGGCGCAGGAAGGCCGCGGTCGGGTCGGGGTGGCCCTGGACGAGGGCGGCCTCGGCGGGGGTGAGGACGTGGCGGAGGGCGGCCGGGTCGGTGGTGCGCGGGCCGCGGTGCTCGACGTCCACGCCGACCGGCACGGGGGCGGCCGCGGCGGCGATCACGCCGTTGGTGTGGGAGAGGCTGAGGTGGGTGCCGGGGCGGTCGGTGAGGTGCGGGCGGCCGTGCCCGGTGGCGCCGCAGCCGGGGCACTGCTGGCCGAAGGCGACCGCGGAGGCCGCGGTGCCCAGGTGCGCGGCCGCGCAGTACCGGACGAGCAGGTGCGCGGCGAGGTAGTCCTCGCGGTCGGCGGGGCGGCGGAAGCGCTGCAGCCGCTCGCGTTCGAACGCGGTGAGCAGCCGCTCGTCGGCGTCCGGCCGGGCGAGCACCTCGGCGGTGGTCGCGAGCACGGCCAACGGGGGGTTCGACACGGTTCTCCCTTTCCGGACGGGCCCGGCGACGGGCTCCACGACTGCTGAACCAAAATAGTCCGTCATAGTCCGTTCGAATGATTGTTTCAGCGCGTCGGTGTCCCCCTGGGCGGGGCGGCGCGGCGCCTCCTCTTTGCTGGCCGGGTCTACTGCCTGCTGACCCACCGTCAACGAGAGGGGTGTCCGTGCGACACGGCGTCCGTGGCAAGAACCCACTGCTCCGCTTCGCGGTGGTGGCGGCACTCGCCGCCGCTCCGCTGATCACCATGGCCGCGGTCGGCCAGGCCGACCAGATGGCACCGCCGCTGGGCCCGTGCTCGGGCCCGAGCTGCCCGAGCCAGTGGGACCCGCCGCACACCGGCCCCTTCAACGGGGCGGACGCCTCGCTCAACATCTTCGTCGGCGGCAACTACCTCGTGCGGCAGAACGCGGCCGAGGCCGAGGGCAAGATCGCGATCCTCGGCAACCTCGACATCAACAAGGCCATCGGCGGCGCGTTCAACATGGGCGTGGTGGGCGTCGGCTCGATGGTCACCCCGCCGAACGGCTCGGACCACGTCACGGTGGGCGGCTCGGTCGCCATGGACAACTCGCAGGAGAACCCCAGCCGGCTGTTCATCGGCGGCACCGACTTCTTCGCCAACCCGCCCGCGGCGCTGTGGGGCAACCTGGTCTACGGCACCACGCTGACCGGCGCCTACGACATCACCCCGACCGGCCAGGCGATCCAGGACCCGACCCGGATCGACCAGTTCGAGCCGCTGCGGACGGTCATCGAGAACGACTCCGCCTGCATGGCCCAGCAGACGGCCACCGGCACGGTGGTGGACGACGGCACCACGGTCACCTTCACCGGCGACGGCACCAGCGCCCGGCAGGTGTTCAACTACGGCCAGAACATCGGCACGGACGGCGGCATCCGGCAGATCTCGTTCGCCGGCATCCCGACCGGCGCCACGGTGATCGTCAACATGACGGGCAGCGACGTCACGGTCAACACCAGCAGCGGCACCGGCGCGGTCGACGACCCGCTGACGGTGCTGCGGCCGAACCTGATGTGGAACTTCCCGACCGCGACGAACGTGTCGGTGATCGGCACCGCCCAGTGGCAGGGCTCGATCATGACCGGCAACCCGGCGAGCAACACCACCCTGTCCAACCCCGGCACCAACGGCCGCGCCTACCTGGCGGGCAACCTGCTGCAGCAGGGCAGCGCGGGCACCGAGATCCACAACTACCCGTTCAACGGCGACCTGCCGGTCTGCGGCGAGAGCCCGTCGCCGTCCCCGTCCCCGTCCCCGTCCCCGTCCCCGAGCCCCAGCCCGTCGGACAGCCCGAGCCCTTCGCCGTCGGACAGCCCGTCCCCGTCGCCGAGCGAGACCACGCCGGAGCCGTCGCCGAGCCAGACCACCCCCGAGCCGTCGCCGAGCCAGAGCACGCCCGAGCCGACCGGCAGCAGGACCCGCCCGCCGCACCCGCTGCCGGACACCGGCGGCGGTGACCTGGTCGCCCCGGCGGCCGGGGCCGCCGCGGTGCTGCTGGGCCTGGGCGGCGCCGTGATCGCGCTGGCCCGCCGCAACCGGGGTCGCCACAGCTAGCCGCACGGCAGGAACCGGGACGGCCGGAGCCCCGCGGGGCTCCGGCCGTCCCGGCGTGCGCGGACGGGCCGTCAGGTGACCTCGCCGCGGCGGGCGAAGCGCTCCGCGCGCCACTCGCCGCTCGCCAGCACCTCGCGCAGCGCGGCCGCGGCGTCGTGCACGTCGGTGCGGGAGAGGTAGAGCGGGGTGAAGCCGAAGCGCATCAGGTCGGGGGCGCGGAAGTCGCCGACCACGCCGCGGGCGATCAGCGCCTGGACCACCGCGTAGCCGCCGGGGTGCCGCAGCGCGACCTGGCTGCCGCGCCGGGCGTGCTCCCGCGGGGTGACCGGTTCGACGTCCAGGTCGGCGGTCAGCTCCAGGAACAGGTCGGACAGTTCGAGGCTCTTGGCGCGGACGGCGGCCGGGTCGGCCAGCTCCCAGACCTCCAGCGCGGCCTCCAGCGCGGCCAGGCCGAGGATCGGCGGGGTGCCGGTCAGGAAGCGGGTGACGCCCTCGGCGGGCCGGTAGCCGGGCTCGAAGTCGAACTGCCGGGCGTGCCCGAACCAGCCGGTCAGCGGCTGCCGGGCGTCCGCCTGGTGGCGGGCCGCGGCGTACAGGAAGGCGGGCGCGCCCGGGCCGCCGTTGAGGTACTTGTAGCCGCAGCCGACGGCGAAGTCGGCGCCCGCCGCGTCCAGTTCGACCGGCAGCGCGCCCGCGGTGTGGCACAGGTCCCAGACGGCGAGCGCCCCGGCGGCGTGGATCCGCTCGGTGACGGCCGCCATGTCGAGCAGCTCGCCGGTGCGGTAGTCGACGTGCGAGAGCAGCACCACGGCGGCCTCGGAGTCCAGCACGGCGTCCAGCTGGGCGGCGGAGTCCAGCAGCACCGGCCGGGCGCCGGGGTGCAGGGCGCTCAGGCCGTCGGCGATGTACAGGTCGGTGGGGAAGGCGTGCCGCTCGGCGAGCAGCGCCGGGCGGCCCGGGCGCAGCCGCAGGGCCGCGCCCAGCACCTTGAACAGGTTGACCGAGGTGGAGTCGCAGACCACCACCTGCCCGGGCGCGGCGCCGAGCAGGTGGGCGCCGAGCCGGTCGCCGAGCCGACCGGGCTGGTGGAACCAGCCGGCCTCGTTCCAGGAGCGGATCAGCCCGGTGCCCCACTCGTCGGCCACCACCCTCGCCAGGTGGCCGGGGGTGCGGCGGGGCAGCGCGCCCAGCGAGTTGCCGTCGAGGTAGAGCACCCCGGCGGGGAGGTCGAACTCGGCGCGCAGGGCGTGCAGCGGATCGGCGGCGTCGCGGGCCGCGCACTGCTCGCGGGTGGGGGTCACGGCATTGCTCCCGGGGTGCTCAGAGGTCGTTGCGGACGGCCCACAGTTCGGGGAAGACGTCCTGGTCGGCGGACTGCTTCAGCCAGCTCAGGCCGCTGGAGCCGCCGGTGCCGGGCTTGCCGCCCATGGTGCGCTTGACGGCGGAGTAGTGGCGCTGGCGCCAGCGGGTGACGCGCTCGGCGGTGTCCAGCAGGGCCTCGCCCAGCCGCACCAGGTCGGCCAGCTGCGGATCGGTGTAGACGGCCCGCCAGGCGGCCTCGACCGCCTCGTCGTGCCGGTGCCTGGCGGTGACCGGCTTCGCGGGCACCGCCAGGCCGCGCCGGGCCAGCACGGCCAGCGCCTCGTCGTACAGGCCGGGGGTGCGCAGCGCGGCGAACAGCTCGTCGTACTCGGCGGGGGAGTCCCGGTACATCTCCAGCAGGCCCTCGCTGCGGTTGCCGAGCAGGAACTCCAGCCGCAGGAAGGCCGAGGACTGGAAGCCGGACGCCTCGCCCAGGGCCGGGCGGAAGGCGCCGAACTCGGCGGGCGTCATGGTGGCCAGCAGGTCCCAGGAGCCGGTCAGCACGTCCTGGGTGTGCTGCCCGCGGCGCAGCGCGGCCAGCGCGGCGTCCAGGTCGTCGGCGCGCAGGGCGGTGCGGGCGGCGGTCCAGTCGTGGTGCAGCAGGTCGAACAGCAGCTCCATCACCTGGGTGGTGACGATGAACGAGTACTCCGCGGGCTCCTCGCTGCGCGGCCGCTGCAGCGCGTGCAGCTCGGCCAGGTGCACGTACCGGGCGTACGGGGTGGCCGCGCCGGGGCTCTGCTCGGGGTCGAACCGCAGGTGGGGTCGGTGGGTCTGGCCGGTCATGGCCGGTACCTCCTCGGGTCCGCCCGCCCGGGGTGCGGCGGGCGGACACCATTGTGCGGCGCGGCGCCCTGCTCTTGAATGGGCGTCGTAGCCCGGATGGGGGCACCCGCCTTTCGTTCGCGAGGCGTTCGGCCCCGATCGCCTGACGATCGTGAAGGAGCCGCCGTGGACGCGGTGGACCGCCTGCTGCTGGCCGAACTGCAGGCCGACGCGCGGCTGTCGTACAACGAGCTGTCGCGCCGGGTGAACCTCTCCCCGCCGGCCGTCGCGGAGCGGGTGCGACGGCTGGAGGCGGACGGCGTGATCACCGGCTACCACGCCCACCTGGCCCCGGCGAAGGCCGGGGCGGCGGTGATGGCGCTGGTCACGGTGGAGTGCTACGGGGTGCGCTGCCTGCTGCGCGACCCGGAGGTGGCCGCCTGGCCGGAGGTGTTCCAACTGCACCGGGTCACCGGCGGGGCGTGCTGCGTGCTGCTGGTCGGGGTGCCGGACATGCCCGCCTTCGAGCGGCTGACCGACCGGCTCGGCGGCTACGGGCAGCCGACCAGCTCGATGATCCTGTCCAGCCCGGTGCCCTGGCGGCCGCTCAGCCCCTGATCAGTGGCCGTTCTTCGACTCGGCCAGGTGCACGCCCAGGCTCTCCAGCCCGTACAGCACCATCTCCACGCCGACCGCCGCCAGCAGCAGGCCCAGCAGCCGGGACAGGACCTCCAGCGAGGTGCGGCGGCTGGCCCGCAGCAGGGGGGCCAGCAGCAGGACGCACAGGCAGTCCACCGCGATCACCGCCACGTACATGGCGGCGACGGTGGAGTGCCAGCCCAGGGTGTCCCGGGTCAGCGACTCGACCAGCAGGGCGGTGATCGCCAGCGGGCTGGCCACGTACGGCAGCAGCAGTTCGCGGATGCCGTCGGCCAGCGGGTTGGCGAGGTGGGCGTCCTCCCTGCTGCCGCCGAGGTGGATGCCGAGGACCAGGGCCACCGCGTAGATGAAGAAGATCACCCCGCCGGCGATCTGCAGCGACTGGTCGGAGATGTGGAACAGCGCGGCCGTGAAGTCCGCGCTGTAGGCCAGCACCAGGCCGACCACGGCCGCGACCAGCGAGGACACCAGGGTGAGCTTGCGCAGCTCGGCCGGGGTGCGGCTCTGGCTGAGCTGCGCGAACGCGAGCAGCACCTTGGGCGGGCCGACCACGGCGAAGAAGGTGACGAAGACGGTGCTCAGGGTGATCGCCGACATGCGCCCATGATGGGCCGTCAGCGCAGCCGAACGGTGACGCCACCCTGGCGCAGCACGTCGAGGACCGCGTCGAAGTAGGAGCGCTCCTCCTCGTCGGGGCCGGTCACCCGGCGGGTCAGGGCCTGCGCGGAGACCATCGCCCGCTGCCAGACCAGCACGAACGGCGGCTCGGGCCCGAAGCCGCCGCGCAGGCAGTCGGCCAGGGCGTCCAGGTTGCGGCCGTAGTAGCCGTCGGGGGCCTGCACGGCGCGGCCCAGCTCCCCCCAGAAGGACGGCTCGTCGGCGACCCGCTCGCCGTGCAGGACGTACTCGGGCGGCTGCGGTGCGGTGGGCATCGGGTCCTCCAGTCTCCTTGCGCGCGTCGCCCGGATGGGTTCGCCGGGTCGAACGGGGCCGGTGCACGCGATGGGATGGGCGCTAAGTCTTCTCTTCCACACCAGGGGCAACACCATGACCAGTCTGCACCGCAAGGATCTCGGTCTGCTGGCACTGCGCGCGGCCGTCGGCGGTGTCCTGTTCGCGCACGGGACGCAGAAGCTGTTCGGCTGGTTCGGCGGCGCCGGGCCGGAGGGCACCGCGCAGGCCATGGAGCACATGGGCTTCCTCCCGGGCGAGCGCAGCGCCCGGGCGGCGGGCCTGGGCGAGGCGGGCGGCGGCGCGCTGCTCGCGGTCGGCCTGGCCACCCCGGCGGCGGGCGCGGTGGTGGCCGGCACCATGGCGGGCGCGATCTCGGTGCACGCCCCCGCGGGCTTCTTCGCGCACGGCGGCGGCTACGAGTACCCGGCCCTGCTGGGCGCCTGCGGCCTGGCCCTGGGGGTGGCCGGGGCGGGCCGCTACTCGCTGGACGCCGCGCTGGGGCACCGGCTGGCCCGCCCGTGGGTGGGCGCGCTGGCGTTCGCGGCGAGCGCGCTGGGCGCGGCCTCGGTGGTGGCCCGCCGCCAGGACGAGGTGCGCAGGCGGGAGGCGCGGGCCGCGGACGAGGCGGCCCGGGAGGACGGCACCGGGCTCTCCTGAGCCCGCCCGCCCTCGTCCCGCCCCGCCCCCGTCCCGCCCCGGCCCGTCCCCCGTTCCGCCCGGCCCGGCCGGCTGTTCACGGCTCCTGCGAGCACCCACGGACGTTCACGAGCGAAGGGATCTCCACTGATGAAGCGATCGATGCGGGCCGCTGCCGGATGGGCGGCCGCCGTCCTGCTGGGCGGCGCGGCCCTGGCGGGCTGCTCCTCGGACGGCTCGCCGTCCCCGGCGGCGTCCTCGGCGCTGGAGGGCGCCAAGTCGGCGGTGGCCTCGGCGGCCTCCTCGGCCACGGCGGCGATCGGCTCGGCCGCGGCCTCGCTGGGCGCCTCGGCGCAGGCCGCCGCGTCCTCGGCGCTGGCGAGCGTGAAGGGCGGGCTGGACGCGAAGGACGACGTGGAGCTCGGCACCGCCACCACCGGTTCGGACGGGAAGCTGTCGGTGCCGCTGAAGATCACCAACCACGGTTCGCAGTCCGGCAAGTACACGATTCAGGTCAACTTCGACGACGGGTCGGGGAACCTGCTCGACGCGGTGGTGGTGAACGTGCCGGAGGTGGCGGCGGGGGCGTCCGCGCAGGCCACGGCGGAGAGCAACCGTTCGCTGGAGGGCGAGGTGACTCCCGTGGTGGCCAACGCCCTGCGGTACTGACCGGACACCGAACCTTAAGCGTGGCGTAAGCGTGAGATCCCGCTCTTGACGGCCGAGTTGGTCTAGTCCATTTTACTTGACAGGTGCAGGGAGCCCCTGGGCCGGCGCCGGTGGTTTAGACCACCGGCGCCGGTTCGGCTTACCCGCACCTGGTGTTTGTGCAGGCCAACGCTCGATTCCCCTGTCATGTCCAGGTCGTGCGACCCCACCTCGCACGGTTTCGCGCCCGGACTCGGCAGGACCCCCACAACCAGGAGTCTCGCAGCCATGCTTCGTTCCGTTTCCCCCCAGTCGCCCGCGCGGCGGCGGCCGAAGAGCTGGGCCGCCCTCGCGGCCGGCACCGCGGCCTCCCTGCTGCTCGGCGGCACCCTGGCGCTGACCGGCGGCACCGCCCAGGCCGCGCCGACCAACTCGACGGGCGCCCCGGCCACCAGCGGCGGCATCAAGGTCGCGTACTTCGACCAGTGGTCGATCTACTCGAACGCGTACTACCTCAAGACGATGCAGGACACGGGCGCCGCCGGGAAGCTCGACTACATCATCTACGACTTCGCGAACATCCACCCGACCAACGGCACCTGCTTCGAGGCCAACAAGGCCGCGTCGCAGAACGAGGACGACCCCAACGCCGGTGACGGCGCGGGCGACTCCTTCGCCGACTACCAGAAGAGCTTCGGCGCCGACATCTCGGTCGACGGCGTGGGCGACACCTGGAACCAGCCGATCGTCGGCAACTTCAACCAGCTGAAGAAGCTGAAGGCGAAGAACCCGAACCTCAAGGTCCTGATGTCGATCGGCGGCTGGACCTACTCGAAGTACTTCTCCGACGTGTCGGCCAGCGACGCCGCGCGCAAGAAGTTCGTCTCCTCCTGCGTCGACATGTTCATCAAGGGCAACCTGCCCGTCGAGGGCGGCTACGGCGGCGCGGGCACCGCGGCCGGCATCTTCGACGGCTTCGACCTGGACTGGGAGTACCCGGGCGGCGGCGGCCACACCGGCAACCACGCCTCGCCCAACGACAAGCAGAACTTCACCGCGCTGCTCGCCGAGTTCCGCAGCCAGCTGGACGCCCAGACCAAGGCGGACGGCCGCACCTACGGCCTCGCGGCCGCGGTCGGCGCCGGCCAGGACAAGATCAAGAACGTCGAGACGGACAAGATCGGTCAGTACCTGACCTTCCTGGACATCATGACGTACGACATGCACGGCGGTTGGGAGGCCCAGGGCCCGACCAACCACCAGGCCCCGATCTACACCAACCCGAACGACCCGATGAACCCCGTCCCGGGTGGCAACGGCAAGTACTCGGTGGACGCGGCGGTCAAGGCCTACACCGTGGGTGACCCGCAGTACGGCATCCCCGGCGGCTTCCCGGCGAAGAAGATCAACGTCGGCGTCCCGTTCTACTACCGCGGCTGGACCGGCGTCTCGGCCGGCACCACCCACGGCCTGTTCCAGAAGGCGTCCGCCCCGGCCCCCGGCGGCACCTACTCCGGCGGCGTCGCCGGCATCAAGATGTACAAGGAGCTGAACGGCTTCGTCGACAACCCCAGCTACACCTACTGGGACGACGCCGCGAAGGCCGCCTACTTCTACGACGGCACCACCTTCTGGTCCGGCGAGAACGCGCAGTCCATCCAGGCCAAGCTCGACTACGCGCACTGCAACGGCCTCGGCGGCTCGTTCATGTTCTCGATGTACGACCTGGGCACCCAGACCGCGCTGTTCGACAAGACGGTGACCGCCACCAACGGCTCCGCCGCGAACTGCCCGGCCGCCCCGACCCAGTCGGCCTCCCCGTCGGCCTCGGCCTCCGCCTCGCAGTCGGCCAGCCCGTCCGCGTCCGCGTCGGCCTCCGCGTCGGCCTCCGCGTCGGCCTCGGTCTCCGCGTCGGCCTCCGCCTCGACCGGCACCTGCTCCGGTGCCCCGAGCTGGAACGCCGCCACCGTGTACGCCACCCCGACCAAGGTCTCCTGGAAGGGCCACTACTACACCAACAAGTGGTGGACCACCAACGAGGACCCGAGCCTGAGCGGCCAGTGGGGCGTCTGGACCGACAACGGCGCCTGCTGATCGACTCCACTGATCGGCTGAGCTGAACCCCGCGAGGGGCGCGAGGAGAGGGATCTCCCCGCGCCCCTCGTCCGCTTTTCCCGTTCTCCCGCCGGGTGGGGGTGGCCGACCGGTCAGCAGGTCAGGTCGTCGGTGCGGCCCAGGGCGTCCGGCTGGGTCTCCTCGATCCGGCGCAGCATCCGGGTCAGGGTGGCGGCCAGCTCGGGGCGGTCCCCGCCGGGCACGTCCTGGAGCAGGTCGGCCTCGAAGACGGCGGCCATCCGCATCAGCTCCAGCCACTTGTCGCGGCCCTCGGCGGTCAGCTCGACGATCACCCGGACCCGGTTGGCCTCGTCGCGGTCCCGGGTGACCAGGCCCTCGGCGACCATCCGGTCGATCCGGTGGGTCATCGCGGCCGGGGTCAGGCCGAGCCGCTTGGCCAGCTCGCCCGGGCCCAGCCGGTACGGGGCGCCCGCGAACACCAGCGCCTTGAGCACCTCCCACTCGGCGGAGGTGATGCCGAGGGTGGCCAACTGGCGGCCGTACGCCACGTTCATCCGGCGGGCGAGCCGGGAGAGGGTGGAGACGATCGTCTCCACCTGCGGGTCCACGGTGGGGAATTCCCGCTGGTAGACGGCCACCTGTTCGGCGATGCCGAGTTCGGTGGCGGTCTGGGGCTCCGCTCTGCGTGCGCTCATGTGCTCATCCTCCCACGCAGGGTGCAGCCGTTAAGCCTTTGACGCCTTAAGGTTCGGATGGTAAGACTTTAGGTCTGAAATCTTACGGAGTAAAGGCCGGGCCGGGGATTCGGTCCGCCGCAGGTGAAGAGGGGTGTGCAGTGAAGGAGTGGGGCGGCCGACTGCGTCGCGTCCAGATCGGCAACGCGATCAGCGCGTTCGGCAGCGGTTTCACCCTGCCGTACATGTTCGTGTACGTGGACCAGGTGCGGGGCCTCGGCGCCGCGGCCGCGGGCGCGGTGTTCACCGTGTTCGCGCTCGCCGCGCTGGCCGTGCTGCCGTTCACCGGCCGCGGCATCGACCGGTACGGGCCCAGGCCGGTGCTGCTGGCCGGCACCGCGATCGCCGCGGTCGGCGCGTTCGCCTTCGGGCAGGCCACCGGCACCACTGCGCTGCTGCTCTCCTCCTTCCTGTTCGGCGCGGGCGTCACCACCTGCCAGCCCGCGCTCGCCACGATGATCGTCCGCTGCACCGGACGCACCGAGCGCTCCCGCGCCTTCGCGCTCCAGTTCACCCTGGTCAACCTCGGCATGGGCATCGGCGCCCTGGTCGGCGGCCAGGTCGTCGACACCTCCGACCCGGCCAGCCTGACCAGGCTCTTCACCATCGAGGCCCTGGCCTTCCTCGGCCTGGCCGCCGTCACCGGCACCGCGAAGATGCCCCCGGCGGCCGTCGAACCGGCCCCGGCCGGGGGCGCGGCGGAGAACGGCGGCGGACTGCGGGCGATGGTCGCCGACAAGGCGATGCTGCGGCTGTGCGTGCTCGCCGGGCTGATCTTCTTCACCTGCTACGGCCAGTTCGAGTCCGGCGTCGCCGCGTTCGCCACCGACACCGTCGGCACCCCGCCCTCCACCCTCGGCCTGGCCATCGGCGCCAACGCGCTGACCATCGTGCTGCTGCAGATGTTCGTCGTCCGGATCACCGAGCGCCGCCGCCGCACCACCGCGATGGCCGCCGCCGGAGCGGTCTGGCTGGCCGCCTGGGGCACCGCCGCGGTCGCCGGGCTGGTCCGCACCGAGGAGGCGGCCGCGACGGCCGCGATCGTCGCCGTCTACGCCCTGTTCGGCGTCGGCGAGTCGCTGCTCGCCCCCACCATGGGCCCGATCGTCGCCGACCTCGCCCCCACCCGGCTGCTCGGCACCTACAACGCCGGGTACGCACTGGTGAAGCAGATCGCGGTCGCCGTCGGCCCCGCCGTCGGCGTGCTCCTGGTCGGCTCCGGGACGTGGCCGCTGTACCTCGCCGCGATGGCGCTGTGCACGCTGCTGATCGTCGCCCTCGCCGTCCGCCTGCGCGAGCACCTCACGCCCGCGCAGGACAACGTCCGGGTGCTGGCCGTCCCGCAGCGCGAGCCGCGGACGGCGCGGGAGCTGCAGACGGCGGCGTAGGACGACGTGAGCTTCAGGGGCCCGGGGAGCGGCGGGCCCGGGGCTGCCGGCGGTGCACTGCCGGTGCGTGCGGTGGCTGCGGGTTCTGTTCAGGCGGCCCGAAGCAGCACGGACGCATCGACGGGCTCCGGCCGCCAGCAGCTCGGACTCGCCGTTCCCCGAGCCCCTGACGGGGCCCGGGGAGCGGTCAGCGGGCGATCGGCATCAGCAGGGAGAAGGTGTCCGTGCGGGCGGGGAAGCGGATGGCCAGCGGGCCGATCGGGCCGCCGAGTTCGAGGACGAGCTGTTCGGCGGTGCCCGCGGCCTGGAGGAGGAAGTCGCGGTTGACGTGGACCAGCAGGCCGTCGGGGGCCGGGGCGTCGGGGAGGGCGTCGGCGGGGGTCGCGGTCAGGGTGGCGGTGGGGGTGTCGGCGTCGGTGTCCTCGGGCAGGGCGCGCAGCTGGGCGGCGGTCAGGGTGATGCGGTGGGTGGGCTCCAGGCGCAGCAGGCGGCGGTAGTCCGGGAAGTCCGCCTCGGCGCGTTCGCCGGAGAGGGCGCGCCCGGCCGCGCGGATGGTGAACTGGCCGCCGTCGAGCGTGAGTTCGGCCTCCTCCGCGTCGCCGAGCAGGGCCCGGGCGGCGTCCGCCAGGGCGGTCGGGAGGAGGGCGGAGACGGGCGGCCCGTCGAGGTCGGCCGGGCAGTCGGCGACCGCCAGGCGGTAGCGGTCGGTGGCGACCAGGTGCAGGACGCCGTCCTCGGCGTCCAGGAAGATCCCGGCGACGGCGGGCAGCGCGGCGTCCGCCGGGGCGGCGAAGCGCACCGCGTCCAGGGCGGCGGCCAGGGCGGGGGCGGGGACGGTCAGGCGGGTGGACGGCACGGGGAACTCCCGGGAGTCGAGTAGGGCGCGGACCGTGGAGAGCTCCCGGCGGGCGTCGGTCAGCCCGTCCTCCAGGCGGCGCAGGTGCGCGTCCAGCTCGGCCCGGGCCTCGGCCGGGGAGCCGGTCAGCACCCGGGTGATCCCGGCCAGCGGCATCCCGACCCGGCGCAGCCGGGCCAGCAGCCGGGCGTCCGGCAGCTGCTCGTCCGCGTACCAGCGGTACCCGGTGTGCCGGTCCACCTCGGCCGGGACGAAGACGCCCGCGCCGTCGTAGAACCGCAGGGTGCCGGGGCTCAGGCCACTGGCCCGGGCCATCTCGCCGATGCTGCGCATGGTGCTCTCCACGGGTCCGACCCTGGTCCCTCGACCTGGTCGAGGGTCAACCGTAGCGGCGGAGGGCGCGCGGGGGAGAATGCTCCGGGCACCCTGGACCGGCACCCGCGAGCGCGCGCGGCCGCAGGCTAGGATGCGGACATTGCGGACAAGTCGTCAACTGCGGTCGAACGGGGAGGACATGGCGCTGGCGGTAGCGGAGCGGCGGCAGGAACGGGAGACGGTGCACGCCGCACCGGCGAAGGACAGGTACCGGTGGTGGGGCCCGCTGGCGGTGGCCGTGTTCGCCGGGGTGCTGCGGCTGTGGAACCTCGGCCACCCGCACGCCTTCGTCTTCGACGAGACGTACTACCCCAAGGACGGCTGGTCCCTGTGGCAGCAGGGCTACGAGTCGGCCTGGCCGGACAACGCCAACCAGCTGATCCTCGGCGACCCGCAGGTGATCCCGCTCAGCCACGCCGCCGCGTTCATCGCCCACCCGCCGCTCGGCAAGTGGGTCATCGGCCTCGGCACCCACTTCTGGGGCCTGCACCCCTTCGGCTGGCGGATCGCCGTCGCCCTGCTCGGCACCCTCAGCGTGCTGATGGTCGCCCGGATCGGCCGCCGCCTGTTCCGCTCCACCCTGATCGGCTGCACCGCCGGACTGCTGATGGCCGTCGACGGCCTGCAGTTCGTGATGAGCCGGGTCGGCCTGCTCGACGGCGTCTCCGCCTTCCTGGTGCTCGCCGCGTTCGGCGCCCTGCTCGTCGACCGCGACCGCACCCGCGACCTGCTGCGCGCCGCCCGCGCCGAGGGCGGCCGGGCCGCCGACGAGGCCCGCCTGGGCCTGCGCCCCTGGCGGCTCGCCGCGGGCGTCCTGCTCGGCGCCGCCTGCGCCGTCAAGTGGACCGGCGCGCCCGTCCTCGCCGTCTTCACCGTCCTCGTCCTGCTCTGGGACCAGGCCGGGCGCCGCGCCGCCGGAGCGCACCGGCCCTGGCGCTCGATGCTCCGGCGCGACCTGTGGCCCGCCGCGCTGTCGATGCCCGTCGCCGCGCTGGCCGCCTACCTGCTGTCCTGGACGGGCTGGCTGGCCACCGACGGCGGCTACGACCGGCACTGGGCGGACGGGCGGGGCGGGGCCTTCGGCTGGGTGCCCGCGCCGCTGCGCAGCCTGTGGCACTACCACTCCGAGATCTGGCACTTCAACACCACCCTGACCTCCCCGCACACCTACCAGTCCAACCCGTGGAGCTGGCTGGTCCAGGGCCGCCCCGTCTCCATGTACTGGGAGCAGCTGAAGACCGGCGAGAAGGGCTGCACCGCCCCCGACGGTTGCGCCAGCCAGATCCTCGCCCTCGGCACCCCCGTCCTGTGGTGGGCCGCCTGCTTCGCGCTCGCGTACGCGCTCTACCGCTGGTTCTTCCGGCGGGACTGGCGCTCCGGCGCGATCCTCGCCGCCGTCGTCGCGGTCTACCTGCCCTGGTTCCAGTACCAGCAGCGCACCGTCTTCTCCTTCTACATGGTCGTGCTGGTGCCGTTCCTGTGCCTGGCCGTCGCCCAGATGCTCGGCGCGATGCTCGGCCCGGCCGGCAGCACGCCGAGCCGGCGGCGCTGGGGCGCGGCCGGGGCCGGGCGCCCGGGGGTCCGGGGGTGGGGGAACCTGCGGCCGCGGTGCCGTGGCCGCGCACCAGTGCCGCCGGGCCGGGCGGCCCCGAGACGGAGGGACCCCACCACCGATGCACAGCCTGTCCGTCGCCGCGCTGACGTTCGGCGTCGTCTTCCTCGCCGAACTCCCCGACAAGACCGCCCTGGCCAGCCTGGTCCTCGGCACCAAGTACCGCGCGGGCTACGTCTTCGCGGGCACCGCCGCCGCGTTCGCCCTCCAGGTCGGCCTCGCCCTGGCCGCGGGCAGCCTGCTCGCCCTGCTGCCGCAGCGCTGGGTCGAGGGCATCACCGGCCTGCTCTTCCTGGGCGGCGCGGCCATGCTGCTGTGGCACCAGGAGGACGAGGACGACGGCGCCGAGGGCCGGGAACCCGCGGACGACTCCTTCTGGAAGGTCGCCGGGACGAGCTTCGCGGTCGTCGCGGTCGCCGAGTTCGGCGACCTCACCCAGATCATGACCGCCAATCTCGCCGCCAAGTACGGTGAGCCGCTGGCCGTCGGCCTCGGCGCCTGGCTCGCGCTGTGCGCGGTCAGCGGGCTCGCGATCGTCGGCGGGCAGAAGCTGCTCCGGCACGTGCCGATGAAGGTCGTCGTGCGGGTCGCCGCGCTGGTGATGGTCGCGCTGGCGGGGTGGAGCCTGTTCAAGGCGCTCACCGGCTGACGCGGCGCGGGCGGTCCGGCCGGTCGGACCGGCGTGCCGGGGCGGGGCCGTCAGCGGTCCGGGCCGGACCGGCGGACCGGCCCGGGCCGGTCGGGGCCGGCTGGTGGGGCCGTCAGCAGTCCGGGCTCCGCGGGGTCTGGGCCAGTGCGGCCTGGGTGGCCGCGTCGTAGACGCCGTCCTGGTACTGCCGCGGCTTGCCCTCGCCGAACAGGTCCTCCTGGACGCCCTGCAGGACCTGCCGCGTCCAGTCGCCGAAGCCCGGCTGGTTGTTGCGGGTGCGGTCCATGGTCAGCGGCCCGATCCGGTTGCACCGGTACGCCATCAGCGCCTGCTGCATCTGCGTCACCTCCGGGCCGGTGTCCCCGAACTTCAGCACCTTGCCGGCCGCCGGAGGGGTGGACGGCGCGGCCGGGGTGCTCGGGGCGGGCGGGGCCTCGCCGGTCGGGGCGGCCGCGGCCTTGGTGGTCACCGCCTGGGTCGGACGGGCCGTGGTGCGGGACGGCGACGGGCTCTTCTCCGCGGCCGGGGCGGAGGACTCGGCGGTCGGGGCCGGGCCGGTCGGGTCCGGCGACACCTCGGCCGGGGAGGACACCGCCGGGCCGGTCGGCGCGGGCAGCGCGTTGTCGACCTTCGCCGGGGAGGAGGACAGCAGCATCGCCAGGCTCGCCCCCAGCGCGGTCACCCCGACCGCACCGCCCGCGATCACCAGCCGACGGCGGTCGGCGCTCTGCCGACGCCGCTCGCGCCGGTCGGCCCGGCTGACCGGACCGTCCGCGTCGTCCTCGCGGAAGGTGAACATGCCGAGGTCGGGGCCGGGCGGCGCGGGCCACTGCTCGTCCTCGTACGGGGGCCGGTCGCCGGGCCGGGCGGGCCGGGCGGGCCGGTCGGACGGTGCGTCGTGGGCCGGGTCGTAGCCGTCGAGGTCGATCAGCTGGGTCGCGTCGACCTCCCCGGCGCCGGGCGGCCCCGCGGTCACGGGCGGCCCCGCGGTCACGGGCGGTCCGGCGGTCACGGGCGGGTACGAGGCCGCGATCGGGGAGGGCGGCGGCGGGGCGACGACCGGGCCCAGGGTCAGCGGCATGGTCTGCTCGGCGGCGGGCACCTGGCCCGGCCGCTGCCCCGGGGGCGGGATCGGCACGAAACGGCCGGGGGCGCCCTTGGGGGCGCCGTCCTGCGGGGGGAGGTTCTGCGGCGGGAGGTCCTGCGGGGGCACGGGCGGCAGCAGCTGGGTCGCGGCGGCGTCCGGGTGCGGCTGGGCCGGGGCGGCGGACTGCGGCGGGAGGTTCTGCGGCGGCCCGAACGGGCTGGCGGCCTGCGGGACGTGCGGGGGCCGGCCCGGCGGCGGCGGACCAGCGGTGGTGGGCGGGCCGGTGATCGGCTGCACCGCGGGCGGTCGCGCGGCGGCCGTCGGCACGGCGACCGGGGACACGGCGACGGGCGCCACCGCGGCGGGCTGCGGGGCGAGCGGCTGCACCGGCGGCTGGCCGCCCCGGGTGGCGAACGGGTCGCCCGCCGGGTCGCCGGGCTCCACCACGGCCGCCCCGGCCACGTACGGGCGGACCAGCGGCGGGCCCTCCAGGTGGGGGAGGACCGCGGTGTCCTCGACCGGGGAGGTGGCGTTGCACGCGCAGCTACCGGCCGTGCGTGCGGTGCCGCAGCGGGGGCAGCGCTCTGCCGGCATGGGCCGGTCCTCCTCGGGTCGGAATCGAACGGGGTGATTATGCAGGAGCAATCCCCGGGGCAACAGGGACGACCTGGCCGGGACGCGCTTCCCGCCCGGTATGCCGGGGTTTCCGCCGGTTTCCGGCCGCCGCCGGGGGCGCGGCCGCGCAGGTTTCCGCCGTCGCCGGGGGCGTTCGCCGCGGTCGGGTCCCGGGCGTCCGCCGCCGTGCGCGGAACCGCCGGGGGTGGCGCCCCGGACCTGCGTGAGGGCGAAGCCGCGGGCGGGAGGTCCGCCGCCGCAGGCGGGGGGTCCGCCGCGGTCGGGGGGTTCGCTGCGGCCAGGACTCAGGCGTCTACCGCCGCTCCGGCCCGTTCGCGGAACTGCTGCGGGCTGACGCCGCGGACCCGTTTGAACGCGGCGCTGAGGGCGAAGCCGCTGCCGTAGCCGACCCGGCGGGCGACGGCGGCCAGCGTGGCGTCGGGTTCGGCGAGCAGGTCGGCGGCCCGGGCGAGGCGCCAGTCGGTGAGGTAGGCCATCGGGGGTTCGCCGACCAGGTCGGTGAAGCGCCGGGCCAGGGCGGCCCGGGAGACCCCGCACTCGGCGGCCAGGTCGTGCACCGTCCAGGCGCGGGCCGGATCGCCGTGCAGCAGGCCCAGGGCGCGGCCGACCAGCGGGTCGGAGTGGGCCCGGTACCAGGCGGGGGCGCGGTCGTCGGCGCGGGCGAACCAGCAGCGCAGGGCGGAGATCAGCAGCAGGTCCAGCAGCCGGTCCAGCACCGCGTCCTGGCCCGGCTCGTCCCGGCCGATCTCCGCCTCCAGCAGCGCCACCAGCGGCGAGCCCCACTCCGCGGCGTCCAGGCGCAGCACCGGCGGCAGGGCCCGCAGCAGCCGTCCGCTGACCTCGCCGTGCAACTGGTACGTCCCGCTGATCAGCACCGTCGCCGCGTCCGGGCCGGTGCCCCACGTCCGGACGCCCTGGTCGAGCTCCTCGCACATCCGCTCGCCGTCGACGGTGGTCGACACCTGCCCGGGGTGGACCACCACCTGCGGCGGGGTCTGCGGCAGGTCCGCGACGGTGTACGGCTCGGGGCCGCGGACGATCACCAGGTCGCCGGGGCGCAGCGGCACCGGCTCCGCGCCGTCCGGGACGACCCAGCCGCCGCCGCGCACCGTCATCAGCACCGTCAGCGGCGCCCGGTCCTCGATCCGCAGCGACCACGGCGGGTCGAACACCGACCGCAGCAGGAACGCCCCGTGGGCCCGGGGACCGGTCAGCAGGGCGGTGAGCGCGTCCATGCCCGCCAGGGTAGACGGCCGGAGCGGCCGGGGCCGCGCGGACGGTGGACGCTCGCGCATGCCAACGAGCTTCCGGGCCATGGATCTTGAGCCGGGGTGCCGGTTGAATTGAGGGCATGACGACACGAACGGGGGTTCCCGCCATGGCAGTTCTCCGCACGGCGACGCTGGTCGGGGCGGTCCTGCTGGCCGGGCTCAGCGCCGGACTCTTCTACTCCTACGCCTGCTCGGTGATGCCGGGCCTGGCCCAGGTCGGCGACCGGGCGTTCGTCGACACCATGCAGCGCATCAACACGGCCATCCTGAACGGCTGGTTCATGCTCAGCTTCCTCGGCGCGCTCGTGCTGATCGTCGCCGCGGGCCTGCTCCAGTGGCGCGGCGGCAACCGCACCGTCCTGCTGTGGATCGCCGCCGCCGCGGTCCTGTACCTCGTGATGCTGGTCGTCACCGGGGCGGTCAACGTCCCGCTCAACGACAAGCTCGCCGCCGCGGGCTCCCCCGACTCCCTCACCGACCCGGCCGCCGTCCGCGCCGCCTTCGAGGACGTCTGGGTCCGCTGGAACCTCGTCCGCACCCTCGCCTCCGCCGCCGCCTTCGGCTGCCTCACCTGGGCCCTCGCCCTCTCCGGCCGCACCCCCTGACCACCCCCGGCCCGGGCGGCGGGGAAGCCTGGGCGGTGGGCGTGAGGTGGGGGAGGATGGGGGGCATGAGCGTAGTGAAGATCAACGTGCTGACGGTTCCCGCGGAGCAGCGGGAGGTGCTGGAGCGGCGGTTCGCGTCGCGGGCCGGGGCGGTGGAGGGGTCGGACGGGTTCGAGTGGTTCGAGCTGCTGCGGCCGGTGGAGGGGACGGACCAGTACCTGGTGTACACGCGGTGGCGGGACGAGGAGTCGTTCCGGGCGTGGATGGAGGGGCCGATGAAGGAGGCGCACCAGGGCGGGGGCGGGGGCGAGCGGCCGCGTCCGGCGGCGAGCGGGTCGCAGGTGTGGTCGTTCGAGGTCGTGCAGCAGGCCGGGCCGAAGGCGTAGCGGGGCCGGGGAGGGCGGGGCCGGTCTCGGGGAGGCCGGTCCCGCCCCCGTTCCGGTATCAGCGGAAGGCGGCGCGGCGGGTGGCGCGGCGCAGGGTGCGCAGGAGGGGGCCGCCGACGGTGAGGCAGAGGACGGCGGTGAGGGCGGCGCGGGAGAGGTCCCAGCCGAGGGAGGTGGTGAGGCAGTAGAGGGCGAAGCGGGTGAGGTTGGCGGGGAGCGGGTCGCCGGGGACGAAGGAGATGGACAGGCCGAGGCCGCCGATGTACGGCCAGCCCTGGAGGTTCATGACGGTGCCGTAGCCGACGGAGGCGAGGACGCCGTAGGCGGCGAGCAGGAGCAGCTCGGGGCGGCCGCGCAGCCGGGTGGCGCCCGGCAGGAGGCCCGCGCCGAGGCAGACCCAGCCCATGGTGAGCATCTGGAACGGCAGCCAGGGGCCGACGCCGCCGGTGAGCAGACCGGAGGCGAACATGGCGAGCGCGCCCAGGACGAAGCCGAAGCCGGGGCCCAGGGCGCGGCCGGCCAGGACCATCAGGAAGAACATCGGCTCCAGGCCCGCGGTGCCCCCGCCGAGCGGGCGCAGGGCGGCACCGGCCGCGGCGAGGACGCCGAGCATCGCGACGGCCTTGGCGTCGAGCCCGGGGGCGCCGGTGGCGTCGCGGTTCTCGGAGAGCTGGGCGACCGCGACGGCCAGCAGCAGCGGCATCAGCAGGGCGAACAGCCAGGGCGCGTCGGCGGAGTGGCCGACCAGGTCGGAGCTGCGGGCGGCGAGCAGCGGCCAGCCGAAGGCGGCGGCACCGATCGCGGAGACCAGGGCGAGCAGCAGGGCGGAGCGGCGGCCCAGCGGGACGGGACGGTCGAGCGCGGGCGGGGAGGACAGGGAGGGCGGGGAGGACAGGGAGGGCGGGGACGAGGGCGTGGTGGGGGGAGGGGGCGGCTGGGTCATCGCGGCGGCTCCGCGGCGAGGGCGGCGGCGACCTCGGGGACGGTGAGGTAGGGCGGGAGGATCTTCGCGGTCTGCGGGGCGAAGGTCGGGGAGGCGAGGACGACTTCGGGGGTGGGGCCGTCGGCGACGATCTCGCCCTCGGCCAGGACGGCGGTGCGGTGGGCGAGTTCGGCGGCGAGTTCGACGTCGTGGGTGGCGAGCAGGACGGCGTGGCCGTCGGCGGCGAGCGCGCGCAGGACGGTCACCAGGCGGGCCTTCGCGGCGTAGTCGAGGCCGCGGGTGGGCTCGTCGAGCAGCAGGACGGGCGGGCGGGCGGTCAGGACGACGGCCAGGGCGAGGGTGAGGCGCTGGCCCTCGGAGAGGTCGCGGGGGTGCCGGTCGTCGGCGACGTCGGGCAGCAGGGCGGCCAGCAGGGCGCGGCAGGTGCCGGGTCCGGCATCGGCGTCCCGGTCGGCGGCGGCGCACTCCTCGGCGACGGTCTCGGCGTACAGCAGGTCGCGCGGGTCCTGCGGGACGAGGCCGACGGAGCGGATCAGGTCCTTGGGGCGGGACCTGTGCGGGACGAGGCCGTTGACCCGGACAGTGCCGGAGTCGGGGGCGTGCAGGCCGACCAGGGCGCCGAGCAGGGTGGACTTCCCGGCGCCGTTGCGTCCCATCAGGGCGGTGATCTGCCCCGGGGCGAGGGCGAGTTCGACGCCGCGCAGGGCCGGGACGCGCCCCCGGGAGACCACCAGGCGGCTCGCGGTGGCCACGGGCTCGGCCGGGACGGCCGGGGCGGGCGGCAACTTGGGCTCGGGTGGCGGGAGTTGTCCGCGCAGCGGGGCCGCGCGGCGGCGGGCGTCGCGGACGGTGAGCGGCAGCGGCGTCCAGCCCGCCAGCAGCCCGAGGTCGACCACCGGCGGCCGGACGGGCGAGCGGGCCATCAGCGCGGCCGGGTCGCCGAGCACCGGCGGCTCGCCCGGGCCGGGCAGCAGCAGCACCTGGTCGGCGTACTGGACGACCCGCTCCAGCCGGTGCTCGGACAGCAGCACGGTGGTGCCCAGGTCGTGCACCAGGCGCTGCAGGACGGCCAGCACCTCCTCGGCGGCGCCCGGGTCGAGCGCCGAGGTCGGCTCGTCCAGCACCAGCACCTTCGGGTGGACGGTCAGCACCGAGCCGATCGCCACCCGCTGGCGCTGCCCGCCGGACAGCGAGGAGAGCGCGCGGCCGCGCAGTTCGGCCAGGCCCAGCAGGTCGAGCGTCTCCTCGACCCGGCGGCGCATCACGGCCGGGGCCAGGCCCATCGACTCCATGCCGTAGGCGAGTTCCTCCTCGACGGTGTCGGTGACGAAGTGCGCCGCCGGGTCCTGCCCGACGGTGCCGACCACGTCCGCGAGGTCGCGCGGCCGGTGCGTGCGGGTGTCCCGCCCGGCGACCGTGACCCGGCCGGTCAGGGTGCCGCCGGTGAAGTGCGGCACCAGGCCGCAGACGGTGCCCAGCAGCGTCGACTTGCCGGAGCCGGACGGTCCGACCAGCAGGCACAACTCGCCCTCCGGCACCGTCAGTTCGACGCCCGACAGGGCCGGGGCGGGGGCGTCGGCGTACTGCACGCCGACCTGCTCGAAAGTGATCACCGGGTGCTCCGGGGCGGCTCGGGGGTGACGAAGGCGGGCAGCAGGCCGACCAGCGCGGCCAGCGCGGGCAGCAGCGGCAGGGACGGCGCGGTCGGCGGGACGACGCTCGGGGTCAGCGCCTCCGGCCAGCGGCCCGCGTACCAGATCAGCGCGGCCGCGACCAGTGCCCCCGAGGCGGCCGTCAGCCACTCCGGCAGCGCCCACGGATCCGGCCGGTAGCGGGTCCGGACGCTGCGCCGACCGCCCAGCACCAGGCCCGCGGCGGCCGCACCGGCCCCCGCCAGCAGCACCGGCAGCGCCCACGGGTGAGCGCCCGGGGTGAGCAGCCCGTACGTCGCCGAGCACACCGCCAGCAGCCCCGCCAGCGTCAACGCCCCCGCGGTGCGCACCAGTCGGCGCGGGACGGCGGCCGTGCGGCCGAAACCGCGGGTGTCCATCGCCGCGGCCAGCGCCACCGAACGCTCCAACGCGCCCTCCAGCACCGGCAGTCCGACCGACAGCACCGCCCGCACCCCCCGGTCCGAGCGCCCGCGCAGCCGCCGCGCCGCGCGCAGCCGCCGGACGTCCGCCACCAGGTTCGGCGCGAAGGTCATCGCCACCACCGCGGCCACGCCCGCCTCGTACAGCGCGCCCGGCAGCGAGCGCAGCAGCCGCGACGGCGAGGCCAGCGCGTTCGCCGCCCCCACGCACGCCAGCAGGACCGCCAGCCGCAGCCCCTCGTACAGCGCGAACAGCACCCCCTCCAGCGTCACCGAGCCGCCCAGCCGCACGCCCTGCGCCCAGGCGGGCAACGGGACTTGGGGCAGCGTGAACAGCACGTGGGTGCCGCCGACCGGCGAACCCAGCAGCACCGCGAACACCATCCGGGCGGCCAGCACCAGCAGGCCCAGCCGCAGGAACGCCGCGTACGAACGCGACCACGGGGCGTCGCCGCGGCGGGCCGCGACCACGTAGCCCGCGACCGCCAGGATCAGCAGCAGGAGCAGCGGGTTGGTGGTCCGGCTGGCCGCCGCGGCCAGGCCCAGCGACCACAGCCACCACGCCCCCGGGTGCAACTGCCGGGCCAGCGCCCGGCTGTGCACGGCGGCCGAACGGCCGCGCGGGGGAGCGGAGTTGGAGTCGGGGGAGGGGGCGGGGGAGGAGTCGGGGGAGGGGGCGGTGGGGGCTGCGCGGAGCAGGCGGTGGACGGACACGGTCAGCGGGTGCGGCGGCGACGGGCCTGCCAGACGGCTCCGGCGGCCAGCAGGACCACCGCGCCGACTCCGGCGTACAGGCCCAGGGACGGGCCGCCGTCGCCCGAACTTCCCTCGGTGGAGGCGGAGTTCGCTCCCGCTGCGACCTGCTCGCCGCAACCCGCGTGCGGGTAGCCCGAGATGGCGCACAGCATCGCGCCGGAGTCGTAGCGCAGCGGCGCGGCGACCGCGGCCAGCACCTCGGCGGAGTTCGCCGCCGTCGGCACCGAGGCGCACAACGAGCGGGCGGCGGGCGGCTGTTCGCCGCCCGGGGCGTCCTGCGCGGTGCCGAAGTCCAGCACCACGGCGACCCGTTTGTGGCCGCCGCTCGGCGCGGTGTCCGCGCAGACCGCCGCGAAGTCGGGGGCCGGGCCGGGCCGCGGGGTGTCCTGGCCGCCGTCCGGGCTCAGCACGAACCGCCAGCCGTCCACCGCCCCGTCCGCCGGCACGTTCCCGGCCGGGCCGACCTGCTGGTAGGCCCAGCCGTCCGCGCCGCCCTTCCAGAACGACCAGTACCGGTAGTCGGCCGCCGAGGACGCTCCGGCCGCCGGGCCGAGGAGCGTGGCGCAGGCGGCGAGGAGGGCGAGGAGGAGGGCGAGGAGGGGGGTGGCGCGGTGGGTGGGGCGGTCGGTGGCCGAGGAGTTCCGTGCCGCCGGGCGGAAGGGCGTGGCGCAGGCGGCGAGGAGGGCGAGGAGGAGCGGTGCGAGGGGGGCGGGCGTGGCGCGGGGGGCCCGGCCGGTCATCGGTCCTGCTCCGGCTGGTCGTCGGAGGTGCCGGAGGTGCCCGAGGTGCCGGAGGCGTCGGCGGTGTCGGCGGGGGAAGTCGGCTTGTGGCGGCGGCGGTTGAGGCTGAGCAGCAGTCCCGCGCCGACGCCGACCAGGAGGCCGACGCCGATCAGCCAGCCGGCCGAGAAGCCGCTGTTCTCGTCGGGCTCGGTGATCGCCGAGCCGGGGGCGCGGGTGGCCTGCGGGTCGCCGACGGCGGGGGCGGACTTCGGCTTGGGGCCGGAGTCGAGGAGCAGCTGCACCAGGTTGGCGCCGCCGAAGTTGTACGGGTCGAGCTTGGCGGCGCGGGCGGTGATCACCAGGGTCGCGGTCGCGGCCGGGTTGGTGCCGTCCGGGCCCTGGGCGGCCCAGGGGAAGGCGTTCCCGGCGAGCCAGTCGGCGGCGCTGGCGGCCTCGGCGGAGTGCCCGGCGGCGACCAGGCCGAGGACGGTCCAGGCGGTGGAGTCGTACGCGGGGGTCGCGGTGTCCGAGCCGGGGGTCTTGGCGAGCAGGCGCTGCCCGTCGGCGGCGAGGCGGGCGGTGAGCCAGGCGGCGTCGGCCTCGGCGGAGTCGGCGCGGGCGACCGGCCCGGCGGCCTGGTCGGCGGCCTGGCCGCCGTCGCAGGCGAGGGCCTTCGGCGGGGCGTCCTTGCGGTCGGTGGCGGTGACCGGGAGGTGGCCGCCCGCGGCGGCCAGCAGGGCCTGCGCGGAGGCGATGGTGTCCGCGGCGGCGGGGACGCCCGCGGCGGGCTGGTAGAGGAAGGCGCCGCGCTGGTCGGCGGCGGTGGCGCAGCCGAGCTGGAACGAGGCCAGGCCGTCCCAGCCGCTGCGGCCGCCGACGGCGACCTGGGCCGGGTCTAGGCCGGCCGCGAGCAGGCCGTTGAGGACGACCGCGGTGGAGTTGGCGTCGCCGGGCGCGCCCGGGTTGTACGCCCAGCTGCCGTCCGGGTTCTGGTGCGCGCGCAGCCAGTCGGTGGCGCGGGTCACGGGCTGCTGGTGGCCGCCGAGCGCGGTGAGCGCCTGGACGGCCATCGAGGTGGCGTTGGTGTCCTCGGCGGCGGGGGTGCACGGGGCGCCCTCGGCCCGGTAGGACGGCCAGCCGCCGTCCTCGCACTGCTGGCCGAGCAGCCACTGCACGGCGGCCTCGGCGGGCTCGACCTGCTCCTGCCGGAGCGCGATCAGGGCCAGCGACTGCCGCCACACCCCGTCGTACTGCGGGTCGCCCTTGCCGTACAGCCCCGCGGGCACGCCCGAGGTCGGCGAGGGGGAGGCGGTGGACGAGGAGGAGGCCGTCGCGGTGGCGGACGTCGCGGCGGAGGACGCGGAGGACGTCGTGGACGGGGACGGCGCGGCGGTGTCGGCGAGCGCGGGCGCGGCGGCGGTACCGGCGAGCAGGGCGCCGGCGAGCGCGGCGGCGCCCAGGCGGGCGGCGGTCGGCATGAGTGGGGAAGCCTTTCGGTGAGCGGTCGCAGCGGGCCGGGGCACGCCCCGGTTTCGCCCGTAGACCCACGACGGATGAGGGCCGCTCGCCTCCGGCCGGGCAGTCCGACTGCGCCGCGCCCCGCGGGGCGGGGGCGGCTCACGGTTGCGGGTCAGTGCCGGAATCGCACCGGCTTCCCCCGGCCTCGGAGGCGGATGTGGAGTTGTCGCGCGGTCCGGCGGGGCCGGGCCGCGACCCCAAGACTCTAGCCCTCGGCCCGGGACGCCCCGGCGGCAGGTGGTGGAACGGGTTGCAGTTCCGGCCGGGCGGCGGGGGCCGGGGCGGCGGCCTCCAGCAGCCGGGCGGCGGTGTGCAGGTCGGCCCGGACCTCGGCCAGCGAGGCCCGGCCGGACAGCCACGCCAGCAGGGTGGCGTGCCAGGTGTGGCCGACCACCCGCAGGGCCGCCTGCTGCTCGGCGGTGGGCGGCCCGGGCAGCCGGGCGGCGGTCAGCACGATGGCGCCGGTGGCCTGGTTGACCTCGTCGACCTCGGAGCCCACCGAGCGGTCCGCGAAGGACAGCGCCCGCACCATGGCCTCCGCCAGCCGGGGTTCGCGCTGCAGCGCGCGGAAGGCGGCGGTGAGCGCCTCGGCGACCCGGGCCGCCGGGTCCGGCCCGGCCGGGGGGTGGCGTCGCACCTGCTCGTGCAGGCGCTCCAACTGCTCGCGCATCACCGCGACCAGCAGGTGCACCTTGGACGGGAAGTACCGGTACAGGGTGCCGAGCGCGACCTGCGCGCCCTCCGCGACCTCGCGCATCTGCACCGCCTCGTACCCGCCCCGGGCGGCCAGCGCGGTGGCCGAGCGCAGGATGCCCCGGCGGCGCTCGGCCTGGCGCGGCGTCAGCGGCCCGTCGGCGGCGGTGGCGGTCACGGGCGCTCCAGGAACGAGGTCGCGGGGAGGCGGGCACGGCGTGGTGCGAATCACCCGCCGCGGCTCCTGACCACAAGCTACGGGCCGGTAATCTTCGAGGTCCCTCGTTGTTCACTTTCTCCAACGACGAGCCCGCACCACTGTGAAACGTGATCTACTTTACCGGTCGGCGGCCGCCTCCGTCGCCGGTCCCGGTGAGTAGCGAAGAAGGGGACTGGGGATGACCGCTGTGTCGCCGCCGCCGCTGCGGATCGCCCTGCTGTCGTACCGCGGCGACCCGTTCTGCGGCGGCCAGGGCGTGTACGTGCGCCACCTGTCGCGGGAGCTGGCCCGGCTCGGCCACCACGTCGACGTGATCGGCGCCCAGCCGTACCCGGTGCTCGACGAGGTCGAGGGCCCCGGCACCGTCCGCCTGGTCGAACTGCCCGGGCTCGACCTGTACCGCGCCGACGACCCGTTCCGCACCCCCGCCGCCGCCGAGTTCCGCGGCCCGGTGGACCTGCTGGAGTACGCGGTGATGCGCACCGGCGGCTTCCCCGAGCCGCTGACCTTCTCGCTGCGCGCCCGCGCCTTCCTGGCCCGGCACAAGGGCCGCTACGACGTCGTCCACGACAACCAGACCCTCGGCTACGGCCTGCTCGGCCTGGCCCGGCACGGCTTCCCGCTGGTCACCACCGTCCACCACCCCGTCACCGTGGACCGGCAGTTGGAGATCGACGCGGCCCGCACCCGGCTGGAGCGGCTCGGCAAGCGCCGCTGGTACGCCTTCACCCGGATGCAGCGCCGGGTCGCCGCCCGGCTGGAGCACGTCGTCACCGTCTCGGAGAGCTCGAAGGCCGAGATCACCGAGCACCTCGGCACCGCGCCCGGCGCCGTCTCGGTCGTCCCGGTCGGCGCCGACACCGACCTGTGGTCGCCGTCCGCCGCCGTCGCCCGCATCCCCGGCCGGATCGTCACCACCTCCAGCGCTGACGTCCCGCTCAAGGGCCTGGTGCACCTGGTCGAGGCGCTCGCCAAGGTCCGCACCGAACGCGACGCCCACCTGGTCGTGGTCGGCAAGCCGCAGAAGGAGGACGGGCCGGTCGCCGCGGCGGTGCGCCGCTTCGGCCTGGAGGAGCACATCGAGTTCCGCACCGGCCTGAGCGACACCGACCTCGTCGACCTGTACCGCTCCGCCGAGGCCGCCTGCGTCCCGTCCCTGTACGAGGGCTTCTCGCTGCCCGCCGCCGAGGCGATGGCCACCGCCACCCCGCTGGTCGCCACCACCGGCGGCGCCATCCCCGAGGTCGCCGGGCCCGACGGCGAGACCTGCCTCGCGGTGCCGCCCGGCGACGCGGGCGCGCTGGCCGCCGCGCTCGGCCGCCTGCTGGACGACCCCGGCCTGCGCGCCCGGCTCGGCGCGGCCGGCCGCGAGCGCGTCCTGGCCCGGTTCACCTGGGCCCGGGCCGCCGAACTCACCGTCGAGCGCTACCGGGCCGCGATCGCCACCGGCACCGGCGCCGCCGCCCGCTCCGGCCCCGGCTGGCGCTACGTCGGCTGACGGCGGGTCGGCCCGCGCAGCGCCGACCCGCGCAGCTCCGGCCGACCGGCCCCGTGCCGACCGGCCCCGTGCCGACCGGCCCCGTGCCGACCGGCCCCGTGTCGGACGACACTTCGTCGGGTGACGAACCGTCAACTCCGAAGTACCCCACCCCTCCGCGAATGGGAGCCCGCAGTGCTGACCGTCGACTTCTCCCGCTTCCCGCTCGCCCCCGGCGACCGGGTGCTCGACCTGGGCTGCGGCGGCGGCCGGCACGCGTTCGAGTGCTACCGGCGCGGCGCCAACGTGGTCGCCCTCGACCGGAACGCCGAGGAGATCGCCGAGGTCCGCAAGTGGTTCGCCGCCATGGAGCAGGCCGGCGAGGCCCCCGCCGGGGCCGGCGCCACCGCGATGGAGGGCGACGCGCTCAACCTGCCCTTCGACGACGCCACCTTCGACAAGATCATCATCTCCGAGGTGATGGAGCACATCCCCGACGACGAGGGCGTCCTCGCCGAGATGGTCCGCGTCCTCAAGCCCGGCGGACTGCTCGCCGTCACCGTCCCCCGCTACCTGCCCGAGAAGATCTGCTGGGCGCTGTCCGACGAGTACCACGAGGTCGAGGGCGGCCACATCCGGATCTACAAGGGCGACGAACTCGTCGAGAAGGTCCGCGGAGCCGGCCTCACCCCGTACGGCACCCACCACGCGCACGCCCTGCACGCTCCCTACTGGTGGATCAAGTGCGCGGTCGGCGTCAACAACGACAAGGCCCTGCCGGTGCGCGCCTACCACCAACTGCTGGTCTGGGACATCGTCGGCACCCCCGTCATCTCCACCCTCACCAAGGCCGCCGAGAAGGCCCTCAACCCCGTCCTCGGCAAGTCCTTCGTCGTCTACGCCAGCAAGCCGCACGAGCCCGGAGCGGGCGCGTGACGGCCGCCGTCCCCGCCGCCCTGCTGCTCGACGGCGTCCTGGACGCCGCGCAGGCCGCCGACACCGTCCGCTCGATCCTCGCCCACCAGCAGCCCGACGGCGCGATCCCCTGGTTCCACGGCGGCCACCTCGACCCCTGGGACCACACCGAGGCCGCCATGGCCCTCGACACCGCGGGCGAGCACGCCGCCGCCGAAGCCGCCTACCGGTGGCTCGCCGACCGGCAGAACCCCGACGGCTCCTGGTACGCCGCCTACGCCTACGGACAGCCCGGCACCCCCGACGGCACCGCCACCGACCTCGCCCGCGAGACCAACTTCTGCGCGTACGTCGCCGTCGGCGCCTGGCACCACCACCTCGCCACCGGCGACGACCGCTTCCTCGAACGGATCTGGCCCACCGTCAGCCGCGCCCTCGACCACACCGTCCGGCTCAGCCTCCCCGGCGGCGCCGTCGCCTGGCGCCAGGACGAGGACGGCACCGCCGCCACCGACGCCCTGCTCACCGGCTCCTGCTCCATCCTGCACGCCCTGCGCTGCGGACTCGCCGTCGCCGACCACCTCGACCGGCCGCAACCCGACTGGGAACTCGCCGCCGGACGCCTCCGGCACGCCATCGCCCGCCACCCCGAGCGGTTCCTCGACAAGGACCGCTACTCCATGGACTGGTACTACCCCGTCCTCGGCACCGCCCTGCGCGGCGAGGACGCCACCCGCCGCCTCGCCGCCGACTGGGACCGCTTCGTCGTCCCCGGCCTCGGCGTCCGCTGCGTCAGCGACCGCCCCTGGGTCACCGGCGGCGAGAGCGCCGAACTCGCCCTCGCCCTGTGGGCCGCCGGGCAGTCCGACCGGGCCGTCGAGATCCTCCGCTGGATCCAGCACCTGCGCCACCAGGACGGCTCCTACTGGACCGGCTACGTCTACGAGGACCACGCGATCTGGCCCGAGGAACGCACCACCTGGACGGCCGGTGCGCTGCTGCTCGCCGTCGCGGCCCTCGGCGGCGACCACGCGACGGTCAGCGTCTTCGGCGGCGAGCACCTGCCGGGCGGGCTGGTGGTCAGCGACTGCTGCTAGCGGTTCCGGCGCCGGGCCGTGCGGGGCGCGGGGTGCGGGGCGCGGGGCGCGGTGAACGCAACGCGAAGGCCCGCCCGGGGAGGGGAGTTCCCTCTCGGGGCGGGCCTTCGGCACCGGATCCTGCCGCTGCGCGCAGTTCCCCGCGCCCCCGGGTGCACGCCGTGCGTGCCCCGAGGGCGACGGGGGCGTCAGCCGCGCTGGATGCCGGTGGTGTCGTTCAGGACGCCGTGGGTGCCGTCCGGGAGCTGGGCGACCAGGGCCGCGCCGCGCTGGTCGACGGCCAGGTACCAGGTGCCGGGGACGAGCTCGCCGACCGCCGGGGCGGCCGGGTTGTCCTTGTTGGCGAGCTGGCGCACCGCCGGGACGGCGAACCAGAACGGCGCGAACGGGGCGCCGCCCTGCGCCGGGACCTGCTCCTGGACGGCGGGCTGCACCGCGGTGGGCAGCGGCGCGACCGCGGCCGCGGCCGGGGACGGCGCGGCCTGGGCGGCCTGCGGGAAGCCGTAGCCGCCCGGAGCGGGCTGCTGCTGGCCGAACGGCTGGCCGCCCTGCTCGGGCTGCTGGCCGGGGAACTGCTGCTGCTGCGCACCGGGGTAGCCGTAGCCGGCCGCACCCGGCTGCTGCTGCTGGGCGCCGTACGGCGGGTACTGCTGGCCGACGGCCGGGGCGCCGGTGCTCAGCGGGGCCTGCAGCGCGGGCACCGCGCGGCCCGCGATCACGACACCGGCCATCACCAGCACCGAGACCAGGCCGAGCCAGGCCCCGCCGCCGATGTCCACGCCCTCGGGGGCGCTGCCGCCCAGGGCCCACAGCGAGTTCCACAGGGCGATCACGATCGCGGCGCCGCCCCACTGGTCGAGGCGCAGCCCGAGGAACTCCTTGTTGCCCAGGGTCGCCTTCTGCAGGGCGCCGAGCACGATCAGCGCGGCACCGATGATGCCGAGCAGGAAGATCGACTGGAGCACCGGGAAGTAGTCCGACGTCCAGGCGTTGCGGGAGTTGTCGCCCCGGCAGTACGAACCGCAGTCCACACTCCGGTACGGCAGGAAGGATGAAATCAGGAGCAATACGGCCGCACCGGCGACGGCGGCGTCTCCCCTGGTGAGAGCGCGCAGATTCACTGACGTTCCCCTCATTGGTGTAGTCGTGGTCGGCGGGCGGTTGACCGGGCCCCCGTGGTACCGGGTCGGTACGACGGGGCAAAAGCCTAGAGCCAAGGCGACGCCGCGTGCACGGCGCCCTCCGGATCCGCACCGAATCGGTACGGGAGGGGGCGCCGGGAATCGGGGTGGGATCGGGGGCGGGCCGGTCGGCTCACCCGGTGAGATAGCTGGTCAGGGCATCGGCCAGGGCCTGGGCGGCGCTCTGCCGCCACTGCGGGTCGGCCATCCGCTGGGCGTCGCCCGAGTTGCGCATGTTCCCGCACTCGATGAACACCTTCGGTACCTTGGACAGGTTGAGGCCGCCCAGGTCGCTGCGGGTGTCCAGGCCCTGCTGGCCGATGTAGCTGGAGTACGGCTCCCCGGTGCCGGCCTTGAAGGCGTCGCGCAGCAGCACGCCCAGCCGGTGCGAGGGCTCGACGATCGCGGAGGTGTCGGCCGGTCCGGCGACCACCCGGGCGGGCATGATCACGTGGAAGCCGGTGCCGGAGGACGGCGCGCCGTCCGCGTGCACCGAGACCGCCGCGTCCGCCTTCGCGTCGTTGCCGAGCCGGGCGCGTTCGTCGATGCACGGGCCCCAGGGGCGGTCGCCGTCCTGGGTGAGCACCACCGTCGCGCCCCGGTCCTGGAGGATCTGCCGGGCCCGGTGCACCACGTCCAGGGTGAACTCGGCCTCCGGGTAGCCCGCGTTGGTCGAGGTGCCGGTGGTGTCGCACTCCTTGCGGCTGTTGCCGATGTCCACCTTGCGGCCGATCTCGGCGGTGTGCTCGGCGTTGCCCGTGTTGTGGCCCGGGTCGAGCAGCACCGTCCGCCCGGCCAGCGGCTTCGGCCCCCCGCCCGGCGCGGCCGCGGCCGAGGCCCCGGCCGACGGCGACGGCGCGGCCGACGGGGCGGCCGCTGCGCCCGGACCCGCGGCGGAGGCCGCCGGGGAGCCGCCGTCCGCGTCGGAACCGTCCACCCGGTCGCCCTCCGCGTAGCTCGGCGTGCGCGGCGCCGAGGCGTTCGAGGTGACGTCCCGCGAGCTGTTGGCCACGGCCTGCCAGCCCAGCCAGCCGATCAGGCACACCGGCAGCACCACGGCCGCCACCTTCGCGGCCGGCCGCCAGCGCGCGGCCCGCCGCGCCGGGTCGGCGTACGGGTCGGCGTACGGGTCCGGGTCCTCGGGACCGTCGGGACGGACGTGGTGCGGGGTGGTACGGCCTGTCACGTGTTCCTCAGATCCTGTCCCCGGTGCGGGGCGTCAGCCCGTAGGCCTGGGCGATCGGCTTCCACTTCGCCGCGAAGTCCTGCTTCGACTGGGTGGCCTTCGGGTTGAGGTCGTTGGCACGGCTCAGATCGGCCGTGCTGGGCACCTGGTTGTTGGTGCAGCCCTTCTCCGAGACGGTGCGCGCCCAGGCCGCGTACGCCCGGTCGATGTCCGCCGAGGTCTGCCAGGCCGTCCGCAGCGAAGCCACCGCCGCGTCACCGCCCGGCAGGCTGTCGGTCTTCAGGTCGGCCAGCTTGCCCAGCAGCGTCTCGCGCTGCTGCGCACCGGTGTCGAACACCTGCGCCGCACTGTCGACCTCCGCCTTCGCCGGGCAGCTGCGCACCTTCGCCACCGCGTTGCCGATCGGGGCCTTCGCGTCCTCGCCCTCGCTCAGCAGCGCGTCCAGCGCCTGCGCCTGCGCCTGCGCCTCCGGCCCGGCCGACGGCGAGGCCGATGCGGACGCCGACGCCGAGGCCGACGGCGACGCGGACGCCGCCGGGGAAGCGCCCTGGCTGCCGCCCGACCCGCCCGCGCCCGGACTCGGCTGCGCCGCGGTCGGGTTGCTGCTGCCGCCGGCGGACGGGGAGTCGTTCGAGCCGCTGTTCTGCAGCACCAGCACCACGGCCCCGCCGATCAGCAGGACCAGCGCCACGGCCGCGCCGATCAGCAGCGGGGTGCGGTGGCGGCGCGGATCCTCCTCGTAGTCGAACTCCGGCTCCTGGTAGCCGCCGTAGCCGCCCGGGTTGTTCGGGCCGCCCGGGCCGCCCGGGCCGTTCGGGAACTGCTGCTGGCCGCCGAAGGACTGCTGGCCGCCGAAGCTCTGGTTGCCCCCGAAGCCCTGGTTCCCGCCGAACGACGGGCCGCCGGGGCCGGGCGGCGGGGTGAAGCCCGGCTGCTGCGGGCCGCCGAAGCCTGGCGGCGGGCCGCCGAAGGACGGCTGCGGCGGCTGTTGCTGGGGCGGCTGCTGCGGCGGGTAGCCGTAGCCCGGCGGCTGCTGTTGCTGCGGTGGCGCCTGCTGCGGGCCGGGGCCGGGGCCGGGGCCGGGTGGCGGGGTGAAGCCGGGCTGCTGGCCGCCGAAGGTCTGCTGCGGCGGGTAGCCGTACCCCTGCTGCTGCGGCTGGGGGGCCTGCTGCTGGGGCGGCAGGCCCTGCGGCGGCGGACCGGGCTGGAACGGGGCCGCGGGCGGCTGCTGCCCGGCCTGCGGGGGCACGGGCGCGGCCGGGGCCGCCGGGCCGGGCGGGATCGGCGGTAGCGGGATCGCCGTGGTGGGCGGCCCCGCCGCAGCCGGGTCGGCCGCCACCGGGCGGCGGACCCAGCCGCCCGCGCCGTTGTTCGCGGTCGGGTCCCAGACCGCCCTCGCGGCACTGCCCTGTTCCGTCATGCCCTGACCTCGCCCCCAACTGACCGGTCCCGCACCGGGTGGCCGGTGCCCGTGCGCCGTACGGGCCGCTCCCCGTACGGGCCGTTCGTCGTCTGCCGCCGACACCGTACCGGCCGCCGGTGCGCGCGGTCACGGCGGATCGGCAACGCGTCGCGGTGGGGACGACGCCGCAGCGGCGGTGATCGTTCCCGTCCGGGCCCGGGAATTTCGCTCCCGGACGGGGTCGGACGTGCCCGGTGCGAGTCAGCCGGACGTCGCGGCGGCGCGGCGCAGCACCCGCAGCGAGCCCGTCACCGACACCTCCTCGAAGCCCTCGGCGAGCGCCCGCAGGTACACCCGGTACGGCGCCTGGCCGCCGTCCGCCGGGTCGGGGAAGACGTCGTGCACCACCAGCAGGCCGTCCGCGGCCAGGTGCGGCACCCAGCCCTCGTAGTCGCCCGTCGCGTGCTCGTCGGTGTGCCCGCCGTCCACGAACACCAGGGCCAGCGGGCCCCGCCACACCGCCGCGACCTGCGGCGACCGGCCGACCAGCGCGACCACGTGCTCCTCCAGGCCCGCCGCGTGCAGGGTGCGGCGGAACCGCGGCAGGGTGTCCATCAGGCCGACCTCCGGGTCGACCAGCGACGGGTCGTGGTACTCCCAGCCCGGCTGCTGCTCCTCCGAGCCGCGGTGGTGGTCGACGGTCAGCGCGACCGTCCCGGCCCGGCGGGCCGCGTCCGCCAGCAGGATCGCCGAACGCCCGCAGTACGTGCCGATCTCCAGCAGCGGCAGGCCGGTGCGCCCGGCCGCGTCGAGCGCCGCCGCGTACAGGGCCAGGCCCTCGTCCTCCGGCATGAAACCGGTCGCGGCCCGGAAGGCCGCCAGGACCGGCGGGGCCGGGACGGGCCCGCCGGCCGCGGACGGGGCGGCGGAAGGGGACGGGGACGCGGGGAGGGCCGCGGACGGGGACGGGGCGGCGGGGGTGGGGTCGGTCATCGGGCGCTCCTGCCGGGCCGGGGGTGGCTGCCCCAGGACCCTACTGGATGGTAGGAACGCCCCCGCCGCAGGACGGTTCCCGGGCGGTCACAGCAGCTCGGCGGCGATCCGGGCCCGGCTCGGCGCCAGCTCCGCGTCGATCAGGGCGTCCCGCCCGGCGTCCAGCACCAGCGGGGGACGGTCGGCCGGAGGGGCCGAGGCCAGCAGCCGCAGCCGCAGGTAGGTCGGCGGGTGCGAGACGTCGGTGGCGGACACCTCCCGCTCCGACAGCCGCACCCGGCGCTCCACCTCGGTCGGCGGGACCGTCCGGGCCGCCTCGGCCAGCGCGTCCCACAGCCCCGGCATCGGCCCGGCCGCCCGCACCGCCCGGCCACCGGCCCGCGGCAGCGCCCGCTGCCGGGTCAGCACCGCGTCCAGCGTGGAGTCGTTGAGCATCGCCTGCAGCATGCCCCGCGCGTCCCGCGGGGACGCCAGCCGCGCGGCCATCAGGTCGGCCCGGTGCTCGGCCGCCTGCCCGCTGCGCAGGTACAGGCGGTACATCAGCCTCCTGAGCGCCCGCACCCCGAAGTTGAGCACGCCCAGCAGCAGGACGGTGACGGCGGAGGCGATGGCGACGACCAGGTTGGCGTTCGTCTCGTTGTCGCGCGACGGGTAGGTGAGCACGTACCACTCGTTCAGCGCGCCGATGGCGGAAGCCGTCCACACGCCGCGCCGGGAGTCCCCGTTCACGCAGTGCCCGATCTCGTGCCCGAGCAGCGCGACCCGCTGCTGCCGGGTGAGCACCGTCCACAGCGGCAGGCCGATCACCAACTGCCGGTGGCGGCGCAGACCGAGGACGCCGAAGGCGGCGTTGAAGTCGGAGTCCACCACGATCGAGTCGACCTTCGGCGCGCCCAGCTCCGCCGAGACCGCGTCGACCAGCCCGTACAGGGTCGGCGCGGCCTCCCGGGTCAGCACCCCGGAACGCCGCGGGCGGCCCAGCCGCGGACGCAGCAGGAACGCCACCGCCAGCGCGACCACGCCCAGCACCCGGGCCGGCCAGCCGCCCAGCGGCCACCCCACCACCAGGCACACCCCGGCCAGCAGCACCGCCAGCGACACCAGGTGCACCGCCCCCGCGAGCAGGAACGCGCCCACCGACGCGCCGTGCCGCAGGCGGGAACGGTGGGGGCCGGTTCGGCCGGGGCCGGGACGGGCGGGGTTTCGGCAGTGGACACGGCGGCGGATCCTGCCACAGCCGACGGGCCGGCGGAAGCGGGTTGCGGGAAGCGGGTCGGGGAGGCAGGTCGGCACCCGAACCGCCCGCCGGGAGCCGGGGATGCGCTATACAGGGGCGGCCGCGGTGGAACGCGTTCCGCCCGGTGCCGTCACCCTGCCGTCACCGGCGGCCGATCACCCTGGGAGCAGCCCGTGCGCGCAGCGATCCTGCAGCAGACCGGACAGGACACCCTGGACGTCCGCGACGACGTCGAAGCCGTCGGCTTCGGGCCCGGCCGGGTCCGGATCCGGGTGCGGGCCGCCAGCCTCTGCCACTCCGACCTGTCCGCGATGGCCGGGATCCTGCCGCAGCCCGCCCCCTTCGTGCCCGGCCACGAAGGCGCCGGGGACGTCGTCGAGGTCGGCCCCGGCGTCACCGGCCTCGCCCCCGGCGACCGGGTCGTGCTCTGCTGGATGCCCCCGTGCGGCCACTGCCCCGCCTGCCGGGCCGGCCGCACCCACCTGTGCACCGCCTCGATCCGCCGCCTCACCACCCCCGCCTTCCGGATCGGCGGCGACACCGACGTGTACGGCTTCTACAGCACCGGTGCGTTCGCCGAGGAACTCGTCGTCGCCGCCGACAGCGTCATCCCGGTGCCCGCCGACCTGCCCCACGAACTCGCCGCCCTGATCGGCTGCGGCGTCACCACCGGACTCGGCGCCGTCGTCAACACCGCACGGGTGGAAGCCGGTTCGACCGTCGCCGTGATCGGCGCGGGCGGCGTCGGCATCGCCGCCGTCCAGGGCGCCCGGATCAGCGGCGCCACCCGCATCACCGTCGTCGACCCCGTCGCCTCCCGCCGCGAACGCGCCCTCGGCTTCGGCGCCACCGACGCCATCGCCCCCGAACAACTCAAGCACGCCGCCCGCGAGTTGCCCGGCGGCTACGACCACGTCTTCGAGGCCGTCGGCCGCGCCGCCACCGTCCGGGCCGGCTACGACGCGGCCCGCCGCGGCGGCGCGGTCGTGGTGATCGGCGCCGGGGCCCAGGACGACAAGGTCGCCTTCAGCATGGGCGAACTCTTCTTCAACGAGAAGCGCCTGCTGCCCTCGATGTACGGCGGCGGCGACGTCCGCCGCACCGTCGGCCTCGCGATCGACCTGTGGCGCGCGGGGCGGCTCGACCTCGCCGGAATGATCACTCACCGGCTGCCGCTGGCCCGCGTCAACGAGGCGGTCGCCCAGATGCGGGCCGGGGAGGGGCTGCGGACCGTCCTGCTCACGGACTGACGGACCGGCGGACTGGCGGACCGGTGGGCCGGTGGGCCGGTGGGCTCGGGGCTGCGAGGGGTGCAGTGGCGGTGCGTGCGGTGGCTGCGGGTTCTGTTGCGGCGGCCCGAAGCAGCTCGGACCTCCGGTGGGCTCCGGCCGTCAGCAGCTCGGCCCCGCCGTTCCCCGGGCCCCTGACGGGGCCCTTTCGCGGCTCGGCTCAGCCGTTCCTCGGGTTCCTGAGGGGGCCCTTCCGGGGCTCGGGCTCGTGGTTGTTTCCCGGGCCTCTGGCGGGGTGGTCTGCCGTTCCCCGTCGGCTGGCGGGAGGTGGCCCGAGCAGGCGCGGTAGAAGGAGGAGAGGACCTGGAGGTCGGCGTGGGTGGCGAGGAGGGGGCCGGGGGCGTCGAGCAGGAGGATGCGGTCGGCGCGGGTCGCGGAGCTGATGCGGTGGGCGATGACGACCAGGGTGCCGGGGCGGGCGGCGAACGCCTCTTCGGCTCGGCGTTCGGCTTCCGCGTCGAGGTGGCAGGTGGCCTCGTCCAGGACGACGATCGGCGCGGGGGAGAGGAACGTCCGGGTCAGGGCCAGGAGTTGGCGTTCGCCCGCGGACAGGGCGGCCGGGGCGGCGATCCGGCCGTCGGGGCCGCCGAGACGGGCGAGCAGGCGGGCGGAGCCCACCCGGTGGGCGGCGGTGGCGAGTTCGGCGTCCGAGCGGTCGCCGGACGGCCAGCACAGGTTCTCCCGGACGGTGCCCGCGAAGACGTACGCCTCCTGTGGGACGAGCGCCAGCCGGGCGGCCCGCTCCGGCGTGGGGAGGGCGGCCGCGTCCCGGCCGCCGAGCAGGACCCGGCCCGCGTCCGGGACGAGCACCCCGGCCAGCAGCGCCGCCAGCGTTGACTTCCCGGTGCCGCTCGGGCCGACCACGGCCAGGTGCGCGCCCGGGCGGAGCTCGAACCGCACGCCGTCCAGCACCGGTTCGGCGCTCCCCGGGTGGGCGTACCGCAACCCTTCGACGCTCAACGAACTGTCGTCTGACGGAACGGACGGAACGGACGGAACGGGCGGCGTGGGCGACGCGGGGGCGGGGCAGGCGGTCGTCAGCCGGTCCAGGACCACCGCCAGGTCGAGCAGCCAACTGCCCAGCATGCCCGCCAACGCCCTTACCGCAGGCTCCAGTTGTTGCAGCAGGTAGGTCGCCACGCCGAGCACCTGCCCGGCCGTCAGCCAGCCGCGGCCCACCATCCACGGCGCCGCGCACACCACCGCCAGCAGCGGCAGCCGCCCGCCCACCGCGACCGTCAGCGACCGGGCCGCCGCCGCCCGGCCCACCGCCCGCAGCGCCTCGCCCTGCGCCTCCACCAGCGCCGACAGGTGCGCCGACACCCGCTGCTGCGCCCCGCACGCCGCCACGTCCCGCAGCCCGGCGAACGCCCGGCCCGCCTCGGCCGCGATCCGCTCGTCCGCCAGCACCACCGCCCGGCGGCGCACCACCAGCGGCCCCAGCAGCCGGACGAACAGCGCCCCCGACAGCAGCAGCGGCACCAGCACCAGCGGCAGCACCGGCGGCGCCAGCAGCCCCAGCCCCAGCAGCGCCGCCAGCAGCCCGAAGCCCACCCCGCGCGCACTGCGCAGCAGCGTGGCGGTCAACTGCCGGGCGGACTCCACCTGTTCGGTGAGCCGGGCGATCTCCGCCGGACCGTCCGGGACGGGCCGCGACAGCGCCCCGTGCACCACCCGCGCCACCAGGGCGTCCCGCAGCGGCTCCACCACCTCCGCGAGGTGCGGGAACACCGCCCGCGCCGCGAGCGCGCGCAGCGCCGTCACCGCCCCCAGTGCCCCCAGCCAGGCGAAACCCGCCCCCGGGCGCCCCGCCAGGAAGCCCCGGTCCGCGGCCGCCGCGACCAGCAGCCCCGAGCACAGCGCGGGCAGCGCCTCCACCGCCGACCACCCCGCCAGCCGCCACACCGCCCGCCCCGGCACCACCGCGGCCAGCTCCCGCAACCCCCGCCCGCCCAGCGCCCGCCGATGCCGCCCCACGAAAACCGCTCCTCCCGCGTGTGTAGTTGACGTGCGCCCCGAGTGCCCCGAGTGCCCCGAGTGCCCTGACAGGGGGCCGGGGAGCGGCGAGTCGATGCTGCTGACGGCCGGAGCCCGTCGGAGGCCCGTGCTGCTGCGTGCAACGGCAGTGCGCCGTCAGCGGACCCGGGCCCGCCGCTCCCCGGGCCCCCGGCTCCTTCCGTCCCGCCGTTCGTCCGCGTCCGCGGCCGCGCCCGACAGGACCGCCCGGTACGCCGGGTCGGCGAGCAGCGCGCCGTGGGTGTCGATCGCGCGGACCCGGCCGCCGTCCAGCCACACCACCAGCCCGGCCCGGGCCGCGACCGCCGCGCGGTGGGTGACGACCAGGCGGGTGCGGCCCCGGGTGGACTCGTGCAGCGCCCGGTCGACCTGGTGCTCGGTCGCCGCGTCCAGGCTGGACGTCGCGTCGTCCAGCACCACCACCCGGGCGTTCCCGGCCAGCAGTCTGGCCAGCCCCAGGCGCTGCAACTCGCCGCCGGAGAGCTGGAGTTCACCCACCGGCGTACGGCCGCCGTGCGGCAGCCGGGCCAGGAAGCCGTCCGCCCGGGCCGCCGCCAGCGCCGCCGGGTCCGCGCCCTCCAGGGCCTCGTCCAGGGCCGGGCCGATCAGCAGCGGGCGCTCGAAGGCGTAGCCGACCGCGCGCCGCCGCTCCGCGACCGACAGCGCCGCCACCGGCACCCCGTCGACCAGCACCTCGCCGCCGTCCGGCAGCCGCAACCCGCCCGCCAGCGCGGCCAGCAGCGACTTGCCCGCACCCGAGCGCCCCACCACCGCGACCGTCGCCCCGCCCGGCACCGTCAGCTCCAGCGGGCCGAACACCACCGCACCCTCGTCGTCCCGCACCAGTACCGAACGGAACACCAACTCACCAGGCCCGTCCGGAAGTTCGCGCCCGCCCGCGCCCGGCCCCGGCAGCCCCGCCACCTCCCGCACCCGGGCCAGCCCGGCCCGCGCGTGCGCCACCCCCACCAGCGCCTCCACCTGCTCGAAGAACCCCAGCCCCAACGCCGCCCACCCCGCCGCGGCCGCGAACGCCCCCGCGGGCAGCCGCCCCGCCGCCACCAACTGCCCCGCCGTACCGAGCACCGTCAGCTCCACCGCCGCGACCAGCAGCGTCACCTGCCCCACCGTCCGGCGCTGCGCCCGCCACAACGCCCGCCCCGCGTCCCCGAGTTCCGGCAGCACGCCGAGCACCCGCGCCGCCTCCTGCCGCTGCGCCCCCGCCGCCCGCACCGTCCGGACCCCCGCCAGCGCGTCCGCCAGCCGGTCCGCCAACCGCCCCTGCGCCTCCTGGTAGCGGACGAACACGTCCTCCGCCGTCCGCATGAACAACCGCACCAGCACCACCCCCGGCAGCACCCCCGCGAAGAACGCCACCGCCAGCCACGGCGACAGCACCCCCAGCCCCAGCACCGCCCCCGCCGACGTCACCAGCGCCGTCGCCGCCGCCAACCGGGCCGCCCGCGCCGCCCCCGCGTCCGCCGCCGCACCCACCAGCCGGGCCGTCAGGTCACCCGGGCCGGGCCGCTCCCCGCACAACCGCTCCACCGCCGACGGGAACGGACGCAGCCACAGCACCCGCCGCACCAGCGCGCCGCGCAACGCCACCGTGTCCGCCGCCGTGCACGCCGGACCCGCCACCGCGGCCAGCGCCGACGCCGCCGCACCCACCGCCAGCAGCGCCGCCAACCCCCCGACCGCCCACCCCACCGGACGGCCCGCCAGCACCGCGTCCAGCACCACCCCCGCCACCCCCGGCAGGGCCAGCGTCGCCGCCGCCTCCAGCGGCACCGACACCGTCAGCGCGACCGACGACCCACGCACGAGAACTCCCGTTGGAAGAAAGAAGGACGAGGACGGACCGGGCACGGGAGGGCCGTGCCCGCCCCCGCGAACGGGAGCGGACACGGCCCGGGCGAGGCGCCCCGACGTCAGCTGACGGCTCAGCCGGTGGTTCAGCTGATGGTGAAGATCAGGCAGGTCAGGATCAGACAGGTGTACTGGCACCCGCCGCCGTGGCCGCCCAGCTCGACGGTCTCCAGCTCCGGCAGCTCCTGCAGGGCCGCGAGGTCGGTCTCGAACGAGGTCGTGTTCTCCATGGTGTTTCCCTCCCTATGGGGTTCCGCCGAGCACGGGCGTGCCCGACGACCGCGGCGGCGCACCACCGCGGATCCTGCTCCCGCACGCGCCCGGCGCCGGGAAGTCCGTGCGTTCCTGGGACGGCGTCAGGTCGGACGGCCGGTCCGCAGGAAGCCCGCCAGCAGCTCGTGCACCGCTGCCGCGCCCTCCTCGGCCAGCACCTCGTGCCCCGCCCCCGCCGCCTCCACGTACCGGAAGTCGACGCCCTCCACCCGCCCCAGCCGCAGCAACTCGTGCCGCAGCGAACGGGACTGGCCCACCGGCACCACCTCGTCCCGGTCCCCGTGCACCACCAGCAGCGGCGCGTGCAGCCGGTGCGCCACCCGCAGCACGTCGCGCGGGCCGCGGGCGTCGTCGAGCTCCCGGTCGCCGCCCAACCGGGTGGTCAGCGCCCGCACCGGGGCCGCCGCCTCCGCCAGCAGCCGCCCGCCCGACAGGAACGGCGCCACCACCGCGCACCGCGCCACCGCCCCCACCGGGGCGTGCGCCGCCGCCAGCAGCGCCAGGAACGCGCCGTAGCTCACCCCGAACAGCGCGGGCGGCTCCAGCCCCAGCGCGGCCCGTTGCCCCGCCACGCCCTCCAGCAGCGCCAGCACGTCCTCCAGGTCCGGCCCGCCCCACGCGCCGCGGATCGCCATCGCGAACTCCGGCCCGTACCCCGTCGAACCGCGCTGGTTCGGCGCCAGCACCGCCAGCCCGTCCGCCGCCATCCGCTGCAGCGCCGGATCGAACTCCAGCCGCCAGGCGTCCGCCGGGCCGCCGTGCAGCGCCAGCACCAGGTGCGGCGCCGACAGCCACGACTCGCCGCCGTACACCACCGCCTCCACCGGACCGGCCGGACCCGCCAGCTCCAGGCACTGCGCCGACCGCCACCGGCCGCCGTCCCCCGGCTCCGCCGACCCGTCCAGCCGCCACCCCGCCAGAGCCGCCGGAGCCGCCGGAGCCGCCGGAGCCGCCGGAGCCGCCGGAGCCGCCGGGCCGGGCCGCTGGGAGGCCGGGAAGCCGAGCGGCGCCAACGGCAGCGGCAGCGCCACCGGAGCACCCGCCGGGAGCGGCTCCGCCGCCAGCAGCGCCGCCACGTCCAGCGTGGCCAGCGCCGCCGGGCGGTCCGGCGCCGAGTACGGCATCCGCAGCCCCGCCGCCGACCAGTGCCCCACCGCCCCCAGCCGGCCCGGCGGCACCGGCAGCGGGCACAACTGCTTCTCGCCCGCCCGCCACAGCACCAGCGCCGACGCCGCCCCGTGGTCGACCTGGAGCACCACCTGCGGCTCCGCGCCCGCCACCAGCCCGGGCGCCGCCGCGACCGGACGCAGCAGCCGCCCCGGCTGGTGCAGGCAGTCCGGGAACCGCACCGGCTCGCCGCCGCCGATCAGCGCCCAGCCGAGCCGGTCCACCCCCGGCGCGTCGCTGCGCAGCATCCCGAAGCCCGTCGCCGGATCGAACAGCACCAGCCGGTCGTTGCTGCTCTCGCCCAACTCCAACAGCGCGGTGGTGGTGCCCAGTTCGAGATCCAGCACGACGGTCTTCACCATCCCGCCGACCACCCGGTCCAACGCCAGCAGCCGCCCCGCCGCGTCCAGCCACACCCCGCCGCCGTGCAACCCCGGCAACTGCGCGACCTCCCGCGGCGCCGACCCGTCCGCCGCCAGCAGCCACACCGTCGTCACCGGACGGGTGTCCGTCCCCAGCAGCACCGCGACCGGCCCGTCCGCGGACGCCGCCCCGCCGGGCACCGCCAGCATCCGCAGGCCCGGCAGCCGCAGCGCCGCCAACGGCACCTCCGGCTCCCCGGCCGCCAGCAGCACCAGCGCGTGCCGGTCCCCGTCGTGCCGGCACACCAGCACCCGGCCGTCCGGCAGCGCCAGCAACTGCGCCCGCAGCCCCTCCTCCGACGGCAGCGCGACCGGCACGGCCGGACCGTCCGCCGGGAGGCGCCAGCTCTCCGCGTACCACCCGCCGTCGGCCCCGGCGGCGAGGCAGGCGGCGTGCGAGCCGTCACCGGCGAAGGTGAAGCTGAGCCGACGCAACGCGAGGTGCACGGTCTGCGTGCTCATCGGGGATCACCTTTCGGGGGACGGGACGCGAGATCGGGGCCCGGGGAACGGCCGACCGGGGGAGCGGCGGGCCCGGGGGAGCGGCGGGGCGGACGGGGGCTGCGGGCGCGGGCGGAGGTGCCCTACGGGAACCAGATCCGGGGCCCGCCGTGGCGGAGGCGGAGCAGGAAGGCGAGCGGGCCGGAGGTGCCGGTGCCGTAGGCGGGGGTGGCGGTGGTGCCGGTCTCGTCGGGGAGGACGAGGAGGCCGTCGCGCAGCGCGGTGCGGGCGGCGATCAGTGCGGCGAGGTCCTGGGCGCCGTGGCGGAAGCGGGTCTCGCCGGTGGCTTCGGCGAGGTCGAGCAGGTACTCGCCGTTCCCGGCCAGGCCGTGGCAGGCGCTGGTGCCGGCGTGCCAGCGGGCGTCCAGGACGGCCCGGCCGGCGGCGAGGGCGAGCCGGTGGGAGTCGGGGTCGCCGGTGGCCCGCCAGTGCCGGACGAGGAAGGTGCCGACGCCGGAGGAGCCGCTGCACCAGTGGGCGAGGCGGACGTGGTCGGGGTCGCCGTGGCTCTGCGGCCACCACGCGGCGGGGCCGTCGCAGCGGGCGGTGGCCGCCAGGGTGCGGGCGGCGCGGTCGGCCGCGGCCCGGGCGTCCGCCGCGGTGGCGGCGAGCGCGGGGTCGCCGCTGTCCGCGAGGGCGTCCGCGGCGGCGAGCAGGAAGCCGCCGACGCCCGCGACGCCGTGGGCGTGGCCGAGGTGGGTGGCCCCGGCGAGGGCCGAGTCGAAGTCGGCGGGCACCGGCCAGACCGTCCCGTACGGCTCCTCGCGGGCGGCGGCGAGCAGGTGCCGGACGCAGCGGGCGGCGCGGTCGAGGAAGGTGCGGGCGCCGGTGGCGCGGTGGGCGCGGAGCTGGGTGAGGCCGGCTCCGGCGACGCCGTGGCAGACGTCGGGGTTGGGCCAGTCGAGCGGGAGCCGGGCGGCGAGTCCGGCGGCGCGTTCGGCGAGGCCGGGGTCGCCGAGGGCGTCGGCGGCGTCGAACAGGGCCCAGGCGGTGCCGGCCCGGCCGAAGTGCAGGCCGGGGAGGACCACGGGTTCGGCGGCGCAGCGGCGTTCGATCCAGGTGGCGGCGACGGCGGCGGTGGCGCGGGCGCGTTCCCGGGCCGGGTCGGGCAGCGGTGCGAGGGCGACCCGGGCGAGCAGGGCGAGGACGCCCGCGGCGCCGTGCTGGACGTTGCACGGGTCGGTGAGCAGCCCGTTCGGGACGGTCGGCCAGAGCCGGTCGCGGCGCTGCGGGGTGGCGCTGCGGGCGAGGTCGCGCAGGCCGTCGTGCAGCAGCCGGTCCAGCGCGGGCGGGGCGGTGGCGGGCGGGGCGGCGGTGGGCGCGCCGGTGGTGGACGTCCCGGTGGTGGCGCCGGTGGCGGGGGACGTCTCGGCGGCGAGCGCGGTGCGGACGCGCTCCAGGCTCCAGCGCTGGTCGGCGGTCTCGGCGCGCAGGCCGAGCACCAGCGGGGCGAGCCGGCGGGCGGTGTCGCCCTCGCGGGCGGCCAGCGCCAGCCAGCGGCCCAGCCGTTCACCGACCGGACGGGCCAGTGGCAGGTCGTCGGGCAGCAGCGGGTCGTGGCCGGTGGCGAGCAGGAAGTACAGGCCGCCGAGCGCGTACAGGTCGGTGCTGCGGGCGGCCCGTCCGGTCAGGTGCGGGCCGGAGTGCTCGGGGGCGCGGTAGCCCGGGGTGCCCGCGGAACCGGCCAGCGCCCCGGCGGGGACGGCGAGTTCGAGGTCGACCAGCCGGACGTCGCCGTCCGGGGTGACCAGCACGTTGCCGGGGGAGAGGTCGCGCAGGACGAGCCCGCGGCGGTGCACCCGCTCCACCAGGTCGAGCAGGGCGAGCGCCAGCGGCCCGGCCTCGGCCCAGCGGACGTCCGGGGTGCCGTCGCGGCGCAGCCGGGCCGCGACCCAGCTGCCCAGGGCCTGGCCGGGGACGCGCTCCTGGACCAGGAACAGCGAGTCCTGCTGCTCGACCAGGGCGTGCACCCGGGGGGTGAGGCCGCTGTCGGCGAGCCGGCCGAGCAGTTCGGCCTCGTGCCGCAGGGCGGTGCGGGCGTCCGTCCCGGCGCGGTCGACCTCGATGTGCGCCCGGGCCTGCTTGACCACCACCTCCGCGCCGGTGGTGCGGTCGCTGCCCAGGAACACCCCGCCCTTGGCGCTGTGCCGCAGCGCGGCGGTCAGCGCCCAGCGGCCGTCCAGCAGCACGCCGCCGGGGCGCCGGGCGCCGGGGCCGGGCTGAGGGCCGGACTGAGAGCCGGGGCCGGGCTGAGGGCCGGGGCCGGGCTGGGCGGGCACTTGCCCGCTGCCGGTGGCCGGGGCCGGGGCCGGTTTGCCGCCGGTGGTCGATCCCGCCCCCTCGACGGGGTCGGCCACCCAGGGCGGGCGGCGGTAGACGGCGGTGCGGACGTCCTCGACCAGGGCGCCGCCGGGGGCGCGCAGCATCGAGCGGTAGGCGCCGTCGTTGCCGAGCGCCGACCGCCCGGCGAACGCGCCGTAGCGGTAGTGCACCAGGCTGCCGGGACGGTACGGGCGGTCGGAGAGAATCACCGGGCCTGGCATTCCCGCGGTAGCGCGGTGGAGTTCCTCGGCGAGCCGCCGGAATTGCTCGTCGTCGCCCGGGTAGACGGTGAGGAATTTCCCGGCCGATCCGCGCTCGCTGTTCCGGGAATTGATTTCGTGGAGCTTCTCCAGGTCGGCGGTGAATTTGAATGCGCACGGGTCGTCGGCGACCGCCGAGGCGACCGCGGACAGCACTTCGACCGCCACCGAGGAGGCCGCGCTGACGTGCAGCTTCCAGCCCTGGGCGGGGAGCTCGCGGCCGGGCGGCCGCACCGTGCACCAGAAGCCCTCGACCGCGACCGTCCAGTCGCCGCCGCCTCCCCGGGCCCTGCTGTCGGTCACGGCCGCCCGCGCCACCTCCACCAACGTGCCGTCCACACCCGACCCGTCGTCGACCGGCCCCGGCCCCCCTGCCCTGCGCAGCGGTGTGCCCGCCCCCATCTGCTTCACACCCCTTCGCGGTGGACTCGACCGAACGGTCTGCGGAAGTCACGAGAGCCTCGGCGGCGCCCGCCGAATTCCACGTCCGCCGTTCTCCGCGTGGGTCTCCACGCTTCACAACGCTTCGCAACGCGGGAATTCCGGCCGGTCGCCTTTTCGACCCCCCTGGTCGAGGCAACTCTCGTTCGCAGGACTAGAAGTTACTTTCGGGGAGGGTGCGACTCAACACCGGCCGGGTCACTTCACCCGTAAGGGTGATCCGGTTTCGTTTTCGAATGCGTTCGCCCCGGGGCGTGTGACCAGGGCGCACCGCGCGGCCACCGGCCGCTTCCGCGCCCGGGGCCGCTCGGAGGGCCGCCGGAGCTCCCGTCCGCCGCCTCCCGCCTGATTGACGCGCAGGTGTACGACGGTCGGGCCCGGTCCGCACGCCGGGAGCGCGACCGGGCCCGGCCGTGGCACGCGGTAGTCTCGACAGGTGCCGAAACTCTCCGACGTCATCGCCGTGCTCGAAGAGGTCTACCCCCCGCAGTGGGCGGAGTCCTGGGACGCGGTGGGCCTGGTCTGCGGCGACCCGGAGGCCGAGGTCCGCCGGGTGCTCTTCGCCGTCGACCCGGTGCAGACCGTGGTGGACGAGGCCGTCGAATGGGGCGCCGACCTGCTGGTCACCCACCACCCCCTCTACCTGCGCGGCACCACCACGGTCGCCGCGACCGGCTTCAAGGGCCGGGTGGTGCACACCCTGATCAAGCACGACATCGCCCTGCACGTCGCGCACACCAACGCCGACCACGCCGACCCCGGCGTCTCGGACGCCCTCGCCGAGGCCGTCGGCCTGAAGGTCACCGGCCCGCTGGTGGCCGACCCGACCGACCCGGCGGGCCGCCGCGGCAGCGGCCGGATCGGCGAGCTCCCGCAGCCGGTGACCCTGGCCGCGTTCGCGGCGCAGGTCGCCGCCGGGCTGCCCGCCACCGCGGCGGGCGTGCGCGCCGCGGGCGACCCCGAGCGGCTCGTCCGCCGGGTCGCGGTCTGCGGCGGCTCCGGCGACTCCTTCCTGGCCGAGGCCCGCGCGGCCGGCGTCGACGCGTACGTCACCGCCGACCTGCGGCACCACCCGGCCTCCGAAGCCACCGAGGCGGCCCCGGTCGCCCTGGTCGACGCCGCGCACTGGGCCACCGAGTGGCCCTGGCTCACCCTCGCCGCCCGCGAACTCACCGGCCGCGCCGAGAGCCGCGGCTGGCCGCTGGAGACCCGCGTCTCCACCCGGGTCACCGACCCGTGGACGGCGCACGCGCCGATGCCGTACGCCCCCTGACCTCCCGCCGAACCAACTCAACAGGAGCCCTGCCGCGTGAACGCCGCGCCCGCCGACCAGATCCGCCTGCTCGACCTGCAGGCATTCGACTCCCGCCTCGACCAGCTGGCCCACCGGCGCCGCACCCTGCCCGAGCACGCCGAGATCGACAAGGCCGGCGCCGACCACAACGCCCTCAAGGACCTGGTCGTCGCCGCCCAGGCCCAGCTCGGCGACACCACCCGCGAGCAGGCCAAGGCCGAGGCCGACGTCGAGCAGGTCCGTGCCCGGGCCGCCCGCAACCAGCAGCGGATGGACTCCGGTGCGGTCGGCTCCCCCAAGGACCTGGAGAACCTCCAGCACGAGAACGCCTCGCTGGCCAAGCGCCAGGGCGACCTGGAGGACATCGTCCTCGAGGTGATGGAGCGCCTGGAGTCCGCCCAGACCCGGGTCGTCGAGCTGACCGCCCGCCTGGAGCACTCCTCGGTGGTCGTCGCCGAGGCCGAGGCCCGCCGCGACGCCGTGTTCGCCGAGATCGACGCCGAGGTCGAGAAGGTCCGCCGCGACCGCGAGGCCATCGCCAACGTCATCCCCGCCGACCTGATGAAGGCCTACCTGCGGCTGCGCGAGCAGCAGGGCGGCGTCGGCGCGGCCCGCCTCTACCAGCGCCGCTGCGAGGGCTGCCGCACCGAGTTCTCGATCACCGAGTTCAACGCGATCAAGGCCGAGCCCGCCGACAAGGTGCTGCGCTGCGAGAACTGCGGCCGGATCCTGGTCCGCACCGGCGAGTCGGGCGTCTGAGACCGTGGCGGATCCGGTGGCGGGCGCCCGGTACGTCGTCGAGGCCGACGGCGGCTCCCGGGGCAACCCGGGGCCGGCCGGCTACGGCGCGGTGGTCCGCGACGCCGACACCGGGCAGGTCCTGGTCGAGGCCGCCGAGTACATCGGCCACGCCACCAACAACGTCGCCGAGTACCGCGGCCTGATCGCCGGGCTGAAGGCCGCCCGCGACCTCGACCCGGACGCCCGGGTCACGGTCCGGATGGACTCCAAACTGGTCGTCGAACAGATGTCCGGTCGCTGGCGGGTCAAGCACCCCGACATGCGGCCGCTGGCCGCCGAGGCCCGCGCCGTCCTGCCCGCCGGGAACGTCACGTACGACTGGATCCCGCGCGAGCGCAACAAGGCCGCCGACCGGCTCGCCAACGAGGCGATGGACGCGGGCCGACAGGGCCGCCAGTGGGAGCCCGCCCCCCGGCCCGCCGCGCCCGCCGTCTCCACCGTGGCCGCCACCGACGAACCGCTGCCCGCCGCGGGCGCCGGGGCGGTGGCGGGCAGCGGGGCCGTGACGGGCGCCGGGACCGTGCCGGGCGCCGGGGCCGCCGGGACGGCTACGGCCGCCGGGTCCGTTGCGGGTGCCCCCCGGGCGGGCTGGGCCGGACCCGCCGACCTCGGGACCCCCACCACCCTGGTGCTGCTGCGCCACGGCGAGACCCCGCTCACCCCGCACAAGCGCTTCTCCGGCAGCACCGGCAGCGACCCCGGCCTCTCCGAGAAGGGCCGCTGGCAGGCCGAACGCGCCGCCGACTCGCTGGCCGCCCGCGGCACCGTGCAGGTCGTGGTCGCCTCCCCGATGCTGCGCACCCGGCAGACCGCCGAGGCCACCGCCCGGCGCCTCGGCCTGGAGGTGCGGATCGAGGAGGGCCTGCGCGAACTCGACTTCGGTGCCTGGGAGGGCCTCACCTTCGCCGAGGTGATGGAACGCCACCCCGACGACCTCACCACCTGGCTGGGCTCCGCCAAGGCCAAGCCCACCGGCAGCACCGAGTCCCTCACCACCCTGGCCCAGCGGGTCGCCCAGGCCCGCGACCGGATCATCGCCCGCCACCCCGGCAAGACCGTCCTGGTGGTCTCCCACGTCAGCCCGATCAAGACCCTGGTCCGGCTCGCCCTGGGCGCCCCGCCGGACGCCGTGCACCGGATGGAACTGTCCGCCGCCTCGCTCTGCGCCGTCCAGTACTACCGCGACGGCAACGCCTCGCTGCGGCTGCTCAACGACACCTCGCACCTGCGCTGAGCACCGTCCGGGGGCGTATGTCAGTCAATTGACGAACGTCAAACAGTTGATGCTCGTCAACCGGCCGACGTCCGCCGCGCCGCTCAGTGGACGTCCGCCACCACCACGTCCAACTGCCACGGCTTGCGCTCGGTGCCGCGCGCGGAGACCTCCACCCGGTGGCCCAACTGCTCCAGGGCGTCGACCAGTTCGCCGGGGGCGGTCGGCTCCAGGCCGGCCGCGAGCAGGTCGCGCACCAGGCGGCCCTTGGTCGCCTTGTTGAAGTGCGAGACCACCGAGCGCTTCAGCACCCCGTCCACCTCGCGCTCCTGCAGCACCCGCACCGTCACCGTCCGGCCCGCGACCGCGCCCGCGGGCTTCCACGCCGCGGCGTAGGCCGAACTGCGCAGGTCCAGCACCAGCCCGTCCGCGGCCTCCGCCGGCAGCGCCGCGTCCAACTCGCCCCGCCAGTACGGGCCCAGTGCGCCCAGCGGCGGCAGCTTCACGCCCATCGAGCAGCGGTAGGGCGGGATCCGGTCGCCGATCCGCACCGCGCCCCACAGGCCGGAGAACACCAGCAGCGAACGTTCGGCCCGGGCGTAGGCGGCCTCGTCCAGCTTGGCCAGGCCCAGGTTGTCGAACAGCACCCCGGTGTACACCTCGCCCGCCGGGCGGGCCCCCGCCGTCAGCAGCCCGGCGTTCTTGTCGACCTCCCCGCGCAACCCCTTGCTCAGCCCCAGCACCTCCGCCGCCCGCTCCCCGTCCCCGGCGCACAGCTCCACCAGCGCCCCCAGCACCCGCCGCCGGGCACCGGCCAGCCCGGGCAGCGACAACCCCGCCAACTCCACCGGCACACCCGCCTCCGGCGCAGCCTTCCCCTCCGACGGCGGCAGCAGAACCAGCACGGCGACACCCCTTCAACAACCTGTAGCACCCGAACCCGACCACCCTAACGACCCGCCCGCCCCCACCCCGAATCCCGGCTCCGCCGGGGGAGTGGGGAGGCGGTGGGGCTGTTTGCCGCGCTTGTGCGCGGGAGTGGGGTGGACGAGGTGTCCCAGCTGTTGCCGTTGGCGATTGCTGCGCTTGCGTGTACGGGGCGGGGGCGGGTGAGCGCCCCGAATCCCGGGCCCGCCGGGGGAGGAGGGGGCAGCGGGGCTGTTTGCCGCGCTTGCGCCTGGGGGTGTCCCAGCTGTTGGCGGTTGCCGCGCTTGCGCGCAGGGCGGGCGTGGTGTGGGTGGTGGCGGAGCTGCTTGCCGCGCTTGCGCGCGAGGGGTGGGGCGGGTGGTGTCCCGAATTCCGGGCCTGCCGGGTGGTGGGGGTGTCGCCCCTGTTGGGCGGGCCCCCGGTGGCTGGGTGGGGGTGGTCTCCGGTGGTGGGTCTCACCTGCCGCGGGCGGCGACGACTGCTGCGCCGGTGCCCAGGGCGGCGCAGAGCGGGGCGTACAGGTGGCGGTCGAGGCGGACGAAGCCCGGGGAGCGGTCGGTGAGGAGGCGGGGGCCGGCCAGGCCGCGGGCGAGCAGGACGGTGGCGACTCCGGCGGCGCCCGCGGTCCGGAGCCAGCGGGGGCCGGTGGCGGGGAGGGCCCCGCCGCGGGCGGCGACCAGGTAGGCGCCGGTGCCGAGCAGGCCCGCGACCCCCAGGCAGGCCGCGGGGGAGGGCAGGTGTTCGGGGGTGGTGCCGACCACCAGGTCGGCGAACTCGGCGCGGCTGCGGCACGGCCACGGCGAGCGCGCCCACAGCGCGTGCAGCCCGCCGACCGCCGCGAGCGCGCCCGCCACCGCGACCGCGGTGGTCCGCACCCCGCGGGCCGTACCGGCTGTCGCGTCCGCCCCCGCGGTTCCGTCCCCGTCCCGCTCCGGCTGCCCGCACCCGTCGCAGGCCGACCGCCCCGCACCCGTTCGCACCGTCACGTGCCCCCACCCCTCCTCGTGGCCAATCCCCGTGCGCCACAACCGCCTTCACGGCTGTTTCACCGCGCCTTCCACGCTACCGCCGCTTACGCTGCGACCATGCCGCGCCGACACCTCAGCGTCCGGGCCGCCCAGACCGCCAGGATCAACACCGAGCTCGCCGACCTCAGGACCCGTCTGGAGATCCGCACCGACTGGTCGCCGGAGGTGCTCGCGGAGGCCGACCGGGCAGCCGCGCTGCCCCGGCTGCCGGAGTTCGACGCGACCGACCTGGACCTGTTCACCCTCGACCCGCCGGGCTCCCGGGACCTGGACCAGGCGATGCAGCTGTCCCGCCGCGGCACCGGCTACCGGGTGCACTACGCGATCGCCGACGTCGGCGCGTACGTCACCCCGGGCGGGGCGATCGACACCGAGGCCGGGCACCGGGTGCAGACCCTGTACTTCCCGGACGGGAACGTGCCGCTGCACCCGGCCCGGCTGTCCGAGGGCGCGGCCAGCCTGCTGCCCGGCGAGCTGCGGCCCGCCCTGCTCTGGCAGCTCGACCTGGACGCGGACGGCGCCCTCGTCCTGGCGGACCTGCGCCGGGCCCGGGTCCGCTCCCGCCGCCGGCTCGACTACGCGGGCGTCCAGGGCCGGATCGACGCGGGCGCCGCCGACGGGCAGCTGGCCCTGCTCGCCGAGGTCGGCGCCCTGCGCGAGGCGCAGGAGCAGCGGCGCGGCGGCGTCAGCCTGCCCGTCCCCGAGCAGGAGGTGACGGCCGAGGACGGCGGCTACCGGCCCGGCTACCGGGCGCCGCTGCCCGCCGAGGGCTGGAACGCGCAGGTCTCGCTGCTCACCGGCACGGCCGCCGCCGAGCTGATGCTGGACGCCGGGATCGGCCTGCTGCGGACCCTGCCCGCGGCGCCGGAGTCCGCGTACGCCCGGCTGCGCCGCACCGCCGCCGCGCTGGGCGTGGACTGGCCGGAGGGCCTGCCGTACCCGGAGCTGGTCCGCTCCCTGGACCCGGGCCGCACCGCCGACGCGGCCTTCCTCAACGAGTGCACCGGGCTGCTGCGCGGCGCGGGCTACCGGGCCTTCGACACCGCCCGCGGCACCGCCCCGCCCGCCGACCCGGTGCACGCGGCGCTGGCCGCCCCGTACGCGCACTGCACGGCGCCGCTGCGGCGGCTCGGCGACCGGTACGCGCTGGAGGTGTGCCTGGCGGTGGCGGGCGGCACCGACGTGCCGGGCTGGGTGCGGGACGTCCTGCCGCTGGTGCCGGGGCTGATGGAGGCCGGGGACCGGCGGGCGCACGAGGTGGAGCGGGCCTGCGTGGACCTGGTGGAGGCGGAGCTGCTGCGCGGGCGGGAGGGGGAGGAGTTCGAGGCGGTGGTGGTGGACGTGGACGAGCGCCGCCCCACCGTGGGGACGGTGCAGTTGCGCGACCCGGCGGTGGTCGCCAAGTGCGACGCGCCGGGGCGGCTGCCGCTGGGGCACCGGGTGACCGTGCGGCTGACCGTGGCGGATCCGGCCAGCCGCACGGTCCGGTTCGCGCTGGCGGCCGCCGGGTAGTCCCAGGAAGCGTTCATGAGGTGGTGGGATGATCGGACGATGAGCCGACCGATCGCCGTGCCGGACCGCCGTCGCAGGCTGCTGATCCTGGCCATCTGCTGCCTCAGCCTGTTCATCGTCGGCCTGGACAACACCGTCGTGAACATCGCGCTGCCCGCCATCCAGAAGGACCTGGACGCGCCCGCCTCCGGCCTGCAGTGGGTGATCGACGCCTACACGCTGGTGCTGGCCTCGCTGCTGATGCTCTCCGGCTCGGTGGCCGACCGGATCGGCCGCAAGCGGGTGTTCATGACCGGGCTGGTGCTGTTCGTGCTCGGCTCGCTGCTGTGCAGCCTCGCGCCCGGGCTCGGCTGGCTGATCGGCTTCCGGGCGGTGCAGGCGGTCGGCGGGTCGATGATGAACCCGGTGGCGATGTCGATCATCACCAACACCTTCACCGACCCCGCGGAACGGGCCCGGGCGATCGGCGTCTGGGGCGGCGTGATCGGCATCAGCATGGCGCTCGGCCCGCTGATCGGCGGCTTCCTGGTGGACACCGCGGGCTGGCCGTCGATCTTCCTGATCAACGTGCCGGTCGGGCTGCTCGCCTGCCTGTTGACCTTCCGCCACGTGCCGGAGTCCCGGGCGCCCCGGGCCCGCCGCCTCGATCCGGTCGGGCAGCTGCTGATGGTGGTGCTGCTGGGCTGCGGCACCGCCGCGATCATCGAGGGCCCCGGCCACGGCTGGACCTCGCCCGGCATCCTCGCCCTGGTCGCGCTCGCCGTCGGCGCGCTCGTCGCCTTCCCGCTCTGGGAGCTCCGGGTCGCCGAACCGCTGATCGACCCCCGGTTCTTCCGCAGCGCCCCGTTCACCGGCGCCACCGTCACCGCCGTGTGCGCGTTCGCGGCGCTCGGCGGCTTCCTCTTCCTCAACACCCTCTACCTGCAGGACGTCCGCCACTACACCCCGGTGGTGGCGGGCCTGTGGACGCTCCCGATGGCCGGACTCACCCTGCTCGCCGCCCCGCTCTCCGGCCGGATCGTGGCCGGGCGCGGCCCGCGCCTGCCGCTGCTGGTGGCCGGTGCGGCGATCGCCGCCAGCGGACTGCTGCTGACCCGGCTCACCGCGGACTCCTCCGCGCTCCTGCTGCTGCCCGCGTACGCCCTGTTCGGCATCGGCTTCGGCCTGGTCAACGCCCCGATCACCAACTCCGCGGTCTCCGGGATGCCGCTCTCCCAGGCCGGGGTGGCCGCCGCGGTCGCCTCCACCAGCCGCCAGGTCGGCCAGTCGCTCGGCGTCGCCGTGATCGGCACCGTGGTCACTAGCTGTTCTGTCCTGTGAGGTTGGGGACGCGGCTGGCGGGTGGTTGGCCGGCGAGTGCGGTGTGTCCGCGGTGGTGATTGTAGGTGTGGAGCCAGGC
>NZ_JNYE01000092.1 GCF_000717185.1 Kitasatospora phosalacinea | reverse complement strand
GCGCGTCGCCCGCCGCCTTGTAGTTGAAGTTCCAGCTGAGCTGGATCGGGCCGCGGCCGTAGTACGCGGCCTGTAGGCCTTCAGCGCCGCGACCAGGCCGGAGTAGGTGTAGAAGGAGTTCCGGTTCGGGAACATCTGGTTGAACTGGGCCTCGGAGACCACGAACCCGCCCGGGTTGGGGGTGGTCGAGGAGGAGGTCGGGCTCGGGCTCGGGGTGTCCGTGCCGCAGGTGGTCGGGCTCCAGTACCAGGTGGAGACGGTCGGGTCGTAGCCCGGGTTGTCGTGGGTGGCGACGTAGAACTTCCCGTTGGGCACGTACTTCACGACGGTGCCGGTGGCGTACTGGGTGCCGGCCACCCAGATCGAGAGCTCGCACGCCCGCGGGGTGGAGCTCGGGCCGGTGCTGGTGCCGGTCGAGGTGCTCGGGGTCGGGCTGCTGCCGCCGCCGCAGGCGCCCTGGTCGGCCCAGACGCCGGAGCCGCCGGTGCTCGGCGCCTCGCCCTGGGTCCACCACTTGGCGTTCCAGTTGTGCCCGTTGTACGAGGCGGACGTGCCGCCGGTGTACACCTGGGTCGCCGAGTACGGGGTGGTGCAGGCGGTCGCGGCGGTCGAGGTGGTGGGCACCATGACGGCCAGGCCGGTCGCGGCCAGCGCGCCGGTCAGCAGCGCGGCGACCTTGCCGCGGCCGGCGCGGGCGCGGTGCGCCGGCCGGTGGGTGGTGCGGGTGTGGGACATTCGGCCACTCCTTGTGGGGGAACGAGCGGTGCGGCAGCACTCAAGCGACCTTGTCCGTTAAGTGTCAATAGGTCTAGACCTTAAGGGAATTGAGGACGTGTGCGGAGCGTCGCGCGGCGCGGCGGGGCGGACGTCGCCCGGAAGATCGGGTACTGGTCAGTAGGGCCGCCGTGTGCCAGGGTGCAGACGACGCCCCGTCCGACCCACCCTCAGCCGGAAGGCAGGCCAGGCCCGATGACCCCCGAAGCCCCCCTCGTCCGCTCCACCACCGCCGACGCCGTCACCACCCTCGAACTCGACTCCCCGCACAACCGCAACGCCCTCTCCACCCGGCTGATGGCCGAACTCACCGCCCGCCTCGCCGACGCCGCCGCCGACCCCGAGGTCCGCGCCGTCGTCCTCGGCCACACCGGCCGGGTCTTCTGCGCGGGCGCCGACCTCTCCGAGGCCACCGGCGACGACCCCACCGTCGGACCGCGCGGCCTGGTCGCCCTCCAGCGCGCGATCGTCGACTGCCCCAAGCCCGTCATCGCCCTGGTCGACGGCCACGTCCGGGCCGGCGGGCTCGGCCTGGTCGGCTCCTGCGACCTCGCCGTCGCCGGGCCCGACTCCACCTTCGCCTTCACCGAGTCCCGCCTCGGCCTCGCCCCCGCCGTCATCTCGCTGCCGCTGCGCCCCAAGCTCGACCCGCGCGCCGCCGCCCGCTACTACCTCACCGGCGAGACCTTCGACTCCACCGAGGCCGCCCGGATCGGCCTGGTCACCGAGGCCGCCGACGACTCCGCCGCCGCGCTGCGCACCGTCCTGGACGCGATCCGGCTCTGCTCGCCGCAGGGCCTGGCCGAGTCCAAGCTGCTCGCCAACGCCGCCGTCCGGGAGTCCTTCGAGCGGCACACCGAGGAGTTGGTCGCGCTGTCGGCGAAGCTGTTCGGCTCCGAGGAGGCGCAGGAGGGCATGCGGGCCTTCCTGGCCAAGCGGCCCGCGCGCTGGGTGCGCTGAGCGGCGGGGCACCGAGCGGCGGGGCGCTGCAACGGCGGGGCGCTGCAACGGCGGTGCGCTGACCTCGGCTTTCGGCGGAAGTTACCGGCCGGTGTGAGTTTGGTCCCGTTGCGGGCCGCGGGGGCGCACCGGCCGCTACCGTGAGCGCATGTCGATCGTCCGCAGGCTGCTCGGCCCGGTCCGCGAGCACGCGCGCCGGGCCGCCGGGCGCGCCGTGCACCACGGCTGGCGCTGGGCCCAGGACGCCGGGGCGGTCAGCAACCGCAACCCCGGCCCGTACCGGTTCGGCGAGCTCGGCGACGGCACCAAGCTGGCCTTCCCGCTCGGCACCGTCTTCAACGAGCGCTGGATCACCATCGGCCCGTTCTCCATCATCGGCGAACGCGTCACCCTGTCGGCCGGGTTCCTGCCCGGGCTCGACCTCGGCCCCGAACCGATCGTCCGGATCGGCGGCGGCTGCGTGATCGGCCGCGGCAGCCACATCGTCGGCCACCAGCGGATCGAACTCGGCGACGACGTGTGGACCGGCCCCGACGTCTACATCACCGACCAGGCCCACGAGTACCGCGACACCGCGCTGCCGATCGGCAAGCAGTGGCCCCGCAACGAGCCCGTCTCGATCGGTGCGGGCTCCTGGATCGGCACCGGCGCGGTCATCCTGCCCGGCGCCCGGATCGGCCGCAACGTCGTGGTCGCCGCCAACTCCGTGGTCGCCGGGGAGGTCCCCGACTACGCCGTGGTCGCCGGAGCCCCCGCCCGCCAGGTCCGCACCTGGGACCCGGAGCAGGGCTGGCAGCCCCCCATCCGCCACGACCCGCCCCGCCCCGTCCCCGACGGCGTCACCGCCGAACAGCTCCGCGCCCTGGTCGGCTGGGACCTCCGCCTGCCCGGCGAGGACGGGCGGCCCCCCGCGCCGTAGCCCCGCCCGTGCCTCTGCGAGCATCCCCCCGTACGCGGACGACGGAGGGAACCCGATGGTGGAGCGGCTCGAACGGGACGTGCGGGCGATCCTCGCCCGGCTGGCGCGCAGCGCCCCCGAGGGGTGGACGGAGCTGCGCCTGGAGACGGTCGACAGCCGCTACGGGCCCGGCACGTACGGCAGGTGGACGCTGCCGGACGGCAGTCGGCACGGCCTCCGGCCCGACCCGGCGGACCTCGACGCCCTCGCCGCGGCGATCGCCGCCGAGCGCGGCTGGCCGCGCGCCCGGCTGCACCTGACGCACGACCCGGCCGGGCCGTACACCCTCACCGCGACGCCGGAGCCCCGCGCCACCGAGGGCCGCCTGCTGGTCCTCGACCCCGACCACGTCCCTCCCGCCCCCGGCCCCGCCCAGCCCGGCTCCGTCCTGCCCCCGGCCGGGGACGCGGAGCGGGCCGTCGCGCTGCTGGCCGAGTACCGGCGGCGGGTCACCGAACTGACCGGCCACGAGCGGCCGTTGGACCCGCCGCTGACGTCCGGGCAGATCGCGGAGGCCGAACGCCGTCTCGGCCACCGGCTGCCCGACGACCTGCGGGCGCTCTACCGGGTCGCGAACGGCAGCGACGTCATGGCGAACGGCCTGTGGCTCGGTTACCTGCGCTGGCTGCCGCTCGACGAGGTGGTCCGGGCCCACGCCGACTGGACGCAGTACCCGCACCGCCCCGACCACGCCCGGCCGGACGAGACCTGCGTCATGCACGAGCCCGGGCCGCTCGACACCGTCCGCCGCTGCCTGAACCACCCCGGCTGGATCCCCTTCGCCACCGCCGACGACGGCAACTACCACGCGGTCGACCTCGCCCCGGCCGAGCACGGCCGCCCCGGCCAGGTCATCGAGAGCGGCCGGGACTTCCACGACGGCCCGCTGTACGTCGCCGACTCCGTCACCTCGCTGCTGGCCGCCTGGTTGGACCTGATCGACCGGGGCGCCTACGAGATCGAGGACGCCCCCGAGGACGGCGAGGAGATCGACCCCGACTACCCGCCCGGCCTGGAGGTCACCGAATCCGTCCGCCCGCGGAACGTCGAGCGCTCCGCCCTCGGCCCCGGCCTGCCCGCCGCCGTCGCGCCCACCCTGCTGGAGGTGACCGCCGACGGCGGGATCGACGAGGGCCCGCTCGACCTCGCGCCGCTCGCCGCCGCCCCCGGCCTGCGGGTGCTCCGGGTCCACTCCCGCACCGTCACCGGCCTCGGCACGCTGCGCCCGCTGCCGGTGGAGCTGCTGCGGGCCGGGCTGGACGGGGAGGGGCTGGCCCCGCTGGCGGGCCACCCGCAGCTCGGCGCGCTCGACCTGGCCTGCGCGGGCCCGCTCGACCTCGCGCCGCTGCGCACCCTGCCCGCGCTGTGGTGGCTGGACCTGTCGCGGTGCGCGGTGCAGGACCTGGGCGTGCTGCGGGAGTTGGACGGGCTGCGCTACCTCGCGCTGACGGGCGCGCAGTGGACGGAGCTGCTGGCGCGCGGCGCGCTGCCGCCCGCCCTCGCCGTCGCCCGGCTCGCGGACGGCCCGGGCACCGCGGCAGAACTCAGGACGTGGGCCGACCGGTTCGGCCCCGCGGCGGGTGAGGCGTGTCACGTCAACGGGACGCTGGTGGTGGGCGGCTGACGGGGGGACGGCCGGGGCGGGCGGGCGACTCCCGTCGCGGTGACGGGAGTTGACGGGGTGTCGGGGCGGACGGGTGGGCGGATTGCGGGGATTCGCCGGAGGTCGCGCCCGGTGCAACGACTGTCACAGCTGCGCAACGGAGGCAACCGGGCGGGCCGGACCGGCGTGGTGGGCTCTGTCGGATCGGGCAGGATGTCCGTCCGATGGATCTTGGAAGTGAAGGTCGAGCCGCGGGGGCGTCGACGAAAACACGGCCGGATCCGCCCTACCCACCCGTCTGTCAGATCCTGGGGGATTCGCGTCATGCGTCTCAGTCGTTTCACCGTGGCCGCCGTCCTGGCCGCCTCCGCCCTCGCCCTCACCGCCTGCGACCCGGACGACCCGTCCTCCGACACCGCCGCCTCCGCCCCGGCCGCCACCGCCTCCGCGGCCGCCACCGCGACCGGGGGTGCCACCGCGACCGGGGGTGCCACCGGGGGCGCCGCGGCCAGCCCGAAGCCGACCGCCAGCCGGAAGCCGGCCGCCAGCCCGGGAAAGTCCACCGCCGCGGCCACCGGAAAGGCCGGGGAGCCGAGCGCTGACTGCGCCGCGGGCGCCGACGACGTCAAGGTCATCGAGGTCACCGAGAACGCCTACTCGACGCACCTGTGGGTACGGGCCCGGGCCACCAGGTTCGTCTGCGGCCCCGACGTCCCCAACGACGGCTACTGGGAGCCCCAGGGCGAGCCCCGGGTCTACGAGTTCGACGGGGAGTCGAAGAGCTACCTGCTGAACGACGAACTGAAGCTCCAGGAAGCCGACCCGATCACCTTCATGAAGGTCGTGGACTCCTGCCTGCACGCCGCCGACCAGGCCGCCGCGCCGTACCGCTGCTACGGCAACCAGTACGAGGTGAAGCTCGATGCGCAGGGCAAGGTGACCCTGATCAACCAGCTGTACCACCCGTGACGAGCTGCCGTCCGTGAGAGCGGACGGCGAGACGGCGGCCTGGGCGCGTGGGGGCGTCCGGGCCGCCGTCGTCGTCGTGCGGGCGGAGTCGGTCAGGCGGGGTCGTGCGGGCGGACGGGCCGTCAGGCCGCGCGGTGGCGGCGGACGGTGAGGGCGAGCAGGCCGGCCAGCGCGGAGCTGGCGGCGACGGTGAGCAGGGCGGCGGGCAGCGAGAGGGCGTCGGCCAGGAAGCCGATCACCGGCGGGCCGACCAGCATGCCCGCGTAGCCGAGGGTGGAGGCGGTGGCCACGCCCTGCGGCCCGGCGGCCGCCCCGGCCTGGGCGATCGCCAGCGGGAAGACGTTGGCCAGGCCGAGGCCGACCAGGACGAAGCCCGCCAGCACCAGCGGCACGGACGGCGCCAGGGCCGCGGTCGCCATGCCCGCGCAGGCGGTCAGGCCGCCCAGCAGCATCACCCTGGTCTGGCCGAGCCGTTCGGAGAGCCAGGTGCCGGAGAGCCGTCCCGCCGTCATCGCGAAGGCGAAGGAGGCGTACCCGGCGGCGGCGGTGGCGCCGCTGGCGTGCACGTCGTCGGTCAGGTGCAGGGTCGCCCAGTCCGCCAGGGCGCCCTCGCCGTACGCGGTGCACAGGGCGGTCAGGCCGAGCAGCACCACCAGCAGCCGGGCGTGCCGGGACGGGCGGGCGGCGGGGGTCTGGGCGGCGGCGGGAGCGGTGGCGGCGGGGCGGGGGAGGGCGGCCGGGGCGCGCAGCAGGGCGGTGCCCGCGGCGGCGGTCACGGCGAGGCCGGCCGCGGCGGCCGCGGCCAGCGCCCAGGAGGTGCTGATCCGGCCCGCGAGCAGGCCGCCGACCGCGGCGCCGAGCAGGCCGCCGAGGCTGTAGCCCGCGTGGAAGCTCGGCATGACGGGCCGTCGGAGCTCGGCGACCAGGTCGACCGCGGCGCTGTTCATCGCCACGTTGGCCGCGCCGTAGCCCGCGCCGAACAGCAGCAGCACCGCGCCGAGCGCGAGCACCGAGTGGGTGTGCGCGGGCAGCGCCGCGGCCAGCGAGAACACGGCGACCGAGGCGATGGTGACCCGGCGCGAGCCGTACCGCAGGCACAGCCGTCCGACCAGGGCCATGGTGGCGACCGCGCCCGCCGAGATGCACAGCAGGGCCAGGCCCAGCGCGCTGTGCGAGGCGGAGACCTGGGCGCGGACGTCCGGGATCCGGACCACCCAGGAGGCGAACAGGAAGCCGTCGACGGTGAAGAAGGCGGTGAGGGCGAGGCGTGCCGCCGACCAGGAGGAGCTGCGGCCGGACGGGGAGTTCGAAGGGGCAGCGGAGAGGAGGGAGGAGCGGGCTTCGGTTTTGTTCAGTAGCGGCACAAAGTCAGAATAGGGGAGTGCCGCACACACCTACAAGCCCGAGGACGGGCCAGAATCCGACTCCGCCGCCGGGGGCGTCCAAGCGGGCCGCGCCCGACCGCGGCCGCACCCTGCTCGGACCGGCCCTGCGCCTGGTCCACACCGGACAGGCCCCCACCCGCTCCGCCCTCACCGGCGCCCTCGACGTCACCCGCGCCACCGCGGGCGCCGTCACCGGCGAACTGGAGGCGCTCGGCCTGATCACCGTCGACTCCCGCCCCGCCGGGGGCGGCCGCGGCCGCCCCTCGCACCGGCTCGCCCTCGCAGACCCCGGCCCCGTCGTCCTCGCCGCCCAACTGCACGCCGACGCCGTCTCCGTCGCCCTCGCCGGGCTCGGCGGACGCCTCCACGACCCCGTCCACCTGCCGCTGCCCGCCGACACCTCGCCCACCGCCCTGCTCGACGCCGTCGCCGAGACCGGGGCCCGGCTCGCCCGCGACAGCCGCCGCCGCGTCCTCGGCTCCGCCCTCGCCCTGCCCAACCCCGTCACCGAACCCGACGGCACCGTCCCCTCGTCCCTGCACTTCGACTGGCCGCCCGGCACCCCGGTCGACGCGCTGTTCGCCGCCGCCGTCGCCCGCACCGACCCCGGCCCGCGCGCCCGCACCCCCCTGCCCACCGCCGTCGCCAACGACGCCAACCTCGCCGCCCTCGCCGAACACCGGCACGGCGCCGGACGCGGCGCCCGCCACCTGCTGCTGGTCACCTCCGGCCACCGCGGCGTCGGCGGTGCCCTGGTCATCGACGGCCGCCTGCACACCGGCAGCTCCGGCCTCGCCCTCGAAGTCGGCCACGTCACCGTCGACCCGCTCGGCCGCCCCTGCGCCTGCGGCAACCGCGGCTGCCTCAACGCCGAGACCGACACCTACGCGCTGTTCGCCGCCGCGGAGCGCCGCCCCGACCCCGACCGCCCGCTGCTCCCGCAGGCCCGCGCCCTCGCCCACGACCCGGCCGCCGCCGACGCCCTCGACCACGTCGTCGACCGGCTCGGCCTCGGCCTCGCCGGACTGGTCAACATCCTCAACCCCGACCGGATCGTGCTCAGCGGCCTCCACCTCGACCTGCTCGCCGCCGCCCCCGAGCGCCTCGCCGCCGTGGTCGCCGACCGCTGCCTGTGGGGCCGCAGCGGCCGCATCCCGATCGTCCCCGCCCAGGTCGGGCACGCCGGACTGGTCGGCGCCGCGGAACTCGCCTGGGAGCCCTACCTGGACGACCCGCAGGCCGTCGCGGCGCCCTGACCGGCCGTCGGGGCCCCCTCGGCGGTGTCCTGACCGGCCGTCGGGGCCCCCTCGGCGGTGCCCTGACCGGCCGTCGGGGCGGCGCCGGAAAAGCGGAACGGCGCGGGTGACGAACCGTCGACCCGCGCCGTCCGGCGCACCCGCAGGAGCGGTCAGCCCTTGCCGAAACGCAGCTTCCAGGGGGCGAGCGCCGACTCCAGCTGCACGCCCAGGCTCATCTTCGACATGCCCTCGACCCGCTCCTCGAAGCGGATCGGCACCTCGGAGATCCGCATGCCGCGCTTGACCACGCGGTAGTTCATCTCCACCTGGAACGAGTACCCGTTGGACCGCACCGACGGCAGGTCGACCGCGCGCAGCGCCTGGGCCTCCCACGCCTTGAAACCGGCCGTGGCGTCCTTCACCTTCAGCTGCAGGATCGCGTTGACGTAGAAGTTCGCCCACGCCGAGAGCGCCTTGCGGTGCCACGGCCACTCCGAGGCGGTCGACCCGCCCGGCACGTAGCGCGAACCCAGCACCACCGAGGCGTCCGTGCCGGTCAGCTTCGCCACCATCTCCGGGACGGCGGTGTGCGGGTGCGACAGGTCGGCGTCCATCTGCACGACGATGTCGGCGCCGTCCTCCAGCGCCCGCGACATGCCCGCCACGTAGGCGCGGCCCAGGCCGTCCTTCTCCGTGCGGTGCAGCACCGAGATCGTGCCGTCCGAGTCGGCCGCCAGCTTGTCCGCGACCTCGCCGGTGCCGTCGGGGGAGTTGTCGTCCACGACCAGGACGTGCAGGTTCTCCATGCCGAGGTCGGCCAGCCGGCCAACCAGGATCGGCAGGTTCTCCCGTTCGTTGTAGGTCGGAACAACCACGACGACCTTCGGGTGGGCCTCAGCCATGTTTTTCTTTCCTTGATGCCGTACGAGCCGGATGCGGCAGTCTAGCGTTTCTCCCCGAACGCCCGTCCCACGGGGCCGACCCCCTCCCGACCTGGACGGGCGCCCGCCGCGCCCCGGGAATCCCGGCGCCGTCACCGGCACGGGTGACACCGCCACCGGCCACCGGACCACCCCCCGCCAGGGTGAGCCCCCGCCGGGGTGGGCCCCGCCCCGCCCCGGCTGCCCCGCCCGCCGTGGCCCTCCCGGTACTCCCCGGGGAGTACGCGCGTCTGCTCCGGCGGGACGATGGTGGGCCGCAGGGGTGTGGTTAGCCTTCGGGTATGGGCGAATCGCAGCTGCTGTGGGTGCCGCCGTGGGTGCGGGCGGCGAAGGCCGGCTGGCCGGTGGCGGGGGCCGCGGTGGTGGCGGTGGCGCAGGTCGCGGGGACGACGGTGGCGGGGCGGCACCAGGACGGGCGGGTGCCGCTGGACGGCTGGGGGTACCTGCTGCTGGTGCTCGGCCCGGCGCTGCTGGTGCTGCGGCGCCGGTGGCCGGCCGCGACGGTGGCGGCGGTCACGGCCGTCACGGCCGGGTACCTGTGGGCCGGCTACCCGTACGGCCCGTCGTTCCTGGCGATGGTGGTGGCGTTCTTCGGCGCCGTCCGGCACGGCCACCGGCGGGCGGCCTGGCTGAGTGCGGGCGGCTTCTACCTGGTGCACCTGCTGACCGGCCACGCGCTGCCGGACGGCTGGCTGCGGGCCCCGGACCACGCGGTGCAGGGGTGGCAGGAGCTGGGCGTCACGGCCTGGCTGCTGCTGGTCTTCGCGGGCGCCGAACTGGCCAGGTTCCGGCAGGAGCGGATCGCCGCCGTGCGGGCCGCCGAGGAGGAGGCCCGGGCCCGGCGCAACGACGAGGAGCGGCTGCGGACGGCCCGCGAACTGCACGACATCCTGGCGCACTCGATCTCGCTGATCCACGTCCAGGCCGGGGTCGCGCTGGAACTGCTGGACGCCCGCCCCGAACAGGCCAGGGAGGCGCTGACCACGATCAAGGCGACCAGCAAGGAGGCGCTCGGCGAGGTCCGCCAGGTGCTCGGCACGCTGCGCGGCCCCGGCGCCACCGCGCCGCGCGCGCCCGCGCCGGGTCTGGAACGGCTCGACGAGCTCGTCGAACAGGCCGGGCACGCCGGGCTGGTGGTGACGGTCGAACGGCGTGGACGGGCCGCCCGGACGGGTGCCGGGCTGGAACTCGCCGCGTTCCGGATCGTCCAGGAGGCCCTGACCAACGTGCTGCGGCACTCCACGGCCCGCACCGCGCACGTCGAACTCGTCTGGGAACAGCAGGGGTTGACGGTCACGGTGACCGACCCCGGCCCGGCCGGGGGCGGCGACGCGGGAGGCAGCGGCAACGGGCTCACCGGCATGCGGGAGCGGGCCGCCGCCCTCGGCGGCGGCGTCGAGGCGGGGCCGGACGGGAACGGCGGCTGGCGGGTGCGGGCCCGGCTGCCGATGACGGGGAACGGGGCGACGACGTGATCAGGGTGCTGCTCGCCGACGACCAGACCCTCGTCCGGGCCGGGTTCCGGGCCCTGCTCGACGCCCAGCCCGACCTGGAGGTGGTCGGCGAGGCCGAGGACGGCGAACGGGCCCTCGCGCTGGCCCGCGAACTGCGCCCCGACGTGGTCCTGATGGACATCCGGATGCCCCGCCTGGACGGGCTCGCCGCGACCCGCCTGATCTGCGCCGACACCGCCCTCGCGGACGTCCGGGTGGTCGTGCTGACCACCTTCGAGCTCGACGAGTACGTCTTCGAGGCGCTGCGCGCGGGCGCCGCCGGGTTCCTGGTCAAGGACACCGAACCCGGCGACCTGCTGCGCGCCGTCCGGGTCGCCGCCGCCGGTGACGCCCTGCTCTCCCCGGGCGTCACCCGCCGCCTGATCGGCGAGTTCGCCGCCCGCTCCAAGGAACCCGCCACCGCCCGCCTCGACGTCCTCACCGACCGCGAACGCGAAGTCCTCGCCCTGGTCGGGCTCGGACTCACCAACGAGGACATCGCCCGCCGCCTGGTGGTCAGCCCGCTCACCGCCAAGACCCACGTCAGCCGCACGATGGTCAAGCTCGGCGCCCGGGACCGGGCCCAACTGGTCGTGCTGGCCTACGAGTCGGGGCTGGTCCGGCCGGGGTGGCTGGGGTAGTGCGCAGGGAGTAGGGCGGGTGCCGCCCGGTGGGGGACGTGCTGGGGCGGGGGTGCGGGGGACGGTGGAGGGGCCGGTAGGGAGCCGGTGTTCTCGACCGAAGGGGATGAGTGGTGATGGTGACGTTGCTGGCCGACGGGTGGCACGGGCCCGGGCCGTGGGTGCTGGTGTTCCCGCTGTTCTGGCTGCTGGTGGTGGTGCTGGTGGTGGCGGTGCTGCGGCGGGCCGGGTGGCGGCGGCGCGGGTGGTGCGGCGGGGGCGGGGAGCACGCTCCGCTGGCGGTGCTGGGGCGGCGGTACGCGCAGGGGGAGATCGACGAGGCGGAGTACCGGGAGCGCCGGGGCGTGCTGACCGAGGAGCACGGCGCGGACGGGGGGAAGCGGTGACGGCCGCGGCCCGGGTCGAGGAGGCCGTGAAGGAGTACGGCGCGGGGGAGACCCGGGTGCGGGCGCTGGACGGCGTCAGCGTGGAGTTCGCGGCGGCCCGGTTCACCGCCGTGATGGGCCCCTCGGGTTCGGGCAAGTCCACCCTCGTGCACTGCGCCGCCGGACTGGACACCCTGAGCGGCGGCCGGGCCTGGCTGGGGGAGACCGAGCTGTCCGGCCTCGGCGACCGGGAGCTGACGCTGCTGCGCCGGGAGCGGATCGGGTTCGTCTTCCAGGCGTTCAACCTGCTGCCGACGCTCACCGTCCGGGAGAACATCACCCTGCCGCTGGACCTCGGCGGCGCCGCCCCCGACCGGGAGTGGCTGGACGCCCTGATCGACGTGGTCGGCCTCGGCGACCGGCTGCAGCACCGGCCCAGCCAGCTCTCCGGCGGCCAGCAGCAGCGCGTCGCGGTGGCCCGGGCGCTGGCGGGGCGGCCCGCGGTGGTGTTCGCCGACGAGCCGACCGGCAACCTGGACTCCCGCAGCGGCGGCGAGGTGCTGGGCCTGCTGCGCTCCGCGGTGGACACCGTGCGGCAGTCGGTGGTGATGGTCACCCACGACCCGGCCGCCGCCGCGTACGCCGACACGGTGCTGTTCCTCGCCGACGGCCGCCTGGTCGACACCGTGCAACAGCCCACCGCCGAACGGGTACTGGACCGGATGAAGGCCCTCGACGGCCGCCGCGGCAAGGCGGCCGCCCGGTGAACGCGAGCGTGCGGATCGGGGCGCGCTCGCTGCTCGCCCACCGGCGCCGACTGTTCGGCACCGTGCTGTCGATCGTCCTGGGCGTGGCGTTCCTGACCGGCACGATGGTGCTGGGCGACACCCTGCGGGCCAACTTCGACACCCTGTTCGCGGATGCCAACGCGGGCACCGACGCGGTCGTCCGCAGCGCCCGGGTGCTGGACGCGCCCGACGTCCCCGGCGGGATCCGCGCCCCGCTGGACGAGTCGCTGACCGAGCGGCTGCGCACCGCGCCCGGGGTGAGCGCCGCCGAGCCCTCGGTGCAGGGCGCGGGCCAACTGATCGGCGCCGACGGCAAGCCCGTTGGCGGGCAGGGCCCGCCCACCCTGGCCGGGAACTGGATCGACGACCCGAAGCTCAACCCGTACCGGCTCGCCGAGGGCCGCGCCCCCGCCGCGCCCGGCGAGGCGGTGGTCAACCGGGGCGCCGCGAAGGCGGGCGGGCTGGAGGTCGGCGACAGCACGGTGCTGCGCACCCCCGACCCGGTGCGGATCACCGTGGTCGGCATCGCGACCTTCGGCGCCGACGCCGACGGCATGGGCCCCAGCACCTTCACCGCGCTGACCCTCGCCGACGCCCAGGCCCACCTGACGCCGAAGGGCAGCGGACAGGTGTCCACCGTCCGGCTGCGCTCGGACAGCCTGAGCCAACGCCAACTGGTGGACGAGGTACAGAAGTTGCTGCCGGACGGGGTGGAGGCGCTGACCGGCGCGGACGCCACCGCGCAGTCCACCGCCGACGTCTCCGGCCGCTTCCTGAGCCTGTTCACCACCCTGCTGCTGGTGTTCGCCGGGGTCGCCCTGCTGGTCGCCACCTTCACCATCCACAACACCTTCGCCATCGTCACCGCCCAGCGCACCCGCGAGAACGCCCTGCTGCGCGCCCTCGGCGCGAGCCGCCGCCAGGTGCTCGGCACCACCCTCGGCGAGGCCCTCGCGATCGGCGTCCTCGCCTCCGCGCTCGGCCTGCTCGGCGGCTTCGGCGTCGCCGCCGGGCTGAAGGCGCTGTTCGCCGCGATCGGGTTCACCCTGCCCACCGGCGGCACCGTGGTCCACGCCGCGACGGTCCTGCTGCCGCTGCTCACCGGCACCCTGGTCGCCGCCGCCTCCGCCCTCGTCCCCGCCCTGCGCGCCGCCCGCACCGCCCCGCTCGCCGCCCTGCGCGACACCGCCGTGGACGCCTCGGCGCAGGGGCGAAGCGCCGCGGTGCGCAAGGCGGTCGGCGCCCTCGTGCTGCTCGGCGGGCTGCCCGCCGTGGTGGTCGGCGCGACCCGCGGCCCCTCGCTGGCGCTGACCGTCGGCGGGGCGCTCGCCCTGCTCGCCGGGACGGTCGTGCTCGGGCCGGTCGCCGCGGTGCTCGCCGTCCGGGTGCTGGGCGCGCCGCTGCCCCGACTGCGCGGCGTCACCGGCGCGCTGGCCCGCCGCAACGCCGCCCGCAACCCCGGGCGGACGGCCGCCACCGCGACCGCGCTGATGGTCGGCGTCGCCGTGGTCACCCTGTTCACCGTGTTCGGCGCCTCCGTCAAGGCGACCCTGGACGACACCGTCTCCCGCTCCTTCGCGGGCGACCTCGCCGTCACCGCCCCCGCCACCGGGGCCGGGGGCAGCGGCGTCTCGCCGAAGCTCGCCCCCGCCGTCGCCGCCCTCCCCGAGGTCGGCACCGCCGTCGGCCTCGGCCGCGGCGCCGCCCGGATCGACGGCCACGGCGCCCGGTTGGGCGTCGCCGACCCGGTCGCGCTGGCCCGGGTCACCGACCTCGGCCGGGTCGACGGCTCGCTCGCCGACCTCGGCACCGACGGCCTCGCCGTCTCCCGCCCCGAGGCCGAGGCGCACGGCTGGCGGCTCGGCTCGACCGTGCAGCTGCAGTTCACCGACACCACCGCCGCCTTCACCGTCCGCGCCCTCTACGCGGGCGGCGGCGTCGCCGGGGACTACCTGATCAGCCGCCCGGCCTGGGAGCCGCACCGCGTCCAGGACGCCGACACGCTGGTCGTCGTCGCGCTGCGGCCCGGCGTCACCGTCGACCAGGGCAAGGCCGCGATCGGGCGGATCGCCGCCGCGTACGGCAGCCCGCAGGTGCAGACCCGCGCCGAGTACGCGGAGAGTTCGGCCTCCGGCGTCGACACGATGCTCTCGGTGGTCTACGCGCTGCTCGCGCTCGCCGTGCTGATCGCGCTGCTCGGCATCGCCAACACGCTGACCCTCGCCGTCCACGAGCGCACCCGCGAACTCGGCCTGCTGCGCGCCGTCGGGCAGACCCGGGCCCAGTTGCGGGCCGTGGTGCGCTGGGAGTCGGTGCTGGTCGCCGCGTTCGGCACCACGGGCGGGCTGCTCCTCGGCGCGCTGCTCGGCTGGGCGCTCACCCGGGCCTCCGACGGCGCGGGCACCGGCTCCTTCGCGCTGCCCCTCGGGCGGCTCGCCGTGGTCGCCCTGGTCGGACCGGCCGCCGGGGTGCTGGCCGGGCTGCGGCCCGCCGCGCGGGCGGCGAAGCTGGACGTCCTGCGGGCGGTGGCGGGCGGCTGACGCACCGGCGGGCGCCCCCGGCCTGTGCGGGGCCGGGGGGCCCGCCCCGGCCCGCCGCGCTCCCCGGCCGTCAGCCCGGACGGCCGCCTGCCGGCGGTGGCCCGGGGGCTCCGACGTGCAGCTGTGGAGCCGCCGAGGGCCGCCGGCCGTACGGGCCCGCCATAAGGGGAAGCTGGGGCCTCCGTAATCGTCACTTATCGTAGTTGACTGTTACACTCGGTGGCGTACCGGCGGTGGCGAGGAGAGTGGCGCGATGAGCGATCAGACCCAGGACGTGGACCGGACCGACCCCGAGTACCGGGCCTGGCTGAAGGAGGCCGTCCGCCGCGTCCAGGCCGACGCCAACCGCTCCGCCGACACCCACCTGCTGCGCTTCCCGCTGCCCGCCGACTGGGGCGTCGACCTGTACCTCAAGGACGAGTCGACGCACCCCACCGGCAGCCTGAAGCACCGGCTGGCCCGCTCGCTGTTCCTGTACGGCCTGTGCAACGGCTGGATCCGGCCCGGCGCCCCGGTCATCGAGGCGTCCAGCGGTTCCACCGCCGTCTCCGAGGCGTACTTCGCCCAGCTGGTCGGCGTCCCGTTCGTCGCCGTGATGGCCCGTACCACCAGCCGCGCCAAGATCGAGCTGATCGAGTTCCACGGCGGGCGGTGCCACCTGGTCGACAACGCGGGCGAGGTCTACGCGGTGGCCGCCGCGCTCGCCACCGAGACCGGCGGCCACTACATGGACCAGTTCACCTACGCCGAGCGGGCCACCGACTGGCGCGGCAACAACAACATCGCCGAGTCGGTCTTCGCCCAGCTGCGGATGGAGCCCCACCCCGAGCCCGCCTGGATCGTCGCCACCGCGGGCACCGGCGGCACCTCCGCGACCATCGCCCGGTACGTCCACTACATGCAGTACGACACCCGGATCTGCGTCGCCGACCCGGAGAACTCCTGCTTCTTCGAGGGCTGGGTGCACCACGACCCCGACGCCCACTGCCCCACCGGCTCGCGGATCGAGGGCATCGGCCGCCCCCGGATGGAGCCCTCCTTCGTGCCCGGCGCGATCGACCGGATGATGAAGGTCCCCGACGCGGCCTCCATCGCCGCCGTCCACCTGCTCGCCGACGTCCTCGGCAAGAAGGCCGGCGCCTCCACCGGCACCGGCCTGTGGAGCGCCCTGCGGATCGTCGCCGAGATGCGCCGCGAGGGCCGCAGCGGCAGCGTCGTCACGCTGATCTGCGACCCGGGCGACCGGTACCTCGACAAGTACTACTCGGACGCGTGGCTGGCCGCCGAGCGGATCGACCCCCGACCGCACCGCGCCGCCCTCGAGGAGTTCCTCGCGGGCGGCGACTGGGCGGAGGGCTGAGGGCGGGTCAGCTGCGCCCGCCGGTGCGCCCGCCCGTGCGCCCGCCCGTCCGCTCGGTGAGCAGCAGGACGGCGGTGACCACCACGAAGAGGGCGGTGGCGTAGTGGACGCCGAGGGCGGTGGCGGTGCTGCCGTGGTGCAGCAGGATGGTGGTGCCGTCGCCGAACGGGGTGAGCGACTCGGCGAGCAGCGCCCAGCCGAGCGCCCGGCGGTGGCCGGTCAGCAGCAGGGCCAGCGGGACGAGGCCGGAGACGATGTCCCGGATGCCCTTGACGGTGAGGAAGTCGGCGGCCTCGCCCCGCGGCCACACCGGCATGCCGAAGCCGGCGGCGGTGCTCTCCGGGGCGAACAGGTAGCTGACGCCGACGTAGCCGATGCCCAGCGCGACCAGGACCGTGAACACGGTGGCGAGGTGGACGCGCAGGTGGCTGCCGGTCTGCGGGGCGGTGGCGGTGGCGGCGGTGCCGGTGGCGGCGGTGGTTGCGGACATGGTGGTTCCCCCTGCTGGTGTGCGCCGCCGTTTGGTTAGCGGCGCTAGCGACGAGAATGATGCTAGACCGACGGCCCGTCAGTTGTCTAGCAGCGCTAGGGTTCCGTTCATGGCTATCAAGGGGCGCGGGGTGCGCTACAGGCGCAGCGTCTCGGCGAGGAGGTCGGTGAAGGCGGTGGTGAGGCGGTCGGGGCGGGTGCGGGTGTAGGCGGCGAGGGGGCGGCGGACCGGCGGGTCGGGGCGCAGGACGGCGGCGTCCAGGGCGGGCGGGAGCACGGCGGCGGGGACGAGGGCGGGGCCGAGGCCGGCGGCGGCGAGGACGGGGGCGGCGGCGGTCTGCTCGGTGCGGACGGCCGCGCGCGGGAGGAACCCGGCCCGGGCGCAGGCGGCGTCCAGGACTTCGGCGAGGCCGTGCCCGGGGGCGTAGTGCACCCAGTCGCGGTCGGCGAGGGCGGCGAGCGGCAGGACGCCGCCGGGGGCCGAGGCCAGCGGGTCGTCGGAGGGGAGCACGAGGGCGAACTCCTCGACGCCCAACTCCCGTACCGGGCCGTCCCATTCGTCCGGCCGCGGGCCCACCGCGAGGTCGGCCCGGCCGGCCGCCGTCGCGGCGCGCAGCAGCTCCTCGTGCGGGTACTCGCGCAGCCGGACCCGCACCCGCGGGTGGCGGGCCCGCCAGGCCCTGAGCACCGGCGGGAGCAGGCCGAGCGCGACCGAGTGGACGGCGGCGACCTCCAGCTCGCCCTCCTCCAGACCGGTGGCGCGGCGGGCCGCCGCGTGCAGGCGTTCGGCGTCGGCGAGGAGGGCGCGGGCGTGCGGGAGGACGGCCCGGCCGAGCGGGGTGAGGCGGACGGCCCGCGGCAGGCGCTCCAGCAGCGGGCCGCCGAGCGAGCCCTCCAGGGCGCGGACCTGGTGGGAGAGGGCGGGCTGGGTGACGTGCAGCCGTTCGGCGGCCCGGGTGAAGGAGCCGGTGTCGACCACGGTGACCAGGTACTCGAACTGCCGGAGCGTCGCCATGCACGGAGCTTATCGATCCGGTCGAAAACAAGCCTTGGACCTATCGGTGCAGGTGGACGGAGGGTGGTGACCAGGCCGGGAACGCCCCGGCCGCCCCATGAAGGAGACCCACGTGTCCGCTTCCCTGTCCGGTTCCCTGTCCGGCCGCCGCCTGGCCGTCATCGGCGCCGGTTCCCGCACCGGCCGCCACCTGGCCCGCGCCGCCTCCGCCGCCGGGGCGGAGCTGGTGCTGGCCGGCCCCGACCCGCGCAAGCTGGAGCGGACGGCGGGCGAACTGCCCGGCCCGTCCGCAGTGCTGCCCGTCGACCTGACCGACGAGTCCTCGATCGCGGCGTTCGCCGCCCGGCTGGGCCGCTTCGACCACCTGGTGTCCACCGCCGGGCTGCCCGCCAACGGCCCGCTCGCCGAACTGCAACTCGCCGACGTGCGGCGGGCGTTCGACGCCAAGGTGATCGGCCCGCTGCTGCTCGCCAAGCACCTTGCCGGGCAGGCCGCCGAGGACGGCTCGTTCACCTTCTTCTCCGGCGTCGCCGCCTGGCGCCCCGCCCCCGCCCGCACCGTGATGGCCACCACCAACGGCGCCCTGGCCTTCCTCGTCCAGGCGCTGGCCGTCGAGGTCGCGCCCGTCCGGGTCAACGCGATCTCCCCCGGCATCGTCGACACCGGCTCCTGGGACGGCCTCGGCGCCGACAAGGAGGACTTCCTGCGCTCCGTCGCCGCCCGCAACCCCGCCCGCCGGGTCGGCACCCCCGAGGACCTGGTCAAGGCCGTCCTGCACGCGATCGACAACCCGTACGTCACCGGCACCGTCCTGCACGTGGACGGCGGCGGCCGCCTGGTCTGACCGGACGGGCGCGGGCCGGTTCAGGTCGGCAGGTCGGCGGGGACGAGGAGCTGGAGGTCCTCGGTGGTGGGGGAGGGGAGGTGGGCGACCCGGGAGGCGTGGCGTTCGACCATGGTCTCGAAGACCTGGCGGGCGGTGCGGCCGTTGCCGAAGCCGGTGGAGCGGTCGATCGCGGTGAAGTGGCCGAGCAGGGCGGCCTCGGTGGCGTCGGTGAGGCGGTACTCGTGCTCGGCGGCCTGGGCGCGGGCGATGTCGAGGAGCTCGTCGGCGGTGTAGTCGGGGAAGGTGACGGTGCGGGAGAAGCGGGAGGACAGGCCGGGGTTGGCGGCGAGGAAGCGCTCCATCTCGGCGGTGTAGCCCGCCACGATGACCACGACCTCGTCGCGGTGGTCCTCCATCAGCTTGACCAGGGTGTCGATCGCCTCGCGGCCGAAGTCCCGGCCGGCGTCCTCGGGCGCCAGCGCGTACGCCTCGTCGATGAACAGCACGCCGCCGCGGGAGCGGTCGAAGGCGGCGGCGGTGCGGATCGCGGTGGAGCCGACGTGCTCGCCGACGAGGTCGAGCCGGGCGACCTCGACCAGGTGGCCGCGCTGCAGGACGCCCAGCGAGGCGAGGATCTCGCCGTACAGGCGGGCGACGGTGGTCTTGCCGGTGCCGGGGGCGCCGGTGAAGACCAGGTGGCGGCGCGGGGAGGGGGCCTTGAGCCCGGCGCGCTGGCGGGCCCGGCCGACCGAGATCAGGTCGATCAGGGTGCGGACCTCCTGCTTGACGGTGGCCAGGCCGACCAGCGCGTCGAGTTCGGCGAGGGCCACCTCCGCGGGGCGGCAGTCCGGGATCGGGGCGATCACGGCGGGCGCGAGGGCGGACGCGGTGGTCTGGACGGCGGGCACCAGGGCCGCCAGCGGGGGAGCGCCGGGCGGACGGGCGGCGAGCGGGGCGGGCGCCGGGACGACGGGCGCGGGCACGGCCGCGAGCGGCGGCAGCGGCGCCGCGTCGTCGGAGGTGCACCCCTCGGCGACCGGGCCGGGCTCGGAGAACTCGAAACCGGCCCGGGCGTTGCGCTCGGCCCGGCAGCGCACCAGCTTCGTCCGGCAGCCGTCGATCACGTGGAAGCCGAAGCCGCCGCCCTGCGAGACCCGCACCTCCTCGAACTCGCCGCGGCCCTGCGCCGACACGTACACCCCGGACTCGCTGGCGCCGCGCACCGTGCACTCGCGCAGCACCGGGTCGGCGCCCTTGGTGACGATCACGCCGGTTGCGACGTCCGCGATCTCGCAGTCGGTGAGCAGGCCGCCGGAGCCGTGGTCGCGGAACCACAGGCCGGTGCCCGCGCCCTGGATCCGGCAGCCCGCCAGGTCGGCACTGGCGCCGCCGCTGACCGAGACGGCGGAGGAGCGGATCGCGCTGAACGAGCAGTCCCGGACGGCCGCGGAGGAGCCCTGGTCGAGGACGAACAGGGCGTCGGGCAGGTCGTCGAGGGCGCAGTCGGCGAGCTCCAGGGCGGCGCCGTCGCTGACCCACAGCGCCGGGTAGTCGCCCTGCGCGGAGTGGAAGCGGCAGCCCTCGGCGAGGACCTTCGTGCCGCCGTCCCAGATCGACAGCGCGCCCCGGCCGAAGCCGTGCACGGTGACCTGGCGCAGCGTCAGCTTCGCGCCGCCGCGCAGGTCGGCGGCGTTCTCCGGGACGTCGTGGATCCGGCAGGAGGCGAGTTCCAGTTCGGCGCCGCTGTCCAGGCTCAGGCCGTTGCCGGAGACCCGGTGCACCGTGCAGTCGGCCAGCCGCCCCACCGCCTGCGCCTCGGCCTGCACGCCCGAGCCGCGGACCTCGGAGACCTCGCAGCCGGTCAGCTCCACCAGCGTCCCCGGGTCGGCGAGCAGGACGCCCGCCCCGCCGGCCCGGCGGACCTTCAGCCGTTCGGCGCGCAGCCGGGAGCCGGCCAGCACCGCGACCCCGCTCTGCCCGGCCGCGGCGACCTCGCAGTCCAGCAGCTCGGCCTGCGCCCGGGCGCGCAGCCGCACCCCGAGGCCGGACGGGTTCTCCACCGTGCAGCCGACCAGCCGGGCGCGGGCGCCGTCGGCGAGCTCCACGCCCACCGAGGAGGACGCCTCGACCCGGCAGTCGGCCAGCACCGCGCCGTCCGCCCCGGCCGCCAGCAGCACCGCGGGGGCGGAGCGGTCCGAGCCGTCCACGACCAGGCCGCGGACGGTGGCGGCGGCGGTCACGGTCAGGGCCGTGCCGCCGCGCACCGCGCTCTCCGGGGGCGAGATCCGCACGCTGCCGGGGCCCTGCTCGGCGACCAGCGTCACCGGCTTGTCGACCAGCACCGCCTCGCGGAACGTCCCCGCGCGCACCGTCAGGGTGTCGCCGGGCTCGGCGACCTCCAGGGCCTCGCGGAGCGTCGCGTACTCCCCGCCGCGCCGCCGCCACCGCGAGGCGCTGTCCTGCGTGACCCGGACCCTGAGCTCACCCATGGCGATCTGTCATCCCCGCCTTCGTCAGTTACGTCGGTTACGTCGAGACGCTGCGCGATCGCCCCACCGTAGCGCGCGGGGCGGACCCGGCGGACCGCCGACCGGATCCGGCGCCCGGTTCAACGAGCGGGGCCGGGGGTGGTTCCGGGTGCACGGGGCTGACGGCGCCGCGACCGGGCCGGTCAGCGGCGGTCCGGCTGCGGCGCCGGGCCCTCCTCCAGCACCTCCACGGCGTCGCCCGCCGACAGCGTCCCGAGCACCTCGGCGGCGGCAACGGCGGAGGCCCCGGAGGGCCGGACCGGCACGAGGTTCTGGCCGAACACCAGCTTCTGGCCGAAGCGGTGGTGGCGGCCCAGCGCCCGCAGCGGCTCGGGGCCGCGGCGCTCGCCGGTCTCCTGGTCGGTGGTGGTGACCACGCAGCGGCCGCACGGCTTGACCACCCGGAACTCCAGGCCGCCGACCCGGATCCGGCGCCAGCCGTCCTCGGCCCAGGCGGCCGTGCCGGACACCACCAGGTTGGGGCGGAAGCGCTCCATCGGCAGCGGCGCGCCCTTGGCCGGGTCGTCGGGGTGGTCGGCGGCGATCCGGGCGTTCAGCTCGTCCAGCGAGGCGGTGGTGGTGAGCAGCAGCGGGAAGCCGTCGGCCATCGAGACGGTCTCGTCCGGGGCGGCGTACTCCGGGTTGATCGGGCGGCTGGTGGCCGGGCGGTCGAGGTGCACCAGGCGGACCTCGCCGAGCTTCGCGGGCAGCCGCCCGGCCAGCCAGGCGGTGGTGTCCTCGCCGGCCACGGCGGCCGGGAAGTGCGTGCCGAAGACGCTGACGGTGGCCTCGGGGGCGCCGCCGGCGAGCGTCGGCGCGGGCAGCACGTGGACGTCCCCGTCCGGGCCGGTCAGGGTGAGCGCGGCGCCGTCGGCGGACGGGACGGGGCGGAACTGCCCGATCGCGGGCTCGTCGCGCTGGGTGAGGGCGGTGCCGTCGGCGTCCACCAGCATCCAGCGGCGGTCGCCCGCCAGGCCCCAGGGCTGCACCGCGGCGGACGGCGGGCTGAGGCGGTACATCGACTTGACCGGGTACAGGTGGAGCGAGGCGAGACGCGGCATGCGGTCCATCCTGCCAGGCGGGCGGCGGCCCGTGGCGCGGGGCCGGGTGCCCGGGTGCGCGCATCCCCGCGGCCCTGGCGGGACGCGGGGATGCGTGGTGGTGCGGGGCCGCCCACGGGCGGCGGTGGGGAGAAACTGACGCGTCGTTGCGTGGTGACCTTGCCCCCCGGAGGGTTCTCAGCCGGCCTGCGGGTACTGCCGGTACTGCGGGTACTGCTGCGGGGCCGCGGCCGGGCGCAGGGTGTTGCCGCCGAACGACTGGTCGCCGAACGACTGCTGCTGCTGGACGGGCTGGGCCCCGAACTGCTGCGCCTGGAAGGACGGCGCGAAGTTCTGCGGGGCGGCGGCGAAACCGCCCGCCGGGGCCTGCGGGGCCGGGTAGGCCTGCGCGGGCTGCGGCTGGAACGGGGCGGCCGGGCGCTGGCCGGGCAGGAAGCCCTGCGGGGCGCTCGCGTAGGTGGGCTGCGGCGGCACCGGCGCGTTCGCGTACCCAGGCTGGGCCGGGATGTACGGGGCCGGGGCCGGGGCACTGCTCGGGCCGGGGCCGAGCGCGAGGCGGGCCGGGGGCAGGGCGGGCAGGTTCGACTGGGGGGAGTCGAAGCCGGTGCCGAAACCGCTGCCGTAGGCGGAGGACCAGGAGGCGGCCGGGAGGGCCGGGGGCACGTTGATGGGTGCGATCTGCGGGATGCCGCGCTCTGCGACCAAGCTGTCGTAGATGGGCGTGCCGGAGGAGAAGGACGGAGAGGGGTAGCCGACTCCGTCGTAGGAGCGGGGCGAGGTCATGGGGCATACCGTAAGCCCACAACACGCCTGCTGAGGAGACCGGAACGGCCTGGAGTTCAACTGTTTACAGACTCTTCGCTCGCTTAAATCGGACAATGCCGTACTTAGTCGGGCGAAACGAGGTCCCGTTTCGGTCATCCGGGGACCATCGTCCGTGTACCACCCGCTCATCCGGGGCGGAACGAAAGCCCCCGCTCGGGCCCGGGAAAGGTTCCGTTAAGCCCGCGGTGGTCCAGACCGCCGGAAAGGGTCCGGCCCGGACGGCGGGAGCCGTCCGGGCCGGGGTGGTGCGGGAGGGTGCTCAGCGGGCGGCCGCGGCCGCCGCCTGGGCCGGGAAGCCCGGGCGGCCGACCAGCTCGCTGGTGCAGTGCGCGCAGCGGGTCGCCGCGGCCGGGACGGTGCTGAGGCACTCGGGGCAGTCGGCCTTGGCCACCGGGGTGTCCTTGACCGGGTTGAAACGGTTCTGCAGCTTGCCGACGGGCATCACCACGGCGAAGTAGATCACCGCGGCGACCAGCACGAAGCTGATCAGGGCCTGCAGGAACGCGCCGTACGGGAAGGTCACCCCGGCCGCGGTGAACGACTCCTTGCTGAAGTCGCCGACCGCGCCGGAGGCGATGCCGATCAGCGGGGTCAGGAAGGCTGCCACGAAACCGGTGACGACGGCGGTGAAGGCCGCGCCGATGACGATGCCGACCGCGAGGTCGACGACGTTGCCGCGCAGCAGGAAGCTGCGGAATCCCTTGAACATGACAGCCATCCTGGCCCTCCAACCTCCCTGCGGTCCAACCGAGTTCACCTGATCCGACTAACGGCCGAACCACCTTGCGAGGATCGCTCAGACGCGCCCGGCCGCCGTCCCGACCACCGCCGCGACCTCCGCCGCGAAGGGCTGGACACGCACCACCGCGTCGGCGACCCGGCGCACCGTCGCCGCGTCCATGTGCGACCACAGCGGGACGGTCAGCACCGAGGCCGCCAGCCGGTCGGTGCGCGGCAGCTCCTCCGCCTGCCCGAGGTGGGCGTACGACTTCTGCCGGTGCACGGGCGGGAAGAAGTACCGGCGGGTGTCGACGCCCTCGGCCTTCAGCGCGGCGGCCAGTTGCCGGTTGTCCAGGCCGAACGCCCCGGCGTCCAGGATCAGCGTGAGGTCCTTGAAGGTCGAGGTGTCGCCCTCCTCCGGCAGGGCCAGCCGCAGGCCCGGCACGCCCGCCGCGGCCCGGGCGAACTCGGCGACCAGCGCGCCGCGGTGCGCGACCCGCTCGGGCAGCCCGGCCAGCCAGGTCAGGCCGACCGCGGCGTGCAGCTCGCTCATCCGGGCGTTCAGGCCGGGGAACAGGGTGTCGTAGTCGCCCGGGTTGCCGTAGTCGCGGGCGGTGCGCAGGGTCTCGGCGAGCGCGGCGTCCCGGGTGGCGACCAGGCCGCCCTCGCCCGCCACCGCGACCTTGGTCGGGCTCATCGAGAACACCTCGGCCAGGCCGAAGCCGCCCACCGGCACGCCGCGCCGGGCCGAGCCCAGGCCGTGCGCCGCGTCGTACACCAGCGGCACCCCCGCCGCGTCGGCGATCCGCTGCAGCTCCTCGGTCTGGCAGGGCGTGCCGTACACGTGGGTGGCCATCATCGCGGCCGGGGAGTCGGCGGCCTTCAGCCGGGCCTCCGCGTCGGCCGGGTCCAGGGTGACGTCCTGCTCCCGGGCCTCCGCGAACAGCGGGCTGCCGCCCGCCCAGTGCGCGGCGTGCGCGGTCGCCGAGAAGGTGAAGCCCGGCATCAGCACCGGCCGCCGCCCGTCCACCCCCGCGGCCTGCAGCACCAGCATCAGCCCGGCCGTGCAGTTGGACACCGCCACCACGTGCGGCACCCGCATCAACGCGGCGGCCTCCTCCTCCAACTGGCGCACGGTCGGCCCGTTGGTCAGCATCCCGGAGTCCAGCACCCCGGCCAGCCGCCCCAGCAGCCCCTCCCGGTCGGGCACCCGGACGCGGGTCAGCGGCAGGCCGTCCGGGAAGACGGGCGCACCGCCGAGGACGGCGGGGCGGTTCCGGCCGGTCGCACCGGTCGTCGTGCCGGACGTCGTGTCGGTCGTCATGAGGTCGAGCCCCCCTGGGTTCGTGACGGATCCGGTGCGCCGACGGCGACCGGAGGCTCTGGGCCCTGGCGGGCGGCGCCCCACTGGCCCGGCTGGACCCGCCACAGCGGCGGGCGGCGGCTCCGCACCGGGCGGGCCGCGGCCGGCCGCGGGATCGCCAGCAGCACCAGGACCAGCGGCAGCACCTGCACCCGCTCGCGGGACAGGATGCCCATGTTGTTGATGGTCGAGAACGCCCAGCAGAACAGCAGCGTGTAGACCACGGCGAAGGCCACGTACGAGCGCTGCACGAACAGCTTCGGGACCCGCGCCAGCTGCGGCCACGCCCGCACGAACATCACCAGCAGCGCGAAGCACTCCACCGACTGGACCAGGTTCTGGACGTTCGACGCCTCGAACGGGAACGGCCGGAACAGCACGCTCACCACCGACATCGGCAGCTTCACCGGGTTCAGGCTGAACGCGGGCGCCGGGTCCTCCGCGGTCGCCGCGTTGATCACCGAGTCGCCCTGCGAGGTGCGCCGCGAGGTCTCCGACAGCACCTGGTTGACCGCGTCCCCGCCGGTGCCGGTGGTGCCGAAGAAGGTCGACACCTGCTGCAGCATCAGCATCACGCCCACCGCCAGCACCGCCGCCGTCAGCACCGTCCGCAGCGGCCCCAGCGCCGACACCTGCCGCGGCCGCCTGCGCAGCAGGTACGCCACGCTCAGGCCCGCGCCCGCCAGCACCGTCACGTGCGGCCGCACCATCGCCGTCCCCAGCGACCCCAGCGCGATGCACGCGAACGCCCCGAACCGCCGGTCCAGCAGCCGCGCCACCCCGTACGTGGTCAGGCCCAGGCAGAACATCATCCAGGCGTCCTTGCCGATGCTGGACGGCCAGAACAGCAGCGAGGGCAGGAAGAACACCAGCTTCGCGTAGCGCCGCGAGTCCGCCTCCGGGAAGGCGATCTGCAGCGCCCGCCAGAAGAACAGCAGCCCCCAGAAGCCCAGCCAGGAGAACACCAGGAACCCGCCGACCAGGGTCGGCCCGGTGACCGCGTACACCACCCCGGTCACGATGATCACGAAGCCGGTGCCCGCGACCTTCATCCCCAGGTCGTAGTGCAGGCCCGCGGAGAGGTCGGTGGTGGTCAGGTACCGGGCCAGCTCGGAGCCCTTCTGGTGGTACATCTTGGCGTCCGCCGCGCCGCCGTACAGCACGAACGCCATCAGGTACCGCGGGAAGGCGCACGCCAGCTTCGCCGCCATCGCCACCATCAGCAGCTTGAACACCCCGCGCTCCGGGTTGCCCGCCGCGACCCGCGCCAGGACCGGCGTCCCCACCGCCATCAGCGCGGGCGCCACCAGCAGCGCCCCCCAGGTGTCGTACGAGGTGTGCACCATCGCCAGCACGAACACCGTCACGTAGCCCAGCACCAGCGCCCACGCCAGCGCCGTCAGCCGGCCGCGCCGCACCGCCCCGGACAGCCGGGCCAGCGGGCGCGAACGCCGGCGGGCGGGACGGGCCGCGATCGGCACCGCCATCAGAAGACCTCCAGGTCGCCGAGGCTGAACCGCCAGTCGGCGAGGGTGCGCCCGGCCGGCAGCGGGCCGGTCGGGGTGCGGGCCGCCAGCACCATGCCGGTGCGCGGCGCCCGCACGCAGCCCGCCCGCAGGCCCGCCGCGGCCGCCTCGGTGCCGGGGGACAGGTGGGTGGCCGCGTGGTCGCAGCCGGAGGACGCGGCCACCCGCAGCAGCTGCGCCGCCGCGGCCCGGTCGCCCGGGCGGACGATCAGCTCGGCCAGCGTGAACTCGGCCAGCGGGCCGCGCCGCCGCGGCCGTCCGAACGCCAACCCGACCAGCTCGCCGCCCCGTTCGACCGTCACCACCCGGTAGTCCAGGCCCGGCGCCGCCCCGTACCGCCAGGCCAGGTAGGCGGCGGTGCGCACCGTGTGCAGCCGCGGATCGGCCGCGTCCGCCCGCTCGCGCTCGGCCAGCAGCTCGGCCAGCTGCCCCGCCCGGCGTCCCTCCGACGGGGCCAACCACTCGGCGGCGGACGGAAGTTCGCAGCGCGGCGGCCCCGAGGGGCCGGGCCGCCGGGCCAGCGCCGCCCGGGCCCCGCGGGCGAAGGACACCGGCCGGGCCACCCGCAGCGCCACCGGGACGCGGCCCAACTCCCGCCAGCCCATCCGCAGGTAGCCCGGCAGGCTGTTCCCGTTCGGCGTGTTGAACACCAACTCGGCCTCGCCGGAGACCTGTTCGAGCAGGTCGGTGGTCAGGCGGCGGAAGATCCCGCGCCCCCGGAAGTCCGGGTGCGTCGCGGTGTCCACCGGCCGCACCGCCCGCACCGTCCGCCCCGTGCCGTCCCGCCACTGCCAGCGCAGGAACAGCCGCACCCCCGCCACCCGCCCGTCCGCCGCCACCGCGACCAGGCCCGGACTCGACCCGAACGGGTTCTCCCGGTGCTTCCAGTCGAAGAAACCGGCGCTGCGCCGCCCGGTCGGACCGCCCGCCAGCGAAGCCGTCAACAGCTCCAGCACCGCCGGAACGTCCGCCGACTCCAGCCCCCGGTACGTCAGTTCGCCACCCACGTCGTGCTCCGCCCCACCCGTTCAGTTCGCCAGGACCCGCGCGTACACCCGCTCGACCGCCCGCTGCGCGCCCGCCACGTCGAAGGACGCCGACCGCGCGCGGGCCGCCGCACCCATCCGCGCCCGCAGCGCCGGATCGGCCAACTCGCCCAGCGCACGCGCCAGTTGAGCCGGATCGCCCGGCGCCACCAGGCGACCCTCCACGCCGTCGTCCACGATCTCCGGGATGCCGCCGACCCGGGTCGCCACCGAGGGCAGGCCCGAGGTCATCGCCTCCATCAGCGCCACCGGCAGGCCCTCCTGGCGCGAGCTCAGGCAGAACACGTCCCAGCCCGGCAGCAGCGCGGGCACGTCCGCGCGCATCCCCGCGAACAGCACCCCCTCGCCCGCCCGCGCCCTGAGGTCCGCCTCCAGCGGCCCCGAGCCGACCAGCACCAGCCGGGCCCCCGGCACCCGCCCGCGCAGCAGCGCGAACGCCGCCAGCAGCGACGCCTGGTCCTTCTTCGCCGTCAGGTTGCCGACCGTGCCGACCACCAACGCGTCCTCGGGCAGCCCGAGTTCGGCCCGCGCCGCGCGCCGCGCCGCCGGACCGGACGGGGCGCCGCCCAAGTCCGGCCCGTGGTGCACCACCGTCAGCCACCCGTCCGCCCGGCGCCCCCCGACGCCCGCCGCCACCGCGTGCGACACCGCCACCACCGCGTCGTTGCGCCGGTACGTCAGCGCGTTCGCCCAGCGGGTCGGCAGCCGGTAGCGCTCCCACAGGTTGTGCTCGGTGTGCACCAGCCGCGGCCCGCGCCGCCCCAGCGTCAGCAGCCGCGCCGCGACCGCGGGCACCGGCATGTGGGTGTGCACCAGGTCGTAGCGGCGCTCCGCCAGCAGCGCCCGCAGCCGCAGCGGCCAGCGCCGCCCCGGCGCGCCGCCCAGGCAGTGCACCGGCACGCCCGCCGCCGCCAGCGCCGGAACCAGCGCGTCCTTGTGCGGCAGCACGTACGCCACCTCGATCTCGTAGCGCGAACGGTCCGCGTGGCGCACGCAGTTGAGCAGCAGCTGCTCCGCGCCGCCCCGGCCCAGGCCCTTGGCCAGCCAGAGCACCCTGGCCCGCGGCCCGCTCACCGGTCCTCGCCCAGCCGCAGCTGCATGGTCGTCTCCACCGGCTCCTCCGGCGGCAGCTCCGCCGGGCGGCGGCCCCAACTCGTCGTCCCGTCCCGGCGGCTGCCGCCCTCACCGGCCCCGTACACCGGCTCGCGACGGCCGTCGGCCGCCCGCTGGTGCTCGGGCCGCGGGTGCTCGGCCCGCCGGTGCTCCGGCCGCCGCGGTTCCGGGCGGGGCGCGGGGCGCGGCTCCGGGCGGGACGGCTCCGCGGCCACCGGGCGCGGCAGCGCCGCCCGGCCCGGCTCCGGCTCCGGCCCCGGCGCGGGGCGGCCGCCCAGCCGGCCCGGCAGCCGCAGCGAACGGTTGCGCCGCCCGGTCGCGACCTCCGCCCCCAGCAGCGCCACCCCCGCCACCGGCACCCCGGTGCGGGCCAGCAGCTCCGAGACCCGGTCCGCCTCCTCCGGGCGCACGTTGCCCGCCATCATCGTCACCAGCACCGCGTCCGCGTGCTGCACCAGGTCGTACGCGTCGTTCGCGTTCAGCAGCGGCGAGGAGTCGATCAGCACCACGTCCGCGTACCGCCGGGCCAGCGCCAGCACCTCCCCGGCGCGCAGCACCAGCGCCGCCGGGTACGCGGTGGCGTGGCCGCCCGCGATCAGCGCCACGTTCGGCACCCGGGTCGGCCGGATCAGGTCCACCAGGTCGGTCAGCTGCTCGCCCGACAGCAGCTCCGCCATGCCCGGGCCCTCGTCCATCCCGAAGTGCGCGTTCAGCTCCGGCTGCCGGAAGTCGCAGTCCAGCACCAGCACCTGACGGCCCGTCTCGCCCAGCGCCGCCGCCAGGTTCGCCACCGTCGTGGTCCGCCCGTCACCCGAGCGCCCCGACATCACCAGCACCACCGGCGCCGGCTCCACCGCCCGCCGCACCCGCCGGTCGTCCGGGTCCAGCCCGCCCTGCCCGAACTGCGCGGACAGCGACTCCGGGCCGGTCAGCAGCAGCGTCGAGCGCAGCGAACGGTACGCCTCGGTCGCCGGGTCCGCCGGACGCGCCGTCACCAGCGGCTCGCGCAGCCGCCGCAGCCGCCGCGACAGCCGCGGGATCTCACCGATCACCGGCAGGTTGAACGCCTCCTCGGCGCCGTCCCGGGACCGCAGCCGGGTGTCCATCCGGGACAGCATCAGCGCCGCCACCACCCCCAGCGACAGGCCCAGCACCACCGCCAGCGTCAACCGCACCCCGCGCGAGGGCGAGGACAGCAGGCTGCCCCCCGACTCCTTCGCGTCGATCGAACCCCACTGCTGGATCGCGTCGGTCTGGCTGTAGTTCTGCAGGTCCGCGATCGCCCCGAGGGTCTTGGTCAGCGCCGCCGTCGCCGTCGACAGCTGCGGCTGCAGCTTGGCCTGATCGTTCGCGTTGGCCCGGCTCACCGACTTCTGCAACTCGTCCAACTGGGCCTGCTGGGCGTCCGCCTGGGCCCGCAGCCGCTTGATCGACTCGTCGGCGCTCTTCTTCGACTCCTGAGCGTAGCCGGTGATCGTCGCCTCCGACAGCGCCTGCGCCAGCTCCGCGCAGGACTGCTGGGTCGGGCCGGTGGTGGTGAACAGCAGCATCTGCGTCGACTCCGCCGCCACCGTCCGGCGCGCGGTCAGCCCCGCCACGTCCTTGACCCCCAGCTTCTGCGCCGCCGCCGTCGTCACCGCCGACCCCTGCGCGTACGACAGCACCTGGTCGGCGCGCACGGTGTCCGCCGCGCCCGCGACCGGCGTGATCGCCACCTTGCACTGCCACTTCCCGTTGTCCACGGCGTCGCCCGCCGGCGTCAGCAGGAAACCCACGACCAGCGCGGCCGCCGTGCAGGCCGCCAGCAGCCGCCAGTACCGCCGCAGAACGGTGAACAGATTTGCCGGTTCCACCGGTTGGTTCCCCTCGCCTCGTCACGGTGCACACGCGCCCCAACAGCCGCACCCGCCCCCGCGGGCGGCGCGCATCGGTACGGCCGGGCCGCGTGCACCCCCGGCAGCGGCAGCGAAAAAAGCGAACGTCCAGACCGCCCCCACGGCCCTCCCCTGCGACCGATGCTTCCCGCCCCGGACCTGCGGCGCAAGCACTTTGGCCATACTGACACCTGCCACCGGTCGGAATCCGGACGCACGCACGCGAACTGACGGAACGTCATCAAACGCGCGACGGCCCCCCGCCGATCCGTTCGGCCACCGCCCGCCCGTACGAGGGCGGGCCGGTGCGCGCCCGCACGGGCCCGGGTCGCCACCAGCCCGCCCGCCCGCACGGGCCCGGGTCGCCACCAGCCCGCCCGTACGGGTGGCTCAGGCCAGTGCGCGCCCGTAGAACTCCACCATCCGCGCCGACACCCGCTCCAGCGTGTACCCCGCCAGGAAGCGCGCCCGCGCCGCCTTCGCCCGCACCAGCGCCTCCCCGCGCTCCTCCAGCGACCGCACCAGCGCCTCCGCCAGCGCCTCCGGCCGCTCCGGCGGCACCAGCAGCGCGCACTCCTGGGAACCGCCCACCGTCTCCCGCAGCGCCGCCACGTCCGCGCACACCAGCGGCACCCCCACCCCCATCGCCTCCATCGCCGCGCTCCCCAGCCCCTCCCAGCGCGACGGCACCGCGAACACCTCCGCCGCCGCCATCAGGTCGAACACGTCGTCCCGCGGCCCCAGGAACCGCACGCCCCCCGTCGCCGCCGCCAACTCCTCCAGCCGCCCCGTCTCCGCCCCCCGGCTCCCCGCCAGCAGCAGCACCGCGTCCGGCCGCGCCGCCCGCACCCGCGGCCACGCCGACACCAGCACGTCCAGGCCCTTCTGGTACTGCTGCCGGGCCGCCGCCAGCACCACCGGCACCTCCTCGCCCAACCCCAGCCCCGCCCGCACCCGGGC
>NZ_JNYE01000091.1 GCF_000717185.1 Kitasatospora phosalacinea | reverse complement strand
AGCCCGCGAGGCTACAGATTTCACGTCTGGATGGCCGACTGCGACCACCATGCGATCACCAATGCGGAATTCGTGACCTGACCTGCGACTTCCGGTGAGCACCCGCTACTGGGCGGGGAGCAGATGGACTGCTCCAGGTGTGCATCCCAGGGCGGCGTCCACTGCCTTCGACAGCTGGTCACGCAGAGGCCCGCTCGTGATGAGGGTGACGGCGTCGGACAGGGCCGGCAGAGCGTCCCGCAGGAGGCGGCCCTGGTCGGTCAGGTAGTTGCGCAGAAAGCCCTGCGCCGGAGAAGGAGCAGTGTCAACCACCTGGGCGCTGTAGATGGCGGTGAGGGAAAACGCCCAGCAGGCGTGGAGGAATCCGAATGCGGGACGTATTGTCTTCCGCCATGGCGAATAGAAGGCCGCATTCTCCGGAAATGACACCGATGCCGCAGTCAGGGCGTCGTTGAACCAATGGTGTCCGGCCTCGTGAATAAGGTCCCGCGCGAGAACCTCCGGGGAGTCCACATGGTCGGTGAACACCGTGCCGGGAAGGCGCGTGATGCTCCAGCTGAAAAGGGTGTCGCGCATTTCACGTCGTTCGAGGAGGCAGATGATCGGCGCGTACTGGTCCAACAGGTCACCGAAGCCGTGTTTGTGGGAAGAGCCCAATGCCGCCGCGAGGAGTGCGTGCTTGTCGGGCGCTGCGGGTGAGGTCTGCGGGTTGATCAGGTAGTAGGCGGTGTCCGAGAGCGGTGACTGCAGGAGCTGCTCGTGTGGCGGGTTGAGGAGCAGGTGGGCTGCGCCGGAGGTGTCTGTGGCGGTGAGGTAGCCGAGATCGCGCAGTTCGGTGCGCCGGTACCAGGAGAGCAGTTCGGCATCGCGGTTGTGGGCGGCCTGCTCTGCTCCTTCGAGCAGGTGGTGGGCTACCGCGTGAGTGATGGCGGGCCCTGTCGGGTCCTGGCCGGTGAGGCTGCTGCCGAGGACCTCGGCGATGCGCTGGGTCCGGGCTACCCGTCGCTCGTCGAGGCTGGGCAGGTGGAAGAGCTGGTAGGTCACGGGGTCGGTCATGTTTGCATCTCCTCGGGAGGCGGTGCGTCCGGCGCGGAGCACCGGGTCGTGCCGGACGCACCGGGTCCTTGATGTGCCTACTGCTCGACGTCCGCGGCGGGTGCCTCGGCGATCGCGGCCGATCGGGAGGTGTTCCAGCCGTGGGCGGACGAGTTGGAGGTGTGGGCCGTGATCCCCACGGGGCCGTCGTCGTGCAGGGCTTCGACGGCGCTGACGAATTCGCTGAACGGGTCGTTGTACTCCATGGGTCCTCCATGCAGGTGGATGTGTGGTGGGCGAGGCCGGTGCTTCGGCGGAGGCCCGCGGCTCCGGCGGACCGGGAGGTTCACCGGGAGCCGTGTGCTGCGGGGGTGTCTGCGGTGAGCAGGGTGAGGAATTTCCGTACCCTGCCGGCCTTCACGGGCTCGGTGCCGTGGACGAGCTGGCTGCCAAAGAGGCACAGGGTGCCGACGGCGGGCTGCACGGTCCAGCGGGTGCGCTTCATCGAGGTGAACCAGGCGGAGGAGCCGTCGGTGCCCTCCGAGATGAAGCGCATGCGGGGCGCGTAGCCCGCGGGAGCGTCCAGGGTCGGCGAGGTCCAGGGTGCGTCGCTCCCGCTGGTCTCGACGTAGAAAGCGCCGCTGCTGTCGGGCGCGTCTGCGATCGTGACGCTCGCCGCGGCGATCTGGCGCGGCCAGGCAGCGGGGTCGGGTGCGATGCCGTCGGCGTGGGCGCTGATGTACTGGCCGGCCTGGTACTCCAGGAAGATCCAGGGACGGTGGCCCTCGATCGACGGCATGCCGCGCGTGATCGCGGGGTGGCTGCGCATCATGGCGGCGTCCAGGATGGTCCGGGCCGGGGCCGGTACGTCGGTCATCTCCACACGTCCGGCGGGTTCGTAGAGTGCGCGTGCCTGATTCGCTGTCAGGCCGGGGACTTCGTGGATGGTGGAGGTGCGGGCGAGGTCGAAGGACTCGCGCCCTTGGAGCGCGAGGGTTGCGTCCATGAGTTCGTTGAGCTGGCGTACCTCGTCGGCGTCGAGGAAGTCCTCGACGGTGTGGATGCTCAGTGTCTCGGCGATGTGGATCACCGACGGACCTCCAACGGTTCGAGGGTGCGCGGGCGGGAGGACGGTGGCGGGCAGGCGCAGTGCAACAGGTCGCCGCCGGCCGGGCGGTGGGCGAGGCGCTCGGCGAGTTCGGCGAGGAGCCGGCCGCCGGCGGGGAGGTCGGCGAGGTAGTCGTCGGGGCGGCTTCCGGGTGAGGGCATGAGGCGCACGTCGAGGACCGGGTAGCGGTTTTGGCTGTTGGAACAGGTCAGCAGGCTGCGGCCGACGTCGAGTGTGCAGTGCGCAGGGAGCACCGCGTCGGCGAGTGCGGCGAGGTGGCACAGGCGGGCGGCGATCTCGGCGGCCTCGGTCCGGTCGCGCGGCAGGATACCGATGGCCAGCTCGCGCTGGGGCGCGTCGGGCGTGGCGGGGTGGCCCTGGCAGCTGTCGTACGTGATGTAGCCCCAGCTTTCGGTGACGGCTTGGACGAGTGGGAAGACGGCTGGCTCTATGCCGTCGCGCCACTGTGGGTGCCTGGGGTCGAGGTCGTCCGCTTCGTGGATGCCGGGGAGTCCTACGGTGTTGATGTTGCCGAGCGGGCTGGTGTGGAGGCGGGCCGGGTGCCGGGCAGCGGTTGGGTCGTCCCAGCGGTTCAGGAAAGCGGTGACGTCGTGCATCTGGTTCGGGTGGCGCGGGTGCCAGCGCAGGCGCGTACACCGGATGCCCTCGGGGTGCTCGGGTTGTGCGAGCAGGGCGGCGATGCCGTCGATGAGGCGCATGCGGTGGTCGCAGTAGGCGTCTGCTCGGCCGACCTGCGTGTGGCGCAGGCGGATGGCCATGCACCCTCCGCCGCAGGTCTCGCGGTAGTCGCAGGAGACGCATGGTGAGGTGAGGGTGTGGGCCTGGGCGAGCAGCGGCGAGCGGCCCTGGGCGCGGCGAACCGCCTGTTGCGAGCGGATGAGCGGCAACCGGGCCAACTGCGCCTGCGGCCAGGGGAGTTCGTCGCAGCTGCCGAGGCGTCCGTCGGGGTAGAGCGTGAACACGTGATCGCACTTGAGGTCGTCGAAGTGGCAGGAGCCGGTGCGAAGGCCGCGGAGGCGGCGGATCACGGAGACGACCGGATCCAGTTTGACCGTGCGGAACCAGCCGGCGCGGACCCATTGGACGGCGGCGGCGAGGGTGAAGTCCGTGTACTGCTCGGGGGTGATGGCCCAGGCCGGGCCGGCGGGGCCGAGAGCCTCTGCCTGCAGGGTGCGGCTGGGGCCGGGCCGCCTGGATGCGGCCTTGGTTGGTGCGAGGACGGAGCTGTCGAAGCAGGGGACAAGGTTGACAGCGGTCACGGCAGGGAAGGCGGCGAGGTGGTCGATGACCTCCTCGGCCCGGCCGAGAATCTCCGTAGTGACGACGCAGACCAGCGAGGCGGTCCGGCCGCGGCGCTCCAGCAGCCGCAGCGCGTCGACGATCCTGGGGTAGACGGGAAGGCCGTCGTAGCCGACCCGCCACCTGTTTCCGCGCGCGTCGCCGTCGAGGGAGATGCTGATCTCGAGCCCGGGAAGGTGCTCGTCGAAGAGGTCGAGCCAGGAGTCGTCGAGGAGCAGGCCGTTGGTCTGGAGGCTGACCCGGACCACGTTCGGGTTCGCCGCGAGTGCACGCAGGACGTCGGCGACGGCGTCCTGGCCGGCGGTGAGCGGCTCGCCGCCGTGCAGTTCGACCGCGAGCGGGCGGCCGGCGAAGATCGCCGACAGGTGGTGAACGTCGGCGGCGTCGACGCGGCGTCCACCAGGGGCTTCCTTCCGCTTCTCGAAGCAGTACAGGCAGTCGATGTCGCAGGTTTCGCCGCGCAGTTTGAGGATCACCGATACGGCCGAGGTGACGTCGGCCGTATCGAGGCGCGCGTACAGGGAGTCGAGGTCGTTCGAGGTCGGGGCGGTGGACAAGGCTCACCTCCAGAGGTGCCTCGCGGTGGTCAGGTGGGTTCGCGCTCCAGGCGCTCGGCCCAGGCGAGCAGAGCCGCACCGGTGAGCGGTACGCGGTCGTCGGCACGGCGCAGGAACCAGCCGTCGCTGTAACGCTGGGCCAGCCACGCCGGACCGTCGACCTGTGCCTCGACCGGCACCTCGGCCGATGTGCTTCTGCTGCCGTTGACGAGATGGCAGGACAGCAGGGCGTCGGTCAGGCGCCGCTGGAGCGGGCGGAACCATTCCCAGGTGGTGTCGTGCCACAGTCCGGTCGGAGGCTCGGTGGCCGAGGGCCGGCTGACCATGAGCGGCAGCCACTTCTCCCCGAGCAGGGGCTGGCCGGCTGCGGCGCACTCCGCGGAGGCGAGCGTCAGCACGAGACGATCCAGCACCAGGTCCGCCGAGGCGTACTGCTCGTCGGCGACCAGGCCGAGGAGGTCCTCGGTGAGGCTTGCCACCGTCTCGGCGCGGTCGGCCACAGCCCAGGCACGGTAGACCTCGGCCTCGTCGGAGTCCACGACCGGGATCCACTGGCCTGCCTCGTAGTCCTTCGCGGTGCGCAGGCCGGTCAGCTTGGGCAGCTCCCTACGGACCCGGCGGAATAGGGCGAGATCGTCGGCGCGGATCTCGAAGCCGCGCAGAAGCTCACGCAGGCTGGTCATCTGGTCGGGCGTGGAGACCTGGAGGTCGACCCGCACGCCGTCGCTGAGCCACGAACGGGGCTCGGGCAACGCTCCGTTGCCCACGAGGCGAAGGTCGACGTCACTGGTGGCATGGGCGAGTCCGCATGCCAGGGCTCCTTCGAGCCAAACCGTCGCGCCCGGATGAGCGGCAAGGAGCTCTTCGGCTGCCTGCCCCGCGATGCGCAGTCGGCGTCGAGCCGAGTCCCCGATCACCGGACCTCCAGGAGGGGCGCGTGCTCCGGGGCCGCACTGGAGCCTGTTGTGATCGAGATGATGAGTTGAGTGAGCCAGGTGTCCAGGGCCTGGCGGACATCGGTGCGTTGGGCCCCGATGTGCGGTGTGACCAGCAGGTTCCGCGGGCCGATCGCGGCGTTCACCTGCTCGAGGTGTTCGGGGTCGATCGCGTCGAGGGCCAGGCCGCCGATGCGGCCGTCATCGAGCGCGTGCAGGAACACTCCCGCGTCGAGTGTCTCGATCCGGCCGGCGCAGATCACCAGCGGCCGGCGCTCGGCGACCTCGGTGAGGAACGCCTCGTCGAACAGCCTCCGCGTGTCGGCCCGCAGCGGCACGGCGAGGACGTGGACATCGGCCCGTTCGCGCAGGGCCTGAGCGGGCAGCTGCGGCAGCTCGGGCGGGTTGGACGGCCACTGCGCGAAGACGATCTGGCGGGCGAAGGGTGCAAGGAGGCTGGCGGCCGACCGTCCGACGGGGCCGGCTCCCCAGACGGCGACGTCCAGCTCCGACAGTGCCCTTCCGAGGCAGGCGTCCTTCATGTGCCGGCCGCGGGCGAGGGCGTTGTGGCCCAGGGGAATGCGGCGGGCCAGGTTGAGTGCGGCGACCAGGCACCACTCGGCCACGGCGGTGGCGCTCGCGTGCGCGTTGCGGTGCAAGGTGATGCCGCGGCGGGCGAGTTCGTGGAGATCGATGTTGTCGGTGCCGGAGCCGACGCGGATGACGTGCCGGAGGATCGGCAGCCGGTCGAGCTGTTCGCGGCCCAGTCGGGCTCCCGAGCGCAGGGCGACGACGGTGGTCCGGTGCGCATGGTCGGGTAGGGAGTCGAAGTCGGGGACTTCGGTGATCTCGACGCCGGGAAGTGCCAGGCGCAGAGCGCTCGGGTCGGCCGCGCCCTTGGCGACGAGGACGGTGGCTGTCATCGCCCGGCGCTCTCTCGGGCGGGTGCCATGATCCGGCCGAAGGCGAGGTCTCCGTCGCCGATGACGACCTCGACGGGGGTCGGTGTACCGAAGAAGTCGTCACAGGCGCGCTTGACGCCGGGCAGGCCGTCCCACGCCCTGGGGTTGGCGGTGGTGTCGGCGTAGTCGTCGAGAAGGAGAACGCCGCCGGGGGCGAGGCGCGGTACGCAGCCGCGCAGGCCGGTGAGGGTGGAGGCGTAGAAGTCGCCGTCCAGGTAGGCGAGGGCGATGGCACCGGGCAGGGCGGTGGGGATGGTCTGTTCGAACCAGCCGGGGTGGATCGTCGGTGGCGTGCGGTTCCAGCGGGCGTGGGTGTCGAGGACGGCTTGCGGTGTGGAGCGCAGTTCGCCCTCGGCGAGGTGGTCGGAGTCCTGGATGCCGGGGGCGGGCATGCCGGCGAAGGAGTCGAAGACGTGGATCTCGCGCCGCAGGTCGCCGAGCGTGTCCAGGACGCATCGCATCCACAGGGCCATCGCGCCGCGGTAGCAGCCGAGTTCCACGATCGGCCCGTCGACGCCGCGGTGGACCAGGCCGTTCAGTTCACCTTCGATGACGTTGAGCCGGTCGGCGCAGATCGTGTTCGCGTGTTCGGTGAGGAGCCATTCGCGTACGTCGTCCATCGGGGTCACCACCTGTCGATGAACGGGTCGCGGAGCCGACCGTGCAGGGCGGCGACCAGCGGCTCGCCGATGCGGGGCAGCAGGTACACCTCGGTGAGCCTGTCGACGGGCGTCCACTCGAAGCCGACCTGGATCGGGTCGGGCGGGTCCTGGAACCGCGGAGTGGTGGTGTTGCCCAGCGGGCGGGCGAGGAAGGTGAACTGGGTCTTGTGCACGGTCCCGAACTCGTTGTTCCACGCGGCCGGCACGTACTCGGTCACCAGCAGGAGCCGGTCGGCGGCCACCGCGAGGCCGGTTTCCTGTGCGACCTTGCGGTGAACCGCCGCGCGCAGGTTCTCGCCTTCCTGTGCCTTGCCGCCGGGCAGGTTGTAGTGGAATCCGGAGTGGTCGTCGTAGGAGAGGAGCAGGACCTGGTCGTCGTGCAGGATCGCGGCCTTCACCGACACGCTGATGCGCGGAAGGGTCATCGCGGGGCTCCCTCGGGGCGTGGGGTCAGATGCAGGACAGCGCGTCCGGTTCGCCGATGCGCAGCAGGTCGCCGACGGCCGCGAGCGGGGCCTCGGCGCTGGGGCGGAAGGTGCCCTCGCGGGTGAACTGGCGGGCCGCGGCGCGCATGCCGGCCAGAGCGGCCCGGCTGAACTGGTTGGCGTAGATGCACAGCCGATAGCCGGCTTCGCCCAGTTCCGCGGTGGTGAGCTGCGGGAAGGCGGTGGGGACGGTGACGAGCGGAGCCGGATAGCTCCAGCGGGCCGCGACCTCGCGGGGCTGGTCGCCGCTCTGGTCCTTGGAGTGGATCAGAACGGCCTCCGCGCCGGCCTCGACGAAGCGCGCCGAGCGGCTCATGGCGAGCTCCAGGCTCATCCCGGCGATCAACGACTCGGTCCGGGAGATGACGACCAGGGCGTCGCCGACCGTCTTGCGGATGCGCGCGATCTGCTGGACGACGAGGTCCGCCGAAGCCAGCTGCTGGGAGGAGTGTGCGGCGAAGCTGTTGCACTTGGGGTAGGCGCTGTCCTCCAGGCAGATCGCGGCGGCCCCGGTCCTGACCAGATCGGCCGCGATGCGGGCGGCGCCGTCGACGGTGCCGCCCGCGTTGTCGACGTCGACGATCACCGGGCGCTCTGTGACGCGGCCGAGTGCGGTGACCACGTCGCCGAGGTCGCGTGCGCTGAGCACGTTGGCGTCGGGCAGGCCGAGGGCGGCGGACACTTCCAGACCGCTCACCCACAGGGCGTCGAAGCCCTCCTCCACGGCCAGGCGGGCAGCCATGGCGTTCACAGCCCCTGCCGCGAGCAGCGGCCGGGCCGACGCCGGCGCGGTGAGCGCCAGGCGTAGCCGGGCGGTGGCGTCGGATATGGGCATCAGCTCTCCAACTCGTTGTCGGTCGCAAGACCGGGGATCAGTCCGAGGTGCTCGAGTGCGCTCCACGCGGAGCCGAGGACCTGGGCCGGCGTGGCGGAGGCGTCCAGGCGGACCACGGTGCCGAGCAGCGGAAACGACTGAGGAGAAGCGGTCACGTCCGCGTAGACCTCGTGCACCGCGGACTGCACGTGGTGCACGTCCCAGTCCGCCCGCACAGCGTCACCGGAGCGGCCCTTGGCCCGCTGCATGGAGTCGACCGCAGGGAGCTCGAGCACGAGCGTCACGTCCGGGCCCTCCGACAGGTGGTCGGCCAGCGCCTTGTAGGTGTCCTGGGCGCGGGCGCCGTGCTTGACGGCGAAGAACGCCAGCTCGCTCAGCACCCAGCGGTCCGCGATGACCGGCCGGGCACGCCGCTGCGGCTCCACCAGCTGCCGGAGCGTCGCGTTCTTGTCTGCGGCGATGGCCGACAGGTAGGCGGCGGCGTTCTCCGCCGACGGACGGTACTTGCCGGCGACGATCTGCCCGGCGTGCTCGGCCGACAGGAAGTTCGTGGTCAGCAGGCACAGCGGAGTGATGTCGAACAGGCCCTGCCACAGCCGGAACAGCCCCTTGCGGAGCGTGGTCTTCCCCGTGCCGTCCAGGCCCTCGATGGCAATGAAGGGGTAACGGTGCATCATCACTCGACCTGCCCTGCTCCCGTGCCGCCCGCGTACTTGGTGAACTGGCCTCGCCAGACGACGGTCGTGGCCACGAGGTCGACCAGGCGCAACTCACCCAACTCCTCCAGCAGGGCCGGCAGCGTGCGCTCGATCTCGATGCCCGCCGAGACGGCCTCGCAGTAGGCACCCCGGGCCGACACGTCGTCCCGCGTCTGCAAGGCGGAGGCCAGCAGACGGTCCGCCATGCCGTAGGCCACCGCGCCGGCAGCGCTGTCCAGCACCTGGGCGCGGATCGCCTCCGGATTCGGCTCCAACGTCAGATGCCGCACACCGCGGTGCCTGATGATCGCGAAGAACCCGACCCACCACGCACTCGCCTCGCACACCGCTCTCAGCGCCTCGGCCCACGGCTGTGCCGCGCCCTCGGCCACCAGCCGCTGCCTGGCCTGCTCCGCTGCGCCGAGGATCCGGCCGGAGTCCGGGTCGGCGTCCACGCCGTGGAGCTGCGGAAGCGACCACCAGTACGTCAGACCGGCGCCCGCCAGCACCTCCTGCGCCTGCGGCCCGGGGACGTGGCTGGGACGGGCGGCGAGAGCGGCCACCGGCACGCCGCCGAGGTCGGGCAGGCTCCCCGAGCTCTGTACGAGCTCCCGCCACTCCTGAACGTGCAGGTGCAGCCTCTGGATCAGCAACCCGTCCGCCAGAGTCCGCCACGCCGCTCGAAGAGAGGGCACGGCGGACTCCCCTGCGGGGCTCATCGTTCTCATCACCTGAAGGTCCTTCCTGGCACACGGCCTGTGACGGAGAGGATCACCGAGCGGGCCTGCGTGCGATCCCTCCATGGTGGCGAAGACGTCGGGCTGCGCTTATGGGCGTTTATGCGAGTCGCCCCATGCCGCCGACCTGACGGGTAATCACAGGGAAGAATGCGACGGTGGACAGCAGTCAGCAGCGGCGGTGCACTTCCTGCGGCAACGCCTTGAGCCGCTACAACGCCGAAACCAGGTGCGGCCCCTGCCGTCGCGGGTTACACGTTGCGCCCGAGTTCTGGCAGGACCCGCAGGTGCGGCAAGCCCTGGCGGCATGGGACCTCGGAGCAGTCAGCCGCCTCGTCCGCTCCCACACCGGCTTGTCGCAGACGGCCTTCGCCCGGATCGTCAACAGCGACCAGTCGGAGATCAGCCGATTGGAGCGCGGGCGACGGGCCGTCAAAGACCGCAAGAGGATGACGCAGTGGGCCCAGGCCCTCAACTTTCCCGAGCAGCTGGCCGGCGCGCTCCCCAGCAGCCTCGACGCACCCACCGCACCCACCCTTCGAGCGCCCTCCCCGCCGCTCATCCCCGAACCGGCCGGCCCGCGGCAGCTGCACCTCTCCGTGGGCCAGAACCTGAGCGGCGGTTTTCTGCCCGCCCTGGTACTCGACGCCGACACCTTCCGCGGCAACGAGCTCCACATCAGCCGCAGCCCGGAACTGGACGCCTGGGCGGGCACACCCACCCGCGCCCTCGTGATCGCCACACGCACCATCGACGGAAGCATCCGGCAGTTCGCCGTCGACGCCCGCTACGGAACCCGGACCAAGGACAGTGCAGACGACCGGGGCCGCATCCTGCGAATCCCGTCCGCGTACGAGCTCGACGACCTCACGTACGGGATCCTGTGGGCCGTGGCTGGATTCGATGCCGCCCTCCTCGGCGACGACACCGACCTGCACACCCTCCTGCCCCTGACGAACGGCGCCGATCTCGACCCGCTGGCCGCCGCGGTTCAGGACGAGGATCTGACGGCCGGCTCCCTCATGTTCATCGGCTCCCAAGCCAGCGCCGGCTACATCCTCGACAACCGCGCCGCCCTCGGAGAGTCGCCGATCTTCTGGACCCGCGAGCGGACCGGCGAGGAAGCCGCCACCTGGCTCCTGTTCACGCACAAACTCGCCTACCTCCGCCACACCGCCCCAGGCACGCCGCAGGCGACGACCGCGACCGGCCGCGCCTTCTGCATTCCGTCGGAGGCGGTCACCCGTTCCCCCGCCCACGAGCGGATCCTGCTCCTCCTGGCCATCGCCCTGATGGAATCGCTCGGCATCACCACCTGGATCACCGACAACCCCGACCTCGCGGAGACCGACGGCTTCGTCCTGCTCCCGAGACAGCGCGCCGTCATCGCCAGCTGGGTACGCGCCGAGGCCGTCTCCAAACTCGGCCTCACCACACGACCGGCAGATCTGCACGCCTTCGCCGACGCCGTCGGACACGCCGCCGCACACTCTGTGACCGCGGCCGGCCTCGCCCGCGACCGCCTCGCCGCCACCGCCGACTATCTCGGCCTTGACTGGGCCTGGCTCACCCGACGCTGTCACCAACTCGCCCTGGCGGGAACACGCGCCCTCGCCCGCCCTCGCAGCCGGCTTCTGGGTCTGGCGGGTCTGGACGCCGCATGCCGCTTCGTCGCCTCCCACCGCACCACCTGAACCGGTAGATTGCCCGAAGGCCGCGCGGTGGCACCCCCTCGCGGAAAGCCCGCAGACAGGGAGACAACGGCGTTGCACAAAAGGACAGTTGCGGTCTTCTCGCTCGGCGGGACCATCGCCATGACCGCAGACCCGGCCACCGGCGGAGTCGTCCCTGCCCTGTCCGCGCAGGAACTCCTCGATGCCGTCCCCGCCTTGCAGAGCCTCGACGTCGACCTGCAGGTCCACGACTTCCGCCGGCTGCCCGGCGCCTCCCTCGGCTTCGACGACCTCGCCGCACTGTCCGATGCCGTCGCCGACGCCTTCGGGGCCGGCTGCGACGGAGCGGTGGTCACCCAGGGCACCGACACGATCGAGGAGACCGCCTACCTCCTCGACCTCCTGCACGCGGGCAGCCGGCCGATCGTCGTCACCGGGGCCATGCGCAACCCCACCCAGCCCGGGGCGGACGGCCCGGCGAACATCCACGCCGCCGTCATCGCCGCCGCAGCCCCCGAACTGCACGGCGCCGGCACCGTGGTCGTCCTCGGCGACGAGATCCACGCGGCCCGCACCGTCCGCAAGTCCCACAGCACCAGCCCCGCCGCGTTCACCTCCCCGGCCACCGGCCCCCTGGGGCGCCTCTACGAGGGCCGCGTCCACCTCCACCACCCGCTCGCCGCCCGCACCACGTTCCCCGGACCGCTCACCGAGCCGATGCCGCGCGTCGGCCTGTACACCGCGACCCTCGGCGACGACGGCACCCTGCTCGCCGCCATGGCCGAGGCGTGCGACGGACTCGTCGTCGCCGCGTTCGGCGCCGGCCACGTTCCCCAGAACTTCGTGGCCACTCTGGAGGCGGCCGCCGCCCGGATCCCCGTCGTCCTCACCAGCCGCATTGGCAACGGGCCGGTCCTGGAAGCGACCTACAGCTTCCCCGGCTCGGAGAAGGACCTGCTCGGCCGCGGACTGATCAGTGGCGGCCACCTCGACGCTTACAAGGCCCGGCTGCTCCTGCATGTCCTCCTCACCCAGGGGCGCAAGAGCGATGAGATCGCTGCGGCCTTCAAGACCGTGGCCCTCCGATCCCGCGTTCCGCAACAGCCCCTGACCCAGTGAGGACCTGCTCATGCGTGCCAGTGAACTGACCCTCGGCCGGACGTTCGGCGTCACCTTCGAACACGGTGAGGACTTCTTCGACGCCCTCACGGCCTTCTGCAAGGACAACGACGTCCGGCAGGGCTATATCCCCATGTTCATCGGCGCGTTCTCCGAAGCCGAGATCGTCGGCACCTGCAACGGCCTGACCCACCCCGAACAGCCGCTCTGGGACCGCACCCGCGTCGAATTCGTCGAAGCCCTCGGCGGCGGCACCCTCGCCCACGATCCCGCCACCGGCCTGATCCTCCCGCACATCCACCTCGCCGCCGGCCTCAAGGGCGAAGACGCCGACGGACGCACCAGCCACCTGCTCAACGCCCGCGTCCAGTTCCTCAGCGAGCTCCTCATCATGGAGGTCACCGGGCCCACCATGACCCGCCCCCGCAACCCCGACCTCTATGACGTGCCGCTCCTCACCTTCGGCCCCACTGCCTGAGCCGGCCCAACCAGGCGTGGCCCGGCAGCACCAACTTCAGAGCGCCCATCAACCACGCCCGCTGGTCGGCATCGAGACGGGGAAGCATCCGGTCGAAGTCGAGCTGGTCCTTCTCCCGTACGTTCTTCGCCTTGTAGAACAGCTGCACCTCGGGGCTCAGGTACGCAACACCGGCCGACGTCACCCGGCCGAGCTGCGCGAGAGGGCGCCGAACACGAGCGTCCCGACGCGAGACCCACTCCTCGCCGTCGGCTTCGTCGAACATGAGCTGGATAGACCATGGTTCGTCGGGTGCGCGGCGGCACCACACGTCGTGCACCCGGGCCGGAAGAATTTCGCCCGGCGGCCAGGGACGCAGCAAACCCGCTCCGGGTGGGTCTGCCATGAAGAGGTCCCATCCGTCGAAGAAGCGGCGGACCTCTTGCTGATCGCGGTGAAGCACCAGCACGTCGAGGTCGCCGTGCTCGCGATACGGCTCGCCAACGGCCAGTTCGATCGCGTAGCCGCTGGCGATCCACCAGGGGAAGTCCGCCCCGGCCAACAATCTGGCTACCTCGTGCGGTGCCAGCGGAGCCCACGGGCCCTGCGCCGGCACGGTCGCGTTCTCGTCGATCACAGCATCCATCCTGGTGCCTCCCGAGCGGCGGCAGCGGTAAATCGGTCCGTTTCCCGGGGCCCCACATGGGACGATCGGCGCGCGGCGCCGAATGCCGACCCGGCGCGGTAGCCGCGCGACTCCCGCAGCCCGTCTGCGGATCCGCTCTCTCACAGAAGTGGTCCCTTCTTCCATGGCTACGGTCCTCTCCATCGCCGACGCGCTGCGCGAGCGCTTCGCGCAGGCGATCTCCACTGCGTTCCCCGACGCCGCGGACAGCGACCCCCAGCTGCGACGAAGCGACCGCGCCGACTTCCAGGCCAACGGCATCATGAGCCTCGCCAAGCCCCTGCGGGCCAACCCGCGCGAGGTAGCCGCGCGCGTCCTGGAGAACCTGGCCGCGGACGAGGTGATCGCGAACCTGGAGGTCTCGGGCCCGGGCTTCATCAACGTCTCGATCGCGGATGCCGCGATCCTGGAGCGGCTGGCCGCCCGCGCGGCGGACGCCCGGCTGGGCGTCGGCAGCAGCGCTGCACCTGGCGTCACGGTGATCGACTACAGCCAGCCGAACATCGCCAAGGAGATGCACGTCGGCCACCTGCGCTCGACGATCATCGGCGATGCCCTGGTACGGACCCTGGCCTTCTCCGGGGAGACGGTCATCAAGCGCAACCACCTCGGAGACTGGGGCACCCAGTTCGGCATGCTCATCCAGTACCTCCTCGAGCACCCGACAGGGCTCGACGACGGCACCGAACCGGACGACTCCGGGCCGTCGATGTCCAGGCTGAGCCGCCTGTACAAGGCATCGCGCGCCAAGTTCGACAGCGACGCCGACTTCGCCGACCGCGCCCGGCGGCGCGTCGTCGACCTGCAGGCCGGCCACGCCGAGACCGTCGCCGCCTGGCAGGGCATGGTCGACGAGTCGAAGGCCTACTTCGAAGCGGTCTACGCACGCCTCGGCGTCCTCCTCGAAGGCGCCGACGCCATCGGCGAGAGCTACTACAACCCGATGCTCGCCGACGTGTGCGCCGACCTCGAAGCCTCCGGCGTGGCCGTTCGCTCCGACGGCGCCCTGTGCGTCTTCTTCGACGACGTCAAGGGCCCCGACGGGGAGCCGACCCCGCTCATCGTCCAGAAGAGCGACGGCGGTTACGGCTACGCCACTACCGACCTCGCCGCCATCCGCGACCGCGTCGGCGTGCTCGGCGCCGACCAGCTCCTCTATGTCGTCGACAGCCGCCAGGCCCTTCACTTCCAGATGGTCTTCGCCACCGCCCGCCGCGCCGGCTGGCTCCCCGACAATGTCCGCGCGCTGCACCTCGGCTTCGGCACCGTCCTCGGCAAGGACGGCAAGCCCTTCAAGACCCGCTCCGGCGAGACCGTCCGCCTCATGGACCTCCTCCACGAAGCCGTCGACCGGGCCCACACCGTCGTTGCCGAGAAGAGCCCCCAGCTCCCCGCCGAAGAACTCGAAGACCGGGCCACGCAGGTCGGCATCGGCGCCGTCAAGTACGCCGACCTCTCGACCTCCCGCACCCGCGACTACATCTTCGACGCCGACCGCATGGTCTCCCTCAATGGCGACACCGGCACCTACCTCCAGTACGCCTACGCCCGCATCCAGTCCATCCTGCGCAAGGCCCCCGACGGCGTCACCCCGACCGCCCACCAGGACCTCGCCCTCGAGCCGGCCGAACGTGCCCTAGGCCTCCTCCTCGACGAGTTCGGCGCCACGATCGACCTCGTCGCCGAGACCTTCGAACCCCACCGTCTCTGCGCCTACCTTCACAGCCTCGCGGCGGCGTACACCGCGTTCTACGAGCACTGCCCCGTCCTCAAGGCCCCCAGCCGCGAGGTCATGGAGACCCGGCTGCTGCTGTGCCAGCTCACCGGCCAGACCCTCCGCCAGGGCATGGACCTCCTCGGCATCGGAACGCCCGAGCGGCTGTAGCTGAGGAAGGCCTTCGAGTGGGCCGGCTGTGATCGGCTTGCTCGAAGGCCTTTCGTCCAGTGCCGGGCGAGGTCCGCTGTCTGTACGGGGCGAGCAGCTTCCCGGGATGGCGCGGCGTTACTGACCTCGGCTCGTCAGGGTGAGGGTGGGGTGTCGAGGGTCAGGCCGGTGCCGGCTATGAAGCCGTCGAGGGTGTCGGGGCGGTACTGCAGGCGTTTGAGCCGGTTGCGGACGAGGGCTTCGAGTCGGTCAAGGGCCATGACGGCGAGGTTGGCGAGGCTGTGCTTGACGTGTGCCCAGACCCATTCGACGGGGTTGAGGTCGGGCGAGTAGGCGGGCAGCAGGAACACCGTCAGCCAGGCGCGCTGGTCGACCAACTCGCGCATGGCGCGGGAGACATGGGTGTTCAGGCGGTCCCAGACCAGCACGATCGGCGCCTTGACGAGCTGGTGGACGCCGTCGACCAGGGCGATGAAGTCGCGCTCGCCCATGCTGCGACGCTGGCCCTTGCCTGCGGGGTGGGCGACCAGGCGGTGGCACAACCGGGTGCGCGAGCCCGGCCGCACCGCGATCAGCCCCGCCACTGACAAACGTCCCGAGCGGCGCCCGCTGACGGTCACGACCGGAGTGCGGCCCCGTCGGCCCCAGGTGCGTCCTCGGGGCGGTCGGCGGGTGAAGCCTGCCTCGTCCTCGAAGCAGATGTATCCCCCGCAGGCCGCCCGAGCCGGGGACCTGCGGGCTGAAGCCGAGGCGGTGCATCAGCCTGGTGGCGCCCGAGACGCTGTAGGTGACGTGGAACTTCCGCCCGATGAGCGTGACCACCCGTGCGGCCGTCCAGACCTGGTCCTCCACCCAGCCGTGCGCGGCCGGACCCTCGTCCAGATACGCGGCGAGCTCGGCCAGACAGCGCGGCGACAGGCGGCACCGCGATCCAGCCGGGCCACGCGATGCCAGCGCCTGCACGCCACCGGCGCGCCACAACTGGTGCCACTGATAGGCGGACTTCACACTCACCCTCAGGCGACGGGCCACCTCCGCCGGCTTGACCTCCTGCTCGAACAACTCGGCAGCCTGCACCCGCACCGACTCCCGACGCAGCCGTCCCGCGGCGGTCAGCCCGCCACCATCCGCATATCTCACACACCACCGGTACAGCCACCGCTTCAGACCCATCAGGCACTTCGCACAGATTCACCCTGACGCGCCGAAGTCAGTATCCCGTGGAGCGCATCAAGGTGACGCTGCGGCCCCTGTTCTCGATGCCGACGTAGGCGTTGACGAGGAAGGGGGCCAGCTTCGGGGTTGCCTTGTCAGCGCCGGTGCGTGCGTCGAGGATGACATTGCCGTTGGTCGTCCGGCCGTACACCGCTCCGTGCCACACGGCGGTGACCTCCGGCACGAGTCGTCCTCCTTGGGTCTCCGTGATCGACCAGAGCCATTTCATCGACGTCGCGTCCAAGGCCGCGATCGAGCGCGTCTGGCCGAACAGCTGGTCGTTGCAGACGATGATGGATGTCCCGTCGAAGTCGCAGTGCCAGGGGTGAACGTACGCCCCAGGCCCGGGGTGAGCGCGGACCGTTCCGTCGCGGGCGTCAACGATCGCGAATCCGTCGGAGGCGGACATCGCGAGCAGGCCGGGGCCGGCGGAGGAAGCCACCGCCCGGCTTTCCGTGTGAAGGGCCGTCCACCGGGGGCTGCCGTCTGATGCGCCGTAGCCTGCGAGCTGACGCTCTCCGTAGGTCGGAGCCTCGGCACCGGCCACGATGCCGTCGACGAGCTGCATCGCGTGGAACCCCGCCCTGGTCCATTTCAGCTGCCCGGATCCCGCGTCGACCACGTAGGTCGTCTCGTCATCGGACACGACTACGCTCTGGTCGTCCACCGCCACCACCTGCGCGGCCCTGACGCCGTCGGCGAGCAGCGATTCGTCGCGGGTCACGGCCTGCTGACTCAGTGGCGTTTCCACAAGGTCGACCTGTGCGCTCCAGACGGTCTTGCCCGTCGTGGCGTCGGCGGCCAGGATCTCGATCACGTTCCGGCCCCTGCTGGTCCCGGTGCCCGGGAGGTAGCGGGAGAAGGCCACGAGCACGGCGTCGACGCCGTGGAAGTGGGCGGGCAGCGGCGCGGCCGTCTCGGCACCGAAGCCGCTCTTCGAGGCGGGAATGGTGCTGACCGCACTCCACAGCGTGTTCCTGGTGACGACATCGACAGCTTTCAGCCCGTCCTCGGTGGTCACGAAGGCGGTCGTGTCCTTCAGCGCGATCGCCGGACGCTGCCGCTCGGGGCTCGATGTCGAGGGCTGCACCCCTTCGTCTAGTGCGTCTCCTGTGCCCGGACCATCGCCGAAGTCGAATGCCATCGGCGGATCGAAAGCCTGGAGATGCCGGGAAGCAGCAGGAACAGCCCCCTCCGCGGACAGAGGAGCTGAACTGCTGCAGGCAGACAACGAGCCGACCAGTGCCAAGACAAGGCCGGCAGCACCGACCCATCGGTACTCCCGGCGAGCTGCGAAGATCACCATTCCCCCTTTGCCTGATCACCGAAGCAGTGCAGACTGTACCTGACAGTGATCGGCTGGCTCCGGACTGCGCCATGCCCCGGGACGACCCAGGGCGACAGCCCGCCGTCCACGAGCCGATTGATCACGAGAAGGACTACACCCCTCCACGTGTCGGCCCCGAACGATAGGGTCACCGCCGTGGAGCAGGCCGTGGTTCGTCCACGGCCGGGCGTAAGGACCAGGGAGGGCACAGGGGTGTCGGCAGCAGGCAAGGACGACAGCTCGGGGGCCCGTCGGCCGAAGCCTGCACCGCCTCGCGTGCAGCGCTGGTTCCAGGAACGCCCCTCCCCGTTCCCGCACGAGCAGGAGGCGCTCGACCACGTCAAGGCGCTGATGCCGCAGGCGGAGCCCTTCCGGGCCTGGGCGACTTTCTCCTTCACGGCCGCCTCGGGCCGCACCAACGAGTGCGACCTGTTCATCCTCGTGCCGCGCGGCCTGTTCCTGGTCGAGCTCAAGGCGCACCCGGGGCGTCTCGTCAACAACGGCAGCACCTGGAACTTCCACGGCCCCGACCGGGTCCGCACGATCAACAATCCCCTGCACCTGACCGACCTCAAGACCAAGGAACTGCGGGCACGGCTGACCTGGGCCGCACAGACCTCCCACGCAGGCGTTCGCATCCCGTTCATCTCACCGGCGGTGTTCCTGTCCGCGCCGAGCCTGCGATCCGAGCTCGACACCGTCCAGCAGACCAACGTCTACGGCCGCGACGACGGCACCAGCGGCCTGCCCCGCATCTGGCAGGACTTCCTCGGCCTGCCACCGCAGCGGGACTCCGAGGCCGCCCGGCGCGAGCGCCTCGACCTGGCACGTGCACTGCCCGACCTCATGAAGAGGATCGGCGTGCGGGCATCCACTGCCCACCTGAACTTCGGCGACGGCTGGAACCTCGCCGGACGCCCCCTCGACGGCGGCCCCACCTGGGAAGACCGCCTCGCCATCCGCGAGCAGCCCATCCGCGAGGAAGGCCGCGTCCGGGTCTACCTGGTGAGCCTCCAGGCAACCGCGGAGACCCGGAACTCGGTCGAACGAGCAGCCCGGCGCGAGTACCAGGTCCTTCAGGGCATCAGCCACCGCGGCATCGCCCAGGCCCGGGAGTTCCGCGACCACCAGGGCGGCCCGGCCATCCTCTTCAACCACCGCGCCTCCGACCTGCGCCTGGACGCCTACCTGGCCACCCACGGCACCTCGCTGACCCACGAGACCCGACTCGAACTCGTGCGCCAGATCGCCGACGCGCTGCGCTACGCCCACCAGCGCTCGCTCTACCACCGCGCTCTCGCAGCCCGGTCGGTGTACGTCTCCTCCAAGCCCGACGGGTCCAGCCCGGTCGTGCGCATCATCGACTGGCAGGTCGCCGCCCGCGACTTCGACAGTTCCTCGCACCCTTCTCTCGGAAACCCGAGCGCGGGCGGCGACCACGTCGAGAACGCCGCCCAGGTCTACCTGGCGCCGGAGTTCGACATGGAATTCGCCGACCCGGTCGACCTGGACATCTTCGGCCTCGGCGCCCTCGCCCATCTGATCCTCAGCGGCGAACCGCCGGCCGAGCGCCGCAGCGCCATGATCGAGCGCCTGACGAACGACGGGGGGCTGCGCCCCTCGGCGGTCTCGGACGCCGTGTCGGAAGAGCTCGACGGCCTCGTGTATCAGGCGACCAGGGCAGATGTCGCCGAACGGCTCGACTCGGTGGACCGGTTCCTGGACGAGCTCGACCGGATCGAGCACGCAGCGGCCACGGAAGCGCTGACACCCGTTGGCGTGGACCCGCTCATTGCGATGGCGGGGCAGAGCGTCGACGCGGAGTGGAGCGTCGAGAAGGTCCTCGGCACCGGGGCCACGGCCAGGGCTCTGCTCGTGCAGCGCGAAGTAGAAGATCTCGGCGGCACGATCCGGGTCGAACGGCGCGTACTCAAGGTCTCCCTGGACGAGACCCGCGACGACCGCCTGGAGTCCGAGGCGGACGTGCTGGCCAAGGTCGGTGGGGGCGCCGTGGTGCGGCTTCTCGCCGGCCCACGCAAGATCCACGACCGGACGGTACTGGACCTCGAGTACGCGGGCGAGCGCTCGCTCGGAGCCCGGCTGCGCGGAGACGGGCGCCTGACGTACCACGAGCTGGAGCGCTTCGGCCGTGACCTCTTCACCGCCCTCGACCAGCTGGCCGGCAAGGGGGTGTGGCACCGAGACCTCAAGCCCGACAACTTCGGCGTGCTCCAAAGGGCCGACCGCTCCTGGCAGCTGGTGCTGTTCGACTTCTCCCTCGCGGAGGCCTCGGAACGGGACGTGAAGGCCGGCACCCGCGGCTACCTCGACCCGTTCCTGGACACACCGCGCCGACCGGTCTTCGACCACCACGCCGAGTACTACGCCGCAGCGGTCACCCTGCACGAGATGGCCTCCGGAGAGCGCCCCCGCTGGGGCGACGAGATGACCGATCCCCGCACCACCGACGACGAATACCCGGTGATCGCGGAGGAAGTCTTCGAGCCTGCCCTGAAGGAGGGACTGACGGCGTTCTTCCGGCGGGCGCTGCATCGCGACGCCGACCGCCGCTTCGACACCCTGCGGCAGATGCACGAAGCATGGGAGTCCGTGTTCGCCAAGGCCGATGCAATGGCGCCCGACGACGAGGACGACGAGACGGAGGACCTGCAGGCCGCTCGCGACCGCGTCGCCGCGCAGGCCGAACCGGACACCCTGCTCAAGGACGCCGGTCTCTCGCCGCGGGCCCAGTCCGTCGCGAACTCGTTCGGCGCGACCACGGTCGGGGAGCTTCTCAACGTACCGCTGCACCAGATCGCCCGGGCACGTGGCGCGGGCGCGGTGATCCGCAAGGAGCTCAACCGTCGGCACAAGCAGTGGACGGCGAAGCTCCGCAAGACCGCTGCACCTGCCGCACAGCCCGCAGGCAAGTCGGAGAGCTCGGCCACGGCCCCGAAGATCGACCTGGCAGAGCTGCCGGCGGACATGGCTGCCCGAGCCAGCATCGATGAGATCGCCGCCCACCTCGACCCGGGCCCGAACAGCAAGGGCTCGCGCAAGCGCGAGATCATCAGGCTCACACTCGGCCTGCCCGGCGTGGACGGAGCGCTCTCCACACTGCCGGTCTGGTGCTCCCAGACGGACATCGCCAAGGCGATCGACATCTCGCAGGCGACCGTCTCGCGCAGCCACGTCGCCGCGATCCAGTCCTGGGCAGCTGATCCTTTCCTCACGGGTCTCCGGGAGGAAATCCTCGCGTTCGTCGCCGGATCAGGCCGCGTGGTCACCGCGCAGGAAGCCGCAACCGACCTGCGAATCCGCAAGGGCGTACGGGAACAGGACCCGCAGCGTGCCGAGGCGCTGGCGCTCGCCGTAGTACGCGCGGCCGTGGAGGCAGAGGCCTGGCCGCAGAACAAGGCCGACGACGACCAGCCGCGACTCGCGGTGCTCCGACGCAGCGGCCGAGTCTTCATCGCGTGCGAGTCCCTGTCCGGGACCAACGACCCCAGCGCTCCCGAACTCGCCGACTACGCCCGGGCACTCGGACAACAAGCGGATCGACTCGCCCAGACCGAACCCCTGCCGGACCGCGCCGTCGTGATCCGCGACCTTCGGTCCGTACCAGTGCCGGCCGGCATGACTCCCGTGTCGGACGGGCGCCTGGTGGCACTCGCCTCGGCAGCCGCGCAGGACGCCCTGTACTCACCACGCCTCGAGCTCTACCCGAGGGGCCTCGGCCTCGCGCAGGCCATCCGCATCTCGCAGGCCGCCGCCGGGATCAGGCGCGACCGGGGCGCGACCGCGGAGGAGCTCCTCGCCAAGGTGCGGCTGCGCTTCCCCGATCTGGATCTGGGTGAACCGACAGCAGTCGAGCTGGAAGAGGCGCTGGCCGAGGCGCTTCAGCACGCCGGATTCGTCCTCGAATACGACACGGAAACCAAGCGCTTCCGCGCGCCGGTCCCGGAAGGCGTTCGCTCCATGACCGCCTCGGCGACCGCGACCACGCTGTTCCCGAGCGCGGTCGGCGTAGCCGCAGCGTCGGCGGCAGCCGGCCGAGACCCGAAGGCGCTCCTCGGGGCCAAGCTGGACGACGCCCTGCGCCGCGGAGGCTTCCTGGCCCTGACCCTGCGAGGCAAGCATCTCCCCGGGACTGCGGACCTCATCGCCGATGCATATGGCGTGGAGCCGGTATCGCTGAGCGGGCTCTTCCTCCGCGAGTTCCGCGCGCTGGCCGCCGAGCACGGGACGGACTGGGGACGTGTCCTGACCATCGATACCAAGTTCACCGAGTCCGGCGAGCTGCCGCGAGGGCTGGCGTCGTACGTGAAGGGCACTTGGACCCGCGTCGGTGAACGCCTGCGCGAGCGACTGGGGACTGCCGGGCCGATGCACGTGCTGTTCCTGCACGACGCCGGGCTGGCTGCTCGCTACCAGGACGCCGGTGGACGGGAACTGCTGGTCACGCTGCAGAACGCTGCTCGCAGGGAGTTCGATGCCCCGCACGGCCTGTGGCTGCTTTGCCCGCAGGAGGCGCCGCACGAGACCCCGCAGCTGGACGGGATGATCGTCGAGGTGCTCGGTGAGGCGGAGCGGGCCGTGCTGATCAAGGACTTCCTGGACGAGCTCCGAGCACGGAGCGCCGCCGCCTGACAAGACGTGCCTGCGGCGGACATCGAGCTTCGAAACGGCTGATCGTTCGGGTGCGCCGAACTGGCAAAATGGGGAACCGCACGGTCCGCCGGGACCGACGGATGGACGGACAAGGGACGGGCGCTGTGACCGGTCGGGGAGTGGACCAGAACGAGCTGCTGAAGGACCTGCGTAAGCAGGTAGCAGCTCTGGAGGACGACCTGCGAGAGCGCAGCCAGGACGTACCGGAGTTCGCGGAGAAGCTGGACGACGAGTACCAGCGCGCTCGGGTGGCTGAGCGCACCGCAGCCACGTACGAGAGCTGGCGCGAGGAGCGCATCACCCAGGCCGCCGTCGCCTGGGTCCTTGGCACGGTGTTCGTCCGCTTCTGCGAGGACAACGGACTGATCGAATGGCCGTGGCTCGCCGGCCCCGGGGAACGGCTGGAGATCGCGGAGGAGCGCCACGAGGCCTATTTCCGCGAGAACCCGGAACAGAACGACCGCGACTGGCTCATCGCCGCGTTCGACCACCTCGCAGCGGCGAACGAGACAGCGGGCGGCCTCTTCGACCGCAACCACAACCCCCTGTGGGGGCTCACACCGAGCTATGAAGCGGCGCGGGCGCTGCTGGCCTTCTGGCGGCGCAGGGACAAGAACGGCGAGGCGGTCCACCTCTTCGAGAGCACGGACTGGGACACCCGGTTCCTCGGTGACCTCTACCAGAACCTCAGCGAGCACGCGCGGAAGACGTACGCGCTGTTGCAGACTCCCGAGTTCGTGGAGGAGTTCATCCTTGACCTCACGCTGGAGCCAGCGGTGGAGGAGTTCGGGCTCTGGCCCGAGCTGACCATTCGCGAGGGTGGCTCGAGTGTTGAGCGGCGAGGGCTGCGGACTATCGACCCGGCGTGCGGTAGCGGGCACTTCCTGTTGGGGATCTTCCAGCGGCTGTTGACACGGTACCGGGAAGAAGCCGGGCCGGGCGTCGACGACTGGACGAACGTGCGAGCCGCTCTTGAGGCAGTGCACGGGTGCGACAAGAACCCATTCGCGGTGAGTATCGCCCGTTTCCGGCTGCTGGTTGCGGCGCTGAAGGAAGCTGGAGTAGGGCGCCTGGACCAGGCACCCAAGTTCCCAATCAACGTCGCAGTTGGTGACTCGCTGCTGCACGGACGGGGCGTCGGCAAGCGCAAGCAGAAGGGCAAGTCGGAAGATGACCTGTTCTCGGCTATGGGGATGGCCGACGACGGGGACGAGGAGGAATCGGAGGGCGCGTTCGCGTACTCGACGGAGGACGTGAACGAGTTCGTCCGGAGCTGCGACCTCCTAGGGAGGCACTCGTACCATGCGGTGGTGGCGAATCCGCCGTATATCACGGTAAAGGATAAGCGGGAGAACGAAAACTATAGGGGTGCATACGACGCTTGCTCTGGCGTTTATGCACTTTCGGTGCCGTTTGCTCAGCGGATTTTTGAGCTTGCGACTCGAGAGCAGCAAGGATTCACCGGGCAGATCACCGCCAATTCATTCATGAAAAGGGAATTTGGCAAGAAGCTCATCGAAGACTTCTTTCGGACCGTGAAGCTGACGCACGTTATTGACACGTCCGGGGCTTTTATTCCTGGGCACGGTACACCTACAGTGATTCTCGCTGGGCGGAACACCGAACGAGGATGGCCTGATCCGATTCGAGCCGTCCTGGGCGTCCGCGGGGAGCCGGGGCAACCGGAGATTGCAGCGGAGGGATTCGTCTGGCGTGCCATTGTGGAGCAGGTGGCGAAGCCGAGAAGCGAGTCTGCGTGGGTTTCAGTCACTGACATAGCGAGGGGGGAGCTTTCTGGGCACCCGTGGTCGCTCAGTGGAGGAGGGGCGGCTGATCTGCTGGCTCGGGTCGCCAAGAACCGGACACCGCTCGCCAAGAAGATCGAATTGCCGGTAGGGCGCGCAATTCGTGCTGGTGCCGATGAAGCCTTTATCAGGCCGCTGCGTGCGACTCTCCGGACGCGAGCGGACCGGCGTGCAATCGTTCCGCTGGCGGTCGGCGAACAGGTCAGGGACTGGACGGGTGAGTTCACTGAGGGTATCTGGTACCCCTACCATTCGAGCATTTCCAATGCAATGGGTCTAGAGCAAGAATTGTGGCCGTGGCGTACTCTGCTGTCGGCGCGTAAGACCTTCCAGGGTGATATGGCAGCAGCGGGCTTGCGCTGGTGGGACTACATGCAGCACACGGCCTCTGCCTATCGAACGCCACTCTCGATCACATTCGGTGAGGTGGCAACGCACAATCACTTCGCTCTGGACCGCGGAGGAAGCGTATTTAAGCAGACCGCACCAGTGATCAAATTGCCGGAAGGGTCCACAGAAGAGGAGCATTTGGCGCTACTTGGGCTACTGAACTCCTCGACGGCGTGCTTTTGGCTGAAGCAGGTCTGTCACGATAAGGGTGCGCAGGGAGTCGGTGAAGGCTTCAAATCCCACGCATGGGAACGCTTCTACCAATTCAACGGCACCAAGCTGCAGCAGTTTCCCGTTCCAGCGGACCTGCCTCTTATGCTCGGCCGCGCCCTCGATACACTTGCAAAGGATCTCCTCTCGAGCGAGCCCGCTGTCGTGGCAGCCGAGTCAGCTGCGCCGACTCGTGCTGCTCTCGACTCCGCACGAGTTTCTTATTCCTCTGCTCGCCGTCGGATGATCGCCTTGCAGGAGGAGCTGGACTGGCACGTATACGGTTCATACGGCCTCCTGAGAGAGGACGAGGTTGCCGCTCTTACTGCCTCAAATCTCGACGATGTGCCCGAGCTGTCACTCGGCGAGCGCGCATTTGAAATCGTTTTGGCCAGGAGGGTGGCGGCTGGCGAGGCTGATACTGCGTGGTTCGACCGGCATTGTTCCGTCCCTGTCACCGGCATTCCAGTCGACTGGCCGGAATGGTACCAGAAAATTGTGCAGCGGCGAATCGACATCATCGAGAAGCGTCGCGACATTGCGCTGATCGAGCGACCGGAGTGCAAGCGTCGTTGGTCATCGCCCACGTGGGAGAAGAGGGAAGCTGAGGCACTCCGCGCCTGGCTGCTGGACCGCTGTGAACGTGGGGACCTGTGGTTCCATACTCGTGATGGCATGCGCCAACCTCGCACCCTTACGCTGATGCAGCTCGCTGACCTATTTACCGACGACGCTGAGGTCCAGGCTGTCGCCGAGCTGTACGCGGCAGATCACCTCGGCAAGCCGGACCTCAGGCTCGCCGAGGTATTGCGCGACGTCCTTGCCGACGAGTTTGTTCCTTACCTATCCGCCTTGCGCTACAAGGACTCTGGACTCCGCAAGCGCGAGCAGTGGGAGAAGGCCTGGGAGCAGCAGCGTGAGGAGGACCTGACTGGGCAGCAACTGAATATCGCCGTGCCGCCGAAGTACGCCAGCGTGGACTTCCTCAAGCAGTCGTACTGGTCAAACCGCGGCAAGCTTGATGTGCCGAAGGAGCGGTTCATCTCCTATCCGGATGCTGGGCCGGAGGCTGACCCCAAGCTGGTTCTCGGCTGGGCTGGCTGGGACCACCGCGACCAGGCGCAGGCCATCATTAACCTGGTGGCCGACCGTATTGAGCGGGATAACTGGCAGGGTGAACAGCTGATTCCGCTCCTCGCCGGGATGGTGGAGTTGCTGCCCTGGCTGAAGCAGTGGCACGGCGAGTTCGATGCCGAGTGGGACGGCAATCCTGCGACCGACTGCCAGGAGTGGCTGGAAGCCCAACAGCGCGAGCATGGCATCGCAATGGACGCACTCCTCGCCTGGCGTCCGTCGGCACCAAAGCACGGCAAGGCTGCAGCCAAGTAGCGTACGGTCGCCACACGCACGATCGCACCGATATGAATTCCACGACGAAGGGAACCGCGACCCGCGATGTCCAGCACTGAGCTCTTCCTCCGGGACGTCCTGGACATCCCCGACGCGGTCCTCGCCGGGAAGTTCAAGGTCGAGCTGTCCGGCGGGTTCGAGGAGACCCAGCGCCTGGTCGACGAGTACGTCGTCACCGATCAGCTGAAGGAAGCCTTCGGCAAGGCGCTCACGCTCGTCCGCAGCTCGGTCCGCGACGGCTCTTCCAACGCCGCGTACCTGCACGGATCGTTCGGCTCCGGTAAGAGCCACTTCATGTCTGTGCTCCACGCAGTGCTCAACAACGAGCCGGCGGCCCGCTCCAAGCCGCGTCTGCAGGAGGTCATCGCCGAGCACGACGACTGGCTCCGCGACCGCCGATTCCTCATGGTGCCGTATCACCTGGTCGGTGCAGCGGACCTGGACTCGGCGCTCCTCGGCGGCTACGTCCGGGCGATCCGCCGGCTGGATCCGAACGCGCCGACGCCGCCGGTCTACCGGGCTGACGCGATGCTGGACGATGCCCGCTACAACCGCAGCATCGAAGGCGACGAGCTGTTCATCCGCAAGCTCGGGGACCGTGCTGTCGGCGACAGCACGGCCCATCCCGGTGCCGCGGACGAGGACGACCTGGTACCGCTGGAGGAAGCCGAGGCGCCCGCTACCGGCTGGACCAGCGACGACTTGGACCGTGCGTTCGCAGCTCCGCAGGGCGATCCGCTGCGCGAGGCATTGGTCTCCGCGCTGCTCAGCGGTCCGATGAAGTCCTATGCACGTGGTGCCAGCGGCGATGCGAATGCCTTCATCCCGTTGGAGGACGGCCTGTCCGTCATCAGTCGGCACGCGAAGTCGCTCGGCTACGACGGCATCGTGCTGTTCCTCGACGAGTTGGTCCTCTGGCTCCAGGCCAGGATGAGCGACCAGGACTTCGTGAAGACCGAGGTCGGCAAGCTCGTCAAGATCATCGAGTCGGGGGTGGCGGACCGGCCGGTGCCGATCATCTCCTTCGTCTCGCGCCAGAGGAATCTCTCCCAGCTCGTGGGCGAGGACGTCACGGGCGCTGAGGTGAAGAACCTGGAGTCCCAGGTCGGTTACCTCGCGCAGCGTTTCGACGTGATCAGCCTGGAGGACCGGAACCTCCCGGCGATCATCAAGGAGCGCGTGCTGAAGCCCCGCTCCCCGGAAATGCGGGCCGCTCTGGATTCGGCGTTCGCCGACTTCGAGCAGGCCAACGCACGGGTCAAGGACGCGCTGCTCGACTCCCAGGGCGCCACGCAGGCCGACTGGTCCGACTTCCGCGACGTGTACCCGCTGACGCCGGCGCTGCTGAACGTCCTGGTCGCCCTGTCCGGTGCACTGCAGCGTGAGCGAACCGGTCTCAAGCTGCTCCAGGATCTGCTGTGGCGCCGTCGCGAGGACATGAAGGTCGGCCAGATCATCCCGCTCGGCGACTTGTGGGACGTCCTCTCCGGCGGCATGGGCGACGCCTTCACCGAGAAGCTCCGCAAGGAGGGCGAGCAGGCCAACCGGTTCTACGACAAGGTCCGCCTCTGGATGCTGGAGCGCTACCAGGGCGAGGAGAGCCCCGAGTTCCGGGCCACCGACCGGCTCGTGAAGACGCTCCTGTTGGCCTACCTGACGCCCGAGGTCCCGGCCTTGGCCCGGTTGACCGCGCGCCGGCTCGCCGACCTCAACCACGGTTCCGTCAAGCGCACCCGGACCATCACTGACGACAAGGTGGCTTTGGCACGCCTGGAGGAGCTGCAGGGCGAGTTCGGCGGAGAGCTGCGTTCGGACGGCGGCAACGACCCGGTGTTCGCACTCCACTTGTCCGACCTCGACGTCGAACCGCTGCTGGACGCTGTCGGAGAGGTCGACCGGGTCAGCGCGCGGCGCGTGTGGATCAAGGAGGCTCTCTGGGGCGCGTTCGGCATCAAGGACACCGAGGGCTTCGTCTGCGAGCACGAGGTCGTGTGGCGCGGTACCAAGCGCACCGCCGAGTTCGTGTTCGGCAACGTCCGCGACGCCCAGGAGATCCCGGACGACCACTTCATCCCCTCGGTGGACGGCCGGGTGCGCTTTGTCTTCGACTACCCGTTCGATGTCGCTGGCCAGTACCCGAGCAATGACGCCGCGCGGGTCCGTCAGCTGCTGCGGGACGAACGGCACCACCAGCCCACCGTGGTGTGGCTGCCGGCGCACCTCTCGCGTCAGCGGGCCGGCCAGCTCGGACGCCTCCTGAAGATCAACTACTTGCTGGAGCGGGAGCGGCTCGACGACCTCGCGGTCAACTACTCCAGCGAGGATCGCATCCGCATGCGCCACCAGCTGCAGGCGCAGCGCGACAACCTCACCTCCCAGCTCACCGTCACGCTGGCCCAGCTGTACGGGATCAGCCGCCTGGACGAGGCCAACGCCGGCGCCCCGGTCGGGGAGGACGGCCACTTGTTGTCGATGCTGCCGGGCCATCGGCCCCGGCTGGAGGCCGCCGCCGGCTTCGAGGGCAACATGCTCCGCATCGCCGACGGGGTGTTCCAGGAGCTGTACCCGAAGCACCCCAACTTCGATCCGTCCGGCAACCGCAAGGCGATCACCCCGGCCGAGCTGAAGACCGTGCTCGGCTGGATCACCAAGGCCATGGAGGACGGCTCCGGGCGCGTTGAACTCGACCGCGGGCAGATGGCCGTCGTCAAGAAGATCGTGCACCCGCTGGAGCTCGGAGAGGTCCACGACGGTCCGCTCACCCTCAGCACCGAGTGGCGCCGGCGGATCGACCAGTACGCCGCCCAGCAGCAGATCACCGGCGAGTACAAGGTGGAGGACATCCGCCAGTGGATCGCCAAGCTGGGATGGACCGGCTTGGACAAGCAGGTCAGCAGCCTGCTGATCGCCACCTACGCGCTGCTGGCCGACCGGTCCTGGGTCTACAACGGGAAGCCCGAACCGACGGCCCCGCCGCTCCAGTCGATCGGTGCCGGCCACGTCCTGCGAGCCCAGGAGAAGCCCAGCGAGGCCGAGTTCGCCACGGCGCGGGAGCGTGCGGCTGCCCTGTTCGGCGTCACTGGTGTGCCGCCGGTGCTGTTCGCCCGCAACGTCGCCAAGCTCGCGGCTGAGGTGCGTGCGAAGGCGAAGGAAATGGAGAAGTACGTCGACGGGGTGCGCAGCTCCCTCGGCAAGCCGCAGCACGCCGAGGCGCTGGGCCTGACCGACCCGCGTGCGCCCCGTCTGCTGGCGGCTCGGCACGCCGCAGACCTCGTCCAGCGGCTGACGCGGCACCAGGACGACACCCCGCTGGTGAAGGAACTTGCCGCGGTCGCGTACGACATCACCGACGAAGAGCTCGGGGCTGCCCTCGGCTCGGCCAAGACGGTGCTCGACGCGCTCGACCGTACGCAGTGGGACCTGCTGGAGAGTGTGCGCGAGTACACGGGGCGGACCGACGGGATCGGTGACCGCGCGCAGCGGTTGATCGCCGAGGTCCAGCGGGCCGCTCACGAGGACGAGTTCGCCCGTCGGCTCGCGCCCGTCCTGGACGGGATCCAGCCGCAGGCGCTGGCACTCATCAGGGACGCTGCCCGGCTGGCCGCCGTGGCCGCACCAGTGGCACCTCCGGCCGCGCCGCCGTTGACCCCGTCCGCGCCCCAGGAAGCGCCGACCGAGGCAGGGCAGGTCAGTCTGACGGTTCACGGCCAGCCGCCACTGCCGACGTCCCCCGAGGCGCCGAGCACTCCTGCCGCCCCCGCCGGCACGACCACTCCTGCCGCTTCCGGGGATGGCGTGCCGCGTCGCTCCACGCGCAGGGTCGCGGCCCGCGCCGGAGACACCGCGTTCGAGCGTGCGCTCGCAGATCTGCTCGGCGAGATCCGGCAGTTCGCCGCCACCAACCCCGACACCGAGATCGAGATCGGGTGGAAGCCCGCGGACGAGCCCGGAACGGGCGGTAGCGCCAGCGAAGGGACGGCGGACTGATGTCGGCTCAGCCGCCCCTGGTCAACCGCCGGGTCATCGAGGCGCTCTTGCGCCTGGAGCTCCCCAACGAGCCGGAGCGCCGCCTCGTCCTGGTCCACGGCCGCTACGACACCACTGCCGCAGCCGAGTTCACCACGTCCGTGGCCGACGACAAGCGCCGGATCGAGGTCGTGGAGGAGCACTCCGTCCTCGGCATCTCCGACGCCTGGCACCGCTACCAGGAGGAAGCCCCTGCTTCGGGCGCGGTGCTGGTGGTCGCCACCACGGTCGAGGACGAGCAGCTCGGCTGGGACGTCCTCGGCCACGCCCTGCGCCGCCAGGTCCTCAGCGTCGATCGGGCGGAGATCGTCAGGCTGCGGTTCGGCGCCACCGGCCTCGACCCGCGCATCCGCGCGGAATCCTGGCTCGTGAACGCGCTCCTCGATGCGGAGCCCCACAGCGGCTGGCCGCGGCTCGGCTCCGTGCTCACCCTGAACGCGGCGATGCGCGCACTCGTCGAGGCCAGACTGTCGATCAGCCAGGCATCCCCCGACACGGCCGGCGGCCGAGGCGAAGCACGGCGTGAGACTCCGCTCGACGCGGACACCCTGCTGGCATGGTCGCGCAGCCCGCTCGGACCCGCCGCGTACGCGGCACTGGCCACGGACGAGCAGCAGGGCATCAAGGCCTGGTTGGCCAAGGTAGCCGGAAGCGCGGCATCCCTGCTGCTCGACCTGTGCGCCGCAGGCCGAGGCCAGGACGCCATGGCCCTCGGCGTTGTGGGCTCCGCAGTGGCCGGCCCTGCGACGTCGGCCGAGACCGGCCTCGCCCTCGGCGGACTTTTCGGCACCATCCGGATCAAGCCCGCCGACCTGCGTGCCTTCACCCTCGCCGTCGAAGGAACACTGATCCGCTGGCTGCTGCAGGCCGAGCAGGCCGGCCCGGAGCAGCACGCGGCCCGTAACCGGGCCCTGGACGTCCTCGAACAGGCCGATCGGCAGGCCCAGGACGCCGGCCTGACCGAAGCCCTCGCAGGCAACGCCTACCTTCCCTCCGGATTCCAGGCACGCCTCACCGCACTGGCGTCCGTCCTCGACCCGTCCGGTGCCCGCGCACACGATCTCGCCGCAACCGAGGCAGCGCTCGAGGACCTGCGCCGTCATCATCTCGCGGGCCTGCTGCGCGCACGTGTCCGTACCGCCGAGGCCGCAGTGCGCCTCGCCCGCTGGCTGGCCGGAGCGCACCCGACGGTCAGCTCTGTCGCGGGTGCCGTCGAGCACCACCTCGCCGAATGGGGCTGGGTGGATGCCGCCCTCACCGTCCTGTGGGCCGGCGACGCCGAAGCCCACGAACCGGTCATCGCCGCCTACCACAGCATCTACCACGCTGCTCGCGGGCGGCGCGCAGTGATCGACGAGATCTTCGCCCGCTACCTGCGCGACTGGACGCGCACCGCCTCCAGCCAAACTTCGGGCGGCGCGCTCCTGGTGGAGAACGTCCTCGACACCATCGCGGTCAAGCTCGCCGGCAAGTCGGGCCGGGCACCCCTGATCCTGCTGGTCGACGGCATGAGCAGCGAGGTCGCGGTCGGCTTCGGCGAAGAGCTCGCCCGCCGCGGCTGGCTGGAGACCGGCCCCACCCGGGGCCGGCGCACGGCCGCAGTCGCCGCGATCCCCTCACTCACCCGCATCAGCCGGGCCTCGCTCCTCACCGGCAGCCTCACCCAGGGCGGCCAGTCCGTGGAGAAGCCCGGCTTCGAGGCGTTCTGGTCCCGGCAGCGCCGGTCAGGTGTCCTCTTCCATAAGGCGGACATAGGAGGGGCAGCCGGGCAGCGGCTCTCCGACACGCTGCAGCGCGAACTGGCCGGCGAAGCGGTCGTCGGCGTCGTGCTGAACACCGTCGACGACTCACTCGATCACGCGGCCCAGGGGGACCGCACCCGCTGGCGCCTGTCCGACGTGACCTACCTGGGGGAGCTCCTCGCCGCCGCCCGCCTCTACGGCCGCCCCGTCGTCATCGTCGCCGACCACGGCCACGTCCTCGAACGGGGCGAGGGACTCGACGCCCCGACAGCCACTGGCAATACGGGTGCCGCGCGCTGGCGCCTCGGCGAGCCGGACGCCGGTGAGGTCCTGCTGACCGGACCCCGCGTTCTGGAAGGCGATGGCCGCATCGTCGCGCCCTGGCGCGAGGACATCCGCTACACGCCCCGCAAGGCGGGCTACCACGGCGGTGCCTCCCTCGCCGAGATGACCGTGCCGGTCCTCGCGCTGCTGCCCGCAGACACGGACCCGCCCAAGGACTGGCACCTCCTCGCCCCCGAGGACGTCACCCCGCGCTGGTGGAACGCAGGCGGCCCCGCCGCCGAGACGGCACGCGCCGCCGAGCAGACCGACCAGCCGTCGACGACAGCCGACCACACCAGCAGGCGGGAAGCCGCGGACGAGACAGCCGAAGCCGCCCCGGCGAGCAGCGCCGCGGACCGCTCTTCCTTCGGTGCGAAGCTGGTGGCCACCGAGACCTTCCGCTTCCAGCGAAGGTTTGTCCGCAAGCCACCCGAGCCCGAGGTCATGGCAGCCGTCGTCGACGCGCTGGTCGAGGCCGACGGCGTCCTGTCCCTCACAGCCGTCGCCGCGGCAGCCGGCAAGGCAGGACGCAACGCCGACGGCTTCGCCGCCACACTGCAACGACTCATGAACGTAGAGGGCTACCCCGTGCTGGAATTCAGCGACAACGGAACCAGGTTGCGGCTCAACGTGCCGCTCGCCGCCGAACAGTTCCAGGTGGACAGCTGATGAGCACCAACCGGCCCCCCTCCGGGAGCCAGCCCGCATCCGTGAGCGCGGCCCGCCGCCGCGACGTGGTCGATGCCCTGCGCCGCGGCACAGTACCCCAGTTCGGCCTCGACCTGTTCGCCGTCGGCCTCGACCGCTTCGAACGCGCCCTCGACGACGACCTGACCGTCGTCACCCGGGGCGGCGCCGCGTTCCACGCCGTTCGCGGCGACTACGGCTCCGGCAAGACGTTTTTCGCCCGCTGGCTGGCCGAGCGGGCCAAGCGCATGGGCCTGGCCACAGCCGAGATCCAGATCTCCGAGACCGAGACTCCACTGCACAAACTGGAGACGGTCTACCGGCGCCTGACCGAACGTCTGTCCACCGCGAGCCACGCCCCCAGCGCCCTGCGTGCCATCGTCGACTCCTGGTTCTACACCCTCGAAGAGGAAGTCCTCGACGCCGACGACGTGTCGGAGGACGACACCGAAGCCCTCGGCAAGGCCGTTGACGCCCTCATGGAGTCCCGTCTCGCCGAGGTCGCCCGTACCACCCCCGCGTTCGCAGCAGCCCTGCGCGGATACCGCCACGCCAAGGCCGCAGGCGACGCCGCTACCGCCGAAGCGCTCATCGCCTGGCTCGGCGGCCAGAAATCCGTCGCGGCCGGTGCCCGCCGGACCGCAGGCGTCCGCGGAGACCTGGACCACTTCGCCGCCCTCGGCTTCCTCCAGGGCCTGCTGACCGTCCTGCGGGACTGCGGACACCCCGGGCTGCTGCTCGTCCTCGACGAGATCGAGACCCTCCAGCGCGTGCGGGGCGACGTCCGGGAAAAGGGCCTCAACGCCCTTCGGCAACTCCTGGACGAGATCGACGCCGGCCGCTTCCCCGGCCTGTTCCTCGTGATCACCGGCACACCCGCGTTCTACGACGGACAGCAGGGCGTACAACGCCTTCCCCCGCTGGCCCAGCGCCTGGCCACCGACTTCACGACCGACCCCCGCTTCGACTCACCCCGCGCGGTCCAACTCCGCCTCGCCGGCTTCGACCTGGAGCGCCTCGGCGAACTCGGCCGCAGCGTCCGAGACCTCTACGCAGGTGCTGCCCGCAACCCGGACCGGATCACCGAACTCGTCGACAACGCCTACATCGCCGAACTCGCCACCGCCGTCACCGGAGGACTCGGCGGCCAGGTCGGCATCGCACCGCGCGTCTTCCTGCGCAAACTCGTCGCCGACGTCCTCGACCGGGTCGACGAGTTCGACGACTTCGACCCACGCCGGCACTACGCCCTCACCCTGTCCTCGGCCGAGCTGAGCGAAGCCGAACGCAGCGCAGCCTCCGCGGGCGACATCGAGCTCGACCTGTGAGCGACACCCCGGCACTCCCTGGCCCCGAGTCAGGGAAGGCTGCGCTGTCCCGGCTCCAGCCCGCCCTCGTCCACCACATCGTCAACTCCCTCGGCTGGCGCGAACTGCGCCCCCTCCAGCAGGAGGCCATCACCCCGCTGATCGACGGCTCCGACGCGGTCCTGCTCGCCCCCACCGCCGGCGGCAAGACCGAAGCCGCATCGTTCCCCCTGCTGTCCGCCATGGAGCAGCACCGCTGGACCGGCCTGTCGGTGCTGTACGTGTGCCCGCTCAAGGCCCTGCTGAACAACCTCCTGCCGCGCCTCGAAACCTATGCCGGATGGCTCGGCCGGCGCGTGGCGCTCTGGCACGGCGACATCCCCCCGACTGCACGCCGGCGCATCCTCGCCGACCCGCCGGACATCCTGCTCACCACGCCCGAGTCCATCGAGGCCATGCTGGTGAGCACCAAGGTCGACCAGCACCGCCTCTTCGCCGACCTGCGGACCATCGTGGTCGACGAGGTCCATGCCTTCGCAGGCGACGACCGGGGCTGGCACCTGCTCGCCGTCCTCGAACGCCTCCAACACCTGGCCGGACGGCCGATCCAGCGCATCGGGCTGTCCGCCACCGTCGGCAACCCGCATGACCTCCTCCACTGGCTGCAGGGTTCGGGCCGTGGCCAGCGCCCCGCCCAGGTCGTCGCACCTGGCGTCGACCTCGCCCCACGGGCCGTCGCCGACGCCACGAAGGTGACACCACCGGGAGACATCGAACTCGACTACGTCGGATCGACCGCCAACGCGGCCAAGGTCATCGCCGCTCTCCACCGAGGCGAGAAGCGTCTGGTCTTCTGCGACTCCCGGCAGCTCGTCGAGGAACTCGGCGCCGCACTCCGCGCCGCAGGCGTAACGACCTTCCTCTCCCACGCCTCCCTGTCCCTCGACGAACGCCGCCGCGCCGAAGCCGCCTTCGCCGAGGCCCGCGACTGCGTCATCGTCTCCACCAGCACCCTCGAACTCGGCATCGATGTCGGTGACCTCGACCGCGTCATCCAGATCGACGCCCCCACCACCGTCGCCTCCTTCCTCCAACGCATTGGCCGCACCGGCCGCCGTGCCGGATCCAGCCGCAACTGCCTCTTCCTCGCCCGCAGCCACGAGGCGCTCTTGAGCGCCTCGGCCCTCCTCGTCCTGTGGGGCCGCGGCTACGTCGAACCGGTTGCCGCACCGCCCGAGCCCCGGCACATCGTCGCGCAGCAGCTCCTCGCCCTCAGCCTCCAAGAGCACAAGATCGCCCAGGGGCTGTGGGACGAGGGATGGAACGGCCTGCCCCCCTTCGACCGCGGCGCCGAACCCATCCTGCGGCATCTGGTCGACCACGGATTCCTCGACCAGGACGGCGAGCTGCTGTTCATCGGCCCGGCTGCCGAGGAGAAGTTCGGCCGACGCCACTTCATGGGCATTACCGCCGTCTTCACCGCACCACCCGAATTCACCGTCCTCGCCGGCCGCCAGGAGATCGGCCGCACCGACCCCATGCTCCTCACCGAGAAGATCGACGGCCCCCGGGTCCTCCTGCTCGGCGGTCGGAGCTGGAAGGTCACCTGGATCGACTGGACCAGGCGCCGCTGCTACGTCGAACCCTCCGACCTCGCCGGCCGCGCCCGCTGGTTCGGTACCGGCTACAGCGGCACCTCCTACGCCCTCAACCAGGCCGCACGCGACGTCCTGCTCGGAACCGACCCACAGGTCAAACTCACCCGCCGAGCCACCCAGCAACTCGCCCACGTCCGAGAGCACAACGTCGACACCGTCCACCCCGGCGGCACCGTCATCACCCGAGCCGGCGACGACATCCGCTGGTGGACCTGGGCCGGCTACCGCGCCAACGCCACCCTCACCGCCACCCTCGCGGGAGTAACCGACGAGCGCCAGCGCTTCTCCGACGAATACCTGCGCCTACGCACCGACCTAACACCTCAGATGTGGAAGGCCAGCACGGCGGACGCCGTCTCACGCCTGTGCCTGCCCGACATCGACGTGAAAGCCATGCGCGGGCTGAAGTTCCACGAGGCCCTCCCGGAACGACTGGCTATGGCCACACTCGCCACCAGGCTCGCAGACCTCGATTCGGCAACGACCATTCTGGCCGAGCCAGTCCGGTTCACGATCAGAACAGAGTGACACTACCTGCCCTGCTGTGGGCGCCGAGGACCGCAGGACAGCAACCACGCGATGGCCACCGGATCGAGCAGACCCGCTGTCCCGCACGACCTGGAGCAGGACGAACGCTCCCGGAGCCTGGCAGAGTTCGAGCGCAGCTGAACACGCTTCTCCACATTAGGTCATGAGACATGTCGGTCGTGTGGAAACTGAATTCATCGACGGTCACCGCGATGAAGGGACACCACATGACCGACAATGTCGCCAGCATCGAGCAGCGCGCCTCCGAGAACCGCCCGCGCCCGACGGAGCCGCAGGACTGCGAGCGGACCGAGGTGCTGCGCGCGCACGACGCCTGGGCGCTGCCGGTGGAGGTCCTCCTGGATCTTCTGAACGCCACCGTTCGCAAGGCGGAGATGCCGTACGACGCGCTCGGGGCGATGCTCGGCGATCCGTCGAGCGGCTTGCGCATCTACGTCCGGCCCGGTCTGAGCGACTACGAGGTCTCGCGACTCGTCCGTAAGCTCATCGGGCACTATCTCGGCAAGCCCGGCACCGGTATGTGTACCGCCACGCCGGCGTTCGAGTCCGACAGCGAGTTCAAAATCCTCAGCATCCCCGGAAAGCCCGCGGACACGGCGGACGGCGCGGTTGTCGACGCCGAGCGGCGAACCGTACCGGACATCGCGTCGCTGTACGAAGGAAGCGACTGGGCGCCGATGCATGGCTGGTGCACCGACGAGGAAGTGATCGGCGCCTTGAAGGCGCTCATCGTTGATCACCTCCATGGTCTGGCCGAGGACCTGCCCGAGGATGCGTCTGAGTGGCCCGAGGGCATCGGAGCCACGGTCGCCTTCGGGTACAAGGACGGCGAGCGCTGTCCGCTCGTCTTTGTCGACCCGAACCTGCCGAGCGGGCTGCGCGCCGACCTGTGGGGATTCTGCGTCGCGCTCGCCTCCGGAGGAGATCTCGGTGGCGCAGAGCCGAACGAGGACGGCATCTTCTTCGTCGGGACTCAGCGATCGCCAGTGACCGGGCCCGGAGTCGGGTTGCTGGCAGCCCTGACGTTGCAGAGGGTGGGCCGGCGTCCTGGCGACTGCGGGTTCCAGCTGGGAAGCGAACCGGCGATGTCGTCGGAGCAGCTGCCGGACGCCGCCTGAAGACCGCCGCTGTCGGAGCGCCGAGGCCGCACGGCACCGGTGCTCTGCGGCGGGAGGGGCCCCGGTAGCCGCCTCCGCTGCCCCTCCCGCGTCGCCCCCCTGGGAGACAGGCCTCCTTCGGTGTCTCCGTGAGGCGGCCCGAGACCTGCGAGTGAAATCGGCCAACTGACCTGTCAGTTGGGTGATATCTCGGCACATCACCTGCGTCGGCGGTTACGGTACGGATCATGCGCCGACGCGGACGGAGGGGTGCATGCCTCTGGTGTGTCGGAGGGCTGTGCCACCGTGGAGCGGGGCGGCGACGAGGGAAGGGGAAGTGGCCTGGATGGCAGAGCGCGAGGGTCCGAGCGAGACAGCGTCGACATCATTCGACCTCGACTCGCTGGCGGTGGGAGACCGACTCAGGCTCTTCAACTTCACCCAACGCGACGATTCGACGGCCTACTTGTGGGTCTTGAGGGCGATGAACGTCCTGCGTGCGGTTCACCAGGTACAGGTTCACACCGCTGACGTGGCCCGAGCGCTTGCCGAACTCGGCGAGGCGCACGCGGATGTGCCGGCCCCCGGCGATCTGAACCTGCGGAACATGCTGGATGTTCTCTCGGGAGAGCAGGACCGGGGACGGGAAGGCGACAAGGTCCTTCACCGGGTCGAGGACGCATCCCGCGCCGGAACGCTTGCCGCGTACCGAAACCGGCAGTCGGTCTACCAGTTCACGGAGATCGGGTACCGGGCCTACACCGCCGTGGAGGCGGTGATCGGGGCCCGAGTGGAGGACGCCAACCTGTCGCGGCTCGTCTTCGCCGACATCCTCGCCGACCTGACGGCCTTGGCGGCGGCGAACCGCAGCGCGGACCGGGAGGAGATCTACCGCAAGCTCTCCCGGCTGGACGCGGTCCTGGAGGACATGACCCAGCGCTCCGCCCGGTTCTACCTCACGCTGAACGACGTGGCCCGCACCACCGACATCTCGCCGGAGACGTTCCTGCGCCACAAGCACACCCTTCTCGCTCACATGAGTGACTTCTCGGCGGAGCTCGAGCGCTACACCCCGCGCCTGCTCGACGCGGTCCGCGACGTTGAGGACAGCGGGGTTGAAACGATGCTCGACCGCGTCGCCGACGTCGACGGCCGGCCCATGATGAGCCTGGCCGCTCGCAGGGAGGACTGGCGGCGGCGCTGGACGGGGCTGCGTCAGTGGTTCGTCGCCGAGTATCCCGTCGAACCGAAGGCCGTCCAGCTGCAGAGCGCCACCCGCGACGCGATCTCGGGTGTCATCGCCCTTCTGCGGCAGGTCACTGAGTCCCGGCGTACTGGTGTCAGCCGCACCACCCAGCTTCGCCACCTTGCGGCCTGGGTTGCCGGAGCCCCGGACCAGCAGGCGGCGAACGCACTGATGGCCGCAGCGTTCGACCTACGGTCCGTGCGTCACCTGGCCGGTGCCCACGACGATGACGACCAGATCTCCAGCCGCTCCACCTGGTGGGACGCTCCCGGTGTCGAGATCAGTGTCAGCCTGTTCAAGCACGGCAAGCGGCCCGCCCCGGGTGGGCCGCAACCGGTGCGGACCGGTCGAGGGACCCGCGCACCGCTGCGGCAGAAGCATCTTCAGAGCCGCGCCGCGGAGAGGGCTGCCGCGAGCGGGCTGCTCAAGCAAGGCGCACACGACAGGATTCTGGACGAAGCCGAGACGCGGGCGGTACTGAAACTGCTCACCCGCGCTCTGGAGAGCCGCACCGTGGTCGCTGGCCGCCTTCATCCGTCCATCGGCACCAGCGACGTCATGATGCTGCGCCTGATCCCCGACCAGAGAGGCAGTCGACTGCGGACCGTCAACGGAACGCTGCACCTCCCCGGGTTCCACCTGGAGATCACCTCGGCCCGCCGAAGCACCCGCACCCGGGAGCCCAGCTGATGACAACACATCGCGTCGCCGCGACCGTCGAGACGGCCCAGCTCGGCTCCTACCAGCAGGCAGCGCGTCTGATGCTGCTGTACAGCATCGTGACCGACAGCTATCCACGGAAGGGCGCACTGGCCTCCGTACTTCCCTGGGCCGACGAGCTGGCGAAGGACTTCCGCTCCCTGCTGGGCTACACCCTGCACACCACCTCTCACCACGCCCGGCTGACCCGCCGCCTCGACAGCCTCGACGGCAGCCAGGACTTCACCGCAGTCAGTAGCAAGCGGCCATTCGACCGGCGCCGCCTCGCATACCTCTGCCTGGTCCTCGCCTGCCTGCACCGCTCGCGCATCGAGATCAACCTCGCCGATCTCGTGCGGGAACTCACCCCGCACGCCAACACCATCGAGCACCTGGGCTTCGACCCGACCGCCCCGGGCCACAAGGACGCCGTCGTCGACGTCATCGACTGGCTCGTCCACCGCGGGGCCCTGCGCCTGTCCGACGGCTCCACCCAGCACTGGGCCCGCGACCACGAACGCGGCGACGCGCTCTACGACATCGACCAGAGCTTGTGCGCTGCGCTCTTCAAGCCCGGCAAGCCCCTTCAGCACCTCACCAGCGTGGCCGGCCTCCTCGAAACAGCACCGACCGGTACCGGCCGCGACGCCCGCCGACGCTACGCCGCCCAGCGAGCCCGCCGAGCCGTCATCGAGCACCCGGTCGTCTACTACGCCGACACCGACCCCGAGACGGCCAGCGCCCTGCGCCAGTCCGCACTGGTGGAGGACCTCACACGGTTCACCGGCCTGAAGATCGAACGCCGTGCCGAAGGCATCATGCTGGTCGACAACACCGGACACTTCACCGACAAGCGCTTCCCCGGACGCGGCGGCGCGATCAACCGCACCGCCGGCCTGCTCCTCGCCAAGATCGCCGACCTGCAAGAAGACCCCGCCCAAGCGGGCAGGCTCAGCCGGCTTCCCGCGCCCGACCCCGTCGACGAACACCACGTTCTCATCGCCCACATCGACGTCGCCCTGCCTCACACAGCCACCCTGACCGCCCTTGCCGACGAAGCACCCGCCCCCGGACCGCACCCACCCGTGGCCGGCCACGTCGACGACCTGCAGCAGCCACACCCGCCGGCGACCGCCACACTCATCGAACAGGCCCGGCTGGACGAGATGATCGCCGAACTCTACGAGGAGTTCGGTCCGTCCTCGTTCACCATCAAGTGGCAGGCCGACCCCGCAGGCCTCCTCCACGAAGCGATCACTCTCCTTCAGGACCTGCTCCTGGTCCACCGCGTCCCCGGCGGAATCCTCATCCGCCCGGCGGCAGGCCGCTACCGCAACATCACCGCAGCCCTCCCCAGCCCGAGCGTCGACGGCCAGTTCGCCTTCGACTTCAGCGCACCCGAGGACGTCACCCGATGACCACCGGCGACACCGCCATCCGCTTCAAGCCGTCCCGCGCCGGCATCATCGGCCTGTGGGACTACGACGACGAGGAGTTCGTCTTCGCCGACGGCCGCCTCGTGCTGCGCGGCCACAACGGATCCGGCAAAACCAAAGCCCTCGAAGTCCTCTTCCCCCTCGTCCTGGACGGCAGCATCGACGCCCGGCGCCTCGACCCGTTCAGCGGCGAAGAACGCACCATGAAGTCCAACCTGCTCTACCGCGGCCAAGAGTCCAACTTCGGCTACGTCTGGATGGAATTCACCCGCTCCAACCCCGAAGGGCGACTCCTCGAAGCTGTCACCATCGGCATCGGCCTCCTCGCCCACAAGGCGAAAGAACGCCCCGGCCGCGTCTTCTTCGTCACCGACGGCCGCGTCGGCGTCGACTTCGGCCTCCTCACCGCCGACTCCCGCCCGCTCCGCAAGACGGAGTTGGAAAAGCTCATCGGCAAGGACGCCCTCCACACCACCAGCACCGCCTACCGAGACGCCATCGACGACCGCCTGTTCGGACTCGGCCGCGAACGCTACGCCCAGCTCATCAACCTCCTCCTTCAGCTGCGCCGCCCACTGCTCGCCAAAGACCTGGACCCCGACAAACTCTCCGCCACCCTCACCGCGGGCCTGCGCCCGCTCGATGAGCACCTGATCAAGCAAGCCGCCGGCGACTTCGAGAACCTGGCCGAGATCCAGGATGTCCTCGACGCACTGATCGGCGCAGATACGGCCGTCCAGGACTTCCTGCGCGAGTACACCGCCTACATGCGCGTCCACGCCCGTCACCGGGTCGACCAGATCACCGAGCGGCTCCTCTCCACGGCCGGGCACTGCCAGAAGATCACCGACGCCGCCCAGCAGCGACAGGACGCCACCGCGGCCCTGGCAAAGGCCAAGGCCGCACGGAACACGGCAGCGGAGCAGGAGAAGAAGACCCAGGCCCAACTGGACGGCCTCAAGAACCACGAGGCGATCAAGGGCGAACGGGACCTCGACGAGTTACGGGCCCGCGTCAGTACGGAACGCCGGACCATCCGGGACACCGAGACCACCCTCACGCGGGCCCAGGAGCACGTGGCAAAGCTCGGAGGAGAAGCCGACCGCCTCGCCGGAAGGCTGACCACAGCGGAGAAGTCCGCAGAGCGGTACGTCGCCGCACTGCTCGACCACGCCCGCCATGCGGGCATCCGGATCGACGACGACCCGCTCGACCTGGCTGAGGACGTCAAGACCCAGGCCGCCGCCCGAGCCACCACCCGGCGCCACGACATCCACGCCGTCCAAGGCCACCTGAACCGCTACCAGGACGCGGCCGGCGCGCAGAACACCGCCCAAGGCGCCGTCGACAAGGCCGAGGCCGAGCTCGCCGAGCGCGACCTTGAAAGCGACCGAGCGGCTCGAACGCTGGCCGACACACGAGCACAGGCCGACGCCGAGCTGGCAGCGTTCACCAACCGCTGGACCGGAACCGACCCCCACGCCGTCCTCGGACCCGACGACACCGCCCTGCTCGCCCAGGCCCTGGCAACGGCAGACGCCCCTGGCGCGACCTCCCTGCAGGAGGCATTCCACAACGCCACCGACGAGCGCCGCACCCAGGCCCGCCGACACCAGGACGCACTCCAACTCCAGCACGACGAGACCAGCACCACGCTGGAGACGACACGTGCCGAGCGCGCGAGCGTGGCCGCGCAGCGCGACGACGCCCCGCCGCCCAGCGACCTGCGCCCCGCCGACCGCACCGACCGCCCCGGCGCGCCGCTGTGGCAGCTCGTCCGCTTCGCCGACCACCTGACCCCCGACCACACGGCTGCACTCGAAGGCGCCCTGTACGGCGCGGGCCTCCTCACGGCATGGGTACACCCGCACCCCAGCGCCACATCCCAGGCCATCGCCGACCAGGAGGCCGACGGCTTCCTGCACCCGCTTCCCCCCGAGCAACGCCCCGCTGGCCGCACCCTCGCCGACGTCCTCATCCCCGAGGAACAGGAACACGTCGAGGCGCAAGCCATCAACGACGTCCTCACCTCCATCGCCCTCACCGACGACCTCGCCACCCCAGGCCCGCACACCGACCAGGACCCCGGTGCAATCGTCAGCACCCGCGGCCAGTTCTCCCTCGGAGTCCACCGCGGCGCCCACCCCAAGCACCAGCCCGAGTACATCGGAGCGACAGCACGCGCCGCCCGCCGCCGCGAGCGCCTCAACGCCTATGACACCGCCATCGCCGGCCTCGAAAGCACACTGGAGACACTGACCACCGACCTCCAGCACGCGGTCGGCAACCTCGCGGCCTTCGCCACCGCCCGGGCCCAACTGCCGAGCACCACCGGCATCGTCACCGCCGCCCAACAGGTGGTCATCGCCGCCAACAAGGCAGCCGACGCCCGGACCCGGCTCACCACCGCCGGCAAAGCGCTCGACAACGCCATCGCGGAAGCCCACGAGCGCAAGCGCCAACTCCACAAGAGCGCAGCAGCCCTCACCCTTCCCGCCGACACCGAAGGCCTCAAGGCCGTCGACCTCGCACTCCGCGACTTCACCACCGCCGCAGCCGACCTGGAGACAACCAGGATCACCATCAACGACCTGCGCAAGGACCTCACCGACCGACGCGACACCGTCGACGAGCAGACCGCCGCCTGCCAGGAACAGGCCGAGGCCCTGGAAGAGCGACGCATCGACTACACGGCACTCGCCGAGCGCCTCCGCAAGCAGGAAGAGACCCTCGGCGCACCGCTGCGCCGGATCCACGAAGAGATCAACACCTTGAAGCGTCAGCTCGAGGATGCTCAGCTGGCCTACCGGCTGGCCGACACGGACCACTCGGCCCAGCAGCTCGCACTCGCCGGCGCCGACAAGGCCCTCCAGTACCTCCACGAGGCCCTCGCCACGGCACTGGCCGAACAACTGCGCACGGCAGCCGCCCTCCAGCCGTACAGCAGGCCCGACCTGCTCCGCGTCCTGGGCGCGAACGCCGACAGCAACTGGAATCCCACCGAGCTGTGGCCGACAGCCGGCCAAGCCGCAGAGGATCTGATGGCGCGACTCACCTCCCCGAGCGCCGACCTCACCCCCGAGGCCGCAGCCCGCGGTGCCCTCCCCGATATCACCCGTGCCCTCTATGACGCCCTCGCCGAAGCCACCCGCGGCCGGGCAGCCACCGACAGCATCATCAAGACCACCACGACCAAGCTGTCCACCGCCCTGAGCACACTCGAGAGCGCCCTGACGTCTTCCGACCAGGGATACCACTTCGAATGGGAGCCCGACGGCGACATCATCCTCGCCCGTGTCCGAGACAACGACGGTCCCGCACCCATCGTCGAGTTCGCTGTCCGCCTGGCCGAACAAGTCGCCGACCAGAAGGTGCTCCTGGAAGAACGCGAGCGAACCGTGCTGGAGGACACGCTCCTCACCGGCCTCGCCCAACAAGTCCACTCCCGGACCATCGAAGCACGCGACCTGGTCAGGGAAATGGACTCCGACACCCGGGCCAAGCCCATGTCCTCCGGCACCAGGGTCGGAATCCGCTGGGTGCAGTCGGACAACCTGACCGACTCCCAGCGCGCCGTCAACAAGCTCCTGGAGAAGGACGCCAGAACACTGGGGCCCGTAGGGCTCGCCGAACTCCGCTCCCATCTGCGCAGCCAGATCCGGACCGCACAGGCTCGCGACCGCCGCAAGACCTACCAGCAGATCATCTCCCAGGTCCTCGACTACCGATCCTGGCGCCGGTTCGAGCTGCTCCTGTCCCGTCCGGGAGGAAAGGAGGAAAAGCTCACCCGCTCCAAGCACAGCGAAATGTCCGGTGGTGAGAAATCCGCCTCCATCCACCTGCCGCTCTTCGCGGCCGCCAACGCCCAGTACGGATCGGCCCACCCCACATGCCCTCGCCTGATCGCGCTGGACGAGGCATTCGCAGGGATTGACGAGCGCTACCGCCCCGACCTCCTCGCCCTGACCGTCAAGTTCGACCTCGACCTCTTCATGACCGGCCACGACCTGTGGATCACCTACCCGTCGGTCCCGCGCATCTCGCACTACGACATGCTCCACGACGAAGCCACCCACACCGTCTCCGCCATGCTCATGCTCTGGGACGGAGAACAGATCCACGACGACCTCGGCTATCCGGGATCCGACGAACTGGCCGCGGACATCCTCGGGTTCACACCCCGGCGCCACGCACCGGTCAGCGACGGCCTCCTCGGCGACATCAACCCCGACAGCGACCTCGACGACCTCACCGACGGACAGGACGACGAGGAATGACGGCACCGACGGACCCGCGAAGCCTCTACGGCGGCCCCCAGTACCAACGGCTGCTGGCAGCAGCGCGCCGATCACTCGAACGCACAGGAGGTCGGCTCGACGGCTCGGTGAGCATCACCGCGCCCACCGACGCCGAACGCGAGGCACTGATCGGCATCACAGGCGCCTACCGGCCACCGGGCACCGCGCGGATCACGGTGAAGGTCGCCGACCTCGAAGCGGCTGTCCAGGCCGCCACCGGAACACCACTGGCAGCCCTTCTCACACTGCTCGGAGGGCCGCTCGTCGACCGCCCGGGACGGAAGGAAGCACAGGCCCGGACACGAGCACAGCTGACAACCACCGCCGAAGCAAGCCCGCTCCACGCACACTCGTGGTACCGGGACTGGCTTGCCGCCATCACAACAGACGGCACCCTCACCAGCCTCATCAACAAGAACGACAGCACCTCACTGACCCGCGCCATCCGCGTCCTCGAACACCTGTACACGCGCCCAGGTGACGCACCACCGCTCTTGCTTCCAGTGCTTGCGGAAGCGACCACCGGAGACACCAAAGCCCTCAACCACGGCAGCGGCGCCCTTCCCACCTTGGTGCTCCGCGCCCTGGCCCAAGCCCGCAACACCACCCTTGCGAACGGCGCCGAAGCGCGCCGCGAACTCTGGGATTCTTTCGACGTGATCGTCGATGACCTCGCCAGCCGCGTCCTGGTGCTCAACCTGCCCGCCCACGGCGAGGGCTTGGGCGAATGGCTCACCGGCGCCGCCCGCTACGGCACGCCCTTCCACATCTCCCTCCACCAGCTCGTCACGCTGCCGATCTCCCTCGACCAGCCCACCGTCTACGCCTGCGAGAACCCCGCCGTCCTACGCCGCGCCGCCGGAGAACTCGGCCCGAAGAGCCCACCGCTCGTCTGCGCCGAAGGCCGCCCCTCAACCGCCTTCCACCGCCTCACCCGCGCAATCCGCCAAGGCGGAGGAACACTCCACTATCACGGTGACTTCGACTGGTCCGGCATCGACATGACCAACCAGCTCATCAGCCGCTACCAGGCCCGCCCCTGGCACATGACCGCTGCCGACTACCTGGCCGGCACCTCCGCCACCAACGAGGAGGACCAGATCCCCCTCAACGGCAAGCCCTACCCGACCCCATGGGATCCGCAGCTCGCCGAAGCCATGCACCACACCAACCGGGCCCTCTACGAAGAAGCAGTCGCAGACACCCTCCTCGACGACCTCATGAAGCATCCGTCCAACCGCCAAGGTGCCTCGTAGCGAAGCCAGTTGGGCAATCCAGCACCCACACCTTGCGACGAACGGCCAACTCGTTTGGTGGGTCGGGCCTTTCGGTGAGGCTCGCGCAGCACGAACGAGCCCTGCGCTGCCGAACCCCCGACCCAGGAACGGAACAGCATTGGAGCGTCAGCCAGTTGATGCTCCTGGCAAGCCCGATCCTGCACCCGAACCCGGTTGTCGGTCCCCGGGTGCACACTGGAAACTCCCACTCGTGGTTGATGGCAGAGATGAGACGCCATGAACGATTACGACGGTGAACTCCCCAAACGCAACCCGGTCCTGAGCATCGCACTCAACCGCTTGCTCGACCTCGACCGAGAAGACCTCGGTGTCCCCGAGACCCCCCTTCTCTGGGAGAGGCTCTACGCCGACAAACGGCCGGTCCCTGAACGCGGCCTGCTCTGCCCCACCTGCCTCGACGCCCGCCCCGACCAGCCGGAATGGATGTACCTGTCGCTGCGTCAGGGCCGCCGCATCGCCTCCCACTACAACCCGAGTCGCCGCGCACACGACGAACCGGAAAGCGACCAGCACAAGGCATACAAGGAGCGATACGCCCGAGCCGCAGAGGCCGACGGCCACGGCGTCGAGATCGAAGCCCGCGCAGCCGACGGCAGGCGCCGCACCGACGTTCTCGTCACCGGCACCGGCGGCCAACTGTTCGGGTTCGAGCCCCAGTTGTCGTACATCACCGTCCAGGCCGTGCGCCACCGAGACAAGATCGCCAAGGAAGACGGCATCACCGCGGTGTGGCACACCGTCGACCCGAAGGCGCCCCTCATCGACCAGGTCCACTGGGCGCGTACCGACAACCTTCCGGCCCGAGCCATCCGCGAGGACCGCGACCTGCTCGTCCGAGGCGGCGTACGCACCCTCAACCTGAAGAAGTGCGACCACACCAACCCGCTTCCGTGCCCCGTCAAGAAGATCGGCCGCTGCTACCAGTGGCACCCGACCTGGGACGTCCAGGTGCCGCAGATCGACGACATGGTCCGCCGCATCGCCGGCGGCCTCTACGTCCCGATCACCCTCAAGACCACAACCGGCGGCCTGCTTCGCTTCTGGGCGCCGGAGAAGGACCGGAAGGTGTTCGTCTCGAACGGCGGGACACTGGTCAACACGGAGAAAGAGCCAGCGGTTCCGCGCCAGCGGAAGACCTCGACGGGTCTGCGCGACGTGGAGTGCGTCCGGGTACGGGAAGACCGGCGCAGGCCGGACTTCGAACCCATGCCGCCGAAGGACACCGGCGAAGCGTACTGCGCAGCCGTAACCGTGCGCGTGCCAGCCCTGGCAGCACCGGTGATCGGACCAGTGCGGGCCGGCTACTGTTCCGCGGGCAGGACCCCATGCGGCGCGTCTGGTGCCCGGCTCTATCCCGGCGGCTGGTTCTGCGACTCCCACCGACCAGGCATTCGGCACTGACTGGCGGTTGCCGGACCCTGCTCTCGCAGCGAAGCACCGGGCAGTTTCCGAACGCGGGGATGCCCTGGGCAGCGGCATGGTTTGGGAGTACCACGCGCTCCGGTCAGTATTGCGGTACTCCAAGGACCCGGATCTATGCGGCCAGGCAGGTGTTGGGGATTTCCGCGGAGGCGATGCCGGCGTGCTGGGCATCGGCGTGGTCGAGGGCAAGAGCGAGCGCTTTGACGGCTTCGTCTGCGGAGTCCTTGAGGAGGTGCCCGTAGAGATCGACGGTGATGGCGAGATTGGCGTGGCGCAGTGTCTTGGAGACGACGGCAAGAGGGATGCCGGCGGCGATCATGATGCTGGCAGCGGTGTGGCGCAGGTCGTGCAGACCGATCTTCGGCAGGTCGAGTTCGGCAGTGCGTTTGCGGAGCTGGTCGAGGACCCACTGGGGTCGAAGGGGCTCTCCGTCCGGGCGGGTGAAGACCAGCCCTTCCAAGCGGCTGTCGGGATGGGCGGCCATCTGGGTGGCGGCTTGGCGGTGGAGGGCGGCCATGACTCTGGGGGA
>NZ_JNYE01000090.1 GCF_000717185.1 Kitasatospora phosalacinea | reverse complement strand
GCCCTGACCAGCGTGATCTGGCACAACGACCACACCGGCCAACCCGTCAAACGCTCGCTGACCGCCTACGACCACTAGCCCTTGGCATCAATCATCTAGACCGCGGCCGCCGCGACCGGCCGCCGCTCGGCGCCGCAGTCGATGCGTTCCAGCGCGGGGGCCGCGGACTGCCGGGGCAGCAGCGCCTGGATGGTGGAGACCAGGGTGTACTCGCCGAGCGTGAGTTCGTCCGCCGCGGGGAGCAACGGCCTTGCGCCGAGGGTGAGTTCGACGGCCGCGGCGGGCAGGTTGAGGCCGCACAGCCGGAGTTGGTGCAGTCCGCCGGACGGGCGGGTGTTGATGTCGAGGACGACCGGGCGTCCGGTGTCCCGCTCGTGCCGGAACTGGACGTTCGACAGGTAGCCGACGCCGAACTCCTCGACCAGGCGGCGGGCGGGCCCCAGGTAGGCCGGGTCGACGGTGAAGCCGCGGCGGCGGCCCTGCTTGGTGCGGCCGACCGCGGCCAGCAGCCGGCCGTCCTGCTCGGCCAGGCAGTCCACCGACACCTCGGGGCCGTCCAGGTACGGCATCACCAGCAGGTCGGCGGGGGCGGCGGAGCGCTCCAGCGCGGACAGCACCTGGTCGAGCTGGACCCGGGCGTCGACGTACCCGGCGAGCCGGCCGAGGCTGAACGGTTCGCGGGTCAGGACGCGGAAGCCCTCGCCGCCCGCGCCGGAGGCGGGCTTCAGGCAGGCGGCCGAGCCGGTGGCCTCGATCTCCTCGACGGCGGCGAGCAGTTCGGACGCGGTGTCGGCCTTCCGCCACAGCGGGGTGGGCAGCCCGACCGCGTCCAGCGCCCGGTAGCCGTCGACCTTGCTGGCGAACAGCGATATCGCGGAGGCGGGCGGGCAGACCAGCGCGGTGCCCAGCGCTTCGAAGTCGCGGCGGCGCAGCGATATCGCCAACTGGTGCAGGCGCGGCAGGAATACGTCCACGTCGTGGCGGGCGCAGAATTCCAGCGCGAATTCCACGTAGGCCTCGGCGGACAGCCCGTCCGGTTCGAGGGCGCCCAGGTCGGCGGCGGCGAGCACGGGGGAGTCGGGGTCGACGTGGGTGGCCAGGACGTGCACCGGGCGCGGCGCGGCCCGCAGCAGGTCGATGAAGAAGACGTTCTCGGCGTAGGTGCGGTTCAGCCAGACGCGGACGGGCGCGGTCACGAAGGTCTCCCTGGAGAAGGGCGTGCCGATGGGAGGTCACCGACCGGTTCGCCTGCGCTGCGGCGGCGGGCACCACGCGGTGAGGGGGCCACCTTAGCGCTGTTCCGCAGCGATTCGAACACGGGGTGGGTGAGCAGCGCGGACACCCCGGAACGGGCCTCCGGAGGGGGGTTCTGAAGGGCCTCCGACAACCCTTCGGGGAGGGGGCCCGCGCCCTCCCCGCGGGGGCGCGCGGATCGAACGATGATCGCGCCAGTGCGCTGGTCGCACTATTGCGCGCACACACCTGAATCACCCCCACGAGTGATTGCCGCCTCACCTGAACGGGCGTCAGCATGGTTGCCGCAACGTGCCGTCGACGCGATCAGGGGCCCCTCCGAAATGACGACCGAAACCACCGCCGGAATTCCCCAGACGAGGCCGCAGAGCAGCCTCTCGGTGGCGGCCGCCAAGAACCTCGCGTCGACCACCAAGTCGGCCCCGCAGATGCAGGAGATCAGCAACCGCTGGCTGCTCCGCGCGCTGCCCTGGGTCGAGGTCTCCGGCGGTACGTACCGGGTCAACCGCCGCCTGTCGTACGCGGTCGGCCGGGGCCGGGTGGGCTTCGTGCAGACCGGCCGCGAGGTCTCGGTCGTCCCGCCCACGCTGCGCGAGGTCCCGGTGCTGCGCGGCTTCGCGGACGACGCGCTGCTGGCCGAGCTGGCCGGGCGCTTCGTCCAGCGGGACTTCGCGGCGGGCGAGGTGCTGGTCGAGCAGGGCGCCGAGATCGACGAGGTGCTCCTGGTCGCGCACGGCAAGGTCGACAAGGTCGGCACCGGCAAGTACGGCGACCCGGCGGTCCTGGGCACCTTCGCCGACGGCGACCACATCGGCGACGAGGCGCTCACCGTCGCCGACCGCCGCTGGTCCTATAGCGTCAGGGCCGCCACCGCGGGCACCGCGATGGTGCTGGCCTGGCCCGCCTTCCAGGAGCTGGTCGACCGCTCCGAGGCGCTGCGCGACCAGGTCCTCGCCTTCATCGCCGACTCGCAGCTCCCGCAGACCCACAAGGGCGAGGCCGCGATCGGCATGTCGGCGGGCCACGAGGGCGAGTTCGACCTGCCGACCGCCTTCGTCGACTACGAGCTCGAACCGCGCGAGTACGAGTTGAGCGTGGCCCAGACGGTGCTGCGGGTGCACAGCCGGGTCGCCGACCTCTACAACAAGCCGATGGACCAGACCGAGCACCAGCTCCGGCTGACCGTCGAGGCGCTGCGCGAGCGCCAGGAGCACGAGCTGGTCAACAACCCGGAGTTCGGCCTGCTGGCCAACGCCGAGTACGGCCAGCGGATCCAGACCCACTCCGGCCCGCCCACCCCGGACGACCTGGACGAGCTGCTGTGCCGCCGCCGCAGCACGAAGTTCTACCTGGCCCACCCGAAGGCGATCGCCGCCTTCGGCCGGGAGTGCAACAGCCGCGGCCTGTACCCCGAGGCGATCCGGTTCGAGGGGCGGACGGTGCCGAGCTGGCGCGGCGTCCCGATCCTGACGTGCAACAAGATCCCGGTGGTCAACGGCACCACCTCGATCCTGGCGATGCGCGTCGGCGAGGACAACCAGGGCGTGATCGGCCTGCGCCCCGGCGCGCTGCCCGACCAGGTCGAGCCGGGCCTGAACGTGCGCTTCATGGGCATCGACGAGAAGGCCGTGGTCAAGTACCTGGTCAGCGCCTACTACTCGGCGGCGATCCTCGTCCCCGACGCGATCGGCGTCCTGGAGAACGTGGACGTCGCCCACTGGCAGCACTGACCACCGGGCGGGCCCACCGTCCTGGGCCCGCCCGCTCCACCGCCCGACGCTCCGTCGGCGGACGTTCCTGCGGCCCCGCAGCCGGGTCCGCCGAGGGGGAGGACTCCACCATGGCCATCACCGTGCCCGAACGCGGGCAGCACGACGCGGGCGCGACGGCCCCGGCCCCCGACGGCGGGCGCGACACCGCCGAGGCGATGGCCCTGCTCGGCCGGGCCCGCGCCGTCGTCGACCCCGCGCTGCGCGCGGCCGTCGACACCCTCCCCGAGTCGATGCGGCTGGTCTCCGGCTACCACCTGGGCTGGCTGGAGGCCGACGGCGCCCCGAGCGCGGTCGGCGCGGGCAAGGCGATCCGCCCCGCGCTGGTCCTCGCCGCGACCACCGCGGTCGGCGGCCGCCCGCAGGACGCGGTGCGGGCCGCGGCCGCGGTCGAGCTGGTGCACAACTTCACCCTGCTGCACGACGACGTCCTGGACCGCGACCACACCCGCCGCCACCGCCCCACCGCCTGGCGGGTGTTCGGCACCACCGGCGCGATCCTGGCGGGCGACGCCATGCACTCCCTCGCCCTGCGGGTCCTCGCCGAGGACCCGCACCCGGCCGCGGCCGCCTCCGTCCGCCGCCTCGCCGACTGCGTGGTCGAGCTCTGCGCGGGCCAGCAGGCCGACTGCTCCTTCGAGCAGCGCACCGACGTCACGCTCGCCGAGTGCCTGTCCATGGCGGAGGGCAAGACCGGCGCCCTGCTCGGCTGCGCGTGCGCGCTCGGCGCGCTCTACGCGGGGGCGGACGCCGAGACCGCCGACGCGATGGACGCCTTCGGCCGCGAGATCGGACTCGCCTTCCAGCTGATCGACGACCTGATCGGCATCTGGGGCGACCCGGCGGTCACCGGCAAGCCGGTGGGCGCCGACCTCGCCGCCCGCAAGAAGTCCCTCCCCGTCGTCCGCGCCCTGTCCTCCGGCACCCCCGCCGGGGCGGAGCTCGCCGCGCTCTACGCCACCGGGCGCCCGCTCAGCCCCGCCGAGCTCGCCGCGGCCGCCGACGCGGTCGACCGGGCCGGCGGCCGCGGCTGGGCCCAGACCGAGAGCTGCGACCGGATGGCCGCCGCCATCGCCCACCTCGCCGCGGCCGTCCCCGACCCGTCCCGCGCCGACGACCTCCTGGCCCTCGCCGAGCTCGTCACCCGCCGCGCCTACTGAGCGGGGAGGCCCGCCAGGGGCCCGGGTGTGAACGGCGGGAGCGGAACCAGGGGCCCGGGGAACGGCGGGGCCGTGCTGCTGGTGGCCGGAGCCCGTCGGAGGTGCGTGCTGCTGCGTGTCTTTGACCGAACCGGAAGCAGGTGCGCGCAACGGCAGTGAACCGTGAGCAGCAGACTGGGCCTCGCCGTTCCCCGGGCCCCTGGCGGGGGCTCTCGCCGTTCCCCGGGCCCCTGGCGGGGGCTCTCGCCGTTCCCCGGGCCCCTGCACGCTCATGCCCCGTCGATGATCCTCCGCTCCTTCTCCGGGTCGATCCCCAGCGGCGTGTCGAGCTGCCGGTAGGCGACCTCCGCGCGGCCGCCCGCTTCGAGCCAGGCCCAGGTGTCGGTGACGGTGTCGAGCAGCGGGCGGATGCGCAGGCCCGCGGCGAGGGCGGTGGCGGGGTCGGCCCGCCAGGTGCCGTGCCAGCCTTCGGCGGCGGGGGCCCAGAGGGGGAGTTCGACCCAGGGGGCGACCTCCGCGGCGAGCAGGTCGGCGTCCGGCGTCCAGACGAGTTCGGCGTCGGAGCCGGTCGCGGTGCGGCAGGCGTCGAGGAACTCGCCGGTGGTCGCCGAGCGGACCGGTGCGGTGGTGACGTAGCGTCCGGTCGCGCCCCGTTCGGCGAGGTCGAGGCCGAAGGCGGCGAAGTCGCGGGCGTCGACGAGGCTGAGCGGGCGGTCGGGGGCGCCGGGGGCGAGGACGCGGCCGCCGCGGGCGATCCGGTCGAGCCACCAGGGGAGGCGGCCGATGGGTTCGTGGGGGCCGATCAGCAGGCCGCAGTTGAGGACCGCGGCGGGCCCGTCGAAGTTCTCGGCGAGGGCGCGTTCGCAGCCGGCCTTGAGGGCGTTGGCGAAGGGCTGGTCGGGCGGGAGGTCGCCGGGGCAGTCGAGGGTGGGGGATTCGGCGTCGACGGGGCGGGCGGGCCAGTCGGCGAAGGCGTGGATCGAGGAGACGAAGCCGTAGTGCCCGGCGCGGCCGCTGAGCAGCCGGGCGGCGGTGGCGACGTCGTGGGGCTGCTGGCCGGAGGTGTCGACGACGGCGTCCCAGCGGCGGCCGTCGACGAGGCGCCGCAGGTCGTCGGGGTTCGCGCGGTCGCCGTGGACGGCTTCGACGCCGGGCGGGTCGGTGCGGCTGATGCCGCGGTTGAAGGTGGTGACGCGGTGGCCGCGGGCGAGCGCTTCGGTGGCGTAGGCGCGGCCGAGGAACTTGGAGCCGCCGAGCAGAAGGATGTCCATGTCTCGCAGGGTCTCCGGGGCGGTGGCCCTCCATGCGCCGCGTTCACCGGGAGCGGAGCGGTTTCGCCGGGAGCAGACGGCCGGTCAGGGGCGGTGGTGGTGTCGGCCGGAGTGCCGATCACGGGGGGAGCACATAGCATCCCGGTGTACCGGCATGTCTGAATAGTCCCTTTCGTGGGGGTAGAAGGGCGGGCGAGATGGGGAACCCGGTCGGCGCGGACCCGGAGGCGGTGCGGCGGACGGCGGCGCGGGCGTGGACCTGGGGCTACCCGATGCTGGAGAACTACCGGACGGTCTACCCGCAGGCGATCGACGACGCGGACCCGCGGTACGTCGGGGGCTTCGGCGTGTTCCGGCACTACCCGCGGCCCTTCACCCCGGACAACACGGACGTGGTGACGCCCAACAACGACACCCCGTACTCGTGGGCCTGGCTGGACCTGCGGGCCGAGCCGTGGGTGCTGGAGAAGCCCGCGACCGACCGCTACCACGTGCTGCCGGTGCACGACCTGGACACCGCGTACGTCGGGTTCGTCGGCTCGCGGACTACTGGGAGCGGCGCGGGCCGGTACCTGGTCGCGGGGCCGGGGCACCGGGCGAACCCGCCGGAGGGCTTCGACGGGGTGCTGCGGGCCGACACCAACCTGGTCGGCATCCTCGGGCGGACGTTCTCGGCGGGGCCGCAGGACGTGCCGGAGGTCGAGCGGGTGCAGGCCGGGTACCTGCTCAGGCCGCTGAGCGAGCACCTGGGCACGCCCCGGCCGGTCGCCGCGGAGCCGGTGTGGCCGGTGTGGCGGGGCGAGGAGGCGCTCGGCACCCTGGAGTTCTTCTCGCTGCTGGACTTCCTGCTGGGCTTCTTCCCGACCCTGCCCGCGGATGCCGAGCTGCGCGGCCGGTTGGCCGAACTGGGCATCGGCAGCGGCGACTTCGAACCGGCGGCGCTGCCCGCCGAGGTGCGCGAGGCCCTGCTGGCGGGCATCGCGGACGCCCGCGGGGAACTGGTCGCGGCCGCCGACGGCGCGGCCACCGGCACCGCCCTGTTCGGCACCCGGGAGCAGCTCGGCACCCGCTACCTGGACCGGGCCTGCGGCGCCCTCAAGGGCCTGTACGGGCTGCCCGCCGAGGAGGCCTGGTACGGCGGCTGGGAGTCGACGGCGGGCGGCCGGGAGCCCGCGGTGCTGCGCTTCGCCGCCGGGCAGCTCCCGCCCGCCCGGTTCTTCTGGTCGGCGACCGCGTACCGCCTCCCGGAGCGGCTGCTGGTCGCCAACGAGATCGACCGGTACTCGATCGGCGACCGCACCCCCGGCCTGGTGTACGGCGAGGACGGCTCGCTGACCCTCCGCCTCCAGCACGAACGGCCCACGGAGCCCGAGGAGTTCGCGAACTGGCTGCCCGTCCCCGAGGGCCCGTACTTCGTCGCGGTGCGCGCCTACGGCCCGGAACCCGCCCTGCTGGAAGGCAGTTGGCGGCTGCCCACGCCCACTCCCCGATGAAGTCACCGACCAGACAAGGACGTTCGCATGGCTGACGCCACCCCCGAGATGCTGGCCGCCGAGGCCCTGGTGTACGGATCCCCGCTGGTGGCCAATCTGACCACGGTGGACGCCGTCGTCCGCCGGGGGCTGGGCACGATCGGCCCGACGCCGTGGAACACCTTCGGCCACGCCACCGAACTCGCGGGCCCCGCTTCGCACTTCGTGTCGGTGAACAACGACACCGTGTACTCGGTCGCCCCGCTGGACCTGTCGGCCGGGCCGCTGCTGCTGCACGTCCCGGACACCGGCGGCGCGTACCACGTGCTGCAGTTCGTCGACGCCTGGACGAACAACTTCGCCTACGCGGGCCGCCGTTCCTCCGGCACCGCCGAGCAGACCTGGCTGGTCGCCCCGCCCGGCTGGGCGGGCGCGGCCCCGGAGGGCGTGCCGGTGATCGTCGCGCCGACGGCGGTGGCGGTGATCGCGGTGCGCAACTACTGCGCCGGGCCGGACGACCTGGAGCGGGTCCGGGAGCTGCAGCGGCAGTTGACGCTCACCCCGCTGGAGGGCGGCGGCACCCCGGCGGGGCTGCCGGAGCCGGCCGCGGGCGTCCCGGAGGAACTGCTGTTCCTGGAGCGGCTGCGGCTGTGGATGGCGGCCTTCCCGCCCGCCGCCGCCGACGTCGCCTTCCAGCAGCGCTTCGCCCCGATCGGCCTGCTCGACGAGGGCCGCTCGCCGTACCCGGACGGCCCGGCCGAGTGGGCGGCGGCGCTGGCCAAGGGCCTGGCGGCGGGCCGGGAGCGGGTGGAGGCGGCGACCCTCGGCACCGGTGACCCCACCGGCGAGTGGGCCGCCAACCTGCACCTGTTCGACTACAACCTGGACTTCCTCGGCCCCGGCACCCGAGACGAGCCGCAGTGGCGGATCGCCGACCGCCGCGCCGCGTACCTGTCCCGCGCGGTCGCCGCCCGGGCCGGCCTGTGGGGCAACCACGCCTACGAGGCCGTCTACGCCACCACGTACAACGACGCGGACGGCGTCCCGCTGACCGGCGCGCACGCGTACACCCTGCGGTTCGAGCGGACCCCGCCGGTGGGCGCGTTCTGGTCGGTGACGATGTACGGCACCCCCGAGTACCTGCTGGTCGCCAACGAGATCGACCGGTACTCGATCGGCGACCGCACCCCCGGCCTGGTGCGCGGCGAGGACGGCTCGCTGACCCTCTACCTCCAGCACGAACGGCCCGCGGAGCCCGAGGAGTTCGCGAACTGGCTGCCCGCGCCCGCGGGCGGGTTCCGGCCGATGGTGCGGATGTACCAGCCGCAGGACGCGGTGCTCGACGGCAGCTACCGGCTGCCCGCGATCCGGCTGCGCTGACCGGTAGGGGGACGGAGATGGGAGACGCGATCGGGCAGATGCTGGCCTCGGCGGTCGGCATCGCGATCAGCCCGCTGCCGCTGATCGCGGTGATCCTGATGCTGGCGACCCCGCGCGGGCGCTCCAACGGCATCGCGTTCACCGCGGGCTGGGTGGTGGCGCTGTCCGCGGTCACCGCCGTGGTGGTGCTGGCCGGTTCGGGCATCGACACCGCCGCCGGGACGCCCGACTGGTCGTACTGGGTGAAGCTGGCGCTGGGCGTGCTGTTCCTGCTGCTGGCGGCCAAGCAGTGGCAGGGGCGGCCCCGGGAGGGGAAGGTCGCCGAGCCGCCGGGCTGGATGCGGGCGGTCGACCGGTTCACCCCGGCGAAGTCGGCGGGGCTGGCGGCGGTGCTGGCCGCCGCGAACCCGAAGAACCTGGTGCTGGCGGTCGGCGGTGCGGTCTCCATCGCCACCAGCGGCGCGAGCGGCGGCGGCAAGGCGGTCGCGGGCGCGCTGCTGGTGCTGATCGGCTCGCTGTGCACCCTGCTGCCGCTGGGCGTCTACCTGCTCGGCGGGGCGCGGGCGGGCGAGGTGCTGGGCGGCTGGAAGGCGTGGATGTCGGCGCACAACTCGGCGATCATGCTGGTGCTGCTGCTGGTCCTCGGCGTGAAGTACGTCGGTGACGCCGTGTCGGGCCTGACCTGATGCGGCTGCCGTCCCCCCGCTCCCTGGGGCGGCCGAAGCCGAGCGACGTCACCTCGGGCCTGGTCACCGGCCTGTTCTCGATCCCGGAGGGCATGGCGTACGCGTCGATCGCCGGGTTCAACCCGGTCGCGGGCCTGTTCTCCGGGGTCGTCCCGGCGATCGTCGGCTCGCTGGCCGCCCGCACCGTGCTGATGGTCACCACGCTGACCAGCGCGATCGCGCTGACCTCGCAGAGCGTGCTGAGCGACGCCGGGCTGGACCCGGCGGACACCGGGAACGTGGCGCTGCTGGGCCTGCTGTCCGGCGCGGTGATGCTGCTGATGGGCGTGCTGCGCCTGGGTGTGGTGCTCAGCTTCGTCTCCAACGCGGTCATGGTGGGCTTCTCCACCGGCATCGCGCTGCAGATCGTGGTCGGCGTCCTGGAGGACGCCACCGGGTACGACCCGCAGGGCCACAACAAGCTGGTGCAGCTCGGCGACTGGCTGGTGCACGCCGGCTCCTGGGAGCTCGCCGCGACGCTGACGGCGGCGGCGACCGTCGCGGTGTGGGCGCTCGCGCACGCGGTGGAGCGGCTGCGGACGGTGGCGCTGCTGGTGGCGATGGTGGTGGTCAGCTGCGGGGTGGCGCTGCTGGGCACCGACGTCGACCTGGTCGGCGGCATCGCCGACATCCCCGCCGCGCTGCCGCACTTCACCGCCCCCGACTGGTCGGCCACCTGGCACCTGCTCGGCGGGGCGCTGTCGATCGCCCTGGTGGCGCTCGCCCAGGCCGCCGGGATCAGCCCCTCGGTGCCCAACCCGGACGGCTCGAAGTCCAGCGTCAACGGCGACTTCACCGCGCAGGGCCTGGCCAACGTCACCGGTTCGCTGTTCCAGTCGCTGCCGGTCGGCGGCTCGCTGTCGCGCACCGGCGTCGCCGTCTCGGCCGGGGCCCGCACCCGCTGGGCGGGCGTGTTCTCCGGCGTCTGGCTGGCGCTGATCGTGCTGGCGCTGGCCCCGCTGGCCGAGCACATCCCGATGCCGGTGATCGGCGGCCTGATCATCGTGGTCGGCGGGGAGCTGATCGTCGGCAAGGTCCCCGACGTCGAGCTGGTGCTGCGCACCTCGAAGCTGTCCGCCGCCGCGATGGCGGTCACCTTCCTGGGCACCACCCAGCTGCCGCTGCAGCGGGCGATCGTCCTCGGCGCGGTGCTCTCGCTGCTGCTCTACTGCGTCCAGGCGTCCCGGCAGGCGAGGCTCTGCGCGCTCACCCGCACCGCGGACGGGCGCTGGGAGTTCGCCGACCCCCCGGCCGAACTGCCCGCCGGGCGGGTCACCGTGCTCGCCTACAGCGGCACCAGCCTGTTCGCCGAGCTCCCGCTGATCGACGCCGACTGGCCACGGGCCCCGGACGGGCCCGCGGTGCTGGTGCTGGTGGTGCGCACCGTTCCCGACGTGCCCTCGTCCAGCATGGTCAAGCTGCTGCGGCGGAAGGACGACGAGCTGGGCGCCCGCGGCGGACGGTTGATCGTCGCCGGGGCGCAGCCCTCCTTCGTCCGGCTCGCCGAGCACACCGGCCTGGCCGGGGCGCTCGGCCCGGACGGAGTCGTTCCCGCCGACCCCGTCCTGGGCGCCTCGCTGGAGGAGGCCGTGGCCCGCGGTGAGCGCTGGCTGTCGGGCGAGCGCACCGCGGCGGACTGACGGGCCGTCACGGCGACGGTGCGGAGGCCGGTGCGGAGGCCGGTGCGGACGGGTCGGCGGGGGTCTCCGGAGCGGACGAGGACGCGGACGCGGAGGGGGACGGCTCCGTCGGCGCGGACGAGGACGCCGACGGCGAAGGGCTCGGCGCGGCCGGGTCGGAGGCGCTCGCGGAGGGCGTGGGCGTGGGCGTCGCGGTCGGCGTGGCACTGCCGGAGGGCGTCGGGTCCGGGTCGGGCACGCCGCGGTGGTCGCTGCCGCCCTCCAGGGTCACCACGGCGCCGGACGGCGGCAGCGCCAGGTGCGCCGTCCAGCGGGACTGCGGGGCGCGGGCCTCGTCGACCGTGACGGTCACGGTGATCCGCTGGCCGGGGGCGAGGGTGCCGGAGTCCCGGCTGAGCCGCAGCCAGTCCACGTCCAGCACGGCGTGCCAGGACAGCGGCCCGTCCCCGGAGTTGGTGAGCGTCAGCACGGTGCGGTTGCCGTACGCACCGGCCTCCACGGTCAGGCTCGCGGTGGCGGCCGGCGGCGGGCCGGGCTGGGGGGTCAGCGCGGGGCTGGAGAGCGGCGCGGCACCGGGCGAGGGCACCGGCACGGCGGGGCCCTGAACCGTCGGCAGGGACGTTTCTGCGGCCACCGCGCCCGCCAGCTCCATCGCGGCGACCCGCTCGGCCGGGGGCAGCCCCGCGACCGCGGTCGGCTCCGGCACCGGGACGCGCTGCCCGGGCGCCGCCGTCGGGTCGACCCGCACCGAGGACACCGCCGCGGCCTGCTCCTCGGCGCCGCCGCCCCGGTGCGCGCTCCACAGCGCCACCACCGGCGCGGCCAGCACGGCCGCCAGCACGCCCGTGGTCACCACCCGCTGCCGCACCGCCGTGCCGCGCGGCGCCGAGGGCATCCGGTGCCGGGGGAAGCCGCGCTGGTCGAACCGCGGCTGGGCCGGGCCCTGCGCGACCCGCCGCCCGGCCGCCGCGCCGGACAGGAACGCCGTCCCGCCGGAGGGCGCCGCCCGGCCGGGGCGCAGCGGTCCCGGCGCGGCCAGCAGCGGCAGGCCCGGCAGCCCGGCCAGACCGTGCCCGAGCTGGCCCGCGACCCGCTCGGCGGTGCCCCGGCAGGTCGGGCACTCCACCAGGTGCAGCACCAGTTCGCGGCGCAGCGCCGGGCCGAGCACCCAGCCCCGCCAGGACTCCGCGCCGACGCCGCCGAGCTGCGCCAGTTCCGGGCAGGAGCCGACGCCGAGCACCAGCAGGGCCGTCCTGGTCCGGCCGACCTCGGCGCCCGCCGCGTCCAGCAGCGCGGCCGCGGCCGCGGTGCTCAGGCCGAGCACGGCGGCGACCTCGGCGCCGTCCAGCCGGTGCCGCACCGCGAGCTCCAGCGCCTCGCGCTGCTCGGGGTCGGTGCCGGCCGCCTCCGGCCAGGCCAGCGAGGCGAGTTCGCGCCGCCGCTCGCGGACCGTGCCGGGCCCGGGCGGCCCGTCCGCGGGGGCGCCGTCCTCCCCGGCCGCGCCTTCGAGCCGGGCCAGGCAGCGGTGCCGGGCCAGCGCGTACAGCCAGGCGCGCAGCAGCGCCGGGTCGTCGAGCCGGTCGCCGTGGCGCTGGGCCAGGTCGCGGACTTCCAGGACGGCCGCGGTGGCGGCTTCGTGCTCGCAGAGCACGGACAGGCAGTAGGTGAACAGCCCGTCGACGCACGCGCCGTACGCCCGGAGTGCCGGGGACGGGTCGACGGGGTGGGGCTGGCCGGTGGTCACCCGAACGACGGTAGGCAGCCGAAACCCGTTGCCCGGGAGGTTTCGGCCGCTTGTCCTTCTTTCGGGTAACAGGACCGATTCCTTGTTCGCCCGGTTGACGCCGTTCGGGTGACGTCCGGGCGTTGTCGGTGCGAGGCGCTACCGTGGCCCGCATGGCTGCCCGTACCAAGACCACCGCCAAGGCGCGCCCCTCGTACCGCTGCACCGAGTGCGGCGCCCAACTGCTCAAGTGGGTCGGCCGCTGCACCGAGTGCAACGCCTGGGGCACGGTGGAGGAGCACGGCGCCGTCCCGGTCCGGACGACCGCGGCCGGGCCGGTCTCCGCGCCCGCCAAGCCGATCGGGCAGGTCGACGGCCAGGTGGCCACCGCCCGCTCCACCGGCGTCCCGGAGCTGGACCGGGTGCTCGGCGGCGGCCTGGTGCCGGGCGCCGTGGTGCTGCTCGCGGGCGAGCCCGGCGTCGGCAAGTCGACGCTGCTGCTGGACGTCGCGGCGAAGGCCGCCAGCGACCGGCACCGCACGCTGTACGTCACCGGAGAGGAGTCCGCCGGCCAGGTGCGGCTGCGGGCGGACCGGATCAACGCGCTCTCCGACCACCTCTACCTCGCCGCCGAGCAGGACCTGGGCGCGGTCCTCGGCCACGTCGAGGCGGTCAACCCCTCGCTGCTGGTCATGGACTCGGTGCAGACCGTGGCCTCCGCCGAGCTGGACGGTGCGCCCGGCGGCCCGGCCCAGGTCCGCGAGGTGGCGGGCGCGCTGATCCGCGCCTCCAAGGAGCGCGGCATGGCCACCCTGCTGGTCGGCCACGTCACCAAGGACGGCCAGATCGCCGGCCCCCGCCTGCTGGAGCACCTGGTGGACGTGGTGCTCTCCTTCGAGGGCGACCGGCACGCCCGGCTGCGGCTGATCCGCGGCGTCAAGAACCGCTACGGCGCGACCGACGAGGTCGGCTGCTTCGAGCTGCACGACGAGGGCATCGTCGGCCTGGCCGACCCGTCCGGCCTGTTCCTGACCCGCCGCGACAAGGCCGTCCCCGGCACCTGCCTGACCGTCACGCTGGAGGGCAAGCGCCCGCTGGTGGCCGAGGTGCAGGCGCTGATGGTCGACTCGCAGATCCCCTCGCCGCGGCGCACCACCTCCGGCCTGGAGTCGCCGCGGATCGCGATGATCCTGGCGGTGGTCGAGCGGCACGGCGGCGTGAAGCTCGGCAAGCAGGACATCTACACGGCCACGGTCGGCGGCGTGAAGCTCACCGAGCCCTCGGCGGACCTGGCGATCGCCCTGGCGGTGGCCTCCTCCTCCACCGACACGCCGCTGCCGAACAACCTGGTGGCGATCGGCGAGGTCGGCCTGGCGGGCGAGGTGCGGCGGGTGACGGGCGTGCAGCGCCGCCTCGCCGAGGCGCACCGGCTCGGCTTCACGCACGCCCTCGTCCCGCCGGACCCGGGCAAGGTCCCGGCGGGCATGAAGGTGGTGGAGGTCGCCGACATCGGCGAGGCGCTGCGGGCGATCCCGGGCCGCCGCTCCCGCTCGAAGCCCCGCGCGGACGCCGCCCCGCCGGCCCGCACGCCCGCCGATCCGGGCGCCCAGGCGCTCGCCCGGGCCCGCGCCCAGTCCCCCGTCCCGGCCTTCCCGGAGGAGCTGATGGCGGGTTGGGAGCCGGTCGACTCGGACGAACTGGGCTGACCCACGCCCCGCCACGGCCGTACGCAGTTAGACTTCACCTGCTCATCGGCATCATTCGCAGCAACAACAGACAGACCGTCGGCCGCCGCGGCACACGGTTCGGGTCGGCCCAAGGAGTCACGTGGCAGCCATCGACCGGGCGGACAAGTCCTCCCGCGAGGAGGCCCTGCTGCGGGCTTCCCTCAGTGCGATCGCGCCGGGCACGGCGCTGCGGGACGGCCTGGAGCGGGTGCTCCGGGCCAACACCGGCGGCCTGATCGTCCTCGGCTTCGACAAGAGCGTGGACGCGCTGTGCACCGGCGGCTTCGTGCTGGACGTCGAGTTCACCGCCACCCGGCTGCGCGAGCTGTGCAAGCTGGACGGCGCGGTGATCCTGGACAAGGACCACGCCAAGATCCTGCGCGCGGGCGTCCACCTGATGCCGGACGCGAACATCCCCACCGACGAGACCGGCACCCGCCACCGCACCGCCGAGCGGGTCAACCGGCAGACCGGCTACCCGGTGGTCGCGGTCTCGCACTCGATGCGGCTGATCGCCATCTACGTCAACGGCGCCCGCCGGGTGCTGGAGGACTCCACCACCGTGCTGTCCCGCGCCAACCAGGCGCTGGCCACCCTGGAGCGCTACAAGCTCCGCCTCGACGAGGTGGCCGGCACCCTGTCCGCGCTGGAGATCGAGGACCTGGTCACCGTCCGGGACGTCTCGGCGGTGGTGCAGCGCCTGGAGATGGTCCGGCTGATCGCGGGCGAGATCGCCGGGTACGTGCTGGAGCTCGGCACCGACGGCCGGCTGCTCTCGCTGCAGCTGGACGAGCTGATCGCCGGCGTCGAGCCGGAGCGCGAACTCGTCGTGCGCGACTACTTCCCGGACCGCGCGGCCAAGAAGGGCCGCACCGTCACCGAGGTGCTCGCCGACCTGGAGGCGCTCACCCACGCCGAGCTGCTCGACCTGCAGACCGTCGCCAAGGCGCTCGGCTACACCGGCACCCCCGAGTCGCTGGACTCCGCGGTCTCCCCGCGCGGCTACCGGCTGCTGGCCAAGGTGCCGCGGCTGCCCAACACCGTCATCGAGCGCCTGGTCGACCACTTCGGCGGCCTGCAGAAGCTGCTCGCCGCGTCCATCGACGACCTGCAGACCGTCGAGGGCGTCGGCGAGACCCGGGCCCGCTCGGTGCGCGAGGGGCTGTCCCGGCTCGCCGAGTCCTCGATCCTGGAGCGGTACGTCTAGCCCTGCTCCTCCTCCGGGCCCTGCTCCTCCGCCGGCGGGTCCACCGCGTAGAGCAGCGCGAACAGGGTCACCTCGACGGCGTCCGGGCCGGTGTGGTCCTCCTCCGCGAACGCCTCGTCCAGCGCCTCGTTCATCCGTTCGCGCAGCCGCCGCAGCCGTTCCGGGCTGAGCCGGAGGGTGGCGTGCGCGAACTTGCCGGTCCGCTTCTCCGGGGACATGTCGATCCGTCCGGACAGGAAGTGCCGCTGGAACTCGGAGCGCACCAGGTCCATCGCGGCCAGCACCGCCTCCAGCACGGCCGGCTGCTCCCCACCCTCCGCGAAGACCTGCGGCGACAGCCGCAGTGACTGCTGGGCCGAGCGGTAGCGGCTCTCCACGATCCCGGAGACCAGCCGGGTCTCCGCCACGTACACCAGCCCGGTCTGCTCCAGCTGCTTGACGTGCCGGTACAGCTTGGTCGGCGCCTCGTCGAGCTCGGCGGCGACCTCCTTCACCGACACCGGCTCCGGGTCGCGCTTCATCAGCACCCCGAGGACGGCCAGTCGCAGCGGGTCCGCCAGGGCCTTCAGCGTCGCGACGTCCGTGACCTCGCGCTCCTTCATCTGATCCACCACGTTCACATTCAGCCATAGCGTCAACGCTTGCGCAATTATTCTCGGCTGTGCAACCATTCACGTACACGTGAATGGTTGCCGAGTCGTGAACATGGGCGGAGACATGAACGAGGAACGAGGGACGACCGCGACGCTCGAACCGGAGGCCGCCGCGGTGCCGCTGCGCCGCAACCGCCGCTTCCAGACGCTCTGGGCCGGCTCCGCGTCCGCGATGCTCGGCACCTGCCTCGCCGACACCGCGTACCCGCTGCTGCTGCTCGCGATGACCGGCTCCCCGACGGTGGCCGGGGCGTTCGGCGCCGTCCAGTTCGGCGCCTCCGTGCTGTTCGGCCTGCACGGCGGCACGGTCGCCGACCGGCACGACCGGCGGCGGATCCTGGTCCTGGCCGACACCGTCCGGCTGCTCACCGCGCTCAGCGTCGCGCTCGCCCTGGCCGCCGACCGGCTGACCGTCCCGCACGCGCTGCTCGCCGCCGCCGCCATCGGCGCGACCATGGCCTACGGCGGCCCCGCCCGGATGCTCGCGCTGCGCGTCGTCGTCCCGCCCGAGCAGCTCCGCCAGGCCCTCTCCCAGGACGAACTCCGGGTCAACGGCGCCGCGCTGGCCGGCCCGCCGCTGGCCGGGTTCCTGCTCGGCCTCGGCACCGCCGTGCCCTTCCTGGCCACCGTCCTCACCTCCGGCCTCGCCCTCGGCGCGAGCGTCGCCGTCCGCTTCGACTCCCGCCCGGACGAGCGGGCGCGGGCGGGCGGCAAGGAGCGGGGCGCCGCGTTCGCCGGCCTGCGCTACCTGTTCGCCAACCGGATGCTGCGCGGCACCCTGCTGGTCGTCGCCGCGCTCAACCTCACCGGCTCGGCGATGCTCCTCGCCGCCATGGTCCTGCTCCGCGACCACGGCACCTCCGAGGCGGGCATCGGCCTGGCCCTCACCGGCGAGGCCGTCGGCGGCCTGCTCGGCGCGCTGCTGGTCTCCCGCCTGCACCGCCTGCTGAGCCCCGGCGCCCTGCTGCTGGTCGTCGCCTGGGCCGCGGTGCTCTCCTTCGCCGCCCCCGCGGCGGCGCCCGGCCCGCTGGTGGTCCTCGCCGCGCTCGCCCTGACCGGGCTCGGTGTGCCCGCCCTGCGCGTCATGCTGGACGTCCTGGTCTTCCAGCGCGTCCCCGAGGCGATGCGCGGCCGCGCGATGGCCGGCACCATGACCCTCCTGATGGCGGGCCTCCCGCTCGGCACGATGACCGCGGGCCTGCTGCTCGACCGGATCCCGGCCCCGACCGTCCTGCTCCTGCTCGCCGCGGCCCTCGCCGCCGCGCTCCTCCCGCTCACCCTCGGCCGCGCCCTGCGCGGGACCAGCTGGACGGCATGATCGGCCGAGAACGGCGGGACGCGCGCGTGGGGGCCGGTGCTCAGCCCTCCAACCGGACGGAGGTCCGGGCGGTGAGCGGGCCGCCGGCCGGGCCGGTGAGGTCGGCCTGGACGAGGTAGTTGCCCGGCTGGGCGGGCGTCGGGTCGGCGGTGGCGCACTGGGGCTTGGAGCGGCTGCGGTCCCAGGTGAAGGTCTCGGTGACGCCGCTGTTGCCGCCGATCTGGGCCCAGGCGTCGGTGCGCTCGGGGATGCAGTCGGCGGAGGACCAGACCCGCTCGTTGGCGCTGGAGGTCACGGTCAGGAAGGAGTGCTCGTGCGAGAGGTTGATCCGGCAGCCCGCCCCCGAGGAGTTGCGGACGGTCAGCGCCAGCTCCGGCTTCTCCTGCGCCGCGTACGAGTTCTGCGCCGGGGCGAGCTCCAGGGTGAGCTGCGAGGTGGTGCACACCGGCAGGGCCATCACCTCGGTGGTGTTGACGGCCGGCGAGGCCCCGCCGCCGGCGCGGGAGCCGCCGGAGCCCGTGCCGCCGCCGCTGCCGCCGGTCGAACCGCCGCTGCCCGTGCCGCTACCGCCGCCGGAGGAGTTCCCGCCGGTGACGCTGATCTCGCCGCCCGCGCCGCCGGTCGAACCGCCGCTCGAACCCCCGGAACCGCCGGAGGAGCCGCCGCTGCCGCCGGGGCGGGTGGTGATCGCCGGGCCGGTGGGGGAGGCGCCGGGGGTGATGGACTGGGCGGGCGCGGGCAGCGGGCTGCTCCCGGCGGTCTTCTTCTGCTTGTCGTCGCCGCCGCCGAACGCGAGCACGCCGATCACGAGGAGGACCACGGCGAGGGCGATGAGGACCACGACACGGCGCCGCCAGTAGATCGAGGCGGGCAGCGGACCGACGGGCTGGCGCAGAGAAGGCACGCGCAAACTCTACGAGACCTCGTGCACCTGTTGACGCATCAACACCTCACCGTGACCACTTCTTTCACATGATCCGCCATTTGGTCCGGAAGGGGGACTCGACACGTCGGCGCGCCGCCCTATAGTCGCCCTCATGGCCGCACCGCACCACCACGCCCCCGCCGGCGCCGGCATCGACCCGGCGCAGATGATCGCCGAGGCTCGGCGCGCGTTCTTCGTCATGTTCGGCTTCCTGTGCATGGTCTGGGCGACACAGCTGGTGAACTGGCTGCTGGACGGGCGGATGGCCATGATGCACGGCATCCGCCCGCACGACCCGGACACGCTCGGGTACCTGCTGACCGCGCCCTTCCTGCACGCGAACTGGCAGCACCTGGAGGGCAATTCCGGCCCGCTGTTCGTGTTCGGCTTCCTCGCCGCCTACCGCGGGGTGGGCAAGTTCCTCGGGCTGACGGCGCTGCTGGTGGTGACCAGCGGGATGACGGTCTGGCTGTTCCAGGACAGCGGCACGGTGACCGTCGGCGCGAGCGGCCTGGTCTACGGCTACCTCGGCTACGTGGTGCTGCGCGGCCTGTTCGACCGGCACCTGATCGACTCGCTGATCGGCCTGGTGATGGGCGCCTCCTTCGCCTACGTCCTGACCGCGGCCGTCCCGGGCACCCCCGGGGTGTCCTGGCTGGGCCACCTCGGCGGCCTGCTCGGCGGCCTGGCGGGCGCCTGGATCTTCCGCGACCGGAGCCCGAAGCGGTCCGCCGCCGCGTCGCCCGCCGGGGGCGACGGCCTGCCGGTGCCCTCCCCGGACAAGAAGGGCGTCCAGGCCGCGGCGGCCCCGGCCAGTCCGCGGGCGGCCCTGCTCAAGGAGCTCGACGACCTGGGGCTTTAAGCCCGCGGGCCCGGTCGTGGCAGGATCGGAGGACCATGGCTGCCACTGCTCCGACCCTTGCCCCGGGCGCCGTCCAGGCGCTGCACTCGACCGTCATCGGCTGGTACGAGGCCCACGCCCGCGACCTGCCCTGGCGGGCCCCGGACGCCTCGCCGTGGGCCGTGATGGTCAGCGAGTTCATGCTCCAGCAGACGCCCGTGAAGCGGGTGCTGCCCGCGTACGCGGCCTGGCTGGAGCGCTGGCCGACGCCCGCCGACCTGGCCGCGGACGCGCCCGGCGAGGCGGTGCGGATGTGGGGCCGGCTCGGCTACCCGCGCCGCGCGCTGCGGCTGCACGGCGCGGCCGTCGCGATCACCGAGCGGCACGGCGGCGCGGTGCCCGAGGACCACGCGCAGCTGCTGGCGCTGCCCGGGGTGGGGGAGTACACGGCGGCCGCGGTCGCCTCGTTCGCCTTCCGGCAGCGGCACGCGGTGCTGGACACCAACGTGCGCCGGGTGTTCGCCCGGGCGGTCACCGGCGTCGAGTACCCGGCGAACGCCACCACCGCCGCCGAGCGCCGCACCGCGCACGAGCTGCTGCCCGCCACCGACGAGCGGGCCGCCACCTGGGCGGTCGCGGTGATGGAGCTGGGCGCCCTGGTCTGCACCGCCCGCGGCCCGGAGTGCGGCGCCTGCCCGCTGCGCGCCGACTGCGCCTGGCAGCGGGCCGGCCGCCCCCCGTACCAGGGCCCGGCCCGCCGCGGGCAGACGTACGAGGGCACCGACCGGCAGGTGCGCGGCAAGCTGCTCGCGGTGCTGCGGGACGCCCACGGGCTGGTCGAGCAGGGGCAGTTGGACGTGGTCTGGCCGGACGCGGTCCAGCGGGCCCGGGCGCTGGACGGGCTGGTCGCCGACGGGCTGGTGGAGCCGGTCGGGCCGGGCACCTACCGCCTGCCGCAGTGAGGCCGCGCGCGCAGCGGCCCGCCGCCCCGGTCGGGGGCGGCGGGCCGTCCGTCGTTCAGGGCCGGGCGGGCCTCAGAGTGCGCCCTCCATGGCGGCCTCGGCCTTGGCCTCGGCGGCGTCCGCGCCACCGCGGAGCTTGACCTCGCGGATGAACAGCGCGGCGGCGACGGCGACCACGCTGATCACCGCGCCCCACAGGAAGACGGTGTGCATGCCGTTGGCGATGCCGTGCTGGTAGGCGCCGACCGCCTCGGGCGGCAGGCTCTTCATGGTGGCCGGGTTCATCGCCGACATGCCCTCGCCGCCGCCGCCCTGCTGCGCCATCCTGGCCAGCGTCTCCGGGGGCAGGTGCTTGACCGAGCCGTTGACCTGGTTGACGAACAGCGTGCCGAACAGCGCGACGCCGAAGGAGCCGCCGATGGTGCGGAACAGGGTGGCGGAGGACGAGGCGACGCCCATGTCCTTCATCTCCACGCTGTTCTGCGCGACCAGCATGGTGACCTGCATCAGGAAGCCCATGCCGGCGCCGAGCACCACCATGTAGCAGGAGGAGGCGAACTTGCCGGTGTCCACGGCGAGGGTGGACAGCAGCAGCGAGCCGCCGGCCATCACCGCGGTGCCGATGATCGGGTAGATCCGGTACTTGCCGGTCTTGGTGATGGCCTGGCCGACCGCCAGCGAGACCACCAGCATGCCGAACATCATCGGCATCAGCAGCAGGCCGGAGTTGGTCGCCGAGGCGCCCTGCACGATCTGCTGGTAGGTGGGCAGGAAGGTCACCGCGCCGAACATCGAGAAGCCGACGATGAAGCCGATGATCGAGACCATGGTGAAGTTCCGGTTGCGGAACAGCTGGAGCGGGATGACCGGCTCGGCGACCCGCTGCTCGACGTAGCAGAAGCCGATCAGCGAGGCCACGCCGAGCGCGGCCAGGCCGAGGATCTGCTTCGAGCCCCAGGCGTACTCGTGGCCGCCCCAGGTGGTGACCAGCACGGCCGCGACGATGCCGACGGTGAGCAGGGCCGCGCCGAAGTAGTCGATCTTCGCGTTGGAGCGGACCTTGGGCAGCTTCAGCACGACGACGATGAAGACCAGCGCGATCGCACCCAGCGGCAGGTTGACGTAGAACGTCCAGCGCCAGTTCAGGTGGTCGGTGATGAAGCCGCCGATCAGCGGGCCGCCGACGGTGGCCAGCGCCATCACGGCGGCGAACATGCCCTGGTACTTGCCGCGGTCGCGCGGCGGGACCAGCGCACCCATGATCGACATCACGCCGACCATCAGGCCGCCGGCGCCCAGGCCCTGGACGGCGCGGAAGGCGATCAGCTGGGTCATGCTCTGCGACATGCCGGACAGCGCCGAGCCGAGCAGGAAGATCGCGATCGAGACCAGGAACGAGCCCTTGCGGCCGTACAGGTCACCGACCTTGCCCCAGATCGGGGTGGAGGCGGCGGTGGCCAGGGTGTAGGCCGTCACCACCCAGGACATGTGCTCGGCGCCGTTCAGCTCACCGACGATGCGGGGCATCGCGGTGCCGACGATCAGGTTGTCGAGCATGGCGAGCAGCATGGTGATGACCAGGCCGACCATCACCATGCGGATCTCGCGGTGCGGGCGCTGCTCGAACTCGTCGGGCTTCCCGAGTTCGACGACGGGTTCCTCCGGAACCGCCGCAGACTGCTGGGTTGTCATGGTGCGTCTCTCCCGGGGCACAGGTGCCGCGGGGTGCCGCGGCGGTACTTACTTGACGACCGGCTAGTTAATCGTCGTCCGGCACGGTAAGTTGTTCCCTAGCCGGTCGTCAAGCCAGTTTCGAAACAGCCCCCCTGGGCAGGGACAATGCCAACAGAACCGGACCTTGACACCCGCAGTCCGCACCCGCTCACCGAGGCAGGCCGCCAGCGATGACCACCACCCAGAGCCCCCGCAGCGACACCAGAGCGCGGATCATCGACGTGGCCCTGGAGTTGTTCGCCGAGAACGGCTACGAGAAGACCTCGCTGCGGGAGATCGCCGACCGCCTCGGCGTCACCAAGGCGGCCCTCTACTACCACTTCAAGACCAAGGACGACATCGTCCGCGGCATCGTCGAGAAGATGGCCGCCCCGCTCGACGACGCCATCGCCTACGGCGAGGGCAAGCCCTGGTCGCCCGAGCTGCGCGACGAACTGCTGCGCCGGTTCGCGGCCGGGATGGGCGAGCGGGCCCCGCTGCTGCGCTTCTTCCACGAGAACCAGCCCGCGCTGCGGGAGTCCGCGGCCGGGCTGGCGTTCAAGGACCGGATGATCCGGATGATCACCCTGCTGCACGGGCCGGAGCCGACCTTCCGCGACAAGCTGCGCGCCACCGTCGCGCTGACCTCCGTGCACTCGGCGATGTTCCTGCTCAAGGCCGAGCTGTGCGAGCCCGGCCAGCCGGTCGCCTCGGTCGAGGAGGCGATGGACGCCGCCCTGGAGGTCGCCCTGGAGGTCGCGGCCCGCATCGAGCCGCCCGTCCGGTAGTCGCGCGCCGAGCCGCCCGCGCGGTGGGCGCGGACGGCTCGGAGGTTGCGGGAGCGGCGGGCGGATCAGAAGTTGTTCGCGCCGTGCTGCTTCAGGTAGGCGACCGGGTCGATCACCTTCGCGTACTGGTTCGCGGTGCGGATCTCGAAGTGCAGGTGCGGGCCGTGCGAGTTGCCGGTGTTGCCGGACTTGCCGACCTGGTCGCCCGCGCTCACGTGCTGCCCGGCCTTCACGCCCAGCTTCGACAGGTGCGCGTACTGCGCGTAGCGGCCGTCGGAGAGCTTCAGCACGATCTGGTTGCCGTAGGCGCCCGCGTAGCCGGAGGACACCACGGTGGCGTCGCCGACCGCCAGCAGCGGGGTGCCGACCGAGACCGCGAAGTCGGTGCCGGTGTGGTAGCCGGCCGCGTACGCGGCGTTGGTCTTGTGGTACGGGTTGCTGATCGTCGCGCCCGGCGCGGGGGAGGACCAGGACGGCTTGACCGGCTCCGGCTCCGGCGTCGGCTCGGGCTCCGGGGTCGGCGCCGTGGCGGCAGGGGCGGGGGCGGCCTGCTGCTCGGCGGCGGGGGCCGCGGGCTGCTGCTCGGCGGGGGCCGCGGGCTGCTCGGCGGGCTGCTCGGCGGCGGGGGCCGCGGGCTGCTCGGCGGGGGCTGCGGGCTGCTCGGCGGCGGGGGTCGCGGCTTGGTCCGTGACGGTCAGCCCGGTGCGCTGCTCGCTGCGGCTGGCCTGCTCGTCCTGGTGCTGCGCCTGCCCGTCCTGGTGGCCGCCGCCGTCCTGCTCCAGGGCGGCGGCGATCGCGTCCTTGACGCTCTTGACCTGCTGGCTCTCGGCGCCGGCCGCGGTCGGCAGCTGGAGCTTCAGCTCCTTGGAGCCGCTGTCGGCGGGGGCCGCGGCGGTCGTGACGGCGGCCTGCTCGGCCGCCGGGTGCGAGCCCTGCGCGATGGCCTGGCCGGTCGGGATCAGCAGCGCGCCGGCGGCGACCACGGCCGCGCCGGAGGCGAGCGCCTTGGCGGGGGCCAGCCGGGCCGTGGTGAGCGGGCGGGCGGACAGGACCGAGCGGACGTGCCGGGTGCTGATCGCCTGGAGAAGCCGGCGGCCGGTGGCGGGGAGAGAACGCATCGGGAGTCGGTACCTCACGGACGGGGCCAGTGCGGGGCCGAGCCGGTGGGGCTCGCCGAACTGGTGCAACGACTCCGGTGTAAACGACCCGGATGCGAAGGCCCAAGAGTGTGACCTACGACGGTCCGTAGTGCACAAGTCGGGCAAAAGGGCCCCCGGGCCAGCGGGCGGCCCGGGTTTCGGCGCCCCAAACCTCCTATCCCGGGTCGTATGTCGGAAATGTGCTGTGAGCAGCGCCACCGGAAGCCGTCCGGTTTGGGCCCGAACCAGCCCGGGTACAACAGGCGTTCGAACCAGCTGCACCATCCGATCCCACCTCATCGTCGGAGATGATCAGCTGATGAACGACACCCCTGTTCTGGACCGCCGCTTCCGCACCCGCCGCCAGGCCGACCGCCTGCTCTCCGGCAGCCGCCCGCAGACCGTCCGGGAGGCCCTGGCCTCCCTCGCCGCCCTGGCCGACGGCCCCCACCCGCTGGACGAACCCGTCGACATGTACGGCAACGGCATCGTCCGCACCCTGGAGCGCCGCACCGCCGAACTGCTCGGCAAGCCCGACGCCGCCTACTTCCCGACCGGGACGATGGCCCAGCAGGCCGCCCTGAAGGCCTGGGCCGACACCCACGGCCCGGTGGTCGCCATGCACCCGCTCGCCCACCCCGAGGTGCACGAGCGCCGCGCCCACCAGGTCCTCTCCGGCCTGCGCAGCGTCCCGCAGACCGGCGCCCGGCGGCACCCCGCCGCCGCCGAGCTGGCCGCCCTCGACGAGCCGTACGACGTGCTGATGCTGGAGCTCCCGCTGCGCGACGCGGGCTTCCTGCTGCCCGACTGGGCGGAGCTGGAGGCGCTGTACGAGCTGGCCGAGCAGCAGGGCCGCCCGGTCCACCTGGACGGCGCCCGGCTCTGGGAGTCCGCCCCGCACCTGGGCCGCACCCTGCCGGAGGTCTGCGCCCGGGCCGGGTCGGTGTACGTCTCCTGCTACAAGTCGCTCGGCGGCCACAGCGGCGCCCTGGTCGCGGGCGAGGAGGAGTACGTCCGCCGGATCAAGGTCTGGCGGCACCGCTACGGCGGCAACCTCTGGCAGCAGTGGCCCGCGGTGCTCTCCGCGCTGGACGGCCTGGAGCGCGAACTGCCCCGCCTGCCCGGGTACGTGGCGCACGCCAAGGTGGTCGCCGCCGCGCTCGCCGAGGCCCCCGGCGCCCGGGTCCACCCGGCCCCGCCGCACACCCACCAGTTCCAGTTCTGGCTGCCGCACCCCGCCGACCGGCTCAACGAGGCCGGCCACCGGCAGGCCGAGGAGCAGGGCGTCGCGCTGTTCGGCGGCTGGCGCGAGCCCGGCCCGCTCCCCGGCCTGTCGATGACCGAGGTGACGGTGCTCGCCGACGCCGAGGAGTGGAGCGCCAAGGAGGTCACCGAGGCGCTGGAGGACTTCCTCGCCCTGCTCTGACCCCGTCCCGGGCCGCTCCCGGGCACGCGAAGGGCCCCGGCGGTTCGGAAACCGCCGGGGCCCGCACGCACTACCGATCAGACGTCACTTCCGGACGGGAGAGACCTTGATCATGGCCTCCAGGTTGTTGCCGGACTGCCACAGCACCTCGATCTTGGTGTGGGTGTCCGGGACCTGGACGCCGCTGTACGGGTTCTCGTCGAACCAGTACTTGGTGGTGTGGTCGTTGAAGACCGTCACCCCGCGCGAGCTCGGGATCCTGGTGGGCGCGTCGGCCTTGTGCAGGCTCAGGCCGTCGGTGCGCTCGAAGCCGAAGGTCGCGTCGTACGACTGGAAGCGCGGACGCATCAGCGTGCCGTCGTTCCACTTGATCGGCGCCGGGTGGGCGTCGACCGGCAGGATCAGGCCCTGGCCCGGGTGGTCGGCCACGTTGTTGTCGGACTGCGAGGAGTCCCACAGCCAGATCAGGATGCCGTTCTGGTTGGCGTAGTGCTCCACCCAGTCCGGACGCGCGGCCGAGCCGAAGTTGTACGGGCCGGTCTTCAGCGTGGTGTCGTACGAGACGTACTGGCGGTTCTCGACCAGGTAGTGCTGGTCGTAGTCCTTGGCGAACTTGCCGGAGATCCGGGAGAAGCCCGCGGCGGTCCAGCCGTTGTCGCCGTTCTCGGCGCCGTCGGTGAACAGGGCCGCGCCGTCCGCGGTCACCGCGATGTTGTCCAGGGCCAGGCCCTTGTAGTGGACGCCGCCGTCGGTGGTGTTGTGGAAGCGGACCTTGACGGCCTGCCCGGCGTACGCGTTCAGCGAGAAGGACAGGTCGCCCCACGCGCCGTTCGAGCTGCCGTTGATCGCGTTGTCCGGCAGCGCGGCGCCGTTGAAGGTGCCGGCCAGCGCGGTCCAGTTCTTGCCGCCGTCGGTGGAGACCTCGGCGTACGCGTAGTCGTAGTCCGTCTCCAGCTCGTACCAGGCCTTCGCGGTCAGCGCGGCCGAGCTCTTGCCGGTCAGGTCGACGTCACGGGTCAGCGAGACGTTCAGGTCGTCGGCGCTGCCGCTCCACCACTCGTTGCCACCCTCGAACGGGGTGTTGATCTCGGTGGTGACGGTCTTGGCCGGCAGGTTGACGACCAGGCCCTGCTTGCGCTTGGTGTTGTACTCGACCGGGCCGAGCAGCGAGAGCGAGGTCTGGCCCGCCTTGGCGGTGTCGTAGTTCAGCCAGCCCAGCTTGAGCTTCGACCAGACGTCCAGGTCGTTCGGCATGTCGCCGATCTCGTTCTTGCCCTCGCCCAGCCAGGAACCGGAGGACATCAGCGACCAGAAGCCGACCGAGTTGTCGACGCCCGGGGTGCCGGTGGTGTCGTACAGGTCCGGCAGGCCGAGGTCGTGGCCGAACTCGTGGGCGAACACGCCCAGGCCGCCGTTCTCCGGCTGCATGGTGTAGTCGCCGACCCACAGGCCGGTGGCGCCGATCTGGGTGCCGCCGAGCTTGTTGTCGTCCGGGCCGGTCTTGCCCGCCTGGTTGGCGTACGCGTACGAGCGGTGCGCCCACAGCGCGTCGGTGCCCTGGACGCCGCCGCCGGCCGACTGGTCCTCACCGGCGTGGACGATCTGGAAGTGGTCCAGGTAGCCGTCCGGCTCGTTGAAGTTGCCGTTGCCGTTGTAGTCGTAACGGTCCCACTGGTCGTACTGCGCCAGGTCGGCCTTGATCTGGGCGTCGGTGCGGCCCTGGGCCTTCTGGCCGGCGACCCAGGCGTTGATGCCGTCGCGGATCAGGTCCTGCGCGTTGGCGCAGACGTGCTGGCCGCAGTAGTCCGAGCCGTAGCGGGCCTCGTTCCACGGCACCCGCACCCAGTCGGTGACCAGGCCGTCGACCGAGTACCGGCCGGAGGACTGGCGCTCGTAGTACGTCTTCAGCGAAGGCTTGTCCTTCGCGAAGTAGATGTCCTGGTAGTGCGCCTGGTTGTAGTCCGCCTGCCAGGCCGTCGAGTTGTCCTTCGCGCGGTCCGGAGCGGCGATCTGGTTGCGCGCCGGGCCGGGCGTGCCACCGTACTTGACCTTGCCGTCGGCGGTCGTCGTGGTGTTGTCCACCTGGTCGCCGAAGTCGACGAGGATCGTGAAGATCTTGTCGGTGCGCTCGCGGGAGAGCTCGACGTACTTGTCGCGGCCCAGCTTGACCGAGGAGCCGCTGCCGTGCTTCTCGACCTTCGCGGTGCCGTTGACCAGCTGCTCGACCGCGGCGTTCTGCTCGGCCTGCTGCTTCTCGGCCAGCGGGCTCTGCAGTTCGCGCGGGACGCTGTCGTTCTGGATGACGTCGGCCGGGTCGGTGACCCTCGTGTCGGCCGGGGCGGCGGTGGCCGTGCCCGGCAGCATTCCGGCACCCAGCGCGGCGGTCACCGCGACGGCGGCGGAAGCCGCGAGAGCCCTCTTGGTTATTTTCAACGTGGTGACGTCCTCCCCTTACCGGTGGGGCTGGTGGCCGGACCGGTGTACCAATGCGAGACAGGTGGACGACATTTGACCCAAGGTCCGGTAAAAAAGAAAGACCTTGACCATGGCATGGCCACGCCGCTATGCTCCCGCAACCCGGATCGCCTGATGATCCGTCAATCTACCTACGGGCCCCGGAGTCCACGGGTCGGTCGTGTCCGCACCGTGGCGTGTCGCACCCGTTCGGCGGCCCCGCGGGCCCGCATTCACAGCACACGGAAACCTAAACAGTTTTTCAACTGAAAAGCGCAGCACGAAAAAGCCTCCGCCCCCGACCTGGTCAGGTCGGGGGCGGAGGCCCGCGAAACGCTTTGCGGCGCTATTACTTGGTCAGGTCCGGCCCGGCCGCCGTGACCGCCGCCGGAGTGTCCGCCACCGGGGACTTCTCCTCGCCGCGGAAGGTGAACTTGGCTTCCTTGCCCTCGCCCTCCACGCCGACGACCACGATGTGGCCCGACCGCAGCTCACCGAACAGGATCTTCTCGGACAGGTGGTCCTCGATCTCCCGCTGGATCGTGCGGCGCAGCGGACGCGCGCCCAGGATCGGGTCGTAGCCGCGCTTGGCCAGCAGGCTCTTGGCCTCCGGGCTGAGCTCGATGCCCATGTCCCGGTCCCTCATCCGCTGGTCGACCCGGGCGATCATCAGGTCGACGATCTCGATGATGTTCGCCTCGGACAGCTGGTGGAAGACCACGATGTCGTCGACGCGGTTGAGGAACTCGGGGCGGAAGTGCTGCTTGAGCTCCTCGCCGACCTTCGCCTTCATCCGCTCGTACCCGGCCTGGACGTCACCCGTGGCCGCGAAGCCCAGGTTGAAGCCCTTGGAGATGTCCCGGGTGCCGAGGTTGGTGGTCATGATGATGACCGTGTTCTTGAAGTCCACGACCCGGCCCTGGGAGTCGGTCAGGCGACCGTCCTCCAGGATCTGCAGCAGCGAGTTGAAGATGTCCGGGTGGGCCTTCTCGACCTCGTCGAAGAGGACGACCGAGAACGGCTTGCGGCGCACCTTCTCGGTGAGCTGGCCGCCCTCCTCGTAGCCCACGTACCCGGGCGGGGAGCCGAACAGCCGCGAGACGGTGTGCTTCTCCGAGAACTCGGACATGTCGAGCGCGATCAGCGCGTCCTCGTCCCCGAACAGGAACTCCGCCAGGGTCTTGGACAGCTCGGTCTTACCGACGCCGGACGGGCCGGCGAAGATGAACGAGCCGCCGGGGCGCTTCGGGTCCTTCAGACCGGCCCGGGTGCGGCGGATCGCCTGGGAGAGCGCCTTGATGGCGTCCTCCTGGCCGATGACCCGCTTGTGCAGCTCGTCCTCCATGCGCAGCAGGCGCGAGGACTCCTCCTCGGTCAGCTTGAAGACCGGGATGCCGGTGGCGGTGGCCAGGACCTCGGCGATGAGCTCCTCGTCCACCTCGGCCACGACGTCCATGTCGCCGGCCTTCCACTCCTTCTCCCGCTTGGCCTTCGCCTGGAGCAGCTGCTTCTCGTTGTCGCGCAGCGACGCGGCCTTCTCGAAGTCCTGCGCGTCGATCGCGGACTCCTTCTCGCGACGGACCTCGGCGATCTTCTCGTCGAACTCGCGCAGGTCCGGCGGCGCGGTCATCCGGCGGATGCGCATCCGGGAACCGGCCTCGTCGATCAGGTCGATCGCCTTGTCCGGCAGGAAGCGGTCCGAGATGTACCGGTCGGCCAGGGTCGCGGCGGCGACCAGGGCGGCGTCGGTGATCGAGACCCGGTGGTGCGCCTCGTACCGGTCGCGCAGGCCCTTGAGGATCTCGATGGTGTGCGGGAGCGAGGGCTCGGCGACCTGGATCGGCTGGAAGCGGCGCTCCAGCGCGGCGTCCTTCTCCAGGTGCTTGCGGTACTCGTCCAGCGTGGTGGCGCCGATGGTCTGCAGCTCGCCGCGGGCCAGCATCGGCTTCAGGATGGAGGCGGCGTCGATCGCGCCCTCGGCGGCGCCCGCGCCGACCAGGGTGTGCAGCTCGTCGATGAACAGGATGATGTCGCCGCGGGTGCGGATCTCCTTGAGGACCTTCTTCAGGCGCTCCTCGAAGTCACCGCGGTAGCGCGAGCCGGCGACCAGGGCGCCGAGGTCCAGCGTGTAGAGCTGCTTGTCCTTCAGCGTCTCCGGGACCTCGCCCTTGACGATCGCCTGGGCCAGGCCCTCGACCACGGCGGTCTTGCCGACGCCGGGCTCGCCGATCAGCACCGGGTTGTTCTTGGTGCGGCGGGACAGCACCTGCATGACCCGCTCGATCTCCTTCTCGCGCCCGATCACCGGGTCGAGCTTGGCCTCGCGGGCGGCCTGCGTCAGGTTGCGGCCGAACTGGTCGAGCACCAGGGAGGTGGACGGGGTGCCCTCGGCCGGGCCGCCGGCCGTGGCGGACTCCTTGCCGCTGCCGGCCTGGTAGCCGGACAGCAGCTGGATGACCTGCTGGCGCACCCGGTTCAGGTCGGCGCCGAGCTTCACCAGGACCTGGGCGGCGACGCCCTCGCCCTCGCGGATCAGGCCGAGCAGGATGTGCTCGGTGCCGATGTAGTTGTGACCGAGCTGGAGGGCCTCGCGGAGCGACAGCTCCAGGACCTTCTTCGCCCGGGGGGTGAAGGGGATGTGGCCGGACGGGGCCTGCTGGCCCTGGCCGATGATCTCCTCGACCTGCTGGCGGACCGCCTCGAGCGAGATGCCGAGGCTCTCCAGCGCCTTTGCGGCGACACCCTCGCCCTCATGGATCAGGCCCAGGAGGATGTGCTCGGTGCCGATGTAGTTGTGGTTGAGCATCCGGGCTTCTTCCTGTGCCAGGACGACAACCCGCCGCGCGCGGTCGGTGAACCTCTCGAACATCGTTAATCGCTCCTCAGAGCGGTCGGTCAGTTCGGGGGCCGTCCCCGCCCTGTCCTTCCGCATGCTAGTCCCGCTCAGCAGCGCGGCTACGGAACTCCCACGGAGCGGGAGCAACATGCTGCGCGACCAGCCGACACCTTTCCCAACCTGATGCTGGGAGACGGTGTTCCCAGCGGCGGGCCCGATGCACCGGATCCCGCTACGCCAACGGCGAACACGGTTCGGTGGAACCGGACGACCGGCCCCGCGACGTGCTGCGTCCGGGCTCCTGCGACCCCGTCCACCAGCATTCATACCCGGTAATCCGGCGGGTTTCGCGCGGTTTCCGCGGGGTGCGTGTTCGCCTGGCGAGAAGTCTGCCGACCCGGCCCGAGGGGTGACGGACCATCAGGTCGGCCGCGGGGGCGTACCGCCGTACCGGTGGCGGCCGCGTGACCGCCCGGCCCCTCCAGCGTTGCACAGGTCGTGACCCGTCCGCCGCCCGTCGCCCCGGCCGCACCGAACGCGGCCGCGCTCTGGCGCGGATCGGACCGGGTGACCGCCCCGCTGGGGCCCGCGCGGGCCGCGCTGGGCCGCCTGGAGCGCCTCGGGCACCGCACCGGGCCGGTGCTCCGGCAGGCCGGCCGGGCGGCCTTCCTGCTCGCCCCCGGGGCCGCCGAGCCGGTGCCCGACCTGCTCCGCTGGCTCGGCTGGGGGCCGGAGCTGCGGCTGCCGATCGGAACGGCCGCGGCGCACCCGGGAGACCCCCGGGTGCCCGAACCGCGGACGGCGGACTGGCTGCGGGCCGGGGCCCACCGTCCCGCCCTGGACCTGCGCTCGCCCGACCTGCTCCGCCTGCTGGACGCCCTGGCGGACGCCTGCGCGCGGGAACGGCTGGGCCTGCCGCCCGCCCGCTGAGAGCCGCGCGAGCTCAGGAGGCGTGGGCCCGCTCGTACGCCTCGCGCACGTTGCTCGGGACGCGGCCGCGGTCGTTGACCGGGTGGCCGTTCTCCTTCGCCCAGGTGCGGATCTTGGCGGTGTCGGCCTGGCCGGCCGAGGCGGCCCGCCCGGAGCTCCGACCGCCGCCGCTGCCGCCGCGCCGCGGCGCGGTCAGCCGACCGCTCTGCTTGCGGCCCTTCTCGACGTACGGGGCGAGCAGGACGCGCAGCTTCTCCGCGTTGTCGCTCTTCAGGTCGATCTCGTAGGCCACGCCGTCCAGGGCGAACGTCACCGTCTCGTCCGCGGATCCGCCGTCGAGATCGTCTTCCAGAATGACCTGAACCCTCTGTGCCACGGGCTTCCCTTTCTGCGATAACGACCCATTGCCTAGAGAAAGGAAAGCGCCTTTCACCGGAAAACACAAACCCCTGTGTCGCAGGTCGTGCCGCCGGGCATGTCTCACAGGTGCAGCAGCATCCGCGAGTTGCCCAGTGTGTTCGGCTTCACCCGCTCCAGGTCGAGGAACTCGGCGACGCCTTCGTCGTACGAGCGCAGGAGTTCTTCATAGACTTCCGTGGCCACGGCGGCGGGGTCTGCCGTACGATCGTCGTTTTCGCCGATCTCGACGAAGCCGTGTTTCGAGAAGAACGGGACCTCGAACGTCAGGCAGAAAATCCGACGGACGCCGAGCCAGCGCGCGGTCTCCAGCAGCTTGTCCAGCAGCTGGTGCCCGATGCCGAGCCCCTTGCAGACCGGGTCCACCGCGAGGGTGCGCACCTCGGCGAGGTCCTCCCACATCACGTGGAGCGCGCCGCAGGCCACCACCCGGCCGTCCTCGTCGCGTTCGGCGACCCAGAACTCCTGGACGGATTCGAACAGCGTGACGGTCGGCTTGTCGAGCAGAATCCCGTTCCGGGAGTAGGTGTCGATGAGCCGGCGGATGGCGCGCACGTCGGTGGTCCGCGCACGGCGGATGGTGACCTCCATGCCGGGGAACGTTATCGTGCCGCGGGAGGCCCGGTCTCCTCGGTATCGGCGCCCGCCACCCGGAGCGCGTCGCGCAGCCACTCGCGCTGTTCCGGCGACATCATCCCGAAGAAGTGCACCAGGGCCGCGGCCGGATTGTCGCTCGTCGCCCACGCGTCGTTCATCAGCGCGGCGGTGTACGCCTCCCGGGAGGAGACCGGTTCATATCGGTACGCGCGCCCGGCGCGCTCCCGGCGCACCCAGCCCTTTCGATAGAGCTTGTCCAGCACCGTCATCACGGTGGTGTAGGCGATTTCGCGTTCCGACCGCAGATCCGCCCCCGCGGGGGGGGCGCCGGCCGCCCCCCCGCGCAGACCGCTATTCGGCGGAGGAGCGCGACGCCAGGGCCTCGGCCGCGGCGTCCTCCTTCGACTTCTGGGCGCCGCCCTGGCTGCGGATGATGGCCCGCACCAGGAAGGCGAAACCGATCGCCATGACCAGCGGCGGGACGATCGCGCTGACGTACTCCATCGGTTACTCCTCGGTGGTGTCGGACGCGGCCGCGTCGGCGGCCTGCTCGCTCTTCGCGGCCTTCTCGGCCTTCTCCGGCTTCACCAGCGGGAAGAGCACCGTCTCGCGGATGTTCTTGCCGGTGAGCAGCATGATCAGGCGGTCCACGCCCAGGCCGAGGCCGCCGGTGGGCGGCATCGCGTACTCCAGGGCGCGCAGGAAGTCCTCGTCCAGCTGCATCGCCTCGACGTCGCCGCCGGCCGCCAGCAGGGACTGCGCGGTGAGCCGGGCGCGCTGCTCGACCGGGTCGATCAGCTCGGAGTAGGCGGTGCCGATCTCGGTGCCGAAGATCACCAGGTCCCACTTCTCCGCGACGCCCTCGATCGAGCGGTGCTGCCGGGTCAGCGGGGAGACCGAGGTCGGGTAGTCCTTGATGAAGGTCGGCTTGATCGCGTGGTGCTCCAGCAGGCGCTCGATCAGCTCCAGCACGATCTGGCCGTGGTCCCAGTTCGGGTCCAGGTACTGGTCCAGGTCGTGCTGGGCGGCCAGCTTGCGCAGCTCCTCGACGGAGGTGGCGGGGGTGACCTCGGTGCCCAGGTGCGCGGAGATCCCCGGGTAGACCGAGACCTCCTGCCAGGGCTCGGCCAGGTCGACCTCGTGCTCGGTGCCGTCCGGGCCGACGCCCCTGACCACGGTGGTGCCCAGCGCGTCCCGGGCGGCGTTGACGATGATCGCCCGGATCAGCTCGGCCTGGGTGTCGTAGTCGCCGTACGCCTCGTACGACTCCAGGGCGGTGAACTCCGGGTTGTGGGTGGCGTCCGCGCCCTCGTTGCGGAAGTTCCGGTTGATCTCGAAGACCTTCTCGGCGCCGCCGACCACCAGGCGCTTGAGGTACAGCTCGGTGGCGATCCGCAGGTACAGCTCGATGTCGTACGCGTTGATGTGGGTCTTGAACGGGCGGGCGTTGGCGCCGCCGTGGATCGGCTGCAGCATCGGGGTCTCGACCTCGAGGTAGCCGCGGTCCTCGTAGGTGCGGCGGATCGAGCGGATCACCTTGGTGCGCAGCTGCAGCATCTCGCGCGCCTCGGGGTTCACGATCAGGTCGACGTACCGCTGGCGGACCCGGGCCTCCGGGTCGCTCAGGCCCTTGTGCTTGTCGGGCAGCGGGCGCAGGCACTTCGCGGTGAGCTCCCAGCGGTCGACCATCACGCTGAGCTCGCCGCGCTTGGAGGTGATCACCTCGCCCTCCACGCCGACCTGGTCGCCGAGGTCGATGTCGCCCTTCCAGGCGGCCAGCCGCTCGGCGCCCAGCTTGTCCAGGGACAGCATCACCTGGAGGTCGCCGGAGCCGTCGCGCAGCGTGGCGAAGCAGAGCTTGCCGCCGGTGCGGGCCAGGACCACCCGGCCGGTGACGCCGACCCGCCGGCCGGTGGCGGTGTCCGGGGCCAGGTCGGGGTGCTCGGCGCGCAGCTCGGCGATGGTGGTGGTGCGGGGGAAACCGACCGGGTACGGGTCGATGCCGGCCGCCCGGAGCCGGTCCAGCTTCTCGCGCCGGACGCGCATCTGCTCGGGGAGGTCGTCGGTCGCGGGGAGAGTGCTCTGGTCGCTCACCCCACCAGGGTAGCCAGGCTGACGGCCCGCCTCGGCGCGGGTGGCCACTATGGCTCGAGTCGGCGCATCGGTGGGGGTTCAGGGGTTTTGCGCGGTTGAAGCACATTTTTGTGCGAATTGATTCGCGTATTTTGTTTCGCCCGGCCCCCCGTTGTAGGGGCTTGGAAATGAAATGGTCTCTTTGTGTGGATTTGGCGTGACGCAAATGTGACCGCGATGACGGGTTCAAACATCGCCTCGGTGGGATCGATGGTTGTGCACATATCTTCATAAGGGGGTCTCATGAGGAATGGAAGTCTCCGTTTGCGAAGGGGAGGGCCGAGAGGCACTTCGCCACGGGCGGCGTTCTCGCTGGTGACAGGGGTTGTCCTGCTCTCCGGGCTGCTTCCCGCCGTGGCAATTGCCGCTCCGGCGGGCGGGCCGAAGGCACCCGCGGTGCCGAAAACGGAGCAGATTCCCCACGGCTGGGCAAAACCGGTGGACCCGCCCGGCCCGGGAGCTTTTGCCAAATACGATCCAAGGGTCGCGTCGCAGTTCCCGGCGGCGGAGTCCGCCGTGGTCGACCTGGGGGAGGTGGCTTCTTCCGGGGCCAGCGGGAAAACACTTCTGGCAGGCGCCGGCCGCGGTTCCGTCCGCGCCGGGAATTCGCCGGTGGTGCTCGCGCCCGTCACCGGTGCCGCCCGGAAAGCGGGCTCTCCCGCGAAGGTGCGGGTCGAGCTGGCGGACCAGTCCGTCGCGCGGCGCGCGGGCGTGCACGGCGTGCTGTTCTCGGTGGGCGCCGAGGAGGGCGCGGGGGCGGTGGACGTCAAGGTCGATCCGTCGTCGTTCCGGGCGGCCTTCGGCGGTGACTACGCGGCGCGGCTGCGGCTGGTGCGGCTGCCGGCGTGCGTGCTGACCACGCCGGAGCGG
>NZ_JNYE01000089.1 GCF_000717185.1 Kitasatospora phosalacinea | reverse complement strand
CCCCAGTTCGTCCCGGATACGGATCGCCAGACTCCCCTTCGGGAAGGCAGCCCGCGCCACCCGCACTACACACCCCCACAACAACGAACGCCGGTCTCCGAGACAAGTCTCGGAGACCGGCATCACCGACCGCAGTCGATCAGTCGCAATTCACCAACAGCATCCGTACGGACGGTCCGGGCCCCTCCGGCTGGGCGGGCGGCTCAGTCCTTGAAGGCGTCCTTGACCTTCTCGCCGGCCTGCTTGACGTCGCCCTTGGCCTTGTCGGCCTTGCCCTCGGCCTGCAGCCGCTCGTTGCCGACCGCCTTGCCCGCGGCCTCCTTGGCGGTGCCCTTGACCTTGTCCCCGGCGTTCTGGATCTTGTCACCCGTGCTCATCGTGGCCTCCCGACCGGTCGTTCCGTCACTGACGCAGTTCCGTATGCCCGGGTTGTCCGGAAACATTCCCCCTCTTCGGGCCCGCCCGGTCAGGCCCGCTCCCGCGGCACCGGCATCGCCCACCGGATCGCCCGCACCACGGCCAGGCCGAGCGGGCGGGCCGCGGCGGCGCTCAGCCGGTCGGCCGGCAGGCCCAGCAGGGCGCGGTGCTCGGGGGCGGGCAGGCCCGCGGCGGCGGCCGCCAGCGCGCCGTAGACGGGGCGGACGGCCCACGGCAGCGGCGGGTGGAGCAGCAGGAAGCGGGCAGCCTCGCGGGCCTCGGCCGTCCTGGCGAGCTCGGGCCGGTAGGCGCGGAGCACCGCGTCGAGCTCCGCGCGGCTGCGGGGCGGCCGCTCGACGCCGAGGTCGGCGGCGACCTCCGCGGTGTCGGCCACGTAGCCGTCGCAGCCCGCCGCGTCGAGCGGCGCGGCCCCGTACGCCTGGTGGGCGCGCAGGAAGCTGTCGGTCTCCGCCGCGTGCACCCAGGCCAGCAGGTGCGGGTCGTCGGCCCGGTAGGGGACTCCGGCGGCCGTGGCGCCGCGGATCCGGGCGTGCACGGCGCGGACGCGCTCCACGGCGGCCCGGGCGTCCTGCTCGGTGCCGAAGGTGGTGACGGCGAGGAAGGTGCTGGTGCGCTGGAGCCTGCCCCAGGGGTCGCTGCGGTAGCCGGAGTGCGCGGCGACCGCCGCCATGGCCGACGGGTGCAGCGACTGGACCAGCAGCGCGGCGAGGCCGCCGACGAACATCGCGGCGTCGCCGTGCACCCGCCGGATCGGCCGTTCCGGGCCGAACCGGCGCGGCCCCGGGGTGCCGTGGATGCGCTGCCGGACGGCGGGGCCCTCCGGCCCGGCCACCTTGGCGAACAGGGCCGCGCCGAGCCGTTCCCGCGGGCCCGCCCGTTCCGCGTCCATGCCCTCCACGGTAGTCCGTGCCCCGGGCGGCCGGGCGGCCCCATCCGTCCGCCGGGTCGGCTCCGAATCGGTACGGGCCGCCCCGCCGTCGGGGCGGGCGTCGAGGACGGGAGGAGCGCGGTGGACGCGAGCGGTGCGGTGGACGTGGCGGTGGTGGGCGCCGGGGCGGCGGGGCTGGCCTGCGCGCTGGACGTCGCGGCGGCCGGGTGGCGGGTGCGGCTGCTGGAGGCCTCGGACGCGGTGGGCGGGCGGATGCGCACCGACGTGCGCGACGGCTTCCGGCTGGACCGGGGCTTCCAGGTCTTCAACACCTCCTACCCGCAGGTGCGGCGCCGACTGGACCTGCGCCCGCTGCGCCTGCACCCGTTCACGCCGGGCTTCGTGCTGGCGGGCCGGGCCGGGCCCCGCCGGGTGGTCGACCCGCTGCGCCGCCCGGACCTGGCGGGCGACCTGCTGCGCGGGCGGGTGGTCCCGGCCCGGGACGCGGCGGTGCTCGGCGCGCTGACCGTGCGGGACGCCCTGCTGCCCGCCGCGGTCCTGCGGCGTGGGCGCGACGTGCCGACGGCGGCGGCGCTGCGCGGGGCGGGCGTCTCGCGGACGACCGTCGACGGGGTGCTGCGCCCGTTCCTGGCCGGGGTCTTCCTGGAGGACGAACTGGCCACCTCCGCCCGGGTGTTCCACCTGTACTGGCGCAGCATGGTCCGGGGGACGCTGACGCTCCCGGCGGCGGGCATCGGGGCGGTCCCGGCGGCGCTGGCCGCGCTGCTGCCCCCGGGGGTGCTGGAGCTGGACGCCCCGGTGGCCGCGGTGCACCGGGGCGGGGTGCTGCTGGCGGACGGCCGGGAGCTCGCGGCGCGCTGCGTGGTGGTGGCCGCCGAGCCCGCGGCGGCCGCGGCGCTGCTGCCCGGTCTCCCGGTGCCGCCGACCCGCGCGGTGACGACCTTCTACCACGCGGCGGAGCGCAGCCCGCTGGCCGGACCGACGCTGCTGGTGGACGGCGACCGGCGGCTGCTGAACTCGGTGGTGCTGTCGGAGGTGGTGCCGGGCTGCGCCCCGCCGGGGCGGTCGCTGGTGTCGACCTCGGTGCTCGGCACGGCCGCCGAGGAGCCTGCGGTGCGGCTGCGGCTGGCGGAGCTGTACGGCTGCGACACCTCGGACTGGGAGCCGCTGGCCGCGTACCGGATCCCCGGCGCGCTGCCCGCGATGCCCGCCCCGCACCCGCTGACCCGCCGCAGCCGGTGGGCACCGGGCCGGTACGTGTGCGGCGACCACCGGGCGACCGGTTCGGTGCAGGGCGCGCTGGCGTCGGGGGCGCGGGCGGCCCGCGAGGTGCTGGCCGACCTGGCGGCCGGGCGGGGCGCCCGGCCGGGCGGCTGAGCGGACGGAGGACCGGGCCGGGCCGGGCCCGGTCAGTCGGCGGGGCGCCCGGCGCCGGGGCGGGGCGCCTCGGGCCCGCGGGCGGCCGCCGGGCCGGGTTCGAGGAAGGGCGAGGCGTCGACCGGCGCGGGCCGCTGCCCGTCGCGGGGGCGCAGCGGCCGGTGGGTGGCGGTCTCGGAGAAGGGCTGCCACAGCGGGCGGCGATCAGTGTCCACGGGCCCAGTCTGACCTGCCGTCACCGATCGAATCCTCCGATTTTCCGGTGCCCGCTCAGCCGAGTTCCTCGGCGAGCCCGACGACGAGGCCCTCGGGGCCGCGGACGTAGCAGAGCCGGTAGACGTCCCCGTAGCGGACGATCTCGTCGACGAGTTCGGCGCCGCGGGCCCGCAGCCGTTCCAGCACGTCGTCGAGGTCGTCGACGGCGAACATCATCCGGCGCAGGCCCAGCGTGTTCGCCGGGGCGTCCCGCGGTTCGGGGGCGAGGGCGCGGGGCCGGTGGAACTTCGCCAGCTCCACCCGGCCGTGGCCGCCCGGGACGCGCAGCATCGCCACGTCCTGCCGGACGTCGCGGAGCCCGATGACGCGTTCGGCGCCGCTCCATTCGAGCGGGCCGCGGCCCTCCAGCTCCAGGCCGAGTTCGACGAAGAAGGCGACGGCGGCGTCGAGGTCGTCGACCACCACCAGGACGTTGTCCATCCGTTTGACCGCCATGCCGGTCCTCCTCCGTGCGGCGGGCGTCGGTCCACCGCCACGGTAGCCGCCCGGCCGGGGGTCACAGCGCGAAGGTCACCCGGATGCGCTTGCCGCCCGCGGGCAGCGGGACGACCTGGCAGGTCGCGGCGAGGGCCTGGACGATGGCCCAGCCGCGGCCCCCGGCGGTGGCGGGGTCGCGGTCGTGCAGCCGCTGGGCGACGGGGTGGCGGTCGTCGCCGTCCTCGACGTCGACGACCAGTTCGGTGCCGCAGGCGCCGAGGCGGGCGTCGAAGCAGGTCAGGCCGCCGCCGTGGCGCAGCGCGTTGGCGACGAGTTCGGTGACCGCGAGCTGCGCGTCGGCCAGCACCCGGCCGCCGGGGTGCCCGGCCGCGTCCAGCAGCCGGGCGAGGGCGCTGCGGGCCTGGCCCGCCGTCCGTACCGGTTCGGGCAGTCGCACCGGCTCGGGCGGCCGCGCGGGCTCGGGCGGCCGGCCTTCGGGGACGGCGGCCTCCGGGGTGAGCGGCAGGGCGTCGTCGTGGGACATGGAACGACCTCGAATCGTCTACGGCACCGTTCGTGCCGGCCGCTGAGGCCGGGCGAGGGATCGAAGTGCTTTTGCCCCGGCAGGGGCGGATGATGCGGCGCGGGCGGGCTCCGGGTCAGCCGGTCCCGGTGGCGTGCGGGTCGCGGCGCAGGAGTTCCCCGGCCGCCGCCAGGGCCAGCGGCAGGCTGTCGGCGACGGTGAAGTAGCCGTCGGTCGCGGTGATCTCCAGCAGCCGCCGGAGCGCGGGCCCGAGCGGTCCGAGCAGGACCAGCGCGCCGTCCGCCGCCTCCATCCGCTGCTGCGCCAGGACCAGCGTCCGCAGGGTGGAGGAGTCGGCGAAGGTGACCGCCGAGACGTCCAGGACGAGGGTGCCGGTGCTGCGGGCGACGGCCTCGTCGACCGTGGGCAGGGCGGGGGCGGGGCAGGGCGGGGGCGGGGCGGGGTGGTTGCCGCGGCGGGGAGCGGGCATCCGTCCGGGGCCGGGGCCGTTCCCGGCACAATGTGTGTGGCGGTGGCGCCGCGTCCGGCGGTGCCGGGTCGGGTCGGAGGAGTCGGAGGAGGGAGCCCGGTGGCGCGGGAACGGGAGCGGGCGCGGGGGGTGTTCGGTGCCGATCCGGTGGTGGGCGCCGACCTGGCGCGGGTCGACTGGGCGGCCACGCCGCTGGGCGATCCGGCGCGGTGGCCGCAGAGCCTGCGCTCGGCGGTGGACCTGGTGCTGTCCTCGCGCTTCTCGATGTGGATGGCCTGGGGCCCGGAGCTGACCTTCTTCTGCAACGGCGCGTACCGGCGCGACACGCTGGGCGGCAAGTACCCGTGGGCGCTGGGCCGCCCGTTCCGGGAGGTGTGGGCGGAGGTCTGGGAGGAGGCCGGGCCGCGGATCGAGCACGTGCTGGCCGCGGGCGAGGCGACCTGGGACGAGGCGCTGCTGCTGTGGCTGCGGCGCTCCGGGTTCCCGGAGGAGACGTACCACACCTTCTCGTACAGCCCGCTGCGCGACGAGGCCGACGAGGTGGTGGGCGTGCTGTGCGTGGTCAGCGAGGACACCCAGCGGGTGGTCGCGGAGCGCCGGATGGCGACGCTGCGCGACCTGGGCTCCGCCCCGGGGACGGTGCGCACGGAGGAGGAGTTCCTCGCCTTCGCCGCCGGGCAGCTCGCCCGCAACCCGTACGACCTGCCGTTCACCCTGACGTACCTGTTCGAGGAGGACGGCGGTGCCCGGCTGGCCGCCTCCTCCGGCGTGCCCGCCGGTCACCCGGCGGCGCCCGCCCGGGTCGGGCCCGACGGGCCGGGCCCGTGGCCGGTCGCGGCGGCGCGCGGCGGGGAGGCGTCGACGCCGCTGCTGGCGGGCGGCCCGTTCGCGGAGCTGCCGTGCGGGGCGTGGGAGGAGCCGCCGCGGCAGGCCCGGGTGGTGCCGCTGGACGGGCCGGGCGAGGACGGGCCGAGCGGGTTCCTGGTGGCCGGCCTCAACCGGTACCGGCCGCTGGACGACGCCCAGCTCGGCTTCGTCGACCTGGTGGCGGGCCGGTTGGCGGCGGGCGTCGCGAGCGCGCGCAGCCACGAGGCGCAGCAGCGGCGGGCCGAGCAGCTGGCGGAGCTGGACCGGGCGAAGACCGCGTTCTTCTCCAACATCAGCCACGAGTTCCGCACGCCGCTGACGCTGATCGCGGGGCCGGCCGAGGCCCTGCAACAGCGGTTCGCGGACGCCGGGGGGAACGCCGACCCGGACGTCCGCGCGGACGTGGAGACCGTCCGGCGCAACGCGCTGCGGCTGGAGCGGCTGGTCAACACGCTGCTGGACTTCTCCCGGATCGAGGCGGGCCGGATGCGGGCCCGCCCGGAGCCGGTCGACCTGGCGCGGCTGACCGCCGGGCTGGCCTCGGTGTTCCGCTCGGCCGTGCAGCGCGCCGGGCTGGCCCTGGAGGTGGACTGCGCGCCGCTGGGCGCCCCGGTGCTGCTGGATCCGGGCCTGTGGGAGAAGGTGGTCTTCAACCTGCTCGGCAACGCCCTGAAGTTCACCTTCGAGGGCGCGATCCGGGTGCGGGTGCGCGAGCGGGACGGGCGGGCCGAGGTCACCGTGGCGGACACCGGGGTGGGGGTGCCCGCCGGGGAGCTGCCGCACCTGTTCGACCGCTTCCACCGGGTGGAGGGCGGCCGGGCGCGCTCTCACGAGGGCAGCGGCATCGGCCTGGCCCTGGTCAAGGATCTGGTCGAGCTGCACGGCGGGACGGTCACCGCCGAGTCCGTCCCGGAGCGGGGCACCGCGTTCACCGTGGACCTGCCGCTGGCCCCGGGGGCCGTCCTCCCCGCGGCGCCGGCCCGCCGCGACCCGGCCGACGGCGCCGAGTCCTTCCTCCAGGAGGCCGCCCGCTGGGAAGCCGCGGACCGGCCGACCGCGCCCGCCGCCCCCGTGACCTCCGCCGCCTCCGCGGCCTCCGCGGCCTCCGCGGCGGAGGCCGACGACGGCGGGCCCGCGCACGTCCTGGTCGTCGACGACAACGCCGACATGCGCGCCTACCTGGCCCGGGTCCTGGGCGGCGCGGGCCACCGGGTCACCGCGGTGGGCGACGCCGCCCGGGCGCTGGCCGCCGTCCGCTCGGCCGCGCCCGACCTGGTGATCAGCGACGTGATGATGCCGGGCACGGACGGCCTGCAGCTGGTCGCGGCGCTGCGCGCGGATCCGCGCACCGCCGTCCTGCCGGTGCTGCTGCTGTCGGCGCGGGCCGGGCGGGACGACGCGATCGACGGTTTCGAGTCGGGCGCGGACGACTACCTGGTCAAGCCGTTCGCCGCGGCGGACCTGCTGGCCCGGGTGCGGTCGGCGCTGCGGCTGGCGCGGCTGCGCGAGCGGCACACCCGGTGGAGCGAGGCGCTGGTCGACTCGCTGCAGGACGCCTTCTTCGTCTGCGACGAGGAGGGCGCGGTGGTCCGGATCAACGCGGCCTTCACGGACCTGCTCGGGTACGGCCCCGAGGGGCTGCCGTACGCCCCGCCGCACCCGTGGTGGGCGGACCGGGAGGCGGACCCGGACGCCCGGCAGCAGTCCGCCGACGCCCTCGCCGGGGCGCTGGCGGGCGACCGCGGCAGCGCCACCGTGCCCGCCACCCACCGGGACGGGCACCGGGTGTGGGCGCACTCCACCTTCAACCGCGTCCCGGACCCGCTGACCGGGCGCACCGTCACCGTCGGCACCTTCCGGGACGTGACCGCCGAGTACTACGCCGTGCAGCGGGAGAGCGCGCTGGCCTCGCTCGCCGACTGCCTGGCCCGGGCGGCCGACGTCGAGGAGGCGCTGGCCTGCGCGCTGGACGAGCTGCGCGGGCTGTGGCGGGCCCGCCGGGTGGTGGCGGCCCGCTTCGACCCGGCGGACGCCGGCGCCCCGCCCCGGCTCACCGTCACCGGCCCCTCCCCCGCGCTGCCGCCGGGGGCGGAGCGCCACCTGGCGGAGCTGGCCGCCGGGCCCGCCCTCACCCCGGTGGCGGGCCCGGCCGGGACGGGCGTCCGGCTGGAGCACCGGGCCGGGCCGCTGGTCCTGGCGGTGGAGCTGGGCGAGCAGCGGCCCTTCACCCGGGAGGACGAGCTGCTGCTCGCGCTGCTGGGCGGCCGGCTCGCCCAGGGGCTGGCCCGGGCCCACCGGATCGACCAGCAGCGCGAGACGGCCCTCGCCCTGCAGCACGCCATCCTGGGCCCGGACCGGCTGCCGGAGGGTTTCGCGGTCCGCTACGAGCCGGCCACCCCGCCGCTGCAGGTGGGCGGCGACTGGTACGACACGGTGCCGCTGCCGGACGGCCGGACGGGCATCATCGTCGGCGACTGCGTGGGGCGGGGCCTGGCCGCGGCCAGCGTGATGGGCCAGCTGCGCAGCGCCTGCCGGGCGCTGCTGCTCCAGGACCCGAGCCCGGCCCGGACGCTGGCCGCGCTGGACGTCTTCGCCGCCACCGTCCCGGGGGCGGTCTGCACCACCGTCTTCTGCGGCGTCCTGGACCCGGCCACCGGCGAGCTGCGGCACTCCAGCGCCGGGCACCCGCCGGGCGTGCTGGTCCGGGCGGACGGCGGCGCCGTCCTGCTGGAGGGGGGCCGTTCGCTGCCGCTGGCGGTCCGGACGGGGCGGCCGCGGCCGGAGGCCGTCGTGGTGCTGCCGGGCCGCTCCACGCTGCTGCTGTACACGGACGGGCTGGTGGAGCGGCGGCGCGGCAGCCTGTCCGAGGGCATCGCGGCGGCGGCCCGCGCGGTGGCGTCGGGCGCGCACCTGCCGACCGCCGACCTGCCGGACCACGTGATGGCGCGGATGGCGCCCGCCGACGGCTACGAGGACGACGTGGCGGTGCTGCTCTACCGGCAGCCGGGCCGGCTGGAGCTGTCCCGGCCCGCCCGGCCGGAGGAGTCGGCGGCCGTCCGGTCGGCGCTGCGCGGCTGGCTGGCCGGGTGCGGCCTCCCGGCCGGGGCGGCCCGGGCGGCGGCGGCCGTCGGCGGGGAGGCGTTCGCGGGGGCGCTGGCCGCGGCGCCCGGCGGCACCCTGCGGCTGTCCGCCACGGCCACCGCCGACCGCCTGCGCGTCACCGTGCTGCCCGTCGGGGGCGGCGACCCGGTGGTGGCGGAGGCCGCCCTCCCCTCCTGAGGCACCCTTCCACCTGCGGGTTTTCCGCCGTTCACCGAGGCTGGGGTAGCCTCGCCCGGGGCCCCGGGGAACTGCGCTCGGACGGTTTCCAGGGCTCGTGCGCTCGATCGGTTGCTCCGCCCGACGGCGGAGCGTGTCAGGCGCTGTCCGGCCGATCCTGCCGGGCAGGGCCGAGGAGGCTGAGCTTTCGATGGCTGGCTCGACGACGTCGCAGGACTCCCGTCCGGAGGAGGCGACCGACCGCTCGGAGATCGGCGAGGCCGAGCTCCGGCTGCTGCTGGCCGGGCTGACCGCGGTGCGCGACGGCGACTTCGGCACCGAACTGGCCGGGGACGCGGGCGGGCTGCTGGGCGAGATCGCGACCGTGTTCAACGGCATGGTGGACCAGCTGTCGCGGTTCACCTCCGAGGTGACCCGGGTGGCCCGCGAGGTGGGCACCGAGGGGCAGCTGGGCGGTCAGGCGGTCGTCCCCGGGGTGTCCGGCTCCTGGGCGGACCTGACCGACTCGGTCAACGCGATGGCGGGCAACCTCACCACCCAGGTGCGCGACATCGCGCAGGTGGCGACCGCCGTCGCCAAGGGCGACCTGTCGCAGAAGGTCACGGTGGACGCCCGGGGCGAGATCCTGGAGCTGAAGGACACCGTCAACACGATGGTCGACCAGCTGAGCTCCTTCGCGGGCGAGGTGACCCGCGTCGCCCGCGAGGTCGGCACCGAGGGCATCCTCGGCGGCCAGGCCGACGTGCAGGGCGTCTCGGGGACGTGGCGCGACCTGACCGACAGCGTCAACTCGATGGCGGGCAACCTGACCGGCCAGGTCCGGGCGATCGCGCAGGTGGCGACCGCGGTGGCCGAGGGCGACCTGTCGCAGAAGATCCAGGTCGACGCCCGGGGCGAGATCCTGGAGCTGAAGGACACCATCAACACGATGGTCGACCAGCTGAGCTCCTTCGCGGGCGAGGTGACCCGCGTCGCCCGCGAGGTCGGCACCGAGGGCCGGCTCGGCGGGCAGGCCGACGTCCGGGACGTGTCGGGCACCTGGCGCGACCTGACCGAGTCGGTGAACGTGATGGCCGACAACCTGACCGCGCAGGTCCGGGCGATCGCGCAGGTCACCACGGCGGTGGCCCGCGGCGACCTGACGCAGAAGATCCGGGTGGACGCCCGGGGCGAGATCCTGGAGCTGAAGGAGACCATCAACACGATGGTCGACCAGCTCTCGGCGTTCGCCGACGAGGTGACCCGCGTCGCCCGCGAGGTCGGCACGGCGGGCAACCTGGGCGGGCAGGCCACCGTCCGGGGCGTGTCGGGCACCTGGAAGGACCTGACCGACAACGTCAACGTGATGGCGTCCAACCTGACCGGCCAGGTCCGCTCGATCGCCCAGGTCGCCACGGCGGTGGCCCGCGGCGACCTCAGCCAGAAGATCACCGTCGAGGCGGAGGGCGAGGTCGCCGCGCTGGCCGGGGTGATCAACACGATGGTGGACACCCTGTCGGCGTTCGCCGACGAGGTGACCCGGGTCGCCCGCGAGGTCGGCACCGAGGGCATCCTCGGCGGCCAGGCCCGGGTGCCGAACGTCGCGGGCACCTGGAAGGACCTCACCGACAACGTCAACTTCATGGCGCACAACCTGACCTCGCAGGTCCGCAACATCGCGCAGGTCACCACCGCGGTCGCCAACGGCGACCTGACCCGCAAGATCGACGTCGACGCGCGCGGCGAGATCCTGGAGCTGAAGACCACCATCAACACCATGGTCGAGCAGCTCGGCTCGTTCGCCGCCGAGGTGACGCGCGTGGCCCGCGAGGTCGGCAGCGAGGGGCGGCTGGGCGGGCAGGCCGAGGTCGAGGGCGTCTCCGGCACCTGGAAGCGGCTGACCGAGAACGTCAACGAGCTGGCCGGGAACCTCACCCGGCAGGTCCGGGCGATCGCCGAGGTGGCCAGCGCCGTCGCGGCGGGCGACCTGACCCGCTCGGTCACCGTGGACGCCTCCGGCGAGGTCGCCGACCTCAAGGACAACGTCAACGCGATGGTCGGCTCGCTGCGCGAGACCACCCGCGCCAACGAGGAGCAGGACTGGCTGAAGACCAACCTGGCCCGCTTCTCCGGCCTGCTGCAGGGCCGCCGCGACCTGGCCGTGGTCGCCGAGGCGGTGATGGACGAGCTCACCCCGCTGGTGGGCGCCCAGGTCGGCGCGTTCTACCTCGCCGAGGAGGCCGACGGCGGCACGGTGCTGCGGCTGATCGGCTCGTACGCGTACCCGGACGGCGAGCGGCCGGCCAGCTTCCGGCTGGGCGAGTCCTTCGTCGGGCAGGCCGCCCGCAGCCGCCGCACCATCGCCGTCGACGCCCTCCCGGCCGGCTACCTGGCGGCGTCCTCCGGGCTCGGCCGCACCGAGGAGCTGTCGCTGCTGGTCGTCCCGATCGTGGTCGAGGACCAGGTGCTCGGCGTGATCGAGCTGGCCTCGGTCCGGCCGTACGCCGCCGTCCACCGGGCCTTCCTGGACCAGCTGATGGAGACCGTCGGCGTCAACCTGAACACGATCGTCGCCAACGCCCGCACCGACGAGCTGCTGGGCGAGTCGCAGCGGCTGACCGCCGAACTCCAGGCCCGCTCGCAGGAGTTGCAGGCCCGGCAGGAGGAACTCCAGGAGTCCAACGCGGAGTTGGAGGAGAAGGCCGCCCTGCTGGCCGCGCAGAACCGGGACATCGAGACCAAGAACCTGGAGATCGAGCAGGCCCGGCAGGAGCTGGAGGAGCGCGCGCACCAGCTCTCGCTGGCCTCCACGTACAAGTCGGAGTTCCTGGCCAACATGAGCCACGAGCTGCGCACCCCGCTGAACAGCCTGCTGATCCTGGCCCAGCTGCTCGCCCAGAACCCCACCCGGAACCTGACCGCCAAGCAGGTCGAGTACGCGGGCATCATCCACTCGGCCGGGTCGGACCTGCTGCAGCTGATCAACGACATCCTCGACCTGTCGAAGGTCGAGGCGGGGAAGATGGACCTCAACCCGGAGCCGGTGTCGCTGCGCAGCCTGCTGGAGTACGCCGAGGCCACCTTCAAGCCGCTGACCGGCCAGAAGGGCCTGGCCTTCACCGTCCGCACCGCCGCGGACGTGCCCGAGCAGCTCGTCACCGACGACTACCGGCTGCGCCAGGTGCTGCGGAACCTGCTGTCCAACGCGGTGAAGTTCACCGAGCGGGGCCGGGTCGAGCTGCGGATCGGGCTCGCCCCGGAGGACCGGGTCCCCGAGGGGGTGCGGCGCGGCGGGCCGGTGCTGGCCTTCCAGGTCTCCGACAGCGGCATCGGCATCGCGCCGCAGCACCTGGAGAGCGTCTTCGGGGCGTTCCAGCAGGCGGACGGCACCACCAGCCGCAAGTACGGCGGCACCGGCCTGGGCCTGTCGATCAGCCGGGAGATCGCCTACCTGCTGGGCGGCGCGATCACCGCCGAGAGCGTGCTGGGCAGCGGCAGCACCTTCACGCTGTTCCTGCCGGTCACCCGGCCGGAGTTCCTCGCGCTGGAGGCCGAGCCGCGGGACGCGGCGGGCGAGGAGCGGGCGGCCGGCGCCGACGGGCCGTTCCAGGGCGCCGAGGAGGGCGCGGCGCCGTCCCGGCCGCGCCGCCTGCTGGTCGTCGAGGAGCGCCAGGGCGGCCTGCTGTCGCTGGTCGCCGAGAACGCCACCGCCGAGCCGGTCGGCCCGGCCGGGCCCGGGGAGGCCCGGCGCCGCACCGAGGTGGTCACCGCGGTCGGCGCGGCGGAGGCCGCGGCCGTCCTGGCCTCCGCTGCCCCGCACTGCGTGGTGCTGGACCTCGACCTGCCCGAGGGTGCGGCCCCCGCGCTGCTGCGCGAGATGGACCGCGACCCGGCGCTGCAGGGCGTGCCGGTGCTGGTCCACAGCAACCGCGGGACGCCGGGCGACGCCGACGCGCTCTCCCGCTCCGGGGCCCGCCCGCTGGAGGTGATCTCCAGCCTGGACGAGCTGCGCGAGCGCATCGCCCTGCACATGGGCGCCGACCGTCCGCAGGACGTGCCGCTGGTCCGCGGGCTCCCGCAGGACGACCCGTGGGAGGCCGGGAGCTCCGCCCTGAACGGCCGCCTGGTGCTGGTCGTCGACGACGACGACCGCAACCTGTACGCCATCACGGGCATCCTCGAACTGCACGGCATGCGGGTGCTGCAGGCCGAGAACGGCCGGGCGGCGCTGGAGACGCTGGCCGCCAACCCGGGCGTCGACGTGATCCTGATGGACGTGATGATGCCCGAGATGGACGGCTACACCGCCACCGCGGCGATCCGGGCGATGCCGCAGCACGCGGCGCTGCCGATCATCGCGGTGACCGCCAAGGCGATGGTCGGCGACCGGGAGAAGAGCCTCGCCGCCGGGGCCAGCGACTACGTCACCAAGCCGGTCGACGCGGGCCAGCTGGTCAGCCGGATCGAGGCCCAGCTCGCCCGGTGACCGCCCGGCCGCCCGTCCCGTCCCCCACCACCGCAGGAGCCACCGCCGTGCACCAGTCCCGGGAGCCGCACCCCGGCCAGGAGCTGTCGATCCCGCCGGGCCCCACCGGGCTGATCGGCGCCCAGCGGCCCGCCGCCGGACCCGCCGACGCGGCGCCGGACGGGCCGACGGACGGCGCCGTGGTCAACGGCGCCCTGGGGCGGCTGGCCGGGACGGTGGACCGGCTGCGCCGCCAGCTCGACGAGGCGCAGGCGCACGCCGCGGGCCGCTCGGTGGTGGAGATGGCGGTGGGCGTCCTGGTGGAGCGGCTGCGCTGCGGGCCGACCGAGGCCGCCAAGCAGTTGCAGCTGCTGGCGGAGCAGGCCGGTTCCACCCCGCTGGAGCTGGCCGCCGGGCTGGTCAACCAGGCCGCCGCGGACAAGATCTCCGAGGCGGCCCAGGAGTTCGTGGCCCGCGCGGCGGACCCGGGCGACCCGGGCGTGGGCGTGCGGCTGCGCAACACCGAGGCGGACGCGCTGAGCGGCACCGACGCGGCGGCGGCGGCCCGGGCGATGCTGGAGCACGCGCTGCGCCCGCTGGGCGCGGTCGCGGTGGCGATCTGGGCGGCCCGGCCGGACCTGTCGCTGGCGCTGGCGGGCAGCGCGGGCTTCACCGACGCGGAGGCCCGCCGGTGGCGCCACGTGCCGCCCGGGGTGGTCACCGCGGCCCGCCGGGCCCTGGACGAGCGGGCGACGGTGGAGTACCGCACCCCGGCCGAGGCGGCCGTCCCGTCGATCGGCCGGTACGAGACGGGCGGCGGGCGGATCGCCGTCCCGGCCGGGGTCGGCGGCCGGCTGACCGGCGTGCTGGAGGTGTGCTGGCCCGGGGAGCCGCCGGAGCGCTCGCAGTCGCTGCAGCGGCAGTTCGAGGCGCTGGCCGGGCTGTGCGCGGCCACCCTGGAGACCTGGAGCGAGGACGTCCCGGACGGGGCCCCGGTGTCCGGGCCGCTGGACGAGCTGGCCCGGCTGGTCGACGGGCTGCTCGACCCGTGCATGGTGCTGGAGCCCGTCGACGACGCCTTCCCGCCCCAGTTCGTGATCCGGCACGCCAATCCGGCGTTCGTGGACTTCGCGGGCCGCCCGACCGCCGCCCTGGTCGGCTCGCCGCTGCTGGAGGCGTACCCGCTGGCCGCGCGGGTGGGCGGCCTGCTGGGGGCGGTGGAGGACGTCCACGCGACCGGGGAGCCGTTCCGGGACCCGCGGATGGGGCTGGCCGCCCTGGTCGACGGGGTGCTGCTGACCGCGGACGCGTACGTGTCCGTCAGTCGGCACGGCGACCACGTGGCCGTGCTGTGGCGGCTGGCCGACAGCACGCCGAAGATCGCCCGCCTGCTGCACCACGCGCAGCGGCTGGGCCGGATCGGCGGCTTCGAGGAGGACCTGGGCTCCCGCCAGGTGGTCTGGAACGACACCCTGTTCGAGCTGTACGGCCTGCCCGCCACCGCGCGGCCGATCGCGCTGGACCAGCTGGCCGAGCACGCCCACCCGGACGACCGCGACGCCGTCGACCGGTTCCTGCGCACCCTGCTGCACCACCGGCGTCCGGCGTCCACGGCCTTCCGGCTGCAGCGCGCGGACGGCGTGACCCGGCACATCCGGGTGGTGGCCGAGCCGGTGCACGACCCGTCGGAGCGGCTGAGCGCCGTCCGCGGCGCCTACCAGGACATCTCGGCGCAGCACTGGACGGAGGTCGCGCTCGCCGCGACCCGCGACCAGTTGGCGCAGACCGAGCAGCAGGCCGCCGAACGGCACCGGCTGGTGCGGCAGTTGCAGCACGCCATCATGCCGCCCAGCGCCGGTCCGCTGGCGCTGGACAACCTGGACGTCGCGGTGCGCTACCGCCCCGCCGAGAAGGACCACCTGGTCGGCGGCGACTGGTACGACGCGCTGCCGCTGCCGTCCGGGCAGGTGCTGGTGTGCGTCGGCGACGTCGCCGGGCACGGCATCGAGGCCGCCACCGGGATGGTCGCGCTGCGCAACGCGCTGCGCGGCCTGGCGGCCACCGGGGCCGGTCCGGCCCAGCTGCTGGCCTGGCTGAACAGCGTCACGCACCACCTGACCGACAACGTCACCGCGACCGCGGTCTGCGGCCTGTACGACCCGGGGCGCCGCCTGCTGCGCTGGGCCCGGGCCGGGCACCTGCCGCCGGTGCTGCTGCGCGGCGGCAGCGCGGAGTGCCTGCCGCAGGTGGACGGCATCCTGCTGGGCGTGATCGGCCAGGCCGACTACCAGGAGAGCGAGGTCGAGCTGCGGCCGGGCGACCGGATCGTGATGTACACCGACGGGCTGATCGAGCGCCGCGACCAGGGCCTGCAGGCCTCGCTCGCCAACCTGGTGTCCCTGTCCGAGGCCGCGCCCCGGGCGGGCGCCACCGCGCTCGAAGCCCACCTGGACCACCTGCTGCGCTTCAGCGGCGCCGACACCGACGACGACACCTGCCTGGTCGGCATCGAGGTGCGGTAGGCGGTCCGCTCCCGGAGGTGTGCGCCGCGGCCGGCCGGGCAGGCGCGGGGCCGACGAGGCTCCGAGGAGGGCGGCATGGCTGACGCGATCGTGATCGGGTCCGGTCCGAACGGGCTGGTCGCGGCCAACCTGCTCGCGGACGCGGGCTGGCACGTCCTGGTGCTGGAGGCGCAGCCCGACCCGGGCGGGGCGGTGCGCAGCGACCGGGGCGTGGACCCGGAGTTCGTCTCCGACCTGTTCAGTTCCTTCCACCCGCTGGCCGTCGCCTCCCCGGCGATCCGGGGGCTGGGGCTCGGCGCGTTCGGGCTGCGGTGGAGCCGCGCCCCGCTGGTGGTGGCGCACCCGCTGCCGGACGGCCGCTGCGCCGGGCTGTACCGGGACGGCGACGGCACCGACGGGGCGGACGCGGAGCGGCTGGAGCGGATGTTCGGCGGGCCCGACGCCCGGGCCTGGCAGCGGCTGGCCGACCGCTGGGACGAGCTGGAGCCGCACCTGGTGAACGCCCTGCTGACGCCGTTCCCGCCGGTGCGGGCGGGGGCGGCGATCGCGGCCCGGCTGCGCACGGCGGGGCTGGTCGACCTGGCGCGCTTCCTGGCGCTGCCGGTGCGGCGCCTCGCCGAGGAGGAGTTCGCGGGCGACGCGCCGGGGCTGCTGCTGGCCGGCTGCGCCCTGCACGCCGACCTGCTGCCGGAGGCGGCGGGCAGTGCCGCGTTCGGCTGGCTGATGGCGATGCTGGGGCGGCGGCACGGCTGGCCGGTGCCGGTCGGCGGGGCGTCCGCCCTGACCGCCGCGCTGGTGCGCCGCCTGGAGTCCCGGGGCGGGGAGGTGCGCTGCGGGCAGCCGGTGCGGGAGGTGCTGGTCCGCAACGGGACGGCGCTGGGCGTGCGCACCGCGGACGGCTGCCGCCACCGGGCCCGGCGGGCCGTCCTGGCGGACACCGCCGCGACGGCCCTGTACGGCGGCCTGGTCGGCTGGGAGCACCTGCCCGGGGCGCTGCGCCGGGACGTGGGCCGCTTCCAGTGGGACTTCGGCACCGTCAAGGTCGACTGGGCGCTGCGCGGGCCGGTGCCCTGGACCGCGCCCCTCGCCCGCCGGGCCGGGACGGTGCACCTGGGCGCCGACCTGGACGAGCTCGGCGACTATGCCCACCAGGTCCTCACCGGGCGGCTGCCCGCCCGTCCGTTCGCCCTGTTCGGGCAGATGACGGTGGCCGACCCGTCCCGCTCGCCCCGCGGCACCGAGTCGGCCTGGGCCTACACGCACGTCCCGCAGCGGATCACCGCGGACCTCGGCCCGGACGGCGTCACCGGCCGGTGGGACGAGCGCGAGGGGGAGGCGGTCGCCGACCGGATCGAGCGGCAGGTGGAGCGGTTCGCCCCCGGCTTCCGCGACCTGGTCGCCGCCCGCCGGGTGCTCACCCCGCCGGTGCTGCGCGCGCTGGACGACAACCTGGTCGGCGGTGCCCTCAACGGCGGCACCGCGGCCCCGCACCAGCAGCTGTTCCTGCGTCCGACCCCGGGCACCGCCGGGCCCCGCACCCCGGTCGCCCGGCTCTACCTGGCCTCCGCCTCCGCCCACCCGGGCGGCGGCGTGCACGGGGCGTGCGGCGCCAACGCCGCCCGCGCCGCGCTGAACGCCCACCGCCGCTCCCCGGCCCGCTTCCTGCCGGTGGGCGGCTCCGCCACCCGGGGCGGGCCGCACCGCCGGTCCGCCCCGTCCGAAGGGAACGGACCCTCATGGCACAGCGACAACGCCTGATCGGCTGCCCGCCCGAGCAGGTCTGGGACGTCCTGGCGAACGCCCGGAGCTACGCGCAGTGGGTGGTCGGGACGCAGGACGTGCTGGACGCGGACGAGCACTGGCCCGCGGTCGGCGCCCGGCTCAGGTTCCGGGTCGGCGTCGGGCCGGCCACCCTGGAGGACACCTGCGTCGTCCGGATCTGCGAACCCGGCCGCCGCCTCGAACTGGAGGCCGCGGCGTCCCCGCTGGGCACCGCCCGGATCGCCTTCTCGCTCGTCCCGTGGGGCGGCCACACCCTGCTGCTGCTCGACGAGCACCCGCTGCGCGGGATCGGCGCCCGGCTGGAGAGCCCGCTGACCGAGCTGCTCCTGCACCTGCGCAACCGCCGCCTGCTGGCCAACCTCGCCCGCAACGCCGTCCGCCCCTCCCCCGGCTAGCCGCCCGGCCGGGCGCCCGTCACCGCTCGTACGGGAAGCGGGCGGGTTCCGGCTGCCGGGCGAAGAAGGTCTTGGCGCGGGCCATCGCCCGCTCGTCCGCCAGCACCTGGCCCGGGCGGCTGGCGTTGCCCAGCAGGACGCCGCCGAAGCGCATGCCCATGTACGCGGCGGTGTGCTGGAGCGTCAGTTCCAGCGGGCGGGCGACCTCCTCCTCGGCGTGCGCCATCGCGGTGACGCCCCACAGGGTGCGCCCGGCCATCGCGGCCCGGAACCCCGGGTCGGGGGTGCGCAGCCACTTCGACCAGTGGTCGAGGTAGCGCTTGGCCGCGGAGGAGAGCGAGTACCAGTACAGCGGGGAGGCGATCACCAGGTCGCTCGCGCCGAGGGTGGCCTCCAGCAGCAGCGCCTCGTCCCCGGTGGTGGGCTGCGCCTGCGGGCCGCCGGGCGCGTGCCGCGCGTCGGCGTACTCGGGCAGGTCGTGGGAGGCCAGGTGCAGCCAGCGCTGCCCGGTGCCGGGCGGGAGCTGCTCGGCGGCGGCCCGGGCGAGCGCCTCGGTGTTGCCTCCGGTGCGGGCGCTGCCGAGCAGGAAGAGGAACGAACGGGGTGTCATCTGCGGCTCCGGCACGGGTCGTTCCGGTGGGGCGGCGGCCCGCCGGAGGGGGGACTCGGTGCCTGCCCCAACCCCCGGCGGGCCGCCGGCATTCCCCGACGCCCCGTCAGGTCCGCCAGGCCCGTCAGGCTCGTCAGGCCCGTCAGGCCCGTCAGGCCCGTCAGGCCCGCAGGTGCAGGGTGGCGAGGTGCTCGGGGCGGATCACCCGGGTGCGCGGGGAGAGCCGGCGCACCTGGGCGAGCAGGCCGTCGAGGTCCGTCCCCGGGGCCTGGGCGGCGGGTTCGGTCAGCGGCGTCTCGAAGTCGTCCCAGTGCACGGGGACGACGGTGCGCGGGTGGTCGAGCGCCTGGAGCAGCCGCGGCACGTACCTGTGGGTGGTGCGGGCGGTGCTCTCGACGGCGATCATCGCGATGTCGGGGCGCAGTCCGGCGAAGGTGTGCTCGACGAAGTCGCTGGCGCCGGTGAGCAGGGTCGAGGGGCCGTCGCCGAACCGGACCTGGAAGGCCAGGGTGTCGCCCTCGACGAGTTCGCCGATCGTCCCGGGCGGCGTCGCGGGCGGTGCGGTGAGCGTGCCGGGCGCCCAGTACCGGTGCTCGGCGTTGCGGCTGTGCAGGCTGGCCACCACCCGCACGGTGTACCCACCGAAGTCGAGGACCTCGCCGCCCTTCACCACGACCAGCTGCGCCGGGGCCACGCCCATCGCCCGCAGCAGGTGGCAGGTGGTGGCGGTGCCGACCACCCGCACCCCGCGGCTCCTCGCGATGTACGGGACGTCGTTGAAGTGGTCCCAGTGGCTGTGGCTGACCAGCACGAGCTCGGGTTCCCCGATGTGCCGGTCGACCACGTCGGCGGCCACGGTGAGCGGGGTCGCGGCGTCGAAGCCGTGGGTGGGGAAGCGGGTGAGGTACGGGTCGAACAGGACGGTGTGCCCGTTGCCCTCGATCCGCCACCCGCTGTTGCCGAGCCAGGTGAACGCCGTCTCGCCGCCACTGCCGCCGCTTTCGCCGCTGCCGCCGCCGTGCTGCTGCGGCTCGTCGGCGGCGGCCGCGGGGACGGCCCCGGCCACCGGAAGGAGGGCGGCCCCGGCGACCGCCGTCCGGAGGAGTCCGCGCCGTCCCAAGGTCTTGTCGTTGTCACTCATGCCCTGGAAGGACGGCCGGTCGTGCGCTGCCGGTTCCGCCCGGCCGGGGCCGGGGCCACCGCTACTGGTCGAGGACGCCCACCGCGTGGGCGATGACGAGCAGGGAGGTGATGAGTGCGGCGATGCTCTCGACGGCCATCAGGGCCTTGGCCCGGGTGGACAGCGGCATGGTGTCGGTGGGGCTGAAGGCCGTGGAGTTGGTCACCGAGACGTACAGGTTCTACGTTCACCCATCCGGTGTCGAGAGCCTACCGGAGCACCGTAGGACGAGTGAAGGGAATTGAAGACGGAGGGCCGCATGGCCAACTGCCTCCGGCCACGACACCAACAGCCACCCACCATCGCCATGACCTGCGGGAACGGGTTCCACAGCCGCGCTATCCGGAAGATCGGCTCGACTGCCTGCACGAGGTGGTCGACCTCGTCGTGCGGCTGCTGCCGGGGCGACTCAGGAGGCTTTGGTTCCCAGGTATGGGTGCGTGGACCAGGCTGTACTCGGACTCATGCTGACTTTCGCTGACCTGACGAGACGGGACGTCAGGTTCGACTCGCCCAGGAGACAGCGACAGGCCGACGACCCTCCCTTCCTGGCCAGTCCCGCCCCCATGCGAGCGCCACCACCGCCCGGGACTCCGGGCATCATGTCAGTCGCCAGCCCGGCAACGGCGACTGGCCGCCAGCTCTTTACCGGTCGGTGATGCCACCATCCGGGTGCCGACTCCGGGCGGCCCGGTCAACAGCACCGACTGGCGGAGGGCACCCAGCCCGACCCGCGCAACGTGTACGTAGCAACCAAACTGAACCCAGAACACCTGACGTCCGCCCGGGACCGGGGCCGCATCAGCCGGATCCTGACATTGCGCTACAACAACGCGTACGGGGCGAGGATGCCTTTGGATCGCGCTGACCAACGGGAAGTTGACCATGAGAGCCATCCCTTGGATGCTTGCAGCGCGCATCCAGGGGATACTGCTACGGCAGACCTCGGTCCCGCGCCTGCGGGAATGGCTCCAAAGTAGCTCAGGGCTCTGCTCAGGACTCTGTATCGGCCCCGCGCTCGCGGGGTAGCTCCACCAGTCACGAGCCAAGGCGACGCCTCAAGCACAGAACAAAGTCGCTCAGGCCTCGGCTGCTTCAAATGAAGTGCCTACCAACGCTCTTGATGGTCCATCAGGTGGATCGAGGCCGCGACAGTGCGCTACTGTCACCTCATACAACAGAGAAGGGCGCCCCATGCCTCCGAAGCATTGATTGGGGCGCCCAACTACGACCTGGAGGACATATGCGTCTCCCGATCCGCGATGCCCGTGTGCACGGCAGCATCCCGACTATCGTCGCACGTCAGCTGCGCCAGAACAAGGACCTGGTTGCATTGGCCACGACTGCTGCCACCTGTGCGCTCAAGGGACAGCCGACAAGCATCCCCCCAGAGCAGATTGCGGGATTGGTGATCGTGATCATCATCTTGATCGCCGCAAGTGCTGCCGCCTGTACGCCTGGTGGCTGGCCGCGCCCGAATCTGACCGGCGTTCGTTCAATGCGTAGCAGGTGAAGCGGTTGTCACCTCCCAGCAAGTTTCGAACGTGAGGGCCCGCAACGCCTGACAAACCGCCGATCCAGCTGGGACGCAATCTATGTGCCTGCTCAGCTTGAACTCGCGATACCGGTGGTTATGGTGAGGTGCGGAGTGGCCCGGCTCTGACCAGGCAGTCGTCGCCCATAAGGTGCGGACGGCGCCAGACAAGTGGCTCAGAAGTCGGTTGGATTTGCCGGTTCCGCGTCAAACATACAGGGAGGGTGTCCAGGGTTCGGGTTGTTACAACCGAAGAGCTGGACACCCTCCTGACGGCGCTCTGGGTACGGATCGGCGGTCATCTAATCTGAACGCCATGCTCAGGACGTCCGCCGCGGCTGACGGACTCCGGGGCTGGTCTGCGCCTGGCCGTCGCCCAGGTCCTGCTGGTCTCCCACTCCAAGGCCCGCTGGAGCCGCTTCGCCCGCACCCACCTGCGCAGCACGTTCCCACACCTGCCTGAACCCCTCTGGCCTACAATAAACATTTGCGCGGGGCCGAGGCCTGCCCGCCCGGCGGACTCGTCTACGAGCCGGAGCAACCCCCGCGAGCGCGGGGCCGAGCTGCTCGCCCGTGCTGCCCGACGGTGCGTCAGAGAGCAACCCCCGCGAGCGCGGGGCCGAGAGCGGCTCGCGGTGCTGGACGTCGGGCCAGGAGGAGCAACCCCCGCGAGCGCGGGGCCGAGGACGACTGGGGCGCCAGCAAGCCGGACGCCGCGGAGCAACCCCCGCGAGCGCGGGGCCGAGACGGTGTAGGTGCTGAGGCGCTCGCCGTGCGCGGAGCAACCCCCGCGAGCGCGGGGCCGAGTGGTCAGCCTGTTCCTGCATGGCCTCTACGTGGGAGCAACCCCCGCGAGCGCGGGGCCGAGTTGTCGGCGGCGGGCGCCAGTCGCTTCGGCCGCGAGCAACCCCCGCGAGCGCGGGGCCGAGGAGGCCGAGAAGCGGCTCCCGCCGGGCAACGTGGAGCAACCCCCGCGAGCGCGGGGCCGAGGGCAGGTGGGCGAACGCGGTCTCGGCGACGAGGGAGCAACCCCCGCGAGCGCGGGGCCGAGTCCCGCTGGCCTGCCAGGGTGGCGTGGGCGGCGGAGCAACCCCCGCGAGCGCGGGGCCGAGAAGCTGAAGGTCGCCCTCGGCGTCTCGACTCAGGAGCAACCCCCGCGAGCGCGGGGCCGAGAGAGCGGAAGTGCCGGCCGAACCGCACCGCGGCGAGCAACCCCCGCGAGCGCGGGGCCGAGGGGTCGTTCAAGGCGATGTCGTTCGCCTCGCGGGAGCAACCCCCGCGAGCGCGGGGCCGAGCTGAGGGGTGTTGGCGGGTGGTGCGGTGGGTGGGAGCAACCCCCGCGAGCGCGGGGCCGAGCGATCGGGTCGCCGCCCGTCAGCCGCTTCATTGGAGCAACCCCCGCGAGCGCGGGGCCGAGCCGCCGAGCCAGGTCCCCGTCATCGAGGCCAGAGAGCAACCCCCGCGAGCGCGGGGCCGAGCGCCCGCAGTGACCTGCAGGCCCTGCCCTGCCGGAGCAACCCCCGCGAGCGCGGGGCCGAGACCGTGGCCCGGATCAACCGCGCCGCGGGGGCGGAGCAACCCCCGCGAGCGCGGGGCCGAGTTCCCGGCCGGTCCGGAACGGGGCGGCGGGAAGGAGCAACCCCCGCGAGCGCGGGGCCGAGAAGACGAAGGCGTGCGGGTTGTGGCCGAGCTCGGAGCAACCCCCGCGAGCGCGGGGCCGAGCCGTGGAGCAACCGCAGCTCGGACAGCGCGAGAGAGCAACCCCCGCGAGCGCGGGGCCGAGGACTCGTGGCGCTCCAGGTGCCGGATGTACTCGGAGCAACCCCCGCGAGCGCGGGGCCGAGAAGGTGAGGCCGCGCGGGGTGCCGTCGGGCTGGGAGCAACCCCCGCGAGCGCGGGGCCGAGTGGCGGAGGATCCGGCGTTCGGTGTCGGTGAGGGAGCAACCCCCGCGAGCGCGGGGCCGAGGGGCTCAGATCAGCCCGGGCTTCCTCTCGAAAGGAGCAACCCCCGCGAGCGCGGGGCCGAGCCAGACCGGCCGTCCTGCGACCCGAACCCGTGCGAGCAACCCCCGCGAGCGCGGGGCCGAGGACCTGCAAGAACAGCATGATCGTTTGGGGGGAGAGCAACCCCCGCGAGCGCGGGGCCGAGTGCCAACGGCGGCCGGTGGGGTTAGAGCAGTTCGAGCAACCCCCGCGAGCGCGGGGCCGAGGAGGGCCTGTCGCGGGAGGGGATCGCGGCCAGGGAGCAACCCCCGCGAGCGCGGGGCCGAGAGGCCCATCTGCCGGAAGATCGTGGAGTACTCGGAGCAACCCCCGCGAGCGCGGGGCCGAGACCCGGCGCGCGGATCGTACACCGCGCCTGGCTGAGCAACCCCCGCGAGCGCGGGGCCGAGCGCTCTGACCTGGGACATTCCAGGATTCCGAGCAGAGCAACCCCCGCGAGCGCGGGGCCGAGCGCCTTCCGCAGCCGCTGGTACGCCCCGACCAGGAGCAACCCCCGCGAGCGCGGGGCCGAGGACACGGTGCCCCGAGGCACGCGCCCGTATCGGGAGCAACCCCCGCGAGCGCGGGGCCGAGTGTACGCCCCGCCTGCCGTGCGCTCCGTCAGCGGAGCAACCCCCGCGAGCGCGGGGCCGAGGCGTTCACGCTCGGCGGCCGCGCGGTCCTCGCGGAGCAACCCCCGCGAGCGCGGGGCCGAGCACAAGCTCCCCGGGCAACCGGGGGTGTCCCGGGAGCAACCCCCGCGAGCGCGGGGCCGAGGGGCCCGGCGCACGTCTCGTCGCGCCAGCAGCGGAGCAACCCCCGCGAGCGCGGGGCCGAGATCGCCGAGGCGGCCGGAGAGGTCAAGGCCACGGAGCAACCCCCGCGAGCGCGGGGCCGAGGGTACATCAGCCGCGCGGTCGCCGAGCGCGACGGAGCAACCCCCGCGAGCGCGGGGCCGAGCCGCCGTCACAGACCGGGCCCGCCTCGCCCCCCGGAGCAACCCCCGCGAGCGCGGGGCCGAGCTCAACACTGACGACACCGCGTCCGCTGACGGAGAGCAACCCCCGCGAGCGCGGGGCCGAGCGGTCGAACCAGCCGACCTCGGCGCGCAGCCCGGAGCAACCCCCGCGAGCGCGGGGCCGAGTCGCGGGCGTGGGTGGTGCGGGAGCGGGCGGGAGAGCAACCCCCGCGAGCGCGGGGCCGAGGGCGGCGCCGGCCACGGCTACCACCTTGCCGGGGAGCAACCCCCGCGAGCGCGGGGCCGAGAGCTGCTGCCGGGCCACCTGCAGCTCGGCGGCAGAGCAACCCCCGCGAGCGCGGGGCCGAGTCGGGGTTCCGCCGGGCCTGGACCGCCTGGTAGGAGCAACCCCCGCGAGCGCGGGGCCGAGTGCCGACGGCACCTTCGGCGGCCACCAGGGCGAGAGCAACCCCCGCGAGCGCGGGGCCGAGAAGGGGTTGAGGGGGATCCCGAATGGCGTCAGGGAGCAACCCCCGCGAGCGCGGGGCCGAGTCGAAGCCGTTGGCGTCGACGGCGGTGTCCCCGGAGCAACCCCCGCGAGCGCGGGGCCGAGGCTTCGTGAGCTGCGGTTTTATCGGGTCGGGCGGGCGGAGAGAATCAGTCCGTCGAAGTCGATGGGCTTCCAGCGGTCTGTGCCGGCGGTGCGGACGGTCCAGCCTTGTTCGTTGGTGGCGGGTTCGACGAGGATGGCTTGGCCGGTGCCGATGCGGGTGGCGAGGAGGTCCCAGAGGCGGTCGCGGATGCGGCGGCTGGGGTTGCCGACGAAGACGCCGGCGTGGACTTCGACCATCCAGCGGGTGAGGTGGCCGCGTAGGCCTTCGGGGGCGGCGATCAGGACGATGACGGTCATCGCGGCGGCTGCTTCGGGTCGTTGTCGAATTCGGGGCCGACGATCGCCAGGTGTTCGTCCTCGTCGCCCATTCCCGGGTCGATGGCCTGGAGGAGGGAAGTTTCTCCTCCAGCAGACCAGTTGACGCCGCCTTGGACCGTGCCGACCTTCTCGTCCCACAGCTGGTTGACGTCCTGATCGGCCAGGTCGATGCCGTCCGGGGTGAGGAGGGCTTTGACGTCCCGGACGATCCGGCCGAGGAGACGGTCTTCTGCGATGCGGTCGCGCAGGCCGAGGCGGGCGTCGCGTTCTTCGGTGTGGCCGCGGGCGGTGAGGTCGAAGGCGAGGGGGATGGTGTAGTCGGCTTTGTAGAGGTCGGCGATGTCGAGGACGAAGGACGTGGCGAGGCCGGTGTGGACGAAGCCGAGACCGGGGCTGGCGCCGAGGCCGGTGATGACGGCGTGGCAGATGCCGTAGAGCGCGGCGTTCGCGGCGGAGAGGAGCCGGTTGAGGTCGTCGCCGGCGGCGTGGGCGTCTCCGGGTTGGTAGACGCGTCCGTTCCAGGGGACGCCGGTGCGGCGGGCGTGCGCTTGGTAGAGCTTGCGGATCCGGGCGCCTTCGCGGCCGCGCAGTTGCTGCATGGTGGCGCTGTCCACGTCCTCGCCGGGGAAACGCATGCGGTACATGGCGCGGGCGACGGCGAGGCGTTCCTTGGTGCGGCTGACCAGCCACGCCTGCCGGTTCAGCAGTCCGGCGCCGCGGCTGGGGCCGAGTCCGGCCGCGTACATGCGGACGCCCTGCTCGCCGACCCAGCACACGGTGGTGCCGGAGTCGGCGAGCAGGTTGACCGCGCCGTGGGTGATGCGGGTGCCGGGGCCGAGGAGGACGACGGCGACCATGGCGGCCGGGATGCGGACGGTTTCGCGCTTGTTGATGACGACGACGGCGTTCTCGTCGCGGTCGATGTGGCTGCGTTCGACGTAGACGCTGGAGACGCGGTCGGAGAGGCGGTGCAGGTCGTGGGGGTGGGCTTTCCACCAGATGTCGGCCATCGGTCAGCGGGCCGCGCCGGTGCCGGGGAGCGGGGCGAGGGTGAGCAGCCCGCAGCCGTAGGCCTTGGCGGGGCCGATGCCTTCGAGGAGGGCGGTCTTCAGGAGGGCGGGGTCGCTGATTCGCAGGTGTCCTTCGAAGGTGGCGGTGGTGAGGGTGACGGGGGTGCGGGTGCCGGGCTTGGTGAAGGTGCGCCGGTCACGGTCGGTGATCCGGACCTCGCGGGCCGGTGGCGTGTCGCCTTCCGGGGCGTCCAGCCCGGGGGCGGGCGTGTCGGTGCAGGCTTCGGGGACGGTGAAGCCCCAGCGGGTGGTGCGGTCGAGGAACCAGGCGAGCTGGTGTGCGGCGGTGCGGTGGGGGACGCGGTAGGAGCGGTGGTGGAGTTCGTCGGCGGTCTTGGTGCGGTGGGTGCTGCTGCCGGTCGGGTTGGAGGTGTTCTGTACAGGGCTGGCGGTGAGGCGGAAGGCGTACTCGCGGCCGAGGGCGAGTTGGGCGAGCAGCGGGCTGTAGTCGCGGACCGCGTAGTGCTCGCCGTCTGCGTCGGGCCATCCGGCCTGTTCGACGAGGTGGGTCCAGTCGGGTTTGCCGGGGGTGAGGACCAGGAGGTGGGGCCGTCGCGGGTGGTCGGTGTCGAGGCGCCAGAGGACCCGGTCGCCGGGGGCCTGGTCGGGGACTCCGGCCTGGACGGCGCCGTGCAGGGCGCGCGGGTTGGCGAGCAGGGTGCGGCTGGCCGCGCGCAGGGGGTTGATGCGGACGCGGGAGAGGTAGGTCATGGGTCGGGTCACCAGCCCAGCAGGGCGAAGGGGTCGTGGCCGCCGTCGGCGGGCGGCTCGGTGGGGACGGCGGCCCGGAGGCCGGTGGGAACGCTGAGCCACTCGTGCCGGACCTTGCGGCTACTGAAGCCGCGGCGGCGCGGGTCGAAGCTCAGCGGGACGTCCTGGCAGGTGTCGTCCCCGTGCGGGTCGTCGAAGCTGGCCGCCAGGTCGACGCGGTCGGTCCGGCGCGGGGCCTGGCCGCGTTTCGCCTGCCGCTCGTACGCCTTCCTGGTCTGTTCGTTGGCCTGCCAGGGTTCTTCCGCGAGGGCGGTCTCCAGCGGTGTGCCGCGGCGGACGCCGAGGCTCAGCGGTTGGGTGGGCGTGCAGGAGCGGCGGCCGAGGGCGAGCGGGAAGGCGGGGTGGGTGACCGCTTCGCCGAGCACGGTGACCAGTTCGGCGGGTCCTTCGACGGCGACGAGGAACACCGCGTCCTGGAGGTAGTAGCGGTGCGTCACGTGGGTGTGCTTGCTCGGCGACGTGGGCTTCTGGATGCCCTTGGCATTGACCCCGGCCTGGGGAAGCGGCAGGCCGCGGTAGTCGCTGACGGTGTGGTAGTCCCGCAGGAGCGTGCCGGGCTGGTCCACCCGGACGCCGAGCCGCAGGCCGACCAGGTCGGTGAGATCGGCTTCGCGAGGGCGCCCGGCGGCCGCTGCGAGCAGCCCGACGACGCCGGACTTGGTGGGCTGCGGGGTGGTGTCGCGGCGGTTGAAGGCGCTGCGGTCACCCCAGGACTGGAGCGGTCCGGCGAGCCGCAGCAGGAGGACCGCCCGGTCGTCCGGCGGGGTGCTGTCGGTGGCGGGCATCAGTGTTCCGCCGTCCGCTCGGTGAGGGCGGTGCGCAGGCCGTCGCGGAGTTCGGCGAAGGTGCGGTTGGCGCCGAACGCCTCGGCGAGCGCGGCCGCTTCGGGGCTCGCGGCGTCCAGGGTGTGGCAGATGGCGGTGTGGAGCGGTTCGTCGCCCCACTGGGAGGTGGCGGTGCGGTACTCGGCGGCGAGGCGGCGGGCCGATTCGGCGAGGATGCCGTCGCCGACCGGGACGGCGTTCTCGTACGCGGAGACCAGGTTGACGGGCTGGTCGGTGCGGACCACGACGGCGACCAGGCTGGGCCGGGTGCGGTGGGCGAAGGAGTTGCCGTAGCCGGTGGGCATGGAGCGGGCGAAGGAGTCGACGAACAGGTCGACGGCCTCGACGGCGGTCTTCTCCTCGCCGAGGTTGTCGGTCAGCTGGTGCAGGCCGACGGTGGCGTAGCGGTACAGGGTGGCCGAGTTGAAGCCGATGGTGCCGATCATTCCGGCGCCGGTCTCCTCGTCGCCGGTCTCGTCGTCCACGGCCGTGTAGTAGTCGAACTCGAGCTCGGTGGCGTGGGTGGAGAGGGCGTGCGCGACCTGGGTGGCGGCGTCGACGTTGAGGCCGGGGATGTCGGCGACCATCCGGCCGAACAGCGCGACGTCGACGGGATGGCCCTGCTGGAGCTGCTCGCGGACCGGCAGGTTCTTCACCCGCTCCTCCAACTGCTGGTCGTCGAGCGCCGCCAGCTCCGCCGCGTCGGCGACCACCAGGTCGACGATGCCCTCCAGCTGCCGACGGCCGTAGAACAGCAGGTACGCGGTGTCGCCGGCCTTCTTGCCCGCGGCGATGCCCATCGGCTTCAGCAGCGCCCCGGCGATGCGCTGCGCGTCCTCGGGGGACAGGGCGGCACCGGCGGCACCGGCCCGGGCGGTGAGGCGCTCGGCGAGCTTGCCCGCGATGCGCTTGGTGCGGGTGCCGAGGTCCTGCGGCTCGTAACGCTCCGCGAAGTGCATGCGGGTGGCGCGCTTCCAGGCCTGGGAGGAGACCCGGGAGCGGCGCTTGCCGCCGAAGTACGCCTCCTTGGGGCTGCCGTTGTCGTCGCGGTTGAGGTTGGCCGGCGGGACGGTCTGCAGGATGTGGACGTCGATGTAGAGACGGGGACGGGAAGGCACGCGCTTCTCCTGGGGCTGGGGCTGGAACGGACGGGACGGGGTGCGGTTGCCGAGGGTGGTCACTCGTCGTCGGGGGTCTTGCTCTGCCAGGCCCGGTAGCCCAGGGCCCACTTGAGCCGGACCTGGGGCCGGCGCTCGGACTGGTGCCAGGCACGGATGTCGGCCATCAGGTGGTCGTAGTCGAGGGGCTGGCCGACCGTCCGCAGCTGGGTGACCAGGCCGCGCAGGTGGACCAGGAGGGCGGGAACGCTCGTCGCGGCGGCCAGTTGGGCGACCCTGGCGTCCAGCGCGTTCTCGCTGTACTTGCCCTCGCGGCGCAGTTCGCGCAGCGCCCGGCCCAGTTTGAGCCCGCTGCGGTGCATCGGCCTGCTCTGACCCTGCTGGTGCAGGCCGTAGAGGGCGAGCGCGGCGTGCTCGGCCTGCTGCTCGTCGGAGACCTGGTCACGCAGCGCCAGCACGTCGTCGACCTCGGTGCTGTAGTAGGGCCACATCTTCGGGCTGTCCATCACCGGTCGGCCGAGTCCGGAACGCAGCGCGGCCAGCTCCTCGCCCGGCGGGCGGCGCGGCTGCTTGGAGCGGGGGTCGATCCGCCAGCCGTGGTCGGGGGCGGTGTACTTGTCCCAGTACCGCTGTCGGGCAGCGGGGTGATCAGTCGTCAACGTGGGCTCCGGAGAGGGGTTTCGCGGTGTCTTCGGGCGCGCCGGACCGGTCTCGTACGGCGGTGCGGGCGGTGTGCGCGTGGCGCGGGAGGATGCGGGCGACCTCGCGGTTGAAGCTGTCGGCCGCCGTGCCGAGGGAGAAGGCGTGGGCCTTGCCTTGCTTGCCCGCCTGGGTGACGGTGCGTCCGGCGAACGTAGTGGCGGGGGCCGCTGCCAGCAGGGCGTCCGCGTGCTCCCAGGTCCGCCAGGCCGCCGCCTCCTCCCAGGCGAAGCGGCCGCGCTCCAGCAGGTCCTCGTCCCCGCCCGCCGCCCGGGCTCCGGCCAGCACCCGGCGGACCAGGCCGTCGAGAACGTGCAGCAGGAGTTCGCCGGGCCGCTGCCCCTTGTCCCACGGGATCGGGTCGGCTCCGGCCGCGCGGCGCAGGTCCGCGGAGAGGTTGTTGAGGGCCCGGGCGAGTTGCTCCGCCTGCTCGGCGACGTCCAGCAGGAACAGCCGCGTCGCGCTGTCCTGGTGGAGGGCGAGCAGCGGGAGAGGGATCGTGTCGTGAACGACGTCTTCGACCACCGCGGACTGCGTGCCGTACACCATGCCGAAGGTCTCGATCCGCAGCGGGTAGTCGGCGGCCAGCCTGCCGTCCTCCTGCAGGGCGCCGATCCGGTCGAGCAGCACGCTGGTCTCGAAGACGCCCCCGTCGTTCTGCCGGACGGGCGCGAGCAGCGCCTCCAGCCCGCGCCAGGCGGCCTTGCCCTGCGCGTGGCGGCGCGGTCGGCGCTCGGGCGCCCGGTTCGGCGTCTTCTTCGCCGACGGGGTGAACGCCCAGGCGGTGTGCGGCTCCCACTCCGGCGTCGCGGCGAGGCGGTCACCGGCGCTGATCACGACACGGGTCACCTTCGTCCAGCCCGCATCGTCCTGCTCCGGGCACAGGCGGACGCGCCGCGCCTGCCAGGTCCACAGGTCGAGCAGGCCCTCGACGGGCCGCTGCTCCCAGGCTGGGGTGCCCGGGGGGCGCTCCCACTGGGGCTTGCCGAGGTTCGCGGCCGCGGTGACCGGGATGTTCAGCTGTAGCGTCTCGTACAGGGTGCGCCCCATCGGGACGATCACGCCGAGCTGCCCGAGGGGGCCGGTCGGGTTTCCGGTGGTCTTGCCCGCCTTCGCCTGGTCGTCCCCGACGACGCCGGTCTTGATCGCGGCGGTGTCCCAGCAGTGGGTGTGCAGGAGCCAGTGGGCGGCCTGAGCAGGCGTCAGGTCGAGCGGGTCGGCGTCCGAACGGCTGGCGAACAGCGGGACGTTGTTGCCGCTCGCCGCGGTGGCCACCAGGGCGGCTGCCCCCTTCGTCTCGTCCTTCGCCGTCCGCAGGCCGGCCACCTGCGCAAAGGGCGCTACTTCGTCGAACAGCTCGAAGCGGGCCCGGTGCTCGGCCAGGTACGCGAGCAGGCGCTCCTTCTCCTCTGCGCTGAACCCTCCCCGGGCCAGGCGCTCACCCTGCACCGCCGCCGTGGCGGGCGCCCCCAACGCGGCCACGACCACCGGCAGGAGAACCTGGCGCAGCACCGCGGGGAGCTGCGTGGCGAAGTCGACGGACAGGCCGTCGAACTCGTCTGCCCGCGTCAGCGTTTCGGTAATTCCCAGGTGAACGGGCGGGCCACCGTCGAGCGGGCGCAGCGCCAACCACGGCTCGTCCACCAAGTTGTACTCGGGCAAGCGTCATTCTCCCAACTAGCCCTGTCTGGATGAGGATTGGCATTCATACTGGCACCGGTATCCATCCTTTGGGGGGTGAATGCTTGAATTACCGCCTGCCCCCAGAGGGGATGGCCCCTAGCCGTGTCTACGCGGCTGGATCGGCACCAAGTTGGCCCCGCGGTCGCGGGGTTGGGGGTGGACAGGATTCTTCCCTGCCCACCCCCCGCAGTACCTATGGGCGGCCGGTCACGACCAGCCCGAGCCGGTCGTCGTACCGGATTTTGCAGCCGCCGAGCCTCGCCTCGTCCTGCTCGTCCAGCTCCAGTGCCTTGCCGTAGCGAAGCCACGGATGGTCGCGCCAGCCCGGCAGCGGGCCGAGGGCGTGCTGCTCCACCGCCGCGGTGAGCGCGGTCGGGAGTCGGACGGTGCCGGTGAGCACGTCGTCCAGCAACTCGGCCGCGGTCTCGCCGTTCGGGCCCAGTGCCCGGCCGGTCATCGCCCGGTAGCCCCCGTCGGTCCTACGGACCAGGAGCACTTCCACGCTGGGGTCGCCGTCCCTGACCAGAGCCTCCATCTGCCCGTCGCGCAGTACGCCCCGTCCCCCGTAGTGAAGTCCTTCCAGGGTCGGCTGCCCGTGCTCGCCGGCCCGGGCGAGCAGGTACTGCGCGGCCGACTCCCGGCGCGCGCGTCGGTTCTCGTCCCAGGTCTTCCGCGCCGCCGTCTCCCCCTCGGCCCACTCGGGCGGGACGATCCGGTCGGTGCCGTAGACCCGGGCGACCAGCTCCGGGACCTGTCCCGGAATGCTCCACTCGCCGCCGTCGGCCTTGATCACCTCGGCCGCCGTGCGGAGCAGCAGGTAGCGCCCGTAAATCCCCTCCGAGGCTCGAAGCAGCCATGGGACTCCGCCGCCTGCCTGGCGTAGCCCCGTCACAGCGACCGTCGGGTGCTCGAGCCGGGACGGGCGCGGGTTGCCGTCGTGGCGGTGCAGGCGGCCGATGCGCTGCAGCAGTAGGTCGATCGGTGCGAGGTCCGTGACCAGCAGGTCCGCGTCGACGTCGAAGGACTGCTCGGCGAGTTGCGTGGCGACGACCACCATCCGTTGGGGACGCGGTCGGCCGTCGTCACGCCTGCCGAGCGCCTGCAACACCGCCGTGGTGCGGTCCGCACGGTGTCCGGCATGGAGTCGGCCGTGCAGCAGGTGCACCTCCTGGTCGCCGAACTTCGCGCGCACTGCCTCGAAGGTGCGCTGGGCCCGGTCGACGGTGTTGCGGATGACCAAGGCGCAACCACCGTCGGCAAGTTGATCTCGCAGGTACTCCGCAACTGCCTCGGCAGCCGGGCCCGACGGATCCTCGTCCTTCGGATCGGCCACCGGCTCGTCGAGAACGTGCACCTTGACCTTCAGGTCCTCCTCCCGCCAGGTCTCCGTGCTGTCCACCAGCAGGTGCGGACCGTCCTCGCCCACCCATGCCGCCGTCACGTTCGGATAGCCCTTCGGCTGCGGGAATTCGACCTCCGGCAGGGTCTCGACGCACTGTGCCCCGGCCAGGTACGCCGCCACCAAGTCGCGGCGCTGCTCGGGCGGGAGCGTCGCCGACAGGAGCAGCACGGGCACGCCTGCCTGCCCGAGCCAGCGCAGGCCCTCCAGCAGGAACTGGGACATGTAGACGTCCGCGGCGTGCACCTCGTCCAGGATCACCACCTTGCCCACCAGGCCGGCCATCCGCAGCATGACGTGCTTCGTCCGGGTCGCGGCTTGGAGGAGCTGGTCGACGGTGCCGACCGCGAACGGGCTGAGCAGACCGCGGCGTCGCCCGAGGAACCACTCGGAGGGGCCGCGTCGTTGTGGCTCGGGCTCCTCCTCCCCGAACGACCAGGTCATCCCGTACTCGTCCTCACCGACCGAGCCGTAGCAGTCGTCCGCACTGAAGCTGTCGATGCCGTCGGCGCCGTCGAGGAGGGCACGCCACTCCTTGTTGAAGATCCGCTTGCCGTGCAGCAGGGCCACCTGGTCGGCGAGTCGTTCGTCGATCTCCCCCAGCCAGGAACGGACTTGAGTGAACATCGGATCGGCCGTCGCCTGGGTCGGCATGCCCAGGAACACCCCGTCCGCCCCGCTCCGGGCCGCCAGCACCTCCGCCGCCGCGAGCGCCGCCTTCGTCTTGCCCTCCCCCATCGGCGCCTCGATGACCACCAACCCCGGCCCGCCCATCCGGTGCACCGCGTCCAACACCATCTGCTGCGACTGCCTGGGGCCGTCACCGAACCTGTCTTGGAACAACTCAGGCCCGGACAAATCCAGTTGCCCCCACCCTCCGCGCAGCTCCAGGGCCGACCAGGCCGCCTTGGCCCGCTTGCGCGCCCCTTCCAACGAGACCTGCGCGAGATCGGCGATACCGTGGAAGTGCCGTTCGTTGCTGGCAATCCAATCCGCCATCACCACGAACCCCGCGAGCTGCAACTGCACCACCCGAGGCGGCACCTCACACGGCTGCACCTCGGCCAGCGGACACTCGCCGCCGAAGCCGACCTCCCGGCTGAAGACCTCGAGCAACACCGCCTGGGCCCTCTGCCAGGCATCCCCTCGCCCCTGGAACTCCTCGTTCTTCTTCGGCGGCGCCAGATCACCCGCCGTCGGAAACGTGCCGTGATGCCCCGCCACCAGCGGCCACACCCAAGCCGTCTGCTTCTCCGTCCAGCCCGCTTCGGCAAGCAACTTTCGCAGTAACCGACCACCCGCCCGGTCGTGCCGCCACTTCTTGCCCCCCGCGAGGGCGTACTCGTTCCACCTCAACCCCACTGCCCGCACCGCTGCGGCACCAGTCGCATCCATGCGCTGGAAAGCCGGGGTCGCCTTCCCCAGGTCGTGCACACCACACAACCACACGAACAACAACCGGCCCCGACCCCGACCACCCGCCACCGCATCCAGCCGCCGACGCGTCACGGGCGGCAGGTACTCGTCCCACATCACTTCGGCCACCGCGGCCGTGTCCAGCATGTGCGAGATCAGGAGATTCGCCGTCCCTCCGGCCTTCCCCGCCGACTTCCCCCACAACGCCCCCAGCCACCCGGCCGTCTCCCCCGAGAGCTCCCAACTCCCCACAAGTCCGCCCACCTTATGTCTCCGATCCACTACGCTCCGGAGCGTAGAAGACCCCACTGACAGTCCCGGACATCACTCAAACCATGTGCACCTCCCCGCTGAACCCAACTGACAAAAACACCACCCCTTGACCCACAACACCCCAGCTCACCAAGCCTCGGCCCCGCGCTCGCGGGGGTTGCTCCAGCTTCGCCGCGTCGGTCGGGTCGCCCAGCATCTCGGCCCCGCGCTCGCGGGGGTTGCTCCACGATGTGCGCCAGCGCACCTCGGGCCTCGGTCCTCGGCCCCGCGCTCGCGGGGGTTGCTCCCCTGGTGCCCCCGCATTTTCCGCGCGCAACGGCTCGGCCCCGCGCTCGCGGGGGTTGCTCCCGCATCGACCAGTACCACCACCTGTTCCGCTCCTCGGCCCCGCGCTCGCGGGGGTTGCTCCGGCCTTGCCTCCCGGGTGACTTGGGGGCGAACCTCGGCCCCGCGCTCGCGGGGGTTGCTCCCCGGGCTCCGGCCGGATGCCCGGGTCTAAGGTCTCGGCCCCGCGCTCGCGGGGGTTGCTCCGCATCAGCGGTCAGAACGGCGGTTCCTCCGAGCTCGGCCCCGCGCTCGCGGGGGTTGCTCCCCACCGTGCCCACGCTAAGACGCGCCCCGACCCTCGGCCCCGCGCTCGCGGGGGTTGCTCCTCCGCGTACTCGTTGGTGAGGTCGGGGAGTTCCTCGGCCCCGCGCTCGCGGGGGTTGCTCCCTGGGGCGCCGTGTTCGGCCAGCCCGTAGGCTCTCGGCCCCGCGCTCGCGGGGGTTGCTCCGGACGCCGGGAGGTGAACCGCCTCGACGTGTTCTCGGCCCCGCGCTCGCGGGGGTTGCTCCCCCCTGACCGCGTGGAGGGCGAAGAACCCCAACTCGGCCCCGCGCTCGCGGGGGTTGCTCCAGGACGCTGGCGAGGGCGGGTGCGCCGAGGTACTCGGCCCCGCGCTCGCGGGGGTTGCTCCTGCCGGTCCGTGGGGCGTGGTTGCCCTGCGCTCTCGGCCCCGCGCTCGCGGGGGTTGCTCCGGCCACACCGTTCCGAACGACGGTGCGACGGCCTCGGCCCCGCGCTCGCGGGGGTTGCTCTGATGCCGATGTGCACTGTGCCTCCCCGCCGTACTCGGCCCCGCGCTCGCGGGGGTTGCTCGTCGATGGTGATGCTCCGGGGCGCGTCAGTGCCCTCGGCCCCGCGCTCGCGGGGGTTGCTCCTCGTCGACCTCGGCAAGAGCCTGCGCCGCCGCCTCGGCCCCGCGCTCGCGGGGGTTGCTCCCCTGTCGCGACCGCGGTGGCGACGGAGCCCAGCTCGGCCCCGCGCTCGCGGGGGTTGTTCCTCGTCTCTCACGGGTGCCTCCAGGGAATGGCGCTCGGCCCCGCGCTCGCGGGGGTTGCTCGGGGCGGTCAGGTCGCCGCCCAGGGTCGCGTGGCTCGGCCCCGCGCTCGCGGGGGTTGCTCCCGCGTACGGCTCCGGCCACGGGGCCCTGAACGCTCGGCCCCGCGCTCGCGGGGGTTGCTCCCGGCCCATCAGCGCGATCTCGCCCGCCAGCGGCTCGGCCCCGCGCTCGCGGGGGTTGCTCCTCGGCCGAGCCGACGGTCGCCCCGCCAGCCAGCTCGGCCCCGCGCTCGCGGGGGTTGCTCTTCAGCGATCCGATCCTGCTCGGCCACCGGGAGCTCGGCCCCGCGCTCGCGGGGGTTGCTCCAGCATCAGCATGGCGGCGCAGGCGTACTTCTCCTCGGCCCCGCGCTCGCGGGGGTTGCTCCCGGTTCAGGTGGCCGCTGCAGAGGCTTACAAGCTCGGCCCCGCGCTCGCGGGGGTTGCTCCAGCAGGCCGTCCAGGTGCCGCTCCCGCTGCAGCTCGGCCCCGCGCTCGCGGGGGTTGCTCCGCCGGTGAGGCGGAGCGGGCGATCTTCGGCGACTCGGCCCCGCGCTCGCGGGGGTTGCTCCGGGTCGCCGCCGGGCACGCAGCCGGAGCGGACCTCGGCCCCGCGCTCGCGGGGGTTGCTCGCGGGCGGACAGGACGTTCGCAGCCATCTTCGCCTCGGCCCCGCGCTCGCGGGGGTTGCTCCTCCTCACCAAGGTCAAGGAAGCCGCCCCTGCTCTCGGCCCCGCGCTCGCGGGGGTTGCTCCCACTCCGGCAGCACCGCGGGCTCGGCGCCGGCCTCGGCCCCGCGCTCGCGGGGGTTGCTCTTCGCCCGCCGCCAGATCGCCAGCGAGCAGGAACTCGGCCCCGCGCTCGCGGGGGTTGCTCCTGCCATGAGAGGCCCGCCACATGCCGTGGTTCCTCGGCCCCGCGCTCGCGGGGGTTGCTCCTGCTGGTGGAGCTCGGCGGCGTGCCGGAGGAACTCGGCCCCGCGCTCGCGGGGGTTGCTCCAGCCTTACGTCCGTGAGGACTTGGGCGCTCATCTCGGCCCCGCGCTCGCGGGGGTTGCTCCTGGCCGCCGAAGAAGGCCACCGCCGAGCTGATCTCGGCCCCGCGCTCGCGGGGGTTGCTCCTTCGGCAAGGAGTCCTGCAGTGCGGCGCCCTCCTCGGCCCCGCGCTCGCGGGGGTTGCTCCTACCAGCTGCAAGACGGCATCCGACCGGCCGACTCGGCCCCGCGCTCGCGGGGGTTGCTCCCCCTACTACGCGTCGGTGGAGACGGAGGGGTTCTCGGCCCCGCGCTCGCGGGGGTTGCTCCGCTCCTCGGCCCCGTGCGCACCGCACGCCACGCTCGGCCCCGCGCTCGCGGGGGTTGCTCCGGTTCGCCGCGGTGCTGCCCGCCGGTCAGGCCCTCGGCCCCGCGCTCGCGGGGGTTGCTCCCCGTGGTTCGGTCGGGGACTGCCGCCCACCGGCTCGGCCCCGCGCTCGCGGGGGTTGCTCCTCCCCCGCGGGCATCGCCGCCCTCGCCGCCTGCTCGGCCCCGCGCTCGCGGGGGTTGCTCCGTGTGGGCCGCGGAGGTGCCCGAGTTCCTCATCTCGGCCCCGCGCTCGCGGGGGTTGCTCCACATGACGTTCGTCGGTCCCACGGGTTCCGGGCTCGGCCCCGCGCTCGCGGGGGTTGCTCTGCCTGTCAACGGCCATGTAGTTCGCCCCGCAGGCGGCCAGGGATCTGCCCCGCTGGCGGCCAGCTGGATGTCCCCGACGGCGGCCAGATAACTCCCCACCGT
>NZ_JNYE01000088.1 GCF_000717185.1 Kitasatospora phosalacinea | reverse complement strand
GGCGGGGGCGGGGCTGAGCGGGGGCGGGGGCGGGGCGAGCGGAGGGCTGGGCGGGGGCGTTGTCGGTGGGCTGCGGCAGGATGGCGGGCCGGACGGACGACGGCACCCGGAGGAACACCGTGCGGCAACGGCTCAACCTGATCCTGCTCGGGGTGCGCGACGTCGCGGCCTCGGTCGCGTTCTACCAGGAGCTCGGCTGGCGGCGGTCCGCCGCGGGCTCGGACGGGTTCGTGCTGTTCGAACTCGGCGGCGTCGCGGTCGGGTTCCAGAGCCGGGAGGCCTTCGCGGCCGACGCCGGGCTGCCCGACCGCGGCCCGGGCGGCTTCGCGGGCTTCGCCCTGGCGTACGTGGCCCGCAGCGCCGACGAGGTGTACCGCGTGATGGCCCGGGCCGCCGAGCTGGGCGCCACCGTCACCCGCCCGGCGGGCCCGAACCCCTGGGGGCACAGCGGCTACTTCACCGACCCCGACGGCCACCTGTTCGAGGTGCTGTACGAGGACGGCTGGGTCTTCGACGAGCACGACGACCTGGTGCTCTGACCACTCCGGCCGGGCCACTCCGGCCGGGCCGGTCAGGCCGGGCCGGTCAGGCCGAGAAGCCGCCGTCGACGGGCACCACCGCCCCCGTGACGTACCCGGCGGCGGGGCCGGCCAGGTGGGTGACGACGGCGGCGATCTCGGCGGGTGCGGCGTAACGGCCCAGTGCGGTCAGGCCGCTGATCGCGGGGGTGTTCGGTCCGTCGGCGGGGTTGGCGTCGGTGTCGGTCGGGCCGGGGTGCACCAGGTTGACGGTGATGCCGCGCGGGCCCAGCTCGCGGGCCAGGCCCTTGGTCAGCCCGACCAGTGCGGTCTTGGTCATCGCGTACAGGGCGAGGCCGGGGAACGGCACCCGGTCGGCGATGTTGCTGCCGATGCCGATGATCCGCCCGCCGGGCGGCAGGTGTTCCGCCGCGGCCCGGGCCAGGACGAACGGGGCGCGGACGTTGACGGCCAGCACCCGGTCGAGCTGCGCCGTGTCCACGTCCTCCAGCGGGCCGGACGGGAAGAGCGCCGCGTTGGCGACCAGCACGTCCAGCCGCCCGAGCGTCTCCACGGTGCGCCGCACCGCCCCGGTCAGGGCCGCCTCGTCCGCGTTGTCGGCCCGGAGCGCCAGCGCCCGGCGGCCCAGTCCTTCGACCTTCCGGGCCACCTGGTGGGCCCGTTCCGCGTCCTGGTGGTAGGTCAGGGCGACGTCGGCGCCCTGTTCGGCGAGTTGCAGTGCCACGGCGGCGCCGATGCCCCGGCTGCCGCCGGTCACCAGGGCCACGCGTCCTTCGAGTCGCTCGTTGTCCATGCCGGAGAGCTTCGTCCGGCCGGTCGGCGGGTGCTGGCGGCTATCGGCCGGTGCGTCCGGCCGGTGCGTCCGGTACCGGGCGGTCAGCGCGGGTCGGGAAGTACGGCGGACGGGCGTTCGAGCCGGAGCAGCCCGGGGACGGCGGCCAGCGAGGCGGCGAGCAGCAGCAGCCAGGGCCAGGCCGGGCCGTGCGCGAACAGCAGGGTCAGCAGGCCGGGGGCGAGCGCCTGCCCGACGTTCCAGGACAGCTGGTTGACCGCCAGGTACCGGCCGCGCCGGGCCGGGTGGGCGAGCGCCACGCTCAACTCCTCGCGGCCGGGCGTGGCGACGGTCTCCGCCAGGTTGTACACCAGCACCGCCGCGACCAGTCCGGGCAGCACCAGCCACCGCGGTCCGCCGCCGGGCAGCACGGCCAGGAGCGCGAACGCCGCCGCGTTGAGCAGCGCCCCGGCCGCCGCGGTCCGGGTCGCCCGGCGGCCCTCCAGCAGGCGGGAGACCGGGCCCTGGGTCAGCACCACCTGCACGCCGTTGAGCACCAGCAGCGCCCCCGCCAGCGGCGCGCCCAGGTGCAGCGCGGCCGTCACGTGCACGGCCAGCAGGACACTCAGCACCATCGAGGCCAGGACGAAGGACAGGTTCACCGCCACCATCAGCAGGTAGCGGCGGTCGGCCAGCACCGCCCGGTAGCCGCCGCGCCCGGTCTCCGCGGCCGCCACGACGGGCGCCGGGTCGGGCCGCCAGCGGGCCAGCAGCACCGCCGCCGCCAGGTACGAGGCCGCGTTCAGCGCCACCAGCAGCCGCAGTCCGCCCGTCCCGCCGTCGCCGACCAGCAGCGCGCCCGCCGCGGCGCCCAGGCCGAGTCCGGCGTTGCGCAGCGTCTGCACCAGGGCGAACCAGCGGGTGCGCTCCCCGGGCGACGGGGCGGCCAGCACCACCAGGCCGGTGCTGGCCGTCCAGTACGCGGCCTGCCCGGCCTGGGCGAGCAGGCAGACCGCCACGATCGACCAGGGGCGGTCGGCGAGCAGGAAGGCGGCGTGGGCGAGGGCGGACAGCACGTTGGCGCAGGCCGCCACCCGGCGCGCGCCGTACCGGTCGATCAGCGGGCCGACGGCGGGCGCGACCGGCAGGGCCAGCAGCCGGGCGGCGGTGACGGCCGCGCCGACGGTGGTCAGCGGCAGTGCGGTGGTCCGGGTGAAGAACACCAGGGTGAAGGCGAGCACCAGTCCGGTGCCCAGGCTGTCGACCAGGTGGGCGCCGATCAGCGGGCGGTGGCGGCCCGCGGAGGCGGGCAGCCCGAGGCGGTCCCGGAGCGGGACGGGCTTGGCGGCGGGGTCGGCGGCGGGGCCGGCGGCGGGGTCGGTGGCGGCCTGGGTGGCGGCCGCGGGGTCGGTGGCCGGGGCGGCGGCGGGGTCGCCGGCCGGGTCGGTGGCAGTGGTCATGGCCCGAGGCTGCCTGCGATGATCGTGGCCGCCCACGGATTCGACCACGGTCGAATCCTCGCCGCCGCCGCGACCGGGAGGGTCCGTGCTGACCTGGGAGTTCTCCGCGCAGGACCTGGCCCGCACCAGGTTCGCCCGCTCGCCGCTGTGCGAGCTCACCACCAGCGTCGAGGTGCTGAAGGATCCGGGCCGACGGGCCGTCCACCTCCCCTGGGTGCGCCGGGCCCGGCGCGAACTCGCGGGTGTGCAGTGGGAGTTGCTCTCCCAGCTGGTGCGGCTGCCCACGGTGTACGTGCCGGACTTCCTCACCCCCGTGCCCGCTGACAGCAGCCCGACGCTGGAGCGGCAACTGGCCGAACTGACCGCGCTCGACCCGGCCGCCGTCCGCCGCGACCTCGACCGGATCAGCGGCGAACTCCCGCCGCTGGTAGCTGAGTTGCACGCCGACCCGGAGGCCGGAATGCGGCGGCTGGCGGCCGAGGCGCGGGTGTACTGGCAGGCCGCGATCGCCCCGCACTGGGGGCGGATCGAGCGGCTGGCCGAGGGCGAGGTCCTGCGCCGGGCCCGGCAGTTGGCCGCGGGCGGACCGGCCGGGCTGTTCGCCGACCTGCACCCGTCGGTCAGCTGGGAGCACGACCTGCTGCGGATCGGCCACCGGCACCTGGAGGCGCACCGCCGCCTCGACGGCGCGCGCGGACTCGTCCTGGTGCCCACCGTGTTCGCCTGGCCCGGCGTGTTCTCCCAGCTCAACCCGCCCTGGCAGCCCGGCCTGGTCTACCCGCCGCGCGGCGTCGCCACGCTCTGGGAGGCCCCCGCGCCCGCCCCCGACGGCCTGGCCCGGGTGCTCGGCCGGGCCCGGGCCCGGCTGCTCGCCGGACTCGACGCCCCCGCCACCACCACCGAACTCGCCGCCCGCACCGCCCTGTCCGCGCCCACCGTCTCGCACCACCTGTCCGCCCTGCACGACGCGGGCCTCGTCGCCCGCCACCGCACCGGCCGCAGCGTGCTCTACCTGCGCACGGCCGCGGCCGAACTCCTCTGCGAGGAGCGGGAGTAGCCGGACTCAGCGGATGAACACCGCGTACGAGAAGCCCTCCGCGCGCAGCACCGAGTGGGTCAGCGACACTCCCCGCCCGTGCAGCAGCCGCCCCGGCAGCTCGCGCTCCACCGGCAGGCAGGCGGGCGTGCGCCGCGGGTTGACCACCACCAGGTAGCGCTCGCCCCGCAGGTACGCCAACGGGTAGCCGCTGTGCAGCACTTCGACCGGCGCGTGCGGGCCCAGGCCCGGGTGCGCGCGGCGCAGCGCGATCAACTCCCGCACCTGGTGCAGCAGCGAGGACTCGTCGGCGCGCTGGGAGGCGACGTCCGGACGGTCGGGGGAGGGGTCCAGCGGCAGGTAGAAGCTCTCGGTGGGCGCGGAGGAGAACCCGGCGTCGACCGTCGCGTCCCACTGCATCGGCGTGCGCGAACCGGCCCGGTTGTAGCGCGGGCCCAGCACGCTGCCCTCGGTGTCGGGCAGGCCCGGGACGAAGCGCATGCCGATCTCGTCGCCGTAGTAGATCGCCGGGACGGTCGGCCAGGTCAGCTGGAACGCGAACGCCGCCGCGAGCTGCTCGCGGGTGCGCGGGCCGCAGGCCAGTCGGGAGAAGTCGTGGTTGGCGGTCGGCAGCGAGGCGAAGCCGTGCCCGGCCGCGGCCGTCGCGGCGCGCTCCCACTCGGCGAGGAACGGGCGCATCGAGCCGCGCCCCTCGGCGTCGAAGTAGCAGGGCTCGTCCGGCCACTCCTCGTGCACCGTGCCCGCGCCGTTGTTCCACAGCGAGCGCAGCGCCCCGCCCTCGGTCGGGTCGCCGAACTGCAGGAAGAAGTCGCCGTGGAAGCCCATCGGCACCGAGCGGGCCGGGTCGCCCCACTCGGCGAGGACGACCCGGTCGGGGTGGTGCGCGTCCATCCACGCCCGGGTCTCGCGCCACAGCCGGCCGGTCTCGGTGAACCCGGGGTCGTCCTTGACCAGCGAGGACGCCATGTCGACCCGGAAGCCGGAGACGCCGAGGCCGAACCAGTGCGCCATGATCTCGCGCAGCGCCGCCCGGTTGGCCCGCGGGCCCTCGGCGTCCACCGGCTGCCGCCACGGCTCGGCCGGGTCGGTGCGGGCGTACCCGAAGTTCAGCGCGGGCTGGAAGTCGAAGAAGTTCGGCCGGTACCAGCCCGGGCGGCTGCCCGGCGAGGCCACGTACCCGGGCGCCGGGCGGTCCGCCCACACGTACCGGTGGTCGTCCGGGTCGGCGGCGGAGCGGACGAACCACGGGTGCCGGTCCGAGGTGTGGCCCGCCACCAGGTCCAGCAGGACGCGGATGCCGACCCGGCGGGCCGCGTCGGTGAACTTCGCCAGGTCCTCCGGCGTCCCGTAGCGGGGCGCGGTGGTCAGGAAGTCCGCCACGTCGTAGCCCGCGTCACCGAACGGGGACGCGAAGCACGGGTTCAGCCAGACCGCGTCCACTCCCAGCCACTGCAGGTACTCCAGCCGCTCCGTCAGCCCCGCGAAGTCGCCGGTCCCGTCGCCGTCCCCGTCCGCGAAGCTCTGCGGATAGATCTGGTACAGCACCGCGTCACTCGCCCACTCCGTACCCACCACGGCCCCTCTCGCCACGAACCGTCCCGCACCGCACACCGCTGTCCCCCCAAGCCATGCCCCGCCCGGCCCCCGCGGAACCAACCGGCCCGGCCAGGACACTCCCGGGCCCGGCGCCCGCGGACCGGACGCCCGCCGGGTCCGGGAGTGTCCTGGCCGGTCGCTAGGGTTCCGCCAGGTGGTCGGCCGGTTCGTGGTCGGTCGATGGGCGGGTCCGGAGGGGCGAGTGCAGCGCTGGGAGCTGGTCGGCGGCGGTTCGGCGAAGTTCCGGGAGGCCGGCGGGCCCGCCCCCGGCACCGGGTTCCCCGACGAGGACGGGTTCGTGCCGCCCGAGGCGTGGCGCGAGCACGTGCTGCCGCGCCGCCGGGGCGGGGCGCCGGTGCCGCTGCCCGCGACGTGGCCGCGGGTGGACGCGGCGGAGGCGGCCGCGACGGAGGCCCGGCAGGTGGCCGAGCAGCACGGGGCGATCGAGCAGGTGCTGACCTCCCCGGGGTCCGACCCCGGGGCGGTGGCCGCCGCCCGGGCGTACCTGGACGGGGAGCCGGACCCGGTGGGGCTGGCGGTGGTCGCCGCGACGGTCCGGGAGCGGAAGGACGCCGACCGGGCGGAACGGGAGTTCGCGGGCTGGACGGCGCGCTTCGGCCTGAGCCTCGCGGTGCGGACCGCCCTGGTGTCCCTGGGGGTGGACACCTCCCAGTTGCACGCGTCCTACGGGCGGCGGGCCAGGGTGACCGTCCACGACGATTCCGGTACGGAGTTCGACCTCCAGGTGCTGGCGGCCGCCCGCCGGGCGCTGGCCGCCGCGCCGGAGCCCGAGTACGCCGCCGTGGTGGCGGAGTTGGCAGGGCTGCGGGACACCCTGGTGCGCCGGGCGGCCACCGCGTTCCTGGTGCCGGAGCGGGCGGAGTGGGTCGACGAGTGCCTGGCCGAGATGTTCGGGCACTCGCGCGAGACGAGCGGCCTGCTGCGCGCGCTGCTGCTGCCCGCACTCGGCAGCGCCGAGCAGGCGCAGCGGTTCGGCGCGGCGGACCGCGGGGCGTGGACGTACTGGACGCGCCAGGTGGTGGCCACCCTCACCGACGGGGTGGGGCGGGCCGCGGCGCCGCTGGTGGCGGGGGCGCTGGAGCAGCGCCGGTGGGACGACGACTGGACGCGCGGGTGCGCCGAGTACGTGGCGGAGTTCCCGACCGACGAGGCGATGGTCGAGTTGGTCGACCGGATCGCCGACAAGACCTTCCGGCTGGTCCTGCTGACGATGGTGGAGCGCTTCCCGGTGCGGTCGGTGCGGGTCCTGTCGGCGGCGGCGCGGCGCGGTGGCGCCGACGCGGCGGCGGTCCGGTACCTGCTCGACCGGCAGGTGGCGCTGCTGCGCCCGCGGCTGCCGGAGATCCTGCCGACCCTGGACGAGGAGAGCGCCGCGTACGTGCGGGGCCTGGCGGGGGCGCGGGAGCCGCTGCCCGAGGCGGCGCCGGAGCGGCTGCCCGCGCTGCTGGTCGACCCGCCGTGGACGCGGCGGCGCACCGTCCGCAAGCCGCGGGTGCTGACCGGGCAGGTGGCCGATCAGGAGGTCCAACTGCTGTGGGAGGAGGGCGAGTCGGCGGCGTTCGCGGCCACCCCCTACCGCTCCTGGGAGTACTCGGCGAACATCGGCTGGGCGGAGAAGGTGCGGAATTCCGACGAGAACGGCTGGACCGACCAGTGCTGCCGGCTGCTGGCCATCGCTCCGGCGGAGCTGATGGCGCCGTACCTGGAGTCCTGGGACCCGCGCGAGCTGGCGACCTGCGGCGAGCAGTTGGCGCCGGTGCTGGCCAGGTTCGGCACGGCCGCGCTGCGGCTGGTGCTCGGCGCGGCCGTGGCCCGTCCGGCCCAGGTCGCACCCGTGCTGCTGCCGGTGCGGGGCGCGGTCGCGGCGGGGGTGATGGCGGACGCGCTGCTGCGGCTCAAGTCGGTTCAGGCGGTGGCGCGTTCGTGGTTCGAGCGGCACGGCGTGGCGGGGGCGCTGCTGCTGGTTCCGGCGGCGGTCGGCAAGGCCGGTCGGGCGCGGGCCGCGGCGGAGCACGCGCTGCGGCTGGTGGCCGCCCAGCAGGGGGCGGAGGTGCTGACGGCGGCGGTGGCCGAGCGCTACGGCGAGCAGGCCGCGGCGGTGGTCGCGGACGCGCTGGGCTCCGACCCGCTGGAGGCCGCGCTGCCCGCGAAGCTGCCCGAACTGCCCTCCTGGCTGCGGCCGGAGGCGCTTCCGCAGATCCAACTGGCCGACGGGAGCGGTGCGTTGCCGCTGAAGTCGGTGCACCACCTGCTGACGGTGCTGCAGTTGGGGAAGCTGCGCGACCCGTACCCGGGCTTGGCGCCGCTGCTGCGCGAGTGGCCCGGCCAGAACGCCCACCAGCGGGCGGTGGAGGGCCTGGACGTGCTGGCCGCGATCGGCACCGACGCCGCCCTGCTGCAACTCCAGGGCATCGCGCAGCGGGTGAAGTTCAAGGCGCTCAAGGTCCGCGCCCAGGAGAAGATCGCCGAGATCGCCGAGGCGCTGGGCCTGACGGGCGAGCAGCTCGGCGACCGCCTGGTGCCGGACCTGGGCCTGGACCCGGACGGCACCACGGTGATCGACTACGGCGCGCGGACGTTCACCGTCGGCTTCGACGAGGAGTGGCGCCCGTACGTGCTGGACGCCGACGGCAAGCGGCGCAAGGACCTGCCCGCACCCGGTGCCCGCGACGACCAGGCGCTCGCCCCCGCCGAGCGCAGGCGCTTCGCCGCGCTGAAGAAGGACGCCCGCACCCTGGCCGCCGACCAGACCGTCCGGCTGGAGGCCGCGATGGTCGCCGAACGGACGTGGACCACCGACGAGTTCACCGACCTGCTGGTCGCCCACCCGCTGCTCGGCCACCTGGTGCGCCGCCTGGTCTGGACGGCCGACCACACCGCCTTCCGGGTCGCCGAGGACCGCACCTTCGCCGACGTCCACGACCAGTCCTTCGCACTGCCCCGGGACGCCACCGTCCGGCTCGTCCACCCGCTGCGCCTGGCCCCCGCCGAGCTGGCCGCCTGGGCGGAGCTGTTCGCGGACTACGAGATCGTCCAGCCGTTCCCTCAACTCGGCCGTCCGGTGGCCGCGTTGACCGCCGAGGAGGCCGCCGGGCACCGGCTGCACCGGTTCGAGAAGCACACCGTCCCGACGAGCCGGATACTCGGGCTGACCAAGCGCGGCTGGCGGCGAGGCGAACCGCAGGACGCGGGCCTGGAATGGTGGTTCCACAAGCCACTGCCGAACGGCCGCCACCTGGTGGTCGAGATCCGGCCCGGCATCGCGGTCGGCCTCCCCAACGAGTACGACGAACAGGCCCTCGAGGCGGTCTGGCTGGACGACGCACTGGGGCGCTACTGGCCGAACAGCCGCGATTACCGCCAGCGCCTCGGCGATCTCGGCCCGGTCGCCGTCTCCGAACTCCTCGCCGACCTCCAGGAGTTGACCGCCGAATGACGGACGACGACCGAAGCGGCCGGGCCGGTGCGTCCGCCCGGCCGTCCGAGGAGTGAGAAGGGGGCAGCGGTGGGCGGCGCGCGGTCGCTAAGGTGCGTGGCATGACCCTGCTGGTGAGCCGCCGCCATGTCGACCATGGCCGTGCCACCACGACGGGTTGTCGCCGCGTCGGCTGACGCGGCCCGCACCCCTCCCCTCCCGTCGAGGGCCGCTCACGCACTCCGCCGAGCGGCCCCGCGCCTCCCCCCCCGTCCCCGGGACCGGCCGCCGTTCGGCGTCCCTTCCTTCCGCTCGCGGCGGAAGGACTCCGACTCCCGGAACAGGACCCCGCCATGCGCACCCGTCCGCTGCTCCCCGCCCTCGCCCTGGCCGCGGCGCTCGCCGCCACCGCCTTCGGCCCGCTGCCGCCGCAGAACCCGGCGACCGCCCCGAACGGCAACGCCGGCATGCACGGCGACTCCGCCTCCAGCGACACCACCCCGTACGCCGGGCCCGGCACCGGCGCCGTCAACTGGAGCCGCACCGCGCTCGCCTCGGCCTGCCCCACCGTCACGGTCGGCCAGGACGGCTACCCGGTCGCGCTGTGCACCACGATCTTCGGCCAGACCCCGACCGTCCACCTGCTCGACCCGGCCGACGGCAAGGACCTGGCCTCGCTGGAGCTCCCCAAGGGGGCCCTGTTCGGCGGCGTGTACGCCTACCTGGACCAGAACGACCGGCTGGTCGGCGTCGACGGCGACGACAACCTGCTGCGGATCGGCCACCACCGCAACAGCAGCGGGGCCTGGCAGTTGACGATCGACCAGAGCACCCCGCTGGCCGGCGCGGTACCGTCCGGCGACAACATCGTCGGCCTCAGCCCCGGCTGGGACGGCAAGGTCTGGTTCGCCACCGGCGGCGGCGTCATCGGCACCGCCGACACCACCACCGGCGCGGTCCGCACCCTCGCCACCGGCGAGGGCGTCGCCAACAGCATCTCCACCGTCCCCGGCCACACCGCCGTCGCCACCGACCACGCCCTCTACCTGCTCGGCCAGACGGACGACGGCACGCCCGTCGTGCAGTGGCGCGCCCCGTACGACCGCGGCCCCGGCCGCAAGCCCGGCCAGCTCAGCTGGGGCACCGGCGCCACGCCCAGCTTCTTCGGGCCCGGCAGCGGCACCGAGTACGTCACCCTCACCGACAACGCCGCGCCGCACGAGAACCTGCTGGTCTACAAGGTCGACGCCGGTCCGGTGCCGGTCTGCACCACGCCCGTGCTCACCAAGTGGGCCGCCAGCGGCACCGAGGACGCGGTGATCGCCTCCGGCCGCAGCGTGTTCGTCACCAACACCTACGGCTACCCGTACCCGGCGCTGCCCGAGGGCGCGCCCGCCAGCGTCCCGTCCTCGGCCTCCTTCCAGGGCGGCCTGGCCCGGATCGACCTGAACGCGACCGGCACCGGCTGCTCCACCGTGTGGGAGAGCGACGTCAAGTCGGCGGCGCTGCCCCGGCTCTCGCTCGGCGACGACCTGATCTACACCGTCACCGTCAGCGGGCCCACCGACCCGGTCGGCGCCCAGACCTTCGCCGGCTACGCGCACGCGGTGGTCGACCCGGACACCGGCGCCAAGGTCGCCGGGACGGCCTTCGGCATCGGGCTGCTGTACAACCCGCTGCAGATGACCGGCACCACCGCGCCCGACGGCACCCTCTACCAGGGCACCGAGACCGGCGTGCTGCGGATCACCCGGAAGTAGGCGCCGCGGGAAGCACCGGAAGGGCCCCGGGGGAACCTCCCCCGGGGCCCTTCGCACACCCGTTCCGGAATTTCCCCCACCGCCGGGAAGCACGCCCTACCCGGCGGGAAGGTCGGCTTCCTAGATTCCTCGACGCGACGACGCCGTGACGACGCCGCGACAACCGGCCCTGGACCAAACCGAGTTCACGAGGGGAAACTGTGGCTGACCTAGAGGTGGGCGTGCTGGCGATCGGCGCCGGACCGGCGAACCTGGCCCTCGCCGCCGCGATCGAGGAGAGCGGATCGGCCGAACTGGCCGAGCGCACCCTGCTGTTGGAGCAGGCACCGGACATCAAGTGGCAGCGCGACCTGCTGATGCCCTGGGCCCGCAGCCAGGTGTCCTTCCTGAAGGACCTGGTGACGCTGCGCGACCCGCGCAGCCGCTTCTCGTTCCTCAACTTCCTGCACCAGCACGACCGGCTGGACCAGTTCATCAACCTGGGCACCTTCCACCCGCACCGCTGGGAGTTCTCCGACTACCTCCAGTGGGTCGCCCACTCGCTGGAGAAGGTGCGGATCCGCTACGACGCCAAGGTCGTCGCCGCCGCACCGCGGCACGACGCCGACGGCAAGCTGACCGGCTGGCAGGTCACCCTCGCCGACGGCGACACCATCCGCTGCCGCGACCTGGTCGTCGGCGCCGGACGCGACATGCACATCCCGGAGGTCTTCGCCGACCTGCCCGCCGAGAAGGTCATCCACAGCGCCCGCTTCCGCAGCCGGATCAACGCCGTCGACAAGGACGCCCCGCTGCGCACCGTGGTGATCGGCGGCGCGCAGAGCGCCGCCGAGATGTTCGTGGCGCTGTACGAGAACCTGCCGAACTCCACCGTCACCATGCTGGTCCGCTCGATCGGCCTGCAGAACTACCAGACCAGCAAGTTCGTCAACGAGCTGTTCTACCCGTCCTTCGTCGACGAGTTCTTCGACGCCCCCGCCGAGACCCGCGCCCAGCTCCTCGACGAGATGCGGTTCACCAACTACGCGGCCCTCGCCCCGCCGTTCCTCGACGAACTCTACATGCTGCTCTACCGGGAGAAGATGATCGGCACCGGCCGGGCCGAGGTCCGCCCGATGACCGAGGTGCTCGCCGCCCGCGAGGAGGACGGCGAGGTCGTCCTCGACCTGCGCGACCGGCGCACCGGCAAGGTCACCGAGCAGCGCTGCGACCTCGTCCTGCTCGGCACCGGCTACGACAGCCGGATGCCGTCCCTGGTACGGGAGTTGACCGGCAAGGCCGGGCTGGAGGAGGTCACCGTCAGCCGCGACTACCGGGTCGACCTGGGCGCCGGGACGGACGCCGCGCTCTACCTGCAGGGCGTCAACGAGGCCACCCACGGCATCGCCGACTCGCTGATCAGCGTGCTCGCCCACCGGGCCCGCGACATCACCGGCGACCTGCTGGAGCGCCACGGCCTGGCCACCGCCGCGGCGGGCGGCCGCTGATGGCCGCGCTGCTGGTGATCGCCCCCGGCCCCACCGCCAACGGGGACCTGCACCTGGGCCACCTGGCCGGCCCGTTCCTGTCCGCCGACGTGTGCGCCCGCTACGCCCGCGCCACCGGCCGCGACGCCCTGTTCGGCACCGGCGTCCACTTCACCCAGAACTACATCGTCACCACCGCCCGCCGCCTCGGCGAACAGCCCGAGGCGCTGCGGCTGCGCGCCGCCGAACAGGTCGAGGCCACCCTCGCCTCGGCCGGGATCGTCCCCGACGGCTTCGTCCGCTTCGACGAGCGCTACCTCAAGACCGTCCGCACCTTCTTCGAACGGCTGCACGGCGAAGGGCACCTGAGGCTGCGCAAGGTCAGGTTCCCGTACCTGCACGCCACCGGCGAGTACCTCACCGACGCGTACGTCCGCGGCGGCTGCCCGGTCTGCCTGGCCGAGGGCTGCGCCGGGCTGTGCGAGAACTGCGGCCACTGGATCGCCTCCGGCGACCTCATCGACCCGCGCTCCACCCGGCACCCCGAACTCCCGGTCGAACTGCGGGAGAAGGAGGTCCTGGTGCTCCCGCTGGAGGAGCACCGGGCCGCCCTGGCCAGCTACTTCGCCCGGCTCGCCCCCACCATGCGGCCCCGACTCGCCCAGCTCGTCGAGGAGTTGACCGCCCGGCGGCTGCCCGACTACCCGATCACCCTGCCCATCGACTGGGGCATCCCCGCCCCGTTCGCCGAGACCCCGGGCCAGGTGCTGTACTCCGACACCGAGACCGTCGCCTGGAGCCTGCACGCCATCGCGCTGGCCGCCGAGTCCCGCGGGGAGGTCCCCGGCGACGAGGAACGGCACTGGGCCCTGGAGGCCGGGCCCGAGGTCGCGTACTTCTTCGGTTCCGACGCCAGCTTCGCCTTCGCCCTGGCCGGCACCGCGATGCTGCTCGCCCTCGGCGGACTCGCCCTGCCCGCGCACTTCGTCACCAACGAGTTCTACGAGCTCGACAGCGACAAGTTCTCCACCAGCCGCGGCCACGTCGTCACCGGACGCCAGCTCACCGCCGAAGTCCCGCGCGACCTCGCCCGCTACTACCTGGCCGCCACCGGCCCCGACTTCCAGCGCACCAACTTCACCCGCGCCGCCATGGACCGGGTCTGCGGCCAGCGCCTGGTCGAACCCTGGAACCGGGTCGCCGCCAAGGCCGAGGCCCACCTCGACCGCGGCCCGCTGCCGGTCAGCGCCCGCTCCCGGCACGCCGCCGCCCTGATCGCCGAACGCTTCGCGGCCGCCCTGCGCCCGCGCCGCTTCAGCCTCAGCGCCGCCGCCTTCACCCTCACCGAACAGCTCGGCCGGCTCGACCGCTGGGAGGTCACCGACGCCGACGCGGGCGACTTCTGGCACGAACTCGACCTGTTCCTGCGCTGCGCCGCCCCGCTGCTGGTCGACCTCGCCGCCGAGGGCCTGCCCGACGCCGCGATCCCCGCCGAGCACACCGCCACCACCGTCCACCCCCGCCCGCTGCCCAGGCTGGCGACCGGACTCCGCGGCGGCGGACGGTGAGCAGCACCACCGGGCTCGCACCGACCGCCCCCGCGCGGGCGGCGGGCAGCGCCGCCGCGCACGTGGTGGTGGTCGGTGCGGGCGTCACCGGCCTGCTCACCGCCGTCGCCTGCGCCCGGGCCGGGCACCGGGTCACCGTCCTGGAGCGCGGCCCGCTGCCCAACCCCGACGCCACCTCGCACGACCAGCACCGCGCCATCCGCACCCTGCTGCCCGGCGACCCCGGCGGCACCGCCCGCCGGCTCGACGCGCACCGCCACTGGCAGGACCTGGAAGCCCTGTTCGGCACCCCGCTCTACCGCCGGGTCGGCACGCTCACCGCCCACCCCGCCGACCGCCTCGACGAACTGCTCGCCGAGGCCGACGGGGCGGGCGTCCCGGTCGACCTGCCCGCCGCGGACGCGCTCCCGCCGCTGGGCCTGCCGCCCGGCACCGTCGGGGTGCGCGAGCGCACCGGCGGCGTGCTGCTCGCCGACCGGGTGCTGCACGCCGCCGCCCGCTGGCTGGCCACCCGGCCGGGCGTGGTGCTGCGCCCGCACAGCACCGTCCGCTCGGTGTTCACCGGCTCCGGGCGGATCGTGCTGGACACCGGCGAGGTGCTCCGCGGCGACCTCGCCCTGCTGGCCGGCGGCCCCTGGACCCGCCGCCTCGCCGACAGCCCCGTCACCCTGCACCGGCAGACCATGCTCTACCTCGGCCGGCCCGCGGGCGGCGACCGCTGGGACGGGGCGCCCGCCGCGGGCGGCCTCGGCCGCGCGGGCCGCGGCTGGGTGCTGCCGCCCGGCGTCGGCACCCTGCTCAAGCTCAGCTCCGACACGGTGTGCCGCCCCGTCGCGGACACCGACAGCAGCGGCGAGGACCAGCGGCCGTACCTGGAGCGGCTCGCCGCCGAGGGCGTCCTGCCGGACCTCGACCGCTACCCGGTGGCGGGCGTCCGGGTCTGCCACTACACCGCGGACGCCGCCACCGGCGGCCCGCTGCTCACCCGGGTCTCCCCGGGCCTGTGGACCCGCGCCGCGTGCGGCGGCGGCGGGTTCTCCACCGCTCCGCTGGTCGCGGAACGCATCGCCACGGCAGTGAAGGAGGCGGCATGACCGACGACGACGGGCCCCCGATCGGCGTCCTCGACACGCTCAGGGCCACCCCGGCCACCGTCCGCTACCTGCTCGGCGGCGTCCTGGTCAACCAGCTCGGCGCGTTCGTCCAGACCTTCCTGGTGCTCTACCTGACGCACAAGGACATGTCGGACGGCACCGCGGGCCTCGCGCTCGGCGCGTACAGCCTGGGCACCGTGTTCGGCACCGTCCTCGGCGGGGAGATCACCCACCGCTTCGGGGCGCGGGCCACCATCGTCGCGGCGATGGCCGGCTCGGCGCCGCTGGTGGCCGTGCTGCCGCTGCTGGCCCGGCCGGGGCTGGTCCCGGTGCTGCTGGTGACGATCGCGCTGGCCGGCCTGGCCGCCCAGGCGTACCGGCCCGCCGCCTCGGTGCTGCTCAGCGACCTGATGCCGGAGCGCTACCACGTGATGGCGTTCTCGATGATGCGCATCGCCCTGAACACCGGCGCGGCCGTCGCCCCGCTGATCGCCGCCGGGGTGATCCTGCTCGACTGGGACCTGCTGTTCTGGATCGACGGCGCCACCACCCTCCTCTACGCGCTCCTCGCCCACCGGCTGCTGCCCCGGCACGCGGTGCCCGAGCAGGCGCCGCGGACGAAGGCCGAACGCCGCTCCGACGGCCGGGCCGCGTACGCGGCGATGCTCCGCGACCGGGCGTACCTCGCCTACCTGGCCGCGGTGGTGCTCGGGACGATCGCCTACGTGCAGTCCTCGATCTCGCTGCCGCTGGAGATCGTGCACGACGACTACCCGACCTGGCTGTACAGCGCGGTGCTCACCGCCTCCTCGCTGGTGCTGATCACCTGCGAGCTGAAGATCACCGCGTACATCACCCGGATCCCCACCTACCTGGCGGTCGGCGTCGGCCACCTGGTCAACTCGGTCGGCCTCGCCGCCTACGGGCTGGCCGTGCACTCCGGGGCGTTCGTGCTGTTCGGCGCGGTGCTCGCGGTCAGCGGGCTGATGATCGCCGGGCCCAGCATGTTCGCCCACCCGGCCACCTTCCCGGACGGCTCGAAGGCCCGCTACCTGGCCACCATGCAGGCCGCGGCCGGCCTGGCCTCGGCGGTCGGACCGCTGTTCGGCGTGTGGGCCTGGACGCACCTGCACGCCGGGTTCTGGGTGCTGATGGCCGTGGTCAACGGCCTGGCCGGGGTGCTCGCGGTGTACGGCATCAAGCACCGGGCGCAGCAGCGGACCGCCGCCGGGGCGGCCACCGACCAGGACCCCGTGGGAGAGACCGTATGAACGCCCCGTCGACCGGCCCGCGGCCGGTGCTGATCGTCGGCTACGTGGCCTTCGCGGTCGCCACCGTCGCCGCCTTCCAGGACGCCGACTCGGTGGTCTACGTCGAGGAGCCGGACGTCGCCCGCAAGCGGCACCTCGCCGAGGCGGTCGAAGGCATCGACTACGCCCGCGAGTTGATCGAGTGGGAGTACCACCTGCCCGGCCGCGCCGACGCCTTCTTCGCCGCCCACCCCGGGCTCGACCCGGTCGCGGTGATCCCCGCCGTCGAGTACGCGGTGCCGTTCGCGGCCCGGCTCGCCGAACGCTACGGGCTGCCCGGCGCCGGTCTGGGCGCCGCCCAACTGCTGCGCGACAAGCACCAGTTGCGGGTGGTCGCGGCCGCCGCCGGAATCGCCAACCCGGCCTCCGAGCCGGTCGCCGACGCCGCCGCGCTGGCCGCCTTCATGGACCGGCACCCCGGCCCGGCGGTGCTCAAGCCCGCCAACCGGCAGGCCTCGGTCGGCACCCTGGTGGTCCGCGGCCCCGAGGAGGTCGCGGCGGCCTGGGCGTTCGGGCAGGCCCAGGACGAGGGCGCGTTCGTCCCGGACCGGCCGATCGCGCCCGCCATGCTGGCCGAACAGTACGTCGCCGGGCCGGAGTTCAGCGTCGAGATGCTGGTCCGCGACGGCCGCCCGGTGTTCGCCAACACCACCGGCAAACTGCTCTACCCCGGCCCGTACCCGATCGAGTCCGGGCACACCGTACCGGCCGAACTGCCGCCCGAGACACATGAGTTGCTGGCCGCCGAGACCGAACGGCTGGTCGCCGCGGTCGGCTTCGGCACCGGCGTGCTGCACTGCGAGTGGATCCTCGCCGACGGCGTCCCCGTCCTGGTCGAGTGCGCCGGACGGCTGCCCGGCGACTCCATCACCGACCTGATCGAGGCCGCCTACCCGGTCGAGCTCACCCGCGCCTACTACGCCCTGATGCGCGGCGAGCCGACCGGCGAGCTGCCCGCGAAGGCCGAACGCGCCACCGCCGCCGCCTTCCTGGCCCCCGACCGGCCCGGCACCGTCACCGCCGTGCACGGCCTGGACGCGGCCGCCGCCGCCGAGGGCGTGCAGCTCGCCGTGGTCGGCATCGCCCCCGGCCACCGCAGCGCCGGACTGCGCAGCTCCTGGGACCGGGTCGGCATCGTCACCACCCGCGCCGACACCCCCGCCGAGGCCCGCCGCCTGGCCGACGCGGCCGCCGCCCTGGTCCGGTTCGACATCGACGCCCACGCAGAGGAGGAATCATGACGGAACACCGGGAAGCAACGCCGGGAACGCTGCTGGTGATCGGCAGCGGCCTCAAGGAGTACCGCGAGTACCTGGTCGGCCCGATGAGCCGCCGGGCCCGCGCCGCCGGGCTGGAACTGCTACTGGTCAACAACCTGCGGCCGACCTGGCAGCGCGAGTACTTCGACGAGATCGTGGTCGCCGACGTCTTCGACACCGCCACCATGAACGCCACCGTCCGGGAGATCGCCGCCCGCAAGCACGTCGTCGGCCTGCTCTGCTGGGACGAGCCGCTGGTGCTGGACGCGGGCCTGCTGGCCGCCGAGCTCGGCGTCCCCGGCCTGTCCGAGCGCGGCGTGCGCGGCGTGCGCGACAAGGAGCGCACCCGCACCGTGCTCACCGCCGCCGGCCTGCGCCAGCCCGGCTTCGCCCTCACCACCGACCGCGACGAGGCCCGGGCCGCCGCCGCCCGGATCGGCTACCCGGTGGTGCTCAAGCCGCGCGCCATGGGCGCCAGCATCGGCGTGGTCTTCGCCGCCGACGAGCACGAGCTCGACGCGGCCTTCGACACCGCGCTGTCCGCCAGCGAGGTCGACCCCGGGCCGTACCGGGCCAGCGTGATCGTCGAGGAGTACGCGGGCGGCCCGGAGATCAGCGTGGACGGCGCCGTCCACAAGGGCGAGTACCTGCCGCTGTTCCTGGCCCGCAAGTACAGCAGCGACGAGCCGTACTTCGAGGAGGTCGGCCACGTCGTCGACGCCGCCGACCCGCTGCTCGCCGACCCCGCCCTGCTCGCCCACCTCGCCGACGCGCACCGGGCGCTCGGCGTCGAGGACGGCATCACCCACACCGAGCTGCGGCTCACCCCGCGCGGCCCGCTGATCGTCGAGGTCAACGGGCGGCTCGGCGGCGACCTGATCCCGCTGCTCGGCCGGATCGCCACCGGGATCGAACCCGGCGAGGTGCTGTTCGACGTCGCCACCGGCCGCCGCCCGGAGATCGCCCCGACCCGCTCCGCGGTGGCCGGGATCAGCTTCGGCTGCCCCGAACAGGACTGCCGCCTGGACGAGTTGGAGCTCCCGCAGCCCGGCGACGCACCCGGCCTGCTGCACGCCGCCCCGATGGCCCCGCCCGGCACCGTGCTGCGGCTGCCCCCCGGCGGCTACCTGGCCCGGCACTCCTTCGTGGTCTGCGAGGCCGACAGCGTCACCGCCTGCGAACAGCGCCTGGCTGCCGCCGCCGCGCTGGTGCGCACCGTCACCTCCGAGGTCGGGCCCGCCGACCCCGGGGCCCCGTTCGCGATGCCCGCCGGGCTGCTGGACGTGGACCGGTGAGCGCCGCGCGCTGGGCCGGACCGCCCCAGGACGCCGCCGAGGTGCTGCGCCGGGCGAAGGAGATCGCCCCCGTGCTGCGGGAGAGGGCGCCGGAGATCGAGGCCAACCGCACGCTGCCCGCCGAGGTGGTCGAACTGCTGCGCGGCACCGGCGTGTTCCGGATGTGCTTCGCCCGCGAGTGGGGCGGCCCCGAGCTCACCTCCGTCGAACAGCTGGAGGTCGTCGAGGCCCTGGCGTACGGCGACGCCTCGGCCGCCTGGTGCGGCGTGATCGGCGCCAACAGCGGGCTGCTCGCCAACTTCCTGTACCAGTCCGTGGTGAAGGACGTGTACCCGAGCCTGGACCTGGTCACCGCCGGTGTGCTCGCCCCGGCCGGCCGGGCCGAGCGCGTCCCCGGCGGCTTCCGGCTCAGCGGCCGCTGGTCGTTCGGCTCCGGCATCAAGCACAGCGACTGGGTGACCTCCGGGGCCTTCCTGTTCCAGGACGGCGAGCCCTGGGCCGAGCCCGGCAGCCCGCACGCGCACGACTCCCGGCAGTTCCTGGTGCCGCGCTCCGCCGTCGAGGTGGTCGACGACTGGGACACCACCGGACTGTGCGGGACCGGCAGTTGCGACTACACGATGACCGACGTGTTCGTCCCCGACGAGCACACCTTCACCTTCTGGGAGGTCCGCGGCACCCCGGGCCCGCTCGCCCAGCCGGACTCGGAGGGCGTGTACGGCGCGATGCGCCGCCAGTGGGCGGTGCTGGCGGCCGGCGGCACCCTGGACGACCTCACCCCGACCGAGCGCGCCGCCTCCCCGCTCGCCTGGCTGCACGCCTTCCGGGCCTCCCGCACCGTCGTCACCCGGCTCTACGACCTGCTGCAGACCTGGTCGATCAACCGCAGCTCGCCGATGGACCGCTGGCTGCGCGACACCGCCGTGATGTGCCAGAACCTGACCGCCCAGGACGCCGTGCTGGAGTCGGTCGGCGCCTACCTGCTCGGCCGACCCCCGCTGTTCCGGATCAGCCTCGGCCTGGACCGCTGACCCGCCGACCACCCGACGCAGAAGGAGAAGTGACCAGCATGACAACGGAGATCCTGCGCCGCGCCCGGGAGTTGGCGCCGGTGCTGCGGGAGAGGGCCCCGGAGATCGAGGCCAACCGCACGCTGCCCGCCGAGGTGGTCGAACTGCTGCGCGGCACCGGCGTGTTCGGCATGTGCTACGGCCCCGAGTGGGGCGGCCCCGGCCTGACCTCGATGGAGCAGACCGAGGTGGTGGAGGCCCTGGCGTACGGCGACGCCTCGGCCGCCTGGTGCGCCGTGATCGGCGCCAACACCGGCATCTACGCCAACTTCCTGGACCAGACCGTCGCCAAGGAGGTCTTCCCGCGCCCCGACCTGGTGGTGGCCGGCCTGCTCCAGCCCTCCGGCCGGGCCGAGCGCGTCCCCGGCGGCTTCCGGCTCAGCGGCCGCTGGTCGTTCGGCTCCGGCATCAAGCACGCCGACTGGGTGACCTCCGGCGCGTTCATCTACGACGGCGGCGAGCCCTGGGCCGCCCCCGGCAGCAAGCACCGGCACGACTCCCGGCAGTTCCTGGTGCGCCGCGAACAGGTCGAGGTGATCGACAACTGGGACACCACCGGCCTGTGCGGCAGCGGCAGTTGCGACTACACGATGACCGACGTGTTCGTCCCCGAGGAGCACACCTACACCTTCGCCACCCCGCAGGGCCGCCCCGGCCCGCTCACCCAGCCGGACTCCTTCACCCGGGCGATGTGCGGCGTCCCGCTCGGGGTGGCCCGGGAGGGCGTGTACGGCGCGATGCGCCGCCAGTGGGCGGTGCTGGCGGCCGGCGGCACCCTGGACGACCTCACCCCGACCGAGCGCGCCGCCTCCCCGCTGTCCTGGCTGCACGCCTTCCGCAGCGCCCGGACGATCGTCGCCCGCACCTACGACCTGCTGCAGACCTGGTCGATCAACCGCAGCTCGCCGATGGACCGCTGGCTGCGCGACACCACCGTCCTCGCCCAGCACCTGGTCGCCCAGGACCGCATCCTGCAGTCCGCCGGGGCCTACCTGCTGGGCGCCGAGCCCGAGTTCGGCATCAGCCTCGGCCTCGTCTGAGCACCCGCCCCAACTTCCAAGGGAGGCAACCCCGATGAGCAGACTCGTCCTGTTGGTCAACCCGAACAAGGTGCATCCGCCGATCGCCCCGTACGCCCTCGACGTGCTCACCACCGCACTGGAGGACGACGGCTTCGAGGTGGAGGTGCTCGACCTGACCTTCCGCCGCGACGACTGGAAGACCTGCCTGCACGAGTACTTCGCCGAACGCTCCCCGATGCTGGTCGGGGTGACCGTCCGCAACACCGACACCGTGTACGCCTTCGAGCAGCGCCCGTTCGTCGGCGAGCACCGGGAGATCATCACTGAGATCCGGCGGCTCACCGACGCGCCCGTGGTCGGCGGCGGGATCGGCTTCTCCACCATGCCGTTCGCCCTGGTCGAGTACTTCGGCATCGACTACGGCGTGAAGGGCCCCGGCGAGAAGATCCTCTGCGAGCTGGCCACCGCGATCGCCGAGGGCCGCGACACCGCCACCATCCCCGGCCTGATCCGCAACACCGGGCGCGGCGCCGTCCGGGTCCCGCCCGCGGTGCTCACCGTCCGCCACGGGCAGCCCCAACCGGCCGAGCCCACCGGCCAGTTCGAGCCCCGGGTGTGGCAGGTCGACCGGCTCTCGGTCTACCGGCGGCGCTCCGGCGTGCCGCGCCGGGTCGACAACCTGGAGTACTACCGGCGCGGCGGCCTCGGCTCCATCCTGACCAAGAACGGCTGCGCCTACCGCTGCTCGCACTGCGTCGAGCCCGACGCCAAGGGCACCCGCTACGGGCAGCGCGAACTCGCCTCCGTGGTCGACGAGATGGAGTCGCTGGCGGCCCAGGGCATCCTGGACCAGCACACCACCGACAGCGAGTTCAACCTCTCCGTGGTGCACGCCAAGAACCTGCTGCGGGAGGTCGTCCGCCGCCGGCACGCCGACCCGGCCAACCCGCTGAACCAGCTGCGGCTCTGGGTCTACTGCCAACCCAGCCCGTTCGACGAGGAGTTCGCCGACCTGCTGGCCGAGGCGGGCTGCCGCGGCGTCAACGTCGGCAGCGACCACATCCGCCCCGAGGTGCTCAGCGGCTGGAAGGTCACCGAGAAGGGCGGCACCTACTACACCTTCGCCGACACCGAACGGCTGGTGCGGCTGTGCCACGAACGCGGCATCCTCACCATGGTCGAGGCGCTGTTCGGCATGCCGGGGGAGACCCCCGAGACGGTCCGCGCCTGCGTGGACGCCTTCATGGCCCTGGACGCCACCGTCACCGGCTTCTCGCTCGGCCTGCGCCTGTTCCCGTACACCCCGATGGGCATCGACATCGCCGAGCAGTGCGCGGGCGTGCGCACCGTCCCCGGCCTGCAGTCCAACACCGCCGACGGCCCGATCGTGCTCAAGCCGCTGCGGATGTGCTCCTCCCCGGCCGAGTACGAGCGGCAGTTCATGTTCGACGAGCACGGCAACTTCCGGCTGGTCTGCTACTTCTCGCCCGGCCTGCTGCCCGACCCGGCCCGCGCCGCCGACCCCGCCGAGCGCTGGCACGGCGCCGTCGCCGACCTGTGGGCGCTGATCGACCCGGCCGACCACCACCGGGTCATGCTGCCCACCGTCGAGGGCATGAGCGAGCACGACAACAACTACGCCGACAACCCCTTCCTCACCAGCCTCGGCGGCCTCGGCTACACCGGCGCCTTCTGGTCGCACTGGCGCGGCCGCGAGGAGATCATGCGCAAGGCCCGGGAAGCCGCCGCCCAATCCTCACATCTGCCAACTCCTGTATGACATTGCGCACTTGAGGTGGCGATTTGATCAGATCATGATGAGGTCACGGAATCATCACTACCGGTGACCGGTCCGTAGCCCGCACCGCGCACCACCACACGCCGCGAGGGGACGATGAAACAGCACGGGATCACCGCGCCGCTGACCGTGCTGCTGGCCGACGTCCAACCCGCCGTCCGGCAGGGCGTCCGCTCCATGGTGGAGGCCACGGGCGCCGCCGCCGCGGTGGTCGGCGAGGCCGGAACCACCGGGGAGGTCCTCGCCACCGCCTCCCGGTACCGGCCCGACGTCCTGGTCCTCGACCCGCAGATGGACGACAGCACCGGCATGCGGGTGATCAGCCAGGTCCTGCGCCTCGCCCCCGAGACCGGCGTCCTGGTGTTCAGCACCCTCGACGACGACAAGGCCGTCGCCGCCGCCTTCCACGCCGGGGCCCGCGGCTACCTGGTCAAACGCGCCACCGCCGACCAGATCGTCCGCGGCATCCACGCCGTCGGCGCGGGCGAGGCCATCCTCGACCGCACCATCGCCGCCCGGCTCGGCACCCTGATCGGCACCGGCCCCCGCCCGCGCAGCTACCCGTTCCCGCAGCTCAGCGACCGCGAACGCGAGGTCCTCGAACACCTCGCCGCCGGCCGCTCCAACAGCGCCATCGCCCGGGAACTCGCCCTCGCCTCCAAGACCGTCAGCAACCGCATCTCCCACATCCTCGGCAAACTCGGCGTCGCCGACCGCGCCCAGGCCCTGGTCCTCGCCCGCGACGCCGGCCTCGGCCAGGCCGCCGCCGCCCGCTGACGCGACCGCCCCGGCCCCCGGCCGCCCCCGGCCGTCCTCCCGGCCGCCCCCATCCGCCGCTCCTCCGAACGAACGGAGCCCCACCGTGCCCGAAACCGGCCCGCCGCCCGGCCTGGTGATCCGCCGCCAGGAACCCGACCACCTCGAACGCGCCCACGGCCTCGACCTCCGCCTCCTCCACCCCTGGGACGGACTCACCACCCCCTTCCACGGCGCCTGGTGCGTCCTGCGCCCCGGCGACCTCACCGACACCCACCAGCACACCGAACGCGAACTCTTCATCTGCATCAGCGGCCGCGGCGAGGTCCGCACCGCCGACGCCAGCCACCCCGTCGCCGCGGGCGACCTCGTCCTCCTCCCCGCCGACACCGACCACGCCGTCGCCAACCCGCACGACACCGACTTCGCCTACTACGCCATCTGGTGGCAGGCGTGACCCGGCCGAACCTCCACCGCCTCGACTACGAGGGCCGCCGCTTCCACGCCCCCGACGGCGACCACCGCACCGTCGCCGTCTACCACCAGCAGGGCGACCTGGTCTGGGGCGAGATCGCCGGCGGCAGCATCCAGCGCGGCTGGACCGCGGGCACCCGCCAGCCCGACGGCACCCTCACCATGGGCTACACCTTCGTCCTCACCGACGGCCAGGTCGTCTGCGGCCGCACCCACAACACCCCCGCCCTCACCCCCGACGGCCGGATCCGCCTCCACGAGACCTGGGAACGCTACGGCCCCCACCCCACCACCGGCACCTCCACCATCGAAGAGGTCGCCCCGTGACCCCCGCCCCGCAGCACGGAGCCCCCGCCGACTGGGCACTGCTCGACAAGCACACCACCGGCCCCCTGCTGCGCCCCGCGGACGCGGACTTCCGCGAGTCCTCCGCCGCCTTCAACGAGCGCTGGGCGCACCGCGAGCCCACCGCCGTGCTGCGCGCCGCCGACGCCGCGGACGTGCTGCGCGCGATCGAGTGGGCGCGGGACCACGCGGTGCCGATCGTCCCCCGCGGGGGCGGGCACTCGTACGCCGGGCACTCGGTCAACTCCGGCCTGGTGGTGGACCTGCGGGCCCTGGACGCGGTCACCGTCGACCCGGCCACCGCGCGGGTCACCGTCGGCGGCGGCGTCCTGACCGGTGCGCTGTACGCGGCGCTGCGCCCGCACGGGCTCGCGCTGCCGCTCGGCAACGGCGCGGGCGTCGGGATCGCCGGGCTGGCGCTCGGCGGCGGCTCCGCCGCGACCTCCCGCCGGTTCGGGCTGACCGCCGACACGCTGCGCGCCACCACCCTGGCCACCGCCGCCGGGGCGGTGCTGACCTGCGACGCCGAGCAGAACGAGGACCTGTACTGGGCCTGCCGCGGCGGTGGCGGCGGCAACTTCGGGATCAACCTGGACCTGACCTTCCAGGCCGTACCGGCCCCCGCCGCGTCCACCTGCCTGCTGCTCTGGGAGGCCGAAGACGCCGTCGAAGTCCTCACCGCCGTCCAGCAGTTGATGCTGACCGCGCCCGAGGAGACCTCGCTCCGGCTGGGCGCGGCCCGCTCCGGCGGCCGCACCCTGGTCTCCGCGGTGGGCCTGCACCTCGGCCCCGCCGCCGAGCTGCGCGAGCTGCTCGCCCCGGCGTTCGCGGCCGGTGCGCCGCTGCGCGCGGAGCTCGCCGACCGGGACTTCTGGGACGCGATGGACCACCTCCAGCACGAGACCAGCGGCGGGGCGTTCGCCGTCCGCACCCACTTCGCCGCCCGCCCGCTGCCGCCGGAGGCCCTCGCCGCCGCGCTGGCCCACCTCGCGGCCGCGCCGCCCAGCGGCAACGCCGACGGCTGCGGCCTGGCGCTGTTCGGCTGGGGCGGGGCGATCAACCGCGTCGACCCGGCGGCCACCGCCTTCGCGCACCGCGACGCCCAGTACCTGGTCAGCCTGGACACCTCCTGGCTGCCCGGCGAGGACCCGGCCCCGCACCTCGCCCACCTCGCCGGGCTCGACCACCTGGTCGCCCCGCACGCGACCGGCGGCGCCTACCTGAACTTCACCGACCCGGACCTGCGGAACTGGCGCGAGGCCTACTACGGTGCGAACTACCCCAGGCTGGTCGTCACCAAGCGCCGCCACGACCCGGACGGACTCTTCGCCTTCCCGCAGTCGATCGGCAGCTGAACGACCCCAAGTCCCATGCCACGGAATCGGACTGACCGACCGTCAGCCGCTCCGCCATGCCCGGAAGGAGACACCACCGTGTCGCCGCGAACCGCCACCCCGCGCCACTACCTGATGTGCCGGCCCGTGCACTTCACCGTCGACTACTCCATCAACCCGTGGATGGACCCGGCGAAGCCCACCGACACCGGCACCGCCCTCGCCCAGTGGGACCAGCTGCACGCGCTGTTCCAACGCCTCGGCCACACCGTGGAGTTGATCGAACCGCTGCCCGGTCTGCCGGACATGGTGTTCGCCGCCAACGGCGCCACCACGCTGGACGGCCGGGTGCTGGGCGCCCGCTTCCGGCACCCCGAGCGGGCTGCCGAGGGCCCCGCGTACGCCGACTGGTTCCGCGCGCGCGGCTGGCGGGTCAAGGACGCCGAGCACGTCAACGAGGGCGAGGGCGACCTGCTGGTGGCGGGGGAGCGGATCCTGGCGGGCACCGGTTTCCGCACCGAGGCCGCCGCGCACGCCGAGGCGCGGGAGTTCCTCGGCCGCGAGGTGGTGCCGCTGCGACTGGTCGACCCGCGCTACTACCACCTGGACACCGCGCTCGCGGTGCTCAGCGACACCGAGGTCATGTACCACCCGCCGGCCTTCGACGCCGCCTCCCGCGCGGTGCTGGAGCGCCTCTACCCGGACGCGGTGCTCGCCGACGCCGACGACGCCCGGGTGTTCGGCCTGAACGCGGTCTCCGACGGCGCGCACGTCGTCCTCCCGGAGGCGGCCGTCCGCCTCGCCGAGCGGCTGCGCGAGCGCGGCTTCACCCCGATCGGCGTCGACCTGACCGAGCTGCTCCGGGCCGGCGGCGCCGTCAAGTGCTGCACCCTGGAACTGCGCCGCTGACCGGGGGACGCCGCAGGGCCCGGACCGCAGCAGCGGTCCGGGCCCTGCGTCAGTTCACGCTCACGCTCACACCAGGTCGAAGCGGTCCAGCTCCATGACCTTGGTCCAGGCGGCGGCGAAGTCCCTGACGAACTTCTCCTTCGCGTCGTCCGAGGCGTACACCTCGGCCAGCGCCCGCAGCTCCGAGTTGGAGCCGAACACCAGGTCGGCCCGGGTGCCGGTCCACTTGACCGCGCCGGAGGCGTCCCGGCCCTCGTAGACCGTGTGGTCGGAGGCGACCGGGGCCCAGGTGGTGCCCAGGTCCAGCAGGTTGACGAAGAAGTCGTTCGACAGGGTGCCCGGGCGCTCGGTGAACACGCCGTGCTGCGAGCCGCCGGTGTTGGCGCCCAGCACCCGCAGGCCGCCGACCAGCACGGTCAGCTCGGGGGCGGAGAGGTTCAGCAGGTTGGCCTTGTCCACCAGCAGGTACTCGGCGGGGAGCCGGGTGCCCTTGCCCTGGTAGTTGCGGAACCCGTCGGCCTGCGGCTCCAGCGCGGCGAACGACTCGACGTCGGTCTTCTCCTGGGTGGCGTCCACCCGGCCCGGGCGGAAGCCCACCTCGACCTCGACGCCGCCCTCCTTCGCGGCCCGCTCGACCGCCGCGGTGCCGCCCAGCACGATCAGGTCGGCCAGCGAGACCTGCTTGCCGCCCTGCGCGTTGAACTCCTGCTGCACGCCCTCCAGCACCCGCAGCACCTGCGCGAGCTGCTCCGGGTCGTTGGCCTCCCAGCCGCGCTGCGGCTCCAGCCGGACGCGGGCGCCGTTCGCGCCGCCGCGCAGGTCGCTGCCGCGGAAGGACGAGGCCGAGGCCCACGCGGTGGACACCAGCTGGGCGGTGGTCAGGCCGGAGTCCAGCAGCTTCGCCTTGAGCGCCGCCACGTCCGCCGCGTCGACCGGCTCGCCCTGGGCGGCGGGCAGCGGGTCCTGCCAGAGCAGCTCCTCGGACGGCACCTCGGGGCCGAGGTAGCGGACGACCGGGCCCATGTCGCGGTGGGTCAGCTTGTACCAGGCGCGGGCGAAGGCGTCCGCGAAGGCCGCCGGGTCGTTCAGGAAGCGGCGGGAGATCTGCTCGTACACCGGGTCGAAGCGCAGCGACAGGTCGGTGGTGAGCATCTGCGGGGCGTGCTTCTTCGCCGGGTCGAAGGCGTCCGGCACGGTGCCCTCGCCGGCGCCGTCCTTCGGCTTCCACTGGTGCGCCCCGGCGGGCGACTTGGTGAGCTCCCACTCGTGGCCGAACAGGATCTCGAAGAAGGAGTTGTCCCAGGTGGTCGGCGTGTCGGTCCAGGTGACCTCCAGGCCGGAGGTGATCGCGTCGGCGCCCTTGCCGGAGCCGTACGTGCTCTTCCAGCCGAGGCCCTGGTCCTCCAGGCCCGCGCCCTCGGGGTCGGCGCCGACGTTGTCGGCCGGGCCCGCGCCGTGGGTCTTGCCGAAGGTGTGGCCGCCGGCGATGAGCGCGACGGTCTCCTCGTCGTTCATCGCCATCCGGCGGAAGGTCTCGCGGATGTCGCGGGCGGCCGCGACCGGGTCCGGGTTGCCGTTGGGGCCCTCCGGGTTGACGTAGATCAGGCCCATCTGGACGGCGCCCAGCGGCTCCTCCAGGTGGCGGTCGCCGGTGTAGCGCTCGTCGCCCAGCCAGGTGGTCTCCGGGCCCCAGTACACGTCCTCGTCGGCCTCCCAGACGTCCGCCCGGCCGCCGCCGAAGCCGAAGGTCTGGAAGCCCATCGACTCCAGCGCCACGTTGCCGGACAGGATCAGCAGGTCGGCCCAGGACAGCGCCTGGCCGTACTTCTGCTTCACCGGCCACAGCAGGCGGCGGGCCTTGTCCAGGTTGGCGTTGTCCGGCCAGGAGTTGAGCGGGGCGAAGCGCTGCTGCCCGGCGCCCGCGCCGCCGCGGCCGTCGGAGATCCGGTAGGTGCCGGCGCTGTGCCAGGCCATCCGGATGATCAGCGGGCCGTAGTGGCCGAAGTCGGCGGGCCACCAGTCCTGCGAGGTGGTGAGCACCGTCTCGATGTCGCGCTTGACGGCCGGCAGGTCGAGCGAGGCGAAGGCCGCCGGGTAGTCGAAGTCCGCGCCGAGCGGGTTCGCCACGGCCGGGTTCTTCGCCAGGATCTTCAGGTTCAGCCGCTCCGGCCACCACTGCCGGTTGCCGCCGCCCTGCGTCGGGTGCGCGGCCCGGCCGTGCGCGACCGGGCAGCCGCCCGCGCCCTCGGACTTGGGGTCGGTGACGATGGCGTCGTCGTTCTCGGGCATGGGAGTCCCTCCGGGGTCGGGCGGAATCGCACTCTGCAACGGGCGTCTGGCCCTTCTTCGGAGCCGATCCTAAGATAGACCGAGTCTAAGTCAAGAAGAGGGTCAAACGGGTGGTGATCCCGCTCGAATCGGGTGTCCGATGACGTCCGCTGTACAGTTCGGGCGAATGTTGAGCTGAATGGGTGAAAACGAGATGAGTGATCTGCTGGAACGACTGCGGGCCCGCGGCTGGCGGCTGACCTCCCAGCGCCGGGTGGTCGCCGAGGTGCTGGACGGCGACCACGTCCACCTGACCGCGGACGAGGTGCACGCGCGCGCCGCCGACCGCCTCCCCGAGATCTCCCGCGCCACCGTCTACAACACCCTCGGTGAACTCGTCACCCTCGGTGAGGTGCTGGAGGTCGCCACCGACGGCCGCGCCAAGCGGTACGACCCCAACGCCCACCAGCCGCACCAGCACCTGGTCTGCTCCGCCTGCGGCACCATCCGCGACGTCCACCCCACCGGTGACCCGCTGGCCGCCCTGCCCGCCGCCGAACGCTTCGGCTTCGCCGTCGCCACCGCCGAGGTCACCTACCGCGGGCTCTGCCCCGACTGCGCCTGACGCCCCGGGCCGCCCCGCCCCGCGCCGTCCGCCACCGCCGTCGGAACGGCCACCGTCGTCGGAACGGCCACCGTCGTCGGAACGGCCACCGCCGTCGGAACGGCCGTAGCCGTCGGAGCAGCCGGAGCGGCCGGAACAGCCGGAGCCGCCCCGCGCCGGGCGCCCGACCCCACCGCGCCCAGCACCGCGATCAGCACCCCCGCCGCCAGCAGCAGCCACCACACCCCGCGCGCCGCCGCGACGAACCCCGCGCCGCCCGACACGCCGCCCGGCGCACCGCCGGGCGCACCGTCCGCCGCCGCCCCCGGGCCCAGCAGGACGCCCGCCACCGCCACGCCCACCGCCGAACCGGTCTGCCGGGCCGCCGAGGCCAGTGCGGCGGCCAGCGAGGCCATCGACCCCGGCATCCCCGCCACCGCGGTGTTGCTGATCGGCGGGTTCACCGTCCCCTGGAACACCCCCACCAGCGCGAACACCGCCACCAGCGCCCACACCGGCGTCCGCGGCCCCACCACCACCAGCAGCAGCGCCCCCGCCAGCGCCAGCGCCGCGCCCGACACCAGCAGCGGCCCGCGCGGCCCGTACCGGCCCACCGCCCGCCCGGTCCGCGGCGACAGCACCAGGACCAGCACGCCCACCGGCACCAGGCACAGCCCCGCCCGCAGCGCCGACATCCCGCGCAGCCCCTGCAGGTACAGCGTCACCGCGAAGAGGAACGCCGCGAACGCGCACAGCGCCGCGAACGCGGCCACCAGCGCCGCCGCCAGCGGGCCGCGGCGCAGCAGCCGCACCTCCAGCAGCGCGTCCGCCCGCCGCGCCTCGTACCGGCCCAGCACCGGGACGGCCGCCACCGCCACCGCCAGCGGCCCCCACGCCGTCGGCGCCGACCAGCCCGAGCGCCCCGCCGAGATCAGCGCGAACACCGTCCCGCCCAGCAGCGCCACCACCAGCAGCTGCCCCACCGGGTCGAACCGCCGGGCCCGCCCGGCCCGGGACTCCGGCACCCAGCGCAGCGCGCCCGCCACGCCCGCCGCCACCACCGGCAGGTTCACCCAGAACACCGCCCGCCAGCCCCAGCCGTCCACCAGCACCCCGCCCAGCACCGGGCCGAGCGCCAGCGACAGCCCCGACACCGACCCGAACACCCCGATCGCCCGGGCCCGTTCGGCCGGCTGCGGGAACGCGGTCGCCACGATCCCCGTCGCCACCGGGTTCAGCATCGTCCCGCCCGCCGCCTGCACCGCCCGCGCGGCCACCAGCGCGCCCGCCCCCGGCGCCAGCGTGCACAGCGCCGACCCCAGCCCGAACACCAGCAGCCCCAGCACGAACACCCGCCGCCGCCCCCACCGGTCCGCGGCCGCCCCCGCGGGCAGCAGGAACGCCGCCAGCACCAGCGCGTACGCGTCCACCGTCCACTGGAGCGCCGACACCGACGCCCCCCACTCCCGGCCGACCGCGGGCAGCGCCGCGTTCACCACCGAGACGTCCATTACCACCATCACCATGCTCACGCAGCACACCGCGAGCACCAACCGCTTGCGCCGGTCGTCCAGTTCGGCCACCGCACTGCCTCCGTCCGCCGCCACGACGGGAGTTGACCCCGAGTCAACTCGTCCCCGCCCGGTCGGCGGCACCGACGCTACGATTTCGAGCGTGCTCGAAATCAAGCCGGAACCCCCCGCCGAGGGGCTGACCATCGCCGAGGCCGCCGAGCGGACGGGCGTCAGCGTCCACACCCTGCGCTACTACGAACGGGCCGGGCTGGTGGTCACCGGGATCGACCGCACCCCGGGCGGCCGCCGCCGCTACCACCGCCGCGACCTGCGCTGGATCGACGTCTGCACCCGGCTGCGCGCCACCGGCATGCCGATCCGCACCCTGCGCCGCTACGCCGACCTCGTCGCCGCGGGCAACGGCAACGAGGCCGAGCGCCTCGCCCTGCTCGAAGCCCACCGCGCCGAGGTCGCCGAACGCCTCGCCGAACTCCGGGGCCACCTCGCGGGCATCGACCACAAGGTGGCCACCTACCGGGCCCGCCTCGCCGAGGGCAGCGCGGAAGGGCTCTGGGCCCCGCGGCCTTGAACAAACCTTGACCCCGACCCCGGTCACCGCACCGCGGGGGCCGTCCGCGCACCGGTCTCCGGTGCACCCTTGAACAAGCCTTTACCCCAGGTCAGGCCGCCGATGCCGACCGCCCCGCCCCCCGTCGGCCACTGCGCTACAGTCTGGCCGCCCGACCCGCCCGCGACCGCGACGGGTCCGAACGCCTGCACGGGGGATGCGCAGTGGCCGTCGACGACCTACCGGCACCGGTGGTGACGTTCCTCAACGTCATCGGCGTGCCCTGGCCCTACATCAACGAGGACGAGGTCCGCGCCTTCGCCGCCATGGTGCGGCAGTTCGGCCAGGCCGTGGAGCGGACGCACGCCGAGGCGACCCGGGCGATGGAGTCCTTCGCCCAGGCCTACCAGGGCGCCGCCACCCAGCGGATGCAGTCCGGCTGGTCCCAGCTCTCCGAACGGCACACCCGGGAACTCGTCACGGGCTGCACCCTGCTCGCCGAGGCGCTGGAGGTCGGCGCCGAGGTGATCGTCGCCCAGAAGGTCGAGGCCCTGGTCGAACTCGGCGTCATGGCCGCCACCTTCATCGCCGACCAGGCCGCCGCCGTGGCCACCCTCGGCCTGGCCGAGGCCGCCGTGCCGGTGATCGTGGAGGCCGGGAAGAAGCTGCTGGAGACGCTCAAGCAGCAGATCATCCAGTACGTCATCGGCGAGATCATCGAGGCCGCGGCCAAACCGCTCTTCGCCAAGATCGAGCACGCCATGTCCGGCCTGGACTGGGGGCGGACCGCGGCCGCGTCCGGCGCCGCGGACGGCTTCAGCCTCGACGCCGACCTGGCCGACCAGCACCTGCGGACGATGCGCGCCCACACCGAGGCGTTCCGCGGCCACGCGCAGGAACTGCGCGGCGGACTCGCCGGGCTGGCGTTCTGATGGCGGCCGGGGGAGAGGAGCAGGCGGTCTTCCGGGCGCTCAAGAACGACGCCGTGGAGTCGCTGCCGAAGATCGCCGAGAAGCACGCCGCCGTCGTCGAGGAGGCCGCCGAGAAGGGCGCCCGCAACCTCGCCGCGCACGCCGCCACCGAGGCGAAGATCGCCGAGGACCTCAAGGCGGTGGCCCCGCGGGACCTCAAGGTGGCGGGCCCGAAGGGCCTGGAAGGGGCCGGCCCGCGCCTGGCGGGCGAGGAGTCCGCACTGGCCGGCGAGGCCGGCGCGGTCCCCGGCCCGCGCACCGGGCCCGCCCCCGGCCCGCCGGAGGCCGAGCAGTACGGCAACGGGGCGCTCCGCGACGGCACCGGCTACCAGCAGCAGATCGACGAGGAACTGGCCCCCCGCGGCCTCGACCGCGCCGAGCACGACCGGCTGCGCATGAGCCCCACCAACACCCTCACCGAGGAGCAGGCCCGCCAGGTCGTCCAGGTCCGCGACGCGATCAAGCTGGACGAGGGCCGCATGGTCACCAAGATCGTCAAGCCCGACGTCGCGGAGGCCTACCTGGAGAACTCCACCACGCTCGGCGGCCGCGCCTTCGACCCCGGCGAGTTCCGCGGCTCCATCGCGCGCGGCTCCGACACCGCCGACCTGCGCAGCATGGACGACCTGCGCAACGGTCTCGCCCTCGACGACGGCGGCGCGGGCTGGACCCCGGTCCCGCCCGGCGCGTCCGAGGCGTACCAGCTGCGCTTCCCCGCCCCGCACGGCATGGAGGCCGACCCGACCCTCGGCGCGGTCAACGACCAGGCCCTGGCCGACCGCATCGCGGGCATGGCCGGGCAGAATGCAGGCAAGAACTGGGACGCACCGTTCCTGGGCACCGGCTACACCGGCGGCGGCGTCCCGGAGTGGGACGCCAGGCCCACCGGCTTCCCGCACGGTGCGGAGATCTGGCGGATGAACGCCGACGGGACGGAAGAGGCCGTCGGCCGCTTCGACAAGAGCGATGGGCTGTGGAAGTACTATGACAACTGACCCTTCGGGCCGTCACCACCAGCCGGTGAAGGGCGAGTTCGCGGCCTTCCGGGGGGTGGTGCACCCGGCCCGCCCGGCCGCCGGCCGGTGGCCCTGCGTGGAGCTGCTCCCCGCCCCCGGCGTCCCCGCCCCCGAGGGCGTCGCCCCCCGGCTCGCCGCCGACGGCTCGGTGCTCGGCTACCCGCTGCCGCCCGAGCGGCTCGACGCCTGGTACGCCGTGCACTGGACCTTCCACTGGCGGGGCGAGCCCTTCGAGTGCACCGACCGCGTCGACGCCACCGTCTCCGGCAACTACCTCGGCGAGGACCGGGAGTTCGCCCGGCAGCACCTGAAGCGCCGGGTCACCGGCTACCGGGGCGTCTTCCCGCTGGCCGAGGTCACCGAGCCCGAGGAGCACCGCCGGGACCTGCTGGCCCCGCACCTCGACCTGGTCCGGCGGCTCGCCGAGGCCGACCACTTCCGCCCCGGCTGCCGCGCCGTCCTCGGCGGCACCGTCCACCGGGCCGCCCCCGCCACCGACCCGCAGGGCCTGGTCGCCCTCGCCGACGGCGGCGCGGTCCCCCCGGCCCAGCTCGACGCCTGGTACCGCACCCACTGGACGTTCCGCTGGCGGGGCGGCCCGTTCGAGGCCGTCGGCACGGTCGAGGGCCGGATCAAGGGCGTCTACACCGGCGGCAGCTGGGGCTTCGCCGACGCCAACCAGCTGGACGAGGAGAGCGCCCCCGACGGCACGCACACCCGGTACACGGTCGAGGCCGAGCTGGACAGCGTCACCGACCTCGCCCCCCACCGCACCGACCTGCTGCCCCCGCGCTGACCGGCTGCCCCGTACTGACCGGCTGCCCCGTACCGACCGACGCCCCCGCCCGGCGGCCCCGCGGCCGCCGGGCGGAGGTGCCGCACCGGAAAACGCAGAAGACCCCTGCCGAAGCAGGGGTCCCACACTGGTGTCCGAGGGGGGACTTGAACCCCCACGCCCGATAAAGGGCACTAGCACCTCAAGCTAGCGCGTCTGCCATTCCGCCACCCGGACCGGGTGTTCACCTCGGGGCTCCCTTTCGGCTGCCCCCTGGCGACAGAGAGAACACTACCAGGCCCGGCGAGTGCTTCTCACCTGCGTTTTCGGCACCCCGCGCACCCGCCCCGCACGCCCGTCCCGCCCGACCGGGACGGAACCGGACAACCCGGGCGCCCGGTCGGCCGCCGCGGGGGCGATTGCGCTGGTCGCGGGGGGCGGCGGCGATTTCGGACGGGCGTTCTGGCGGCAACAGTGGGCCGGGGGCGCGCCGCGACCGGCCAGGACGGCGCACAACACGCACCGAATCGGTCGGGAACCTTCACGACACGCGTAGTTCCAGTCCCGGTGCGGGTCGACGGGGGGTGCTCTCCTAGCCTCTGTGGACCAGGGAGCCTTGAGCGGAACGCCCGATTCCCGACAGCCGCCGCCGGCCGGACCCCGGCGCGGGAGCCTCCCGTCACCGCGTGAAGGGCGGCGTGCAGTGGAACAGACGGACAAGGCGGCTTCGGTCACCGCGACCTGGTGGCCCGGCCGCGAGCCCGCACCGGGCCCGGAACCGGGCGTGTGGCGGTTCTCGGCGGTCTCCCACGAGGCGTCGGTGCCGCGCACCAGACACGCCGTGCGGGACCGGCTGCTGGCCCAGGGGATGGCGGGGGAGCGCTACCAGGAACTGGTGGACGACCTGCTGCTGATCGTCTCCGAGCTGGTCTCCAACGCGGTCACCCACGCGGCGGTGCTCTCGCCCGAGGTGGTCTGCGAACTCGCCATCGCCCCCGACCGGGTGCGGATCTCGGTGGTCGACGGCCACCCGTACCGCCCCAGGGCGCAGGAGAACGACCCGGCCCGCCCGGGCGGGCGCGGGCTGCTGCTGGTCAAGAGCGTCACCCTGCAGGCGGGCGGCGAGTGCGACGTGGAGCGCACCGAGGACGGCGGCAAGGTGATCTGGGCCAGCCTGCCGCTGCCGGGCCCGGGCGCCGCCGGGGCGGGCCCGGAGGCCGACCCCGACGACGATCCCGACTACTGAACCGGACGCCCGCCGGCGCCCCGGGTCCTACCAGTCGTGCCCGGCGATCTCCCGGATGCCCGGCAGCGCCGCCTCGAAGACGGTCTCGAACCACACCGAGAACGGCTTCTCGGCCCGCAGCTCGCGCAGCTCGGCGGCGGTCACGAACCGGGTGTCCTCGATCTCGTCCGGGTCCGGCTCCAGGTCCGCGGTGACCAGCCCGACGAACAGGTGGTTCCACTCCCGCTCGATCAGCCCGGACGCCTCGTCCGGCAGGTCGTAGCGGACGGTGCCCGCCTCGCACAGCAGGGCCGGTGCGGCGCCGAGCTCCTCCGCGGTGCGGCGGGCGGCGGCGGTGAAGGGCTGCTCGCCGGGGTAGGGGTGGCCGCAGCAGGTGTTCGACCAGACGCCGGGCGAGTGGTACTTGCCGAGCGCCCGGCGCTGCAGCAGCAGTCGGCCCTGGCGGTCGAACAGGAAGACCGAGAAGGCCCGGTGCAGCCGGCCGGGCTGCTGGTGGGCCCAGAGCTTCTCGCCGGTCCCGATGGTCACGCCGTCGTCGTCGACCAGTTCCAGCAGGATCCCGCCCGGCGCCGTCCCGGACGGGGCGGCGAGTTCCGGCGAGAGGGCTTCGGTCGGGCTGACAGCAGGGCTCATGGGCACAATGCCCCTTTCGGCAGGTGGACCGGGGCCGCCCGCCCGGGCCGGGGGCTCCGGGGCGGCCCGCCCCGCTCCGTGGGGTCGGCAGCGCGCGCGTCGGCCCGGACCGGCCGGTCCGCCGACGGCGTCGGGGCCCAAGTCTGCCGCATGGCCCGCCCGCCGCGGGGCCGCGACGCACACCCCGGGGTCGGAGGACGGCACCACTGGCAGAAGTGTTCGAGCGGCGGTCGGGCCCGGTCACCGGACGTTCACCGGACCGCCCGGAACGATCACCGAACCGCGCGGGGCCGCGTTCTGGCAGGTCGCCGGGGTCGCCTACCATCAGTGGCACCGGGCGGCCCGCAGCGGCCGCCCGCTCGGCGCGCCGCAGCCGCGGCCGCACCAGGCCCGCACGGTACGACCTCCCCGGATCGGCGCCGCGCGGCACCGAGACCCCTTGGAGTCCCGCATGATCGGCCTCGTCCTGGCCGCCGGCGCCGGCCGCCGGCTCCGCCCCTACACCGACACCCTGCCCAAGGCGCTGGTGCCGGTCGACGGGGAGCGGACGGTGCTCGACCTGACCCTCGGGAACTTCGCCGAGGTCGGGCTGCGGGAGGCCGCGATCGTGGTCGGCTACCGCAAGGAGGCGGTGGCCGAGCGGAAGGAGGCGCTGGAGCGGAAGTACGGCGTCAGGCTCACCCTGGTCGAGAACGACAAGGCCGAGGAGTGGAACAACGCCTACTCGCTGTGGTGCGCCCGCGAGCTGTTCGCCGAGGGCCTGCTGCTCGCCAACGGCGACACCGTGCACCCGGCCTCGGTGCAGCGCACGATGCTGGACGGCAACGACCGCCGGGCCAAGGAGGGCCGGGCCCCCGGCATCCTGCTCGCGCTGGACACCGTGAAGAAGCTCGCCGACGAGGAGATGAAGGTCGTCGTCGACCCCGAGCTGGGCGTCCGCCGGATCACCAAGCTGATGGACCCGCTGGACGCCACCGGCGAGTACATCGGCGTCACCGTGATCAACCCGTCCGCGGCCGGTGCGCTGGCCGACGCGCTCCAGACGGTCTTCGAGCGCGACCCGCAGCTGTACTACGAGGACGGCTACCAGGAGATGGTCGACCGCGGCCTGACCATCGACGTGCAGCCGATCGGCGAGGTCTCCTGGGTCGAGGTCGACAACCACGACGACCTCGCCAAGGCCCGGGAGATCGCGTGCCGGTACTGACCCGCCTGGTGCCCTCGCCGGTCTTCGTGGAGATCCGCGCGGGCGCCCTGGACTCCCTCGGCGGCATCCTCGCCGACCAGCGGCTGTCCGCCGCCGGCCGGATCGCGGTGGCGATCAGCGGGGGCTCCGGCGCGGTGCTGCGCGAGCGCCTGGAGCCCGCCCTGCCCGGCGCGGACTGGTACCTGGTCGAGGACGGGAACCTGGACAGCGCGGTCCGGCTGACCGACGAGATCCGCCGCGGCCACTACGACGCCCTGGTCGGCCTCGGCGGCGGCAAGATCATCGACGTGGCGAAGTACGCCGCGGCGCGGGTCGGCCTGCCGGTGGTCGCGGTCGCCACCAACCTGGCCCACGACGGCATCTGCTCCCCGGTCTCCACCCTCGACAACGACGCCGGGCGCGGCTCCTACGGGGTGCCGGGCCCGATCGGCATCGTGGTCGACCTGGACGTCATCGCCAAGGCCCCGAAGCGCTTCGTGGCCGCCGGGATCGGCGACGCGGTCTCCAACATCTCCGCCTGCGCGGACTGGGAGCTCTCGCACGCGGTGACCGGCGAGCCGGTCGACGGGCTGGCCGTCGCGATGGCCCGCTCGGCCGGGGAGAACCTGCTCCGGCACCCGGGCACCCTGGAGGACCCGGACCTGCTGACCACGCTGGCGGAAGCCCTGGTACTGTCCGGCATCGCGATGAACATCGCGGGCAGCACCCGGCCCAGCTCGGGCGCCTGCCACGAGATCTCGCACGCCCTGGACGTGCTGTACCCCAAGCGGTCCGCGCAGCACGGCGAGCAGGTTGGCCTCGGCGCCGCCTTCGCCTGCCACCTGCGGGGCGAGCGGGAACTGTCCGGACTGATCGTGGAGCGCCTGCGCTTCCACGGCCTCCCGGTGACCGCCGATCAGATCGGATTCACCGGGGCGGAGTTCACCGAAGCGGTGCACTACGCTCCGAACACCAGACCGGGGCGCTTCACCATCCTCGAACACCTCGACCTCTCCGCCACAGACATCAGGGACGCGTACGCCGACTATGTCCAAGCCGTCAACAGCTGAACGCCCGCCGGTCGACCTCACCCGGCGCCCGTCGATCGAGGAACTGCGGGCGGTGATCCACCCCGAGGGGATGCTGCAGCGCCGCAGCGCCGAGCACTGGGCGGGCCGCCTCTACATGCGGCGGATCTCGCTGCGGATCACCCGGGTCCTGTCGACCGTCACGGTGATCACGCCCAACGGCCTGACGTACCTGATGATGCTCACCGGCGTCCTGGCGGGCGTCGCGCTGGTGGTGCCGGGCCTGACCGGAGCGGTCCTCGGCGCCCTGCTGATCCAGGTCTACCTGCTGCTGGACTGCGTGGACGGCGAGGTGGCCCGCTGGCGGCGGCAGACCTCGCTCACCGGCGTCTACCTGGACCGGGTCGGCCACTACGTCTCCGAGGCCGCGCTGCTCACCGGCCTGGGCCTGCGCGCCGCCGACCTGTTCCACCGCGAGGGCGCGCACGCCGCCTGGCAGTGGGCCTTCCTCGGCACGCTGGCCGCGCTCGGCGCGATCCTGATCAAGTCCGAGACCGACCTGGTGGACGTGGCCCGGGCCCGCTCCGGGATGACCGCCGTCGAGGACAGCGCCTCGGTGCCGCGCTCGACCGCGGTGGCCAAGGCCCGCCGGGCCGCCTCGCTGCTGAAGTTCCACCGCCTGGTCGGCGCGGTCGAGGCCTCGCTGTTCATCCTGGCGGCGGGCATCGCCGACGCGGTCCGCGGCGACCTGTTCTTCACCCGCCTCGCGGTCGCGGTGCTGGCCGCCATCGCGGTGCTGCAGACCGTCCTGCACCTGCTGTCCATCGTGCTCTCCAGCAGGCTGCGATGAGCGACGACTTCCGCCTCGGCGCGGTGATCATCACCATGGGCAACCGGCCCGCCGAGCTGAACGCCCTGATCGAGTCGGTGCGCGCCCAGCAGGGCCCGCCGGTGGAGCTCGCGGTGGTCGGCAACGGCGCCCCGCTGCCCCCGCTGCCCGCGGGCGTGCGCACCGTCGAGCTGCCGGAGAACCTCGGCATCCCGGGCGGCCGCAACGTCGGCATCGAGCTGTTCGGCCCGGACGGCCGGGACGTCGACGCGGTGCTCTTCCTGGACGACGACGGCCTGCTGCCGAACACCGACTCGGCGCGGCTGCTGCGCGAGGCCTTCGCGGCCGACCCGGCGCTGGGCATCGTCTCGTTCCGGATCGCCGACCCCGAGACCGGCACCACCCAGCGCCGCCACGTGCCCCGGCTGCGCGCCAGCGACCCGCTGCACGGCTCCCGGGTCACCACCTTCCTCGGCGGCGCCAGCGCGGTGCGCAGCGCGGTCTTCCCGCAGGCCGGGCAGCTGCCCGCGGAGTTCTTCTACGCGCACGAGGAGACCGACCTGGCCTGGCGCGCGCTGGACGCCGGCTGGTCGATCGACTACCGCCCGGACGTGGTGCTGCACCACCCGGCGACCTCCCCGGCCCGGCACGCCTCGTACTTCCACAACGTGGCCCGCAACCGGGTGTGGCTGGCCCGGCGGAACCTCCCGGCCCCCCTGGTGCCTCTCTACCTGGGAACCTGGTTCCTGCTGACCGTGCTCCGCCGCCCCCCCAAGGAGGGGCTGCGGGCCTGGTTCGGCGGGTTCCGGGCCGGCTGGAGCGAGCCCTGCGGCCCGCGCCGACCGATGAAGTGGTCCACCGTCTGGCGCTTGACCAGGCTCGGCAGACCGCCAATCATCTGATCGCGGCCGGATCGGCCCTCCCCGGACCGACCGCGAACGCACCAGAGCTCCCGTGGTACGCCCCGGTCCCCGCCCCGTCCCCCCGGGGCTGGGGATGACGACCCCCTGAAGGACGAATGTGTCGACACTGAGTGACCCGGTCAACCTCTCCGCACCAAGGGGTTCCGACGCGGGTCTGACCCCGAAGCAGCTCGCGGACAAGTACGGGTTGTCCGTCAGCGGCAAGCGGCCGAGCCTGCCCCAGTACATCCGCCAGCTCTGGGCCCGGCGCAGCTTCATCGGCGCCTTCGCCACCGCCCGCCTGGTCGCGCAGTACACCACGGCGAAGCTGGGCCAGCTCTGGCAGGTGCTCACCCCGCTGCTGAACTGCGCGGTGTTCTACCTGGTCTTCGGTGTGATCATGAAGAGCCGGGACGGCGTCCCGGTGTACATCGCCTGGCTGTGCATCGGCGTCTTCGTCTTCCAGTTCTCGCAGAGCGCGATCCAGGCCGGCACCCGGTCGGTCTCCGACAACCTCGGCCTGATCCGGGCGCTGCACTTCCCGCGCGCCTCGCTGCCGATCGCCTTCACCGTGATCCAGCTCCAGCAGCTGCTGATCTCGATGGTGGTGCTGGTCGCCATCGTGCTGGCGAACGACATCATGCCCGCGATGACCTGGTTCCTGATCATCCCGGCGCTGCTGCTGCAGTCGATGTTCAACACCGGCCTGGCCATGGTGATGGCCCGGATCGGCGCCAAGACCTCCGACATCTCGCAGCTGATGCCGTTCCTGCTGCGCACCTGGATGTACGTCTCCGGCGTGATGTACTCCGTCTCCGGCTACATCCAGAGCTGGCCGACGGTCTGGCAGACGGTCTACTCCTGGAACCCGGCCACGGTCTACATGGACCTGATGCGCTACGCGTTCATGCCGGACAGCTTCGACCCGCACAAGTACCCGGGCGGCTACGACGCCCAGGGCCACGCGCTGCCGAAGGCGCTGATCCTGCCGGACCACATCTGGATCATGGCCGGGACGTGGGCGCTGGTCGCCTTCGTGCTCGGGTTCGTGTTCTTCTGGAAGGCCGAGGAGGAGTACGGCCGTGGCTGACGCAGCTCTCGACACCCTCAAGGAGGCCACCGCGGTGGACAACCAGGCCCGGGTCCCCACCGTGGTGGTGGACGACGTGCACATCGTCTACAAGGTGCACGGCGCCGGTTCCGGCAAGGGCAGCGCCACCTCGGCGCTGAGCCGGATCATCACCCGCAAGAAGTCGCCCACCATCCGCGAGGTGCACGCGGTGCGCGGCATCAGCTTCACCGCGTACAAGGGCGAGGCGGTCGGCCTGATCGGCTCGAACGGCTCCGGCAAGTCGACCATGCTGGCGGCCATCGCCGGCCTGCTGCCGACCGAGCGGGGGGCCATCTACACCAACGGCCAGCCCTCGCTGCTGGGCGTGAACGCGGCGCTGATGAACGACCTGACCGGCGAGCGCAACGTGGTGCTGGGCTGCCTGGCGATGGGCATGTCCCCGGCCCAGGTGCGCGAGCGGTACCAGAACATCGTCGACTTCTCGGGCATCAACGAGAAGGGCGACTTCATCTCGCTGCCGATGCGCACCTACTCCTCCGGCATGGGCGCCCGCCTGCGGTTCTCCATCGCGGCGGCGAAGACCCACGACGTGCTGCTGATCGACGAGGCCCTCGCCACCGGCGACCAGGGCTTCCAGCAGCGCTCCAAGGCCCGGATCAACGAGCTGCGCAAGGAGGCCGGCACGGTCTTCCTGGTCAGCCACGACAACAACGCGATCCGCGAGGTCTGCGAGCGGACCATCTGGATCGAGCACGGCGAGATGATCATGGACGGGCACACCGACGAGGTGGTCCGCCGGTACGAGAAGGGCGACCGCCCCTGAGCGGGAGCGGGTCGCACGGCGCAGGGCCGGTGCGCGGGGAGCGGATCCCCGGGCACCGGCCCTGCGCCGTGCGGCGGGTGAAGGCGGGTCGACGGACGCGTGTCCGTGGCGCGGAGGCGGTGCGGCCCGGTGTAGAACGGGGGAGTGACGGCAGTGTCGGATTCAACTAAGTCAGATAACCAGACAATGGCGGTGACGCTGGACAAGGCCGACCTGGAGAACTTCCCGGTCGCCCCCGGCTTCCTGCCCGCCGCCTGGCGCGGCGACCTGATGGCGGTCTACGGCTACGCCCGCCTGGTCGACGACGCGGGCGACGGCGACCTCGCCGACCCGGCCGCCGCCGCCCGGCTGCTGGACGTCCCGGGCGACCCCGCGGACGCGGGCTTCCGGCTCGCCCTGCTGGACGGCCTGGAGCGCGACCTCGACCGCGCCTTCGCCACCGCCCTCGGCGACGACCCGGCCCCGCACGGCACCGTCCTGGGCACCGACCCCGGCGAGCCCCGGCACCCGCTGGTGCGCCGCCTCGTCCCGCTGATCGAGCGGCACGCCGTCACCCCCGAGCCCTTCCGCCGCCTGATCGAGGCCAACCGGGTGGACCAGACCACCACCCGCTACCCGACCTACGCGGACCTGCGCCACTACTGCACCCTCTCCGCCGATCCGGTCGGCCGCCTGGTGCTCGCCCTGGCCGGCCGCGCCACCCCCGACCGGATCGAGCTGTCCGACGCGATCTGCACCGCGCTGCAGGTCGTCGAGCACCTCCAGGACGTCGCCGAGGACCTCCGGCGCGGCCGGATCTACCTCCCGCTGGAGGACCTCGCCTCCTTCGGCGTCACCGAGCACGACCTCGCCGCCGACACCGCCTCCCGCGGCGTGCGCCAGCTGATCGCCTGGGAGGCGAGCCGGGCCCGGACCCTGCTCGACCGCGGCGCGCCGCTGGTGGGTACGGTTCACGGGAGGCTCCGACTGCTGCTGGCGGGATTCACCGCCGGCGGGTACGCGGCCCTGGACGCCATCGAGGCGGCCGGGTTCGACGTGCTCGCGCACCGGGCGAAGCCCGACAAGCGCCGCCTGGCCGGCCGGGCGGCGGCACTCTTCGCGAAGGGAAGGTGAGCGCCCGCGTGGGGGCATCACCACTGGCGTCCGCGCCGGTCATGGCGGCGTACCGGTACTGCGAGGCGGTCACCGCCCTGCAGGCCCGCAACTTCAGCTACGGCATCCGGCTGCTGCCCGAGGCCAAGCGGCTGGCGATGTCGGCGCTCTACGCGCTGGCCCGCCGGGTCGACGACATCGGCGACGGCGAGCTTCCCGCCGAGCAGAAGGCCGAGGCGCTGGCCCGCACCCGCGCCCTGCTGGACGAGGTCCGCACGGGCGCGGTCGGCGAGGACGACACCGACCCGGTCAAGGTCGCGCTGGCGGACGCGGCCCGCCGCTTCCCGATCCCGCTCGGCGGCTTCGACGAGCTGGTCGACGGCGTCGAGATGGACCTCAAGGGCGTCGAGTACGCCACCTTCGAGGACCTCAAGGTCTACTGCCGCTGCGTGGCCGGCTCGATCGGCCGGCTCTCGCTCGGCGTCTACGGCTGCGAGGACCGGGAGCGAGGCGCCGAGTACGCCGACACCCTGGGCCTGGCCCTGCAGCTCACCAACATCCTGCGCGACCTGCGCGAGGACGCCCTGAACGGCCGCACCTACCTGCCCACCGAGGACCTGGTCCGGTTCGGCTGCCAGCAGGGCTTCGCCCTCCCCGTCCTCCCGGTCGGCGCCGACTTCACCGGCCTGGTCGCCTTCGAGGCCGAACGCGCCCGGGCCGCCTTCGAGGAGGGCCTGCGCCTGCTGCCGATGCTCGACCGCCGCAGCCGCGCCGCCACCGCCGCGATGGCCGGCATCTACCACCGCCTGCTCGGCCGGATCGCCGCCGACCCCCAGTCGGTGCTCCGCGGCCGGGTCTCGCTGCCCGGCTGGGAGAAGGCGTACGTGGCGCTGTCCGGGCTCGCCGGAGGGCGTTCTTGATTCTCGCGCCAGTTCTGTCACGCTGTGTCAACGGGGGGTCACGACGCATGCGCACGTTGTCGTGCCCACAGTCCACTGCGACCCGGGAGGGCCGATGAGCACGCCGACAGCGCAGCGGGACCGCAGCGCCGTGGTCGTCGGCGGCGGCCTGGCCGGCATCACCGCCGCCCTCCGCCTCGCCGACGCCGGGGTGCGCACCACCCTGCTGGAGGCCCGCCCCCGGCTCGGCGGCCTGGCCTTCTCCTTCAAGCGCGGCGAACTGACCGTCGACAACGGCCAGCACGTCTACCTGCGCTGCTGCACCGCCTACCGCGGCCTGGTCGAGCGGCTCGGCGCGAACGGCCTGGTCGACCTCCAGCCCCGGCTGGACGTGCCGGTGCTCTCCGTCGCCGCCGACGGCACCCGCCGCCTCGGCCGGCTGCGCCGCGCCGACCTGCCCGTCCCGCTGCACCTGGCCGGCAGCCTCGCCACCTACCGGCACCTCTCCCCGGCCGACCGGCTCCGGGTGGTGCGCGGCGCGCTCGCCCTGCAGCGGCTCGACCTCGCCGACCCGGCGCTGGACGACCTCTCCTTCGGCGAGTGGCTGCGCCGGCACGGCCAGACCCCGGCCGCCGTGGCCGCCGTCTGGGACTTGGTCGGCGTGGCCACCCTGAACGCCACCGCCGACCGCACCTCGCTGGCGCTGGCCGCGATGGTCTTCAAGACCGGCCTGCTCTCCGAGCCGGGCGCCGCCGACATCGGGGCGGCGAACGTCCCGCTCGGCGAGATCCACCACGACCGGGCGCTGGCCGAGCTGGAGCGGGCCGGGGTCCGGGTGCTGCTGCGGACCAGGGCCGCCGAGCTGAAGGCCGCCGAGCAGAACGCCGTCCGGCTGGAGGGCGGCGAGCTGCTCACGGCCGACACCGTGGTGCTGGCCGGCGCCCAGGACGCCGCGGCCGCCCTGCTGCCGCCCGGCGCGCTCCCCGAGCAGCACCGGCTGGCCGACCTCGGCACCGCCCCGATCCTCAACGTGCACGTGGTCTACGACCGGCCGCTGATCCGCCGCCCGTTCTTCGCGGCGCTCGGCTCCCCGGTGCAGTTCGTCTTCGACCGCACCCGGCACTCCGGGCTGGCCGTCCCCGGCGCCCAGTACCTGGCGGTCTCGCAGTCCGCGGTCGAGGACGAGATCGACCTGCCGGTCGCCGAGCTGCGCGCCCGCTACCTGCCGGAGCTGGAGCGGCTGCTGCCCGCCGCCCGCGGCGCCCGGGTGCTGGACTTCTTCGTCACCCGGGAGCGCACCGCGACCTTCGACCCGGCGCCCGGCACCGCCGCGCTGCGCCCCGGCGCGCGCACCGGAGCGCCCGGCGTCCTGCTCGCCGGGTCCTGGACGGCCACCGGTTGGCCAGCGACCATGGAGGGTGCGGTGCGCAGCGGTCACGCGGCGGCCGACGCCGCCCTGGCCGGCCACGGTCGGCTCCCGGTCGACCGGGGGGACGGGCGGTGGCCCCGATGACACCGAGCCCCCTCCCCCCGACCACCGACACCACAACCGTCCGGCCGCCCGCCGCGGCCGGACGGACGCACCGAGAGGGAACGCCCGTGGAGGCACGCACCGGCTCGACGGTCGAGGACACCCCGACCGTCCTCGACCTGCTGGCGCGCGGACGCACGCTCTGCACGCCGCCGATGCGCGCGGCCGTCGCCCGTTTGGCGGCACCGATGGACACCGTCGCCGCCTACCACTTCGGCTGGATCGATCGGGACGGCAAGCCCGCCGCGGGCGACGGGGGCAAGGCCGTGCGCCCGGCGCTGGCCCTGCTCTCGGCCGAGGCGGTGGGCGCGGACGCGCAGGTGGGCGTACCCGGCGGCGTGTCGGTCGAGCTGGTGCACAATTTCTCCCTCCTCCATGATGACCTGATGGACGGTGACGAGACGCGCAGGCACCGGGCCACCGCCTGGACGGTGTTCGGCCCGGCGCAGGCCGTACTGGTCGGCGACGCGCTGGCCACCCTCGGCACCGAGGTCCTGCTGGACGCCGCGGTGACCGGCGGGGCCGCCCCGGCGGACGCCGCCCGCGCCGTCCGCCTGATCACCACCGCCACCCGGCGGCTGATCGACGGCCAGGCGCTGGACGTCTCCTTCGAGCAGCGCGACGCGGTGACGGTCGAGGAGTGCCTGGCCATGGAGGGCGGCAAGACCGGAGCCCTGCTGGCGGCCTCGGCGGCGATCGGCGCGGTGCTGGCCGGAGCCGACGACCGGGTGTCCGACGCGCTCCAGCGGTACGGCTACCACCTGGGCCTCGCGTTCCAGGCGGTGGACGACCTGCTGGGCATCTGGGGCGCCACCGAAGTGACCGGCAAGCCGCACTGGAGCGACCTCCAGTCGCGGAAGAAGTCGCTGCCGGTGTGCGCCGCGCTGGCCGAGGGGGGCACCGCCTCCCGCGAGCTGGCCGCGCAGCTGGCCGACCCGACCGGCCGCGGCGAGGAGAGCGAGCAGGTGCTCGCCGCCCGCGCCGCGCTGATCGAGCAGGCCGGCGGACGGGCCTGGACGCAGGAAGAGGCCCGCCGCCAGTACGACACCGCCCTCGCCGCCCTCGGCGAGGTGCCCATGGCCGACGAGGTGCGCGAGCACTTCGTCGCACTCGCCGAATTCGTGGTGGTCAGAGAGAGGTGACGTAAGAGTGACAGCAACCGCGGGTGGAAGGCTCGGACCCCAAACCTCAGTTGCAGTAACACGATCTGACGATTCCTCACCAGTGGCGGCGCTCAGCCGCGCCACCGCACACCTGCTGTCACTCCAGCACGCCGACGGCTGGTGGAAGGGCGACCTGGAGACCAACGTCACCATGGACGCCGAAGACCTGCTGCTCAGGGAGTTCCTGGGCATCCGCACCGAGGAGCAGACCCGGGCCACCGCGGCCTGGATCCGCTCCCGGCAGCGGGAGGACGGCACCTGGGCCACCTTCCACGGCGGCCCGCCCGAGCTCTCCACCACCGTCGAGGCGTACGTGGCCCTCCGGCTCGCCGGGGACGCCGCGGACGCCCCGCACATGCGGGCCGCCGCCGCCTTCGTCCGCGAGCGCGGCGGCATCGCCGCGAGCCGGGTGTTCACCCGGATCTGGCTCGCCCTGTTCGGCTGGTGGCCCTGGGAGGAGCTCCCCGAGCTGCCGCCCGAGGTGCTGTTCCTGCCCAGCTGGGCGCCGCTGAACATCTACTCCTTCGGCCAGTGGGCCCGGCAGACCATCGTCCCGCTCACCGTGGTGTCCGCGCACCGCCCGGTCCGCCCCGCCCCGTTCGGCCTCACCGAACTGCACGCCGACCCGGCCGACCCGCACCCGCGGCGGCCGCTCGCCCCGCCGCACACCTGGGACGGCCTGTTCCAGCGGCTCGACCAGCTGATGCACCGCTACCACCGGCACGCCATCAAGCCGCTGCGCCGGCTGGCCCTGCGGCAGGCCGCCGCCTGGATCGTCGAACGCCAGGAGGCCGACGGCTGCTGGGGCGGCATCCAGCCGCCCGCCGTCTACTCGCTGATCGCGCTGCGGCTGATGGGCTACCGGCTCGACCACCCGGTGATGAAGGCCGGGCTCGCCGCCTTCGACTCCTTCACCGTCCACACCGAGGACGGCAAGCGCTGGCTGGAGGCCTGCCAGTCCCCGGTCTGGGACACCTGCCTGGCCGCCATCGCGCTGCGCGACGCCGGGCTGCCCGGCGACCACCCCGCCCTGGTCCGGGCCGGCAGCTGGATGCTCGACGAGGAGGTCACCACCCGCGGCGACTGGTCCGTCAAGCGCCCCCGGCTGGCCCCCGGCGGCTGGGCCTTCGAGTTCCAGAACGACACCTACCCGGACGTGGACGACACCGCCGAGGTGGTCCTCGCACTGCGCCGGATCGACCACCCCGAGACCGCCCGGCTGGTCGGCGCCGTCGAACGGGCCGTCGAGTGGAACCTCGGCATGCAGTCCAAGGACGGCGCCTGGGGCGCGTTCGACGCCGACAACACCAGCAAGCTCCCCAACAAGCTGCCGTTCTGCGACTTCGGCGAGGTCATCGACCCGCCCTCGGCCGACGTCACCGCGCACGTGGTGGAGATGCTCGCCGGTACGGGCCGCACCCGCGACCCGCGCACCCGGCGCGGCGTCGCCTGGCTGCTGCGCCACCAGGAGGCCGACGGCTCCTGGTTCGGCCGCTGGGGCACCAACTACATCTACGGCACCGGTTCGGTGGTGCCCGCGCTGATCGCCGCCGGGATCACCCCCGGCCACCCGGCCGTCCGCCGGGCCGTCGCCTGGCTGACCGACCGGCAGAACCCGGACGGCGGCTGGGGCGAGGACATGCGCTCCTACGAGGACCCGGCCACCTGGGCCGGCCGCGGCGAGTCCACCGCCTCGCAGACCGCCTGGGCGCTGATGGCGCTGCTCGCCGCCGGGGAGCGCGACTCCGCGGCGGTCGAGCGCGGCGTCGGCTGGCTCACCGCCACCCAGCGCCCCGACGGGACGTGGGACGAACCGCAGTTCACCGGCACCGGCTTCCCCTGGGACTTCTCCATCAACTACCACCTGTACCGCCTGGTCTTCCCGGTCACCGCGCTCGGCCGCTACGTGCACGACGCCCCGCTCGGCCGGGGCGGTGAGGGGTGAACGGGCCGCTGCTGGTGCTGTGCGCGCTCGGGCCGGAGGCCTGGGCGCTGCGCGGCGGCGACTGGTCGGGCGCGGCGGGCGGGCCGCCGGTGCTGGCCCGCACCGGCATGGGCCGCCGGGCCGCCGGGCAGAAGGCCGCCGCGCTGCTCGACGCGGGCGGCTACGGCGCGCTGCTGGTCGCCGGGTTCGGTGCCGCGCTCGGGCCCGGCGTGCGGCCCGGCGAGGTGATCGTCGCCGACCGGGTCACCGACGCCGAGGGCGGCGACCACCCGCTGCCCTCCGCGCCCGCGCTCGCCACCGCCCTGGAGGAGGCCGGACTCCGGGCCCACCTGGGCACCCACCGCACCGCCGACCACGTGGTGCGCGGTGCCGAACGGGCCCGGCTGCACCACGAGGGCGCGCTCGCCGTCGACATGGAGGCCGCCGCCGTCCTCGCCGCCCGCGCCGCGCACGCCCCCGACCTGCCCGCGGCCGTGCTGCGGGTGGTCGTCGACACCCCCGAACGGGAACTGCTCCGCCCCGGCACCCTGCCGGCCGGGGTGCGCGCCTGGCAGGCCCTGCGCGCCGCCGTCCCCGCCCTCACCGCGTGGCACCGGCAGGTCGCCGCCGCGCCCGACCCGCTGACGAACCCACAGCCCTCGACGCTCCCCCAGGAGGCGAGCTAAGCCATGGCCATGCCGCTGCGTCAGACGATCCGCGTGTCCACCTACCTCATGCAGCAGAAGATCAGGGGGCGGAAGAAGTTCCCGCTCATCGTCGAGCTGGAGCCGCTGTTCGCCTGCAACCTCAAGTGCGAGGGCTGCGGGAAGATCCAGCACCCGGCGGGCGTCCTCAAGCAGCGGATGCCGGTGGCCCAGGCGGTCGGCGCCGTCCTGGAGTGCGGCGCCCCGATGGTCTCCATCGCCGGGGGCGAGCCGCTGATGCACCCCCAGATCGACGAGATCGTCCGCCAGCTGGTGGAGCGCCGCAAGTACGTCTTCCTGTGCACCAACGCCCTGCTGCTGCGCAAGAAGCTCGACAAGTTCACCCCTTCGCCGTACTTCACCTTCGCCGTCCACATCGACGGCCTGGAGGAGCGGCACGACGCCTCGGTGGCCAAGGAGGGGACGTTCGCGGAGGCCGTCGAGGCGATCAAGGAGGCCAAGCGGCGGGGCTTCCGGGTCACCACCAACTCGACCTTCTTCAACACCGACACCGCGCAGACCGTGGTCGAGGTGCTGGACTTCCTCAACGACGACCTCAAGGTCGACGAGATGATGATCTCCCCGGCCTACGCGTACGAGAAGGCCCCCGACCAGGAGCACTTCCTCGGCGTCGAGCAGACCCGGGAGCTGTTCCGCAAGGCCTTCGCCGGCGGCAACCGGCGGCGCTGGCGGCTCAACCACAGCCCGCTCTTCCTGGACTTCCTGGAGGGCAAGGTCGACTTCGAGTGCACCGCCTGGGGCATCCCCAACTACTCGCTGTTCGGCTGGCAGCGCCCCTGCTACCTGATGTCCGACGGCTACGTCCCCACCTACCGCGAGCTGATCGAGAAGACCGACTGGGACAAGTACGGCCGCGGCCGCGACCCGCGCTGCGAGAACTGCATGGCCCACTGCGGGTACGAACCGACCGCGGTGCTCGCCACCATGGGCTCGCTCAAGGAGTCGATCCGCGCCGCCCGCGAGACCCTCGCCCCGCCCAAGGTGGTCTGACAGCGCGTCAGGGCCCGGCGCGGGCGGCCCACGCCGACAGGCGACCGCGCCCGCCGGGCCGCAGGCTGGGACACGACAGCCACGCACACCGAACCAGGCCGTGAGGGGTACGCCATGCCACTGCTGAGCCGGATCACCGGGCCCGCCGACCTCAGACGACTGCACCCCGAGCAGCTCCCGCTGCTCGCCGACGAGATCCGCGACTTCCTGATCGACGCCGTCACCCGCACCGGCGGCCACCTCGGCCCCAACCTCGGCGTGGTCGAACTCAGCATCGCCCTGCACCGGGTCTTCGACTCCCCGCACGACCGCGTCCTGTGGGACACCGGCCACCAGGCCTACGTCCACAAGCTGCTCACCGGCCGGCAGGACTTCAGCCGGCTGCGCGCCAAGGACGGGCTCTCCGGCTACCCCTCGCGCGCCGAGTCCGAGCACGACCTGATCGAGAACTCGCACGCCTCCACCGCCCTCGGCTACGCCGACGGCATCGCCAAGGCCAACCAGCTGCTCGGCGTGGACCGCTGCACCGTCGCCGTGATCGGCGACGGCGCGCTCACCGGCGGCATGGCCTGGGAGGCGCTCAACAACATCGCCGAGGCCGAGGACCGCCCGCTGGTCATCGTCGTCAACGACAACGAGCGCTCCTACGCGCCGACCGTCGGCGGCCTCGCCCACCACCTCGCCACCCTGCGCACCACCCGCGGCTACGAGCGCTTCCTCGCCTGGGGCAAGGACGCCCTGCAGCGCACCCCCGTGGTCGGCCCGCCGCTGTTCGACGCGCTGCACGGCGCCAAGAAGGGCTTCAAGGACGCCTTCGCCCCGCAGGGCATGTTCGAGGACCTCGGCCTCAAGTACCTCGGCCCGATCGACGGCCACGACATCGCCGCCGTCGAACAGGCGCTGCGCCAGGCCCGGCACTTCGGCGGCCCGGTCATCGTGCACTGCCTGACCGTCAAGGGCCGCGGCTACCGGCCCGCCGAGCAGGACGAGGCCGACCGCTTCCACGCGGTGGGCCCGATCGACCCGTACACCTGCCTGCCGACCTCCCCGTCCGCGGGCGCCTCCTGGACGTCCGTGTTCAGCCAGGAGATGCTCGCGCTCGGCGCCGAGCGCCCCGACCTGGTCGCCGTCACCGCCGCGATGCTGCACCCCGTCGGGCTCGGCCCGTTCGCGGCCGCCCACCCCGGGCGCACCTACGACGTCGGGATCGCCGAGCAGCACGCCGTCGCGTCCGCCGCGGGCCTGGCCACCGGGGGGATGCACCCCGTCGTCGCGGTGTACGCGACCTTCCTCAACCGGGCCTTCGACCAGGTCCTGATGGACGTGGCGCTGCACCGGCTCGGCGTCACCTTCGTGCTCGACCGGGCCGGGGTCACCGGCAACGACGGCGCCTCGCACAACGGCATGTGGGACATGTCGATCCTGCAGGTCGTCCCCGGGCTGCGGCTGGCCGCCCCGCGCGACGCCGACCGGCTGCGCGAACAGCTCCGGGAGGCCGTCGCCGTCACGGACGCCCCCACCGTGGTGCGCTTCCCCAAGGGCGAGCTCGCCCCCGACGTCCCGGCGATCGAGCGGATCGGCGGCGTCGACGTGCTGGCCCGCACCGGCCCCAGCCCCGACGTGCTGCTGGTCGCCGTCGGCTCGATGGCCCCCGCCTGCCTGGACGCCGCCGCGCTGCTCGCCGCCGACGGCATCACCGCCACCGTCGTCGACCCGCGCTGGGTCAAGCCCGTCGACCCCGCGCTGGTCGCGCTGGCCGCCGCGCACCGGATGGTGGTCACCGTCGAGGACAACGGGCGGGCCGGCGGCGTCGGCGCCGCCGTCGCCCAGGCCATGCGGGACGCCGAGGTCGACACCCCGCTGCGCGACCTGGGCATCCCGCAGGAGTTCCTGGCGCACGCCTCGCGCGGCGAGATCCTCGAGGAGGTCGGACTCACCGGCACCGGCGTCGCCGCCCAGACCGCCGCCTACGCCCGCCGCCTGCTGCCCGGCACGCGGAGCGGCGCCCAGGAGTACCGGCCCCGGGTGCCGCGCAAGTAGCCACCGATCGGAGAGAACCAGCGTGACCCAGGCCGAACCGCTCGACCTCGCCGCCCTGCTCGCCGCCCGGGGCGGCGAGCGCTACGAGCTGCACGCCCGCTACCTCAACCCGCAGCTGCCCCGGATGCTGCACACCATCGGCTTCGACCGGTACTACGAACGCGCCAAGGGCCCGTACTTCTACGACGCCGAGGGCAACGAGTACCTCGACATGCTCGCCGGGTTCGGCATCTTCGCGCTCGGCCGCCACCACCCCGCCGTCCGGGCCGCGATCGAGCAGGTGATGGAGCTGGAGACGGCCGACCTGACCCGCTTCGACTGCTCCCCGCTGCCCGGCCTGCTCGCCGAGCAGCTGATCGCCCTGGCCCCCGGGCTGGACCGGGTGTTCTTCGGCAACAGCGGCACCGAGGCGGTCGAGACGGCGCTCAAGTTCGCCCGGTACGCCACCGGGAGGCGCCGCGTCCTGTACTGCGACCACGCCTTCCACGGCCTCACCGCCGGCTCGCTCTCCGTCAACGGCGAGGGCGGCTTCCGCAAGGGCTTCGACCCGCTGCTGCCCGACACCGCGATCCCGCTCGGCGACCTGGACGCGCTGAAGAGGGAGCTCAGGAAGGGCGACGTCGCGGCGCTGATCGTCGAGCCGGTCCAGGGCAAGGGCGTGCTCGCCCCGCCGCCCGGCTGGCTGGCCGCCGCCCAGGAGCTGCTGCACGCCCACAAGGCGCTGCTGATCTGCGACGAGGTGCAGACCGGCGTCGGCCGCACCGGCACCTTCTTCGCCTACCAGGCGGAGGAGGGCGTCCGGCCCGACCTGGTGTGCGCGGCCAAGGCGCTCTCCGGCGGGTACGTGCCGATCGGGGCGACGCTCGGCAAGTCGTGGATCTTCGAGAAGGTGTACTCCTCGATGGACCGCGTCCTGGTGCACTCCGCCAGCTTCGGCTCCAACGCCCAGGCGATGGCCGCGGGCCTGGCCACCCTGCACGTGATGCGGCAGGAGGGCGTGGTGGAGAACGCGGCGAAGGTCGGCGAGCTGTTCCGGAGCCGGCTGGCGGCGCTCACCGAGCGGTACGAGCTGCTCGCCGAGGTGCGCGGGCGCGGGCTGATGATCGGCATCGAGTTCGGCCGCCCCAAGTCGCTCAAGCTGCGCACCGGCTGGACGGCGCTGCAGGCCGCCCGCAAGGGCCTGTTCGCGCAGATGGTGGTCGTCCCGCTGCTCCAGCGGCACCGGATCCTCACCCAGGTCTCCGGCGACCACCTGGAGGTGATCAAGCTGATCCCGCCGCTGATCGTCACCGAGAAGGAGGTCGACCGCTTCGTGGACGCCTTCACCGAGGTGATGGACGACGCCCACCGCGGCAGCGGCCTGATGTGGGACTTCGGCCGCACCCTGGTCAAGCAGGCGGTCGGCTCGCGCTAGCTGTTCTGTCCTGTGAGGTTGGGGACGCGGCTGGCGGGTGGTTGGCCGGCGAGTGCGGTGTGTCCGCGGTGGTGATTGTAGGTGTGGAGCC
>NZ_JNYE01000087.1 GCF_000717185.1 Kitasatospora phosalacinea | reverse complement strand
ATCCGTGAGCGTGTCCCCCACCCCTCCCCACCCCAACGGCCCCCCGCCGAGCAACCGGGCCCCTCGCCCAGCCACCCCACGAGGGGCCGTCCACCCACCAAACCTCTCAGGCCTCAGCCCTGGTACGGATTCCCCCCCGCCGGCGGCTGCTGCACCGGATACCCCGGCTGCCCACCCTGCTGCTGCGGCGGGTACCCCGGCTGCTGCTGCCCCTGCGGATACCCGTACCCCGCCGCCGCCTGCTGCGGCTGCTGATACCCGTACCCCGGCCCCCCAGGCCCACCCGGACCACCCGGCACCCCCGGCCCACCGGGACCGCCCGGGCCACTGCCGTTGTTGCCGTTCTTGGAGCGACGCACCAGAACGACGATCACCACGACCACGATCACGGCAATGACGCCGCCACCGATCGCGATCAGCATCCCGGTGTTGCTCTTGCTGTCCGAGTCACCACTCGCCTGCGGAGCGGCCGAGCCACCGCCGTTCGCAGGGGTCTTGGCGCCACCGCTCGCGGGGCTCGATGCCCCTGCGGACGGCGAGGCCGCGGGACCGTCGATGTTGGCCCAGTCCGGCTCCGCGCGGTTCAGCAGCGGGTTCTCCTTCGGGCCGTTGTCCACCGTGGGATTCTCGGCCAGTGCCCCCGACGGAGAAACGATGCCGTAGCCGTACTTGTCGTTCGGGAACGGACCCTGGCCTTCTTGCTGGTAAGCGCTACTGGTCATCCGGTTGATGACCTGCCCCGCCGAGAGGTTCGGGTACTTTGAGCGCACGAGCGCAGCAATTGCCGAGACAAACGACGACGAATCAGAGGTCCCGGAAGGGCTGCCATACCCTCTGCCAAGGGCGGCATGGTGAATATTGTCGCCCGGAGCGGCCAACGTGATCTGCGGACCCGTAGATGATTTCTTCCAGATATCGCCAGTTTCCGTTACGGCCGAGACTGCCACTACACCAGGAAATCCCGCAGGATATGACACCACGGGAATACCGTCATTCCCGGCCCCGGCAACAAGGACAATATCCTTCTGAAGGGCATAGTTGATCGCATCCCTATATTCTTGCTGAAATTCCCCCGGGCCCGCAAAGGACATATTGATGACCTTTGCATTGTGATCAGCCGCATATCGGATCGCCCTGGCGAGATCATTATAGTTGACCGGTTTTCCCGAGCCGAGGCTCAATCCGGCATCAATGTCAATCTTTATTGGGAGAATTTTTGACTTAGGTGCAAGCCCCATGACACCTGCATCATTGCCATGCCCGTGCGCAGCAATGTTGGATGCCATACCGGTTCCGTGGCCCTGACTGTCGGTCCGCCCATCGCCATTTGGATCGGTGAGATCAAGACCGGGAAGCACCTGCCCAGCCAGGTCCGGGTGGCTAGCATCGACACCGGTATCAATGACTGCGACGACCACCCCCTCGCCCTGGCTGATGGGCCAGACCTTGGTGGCCATGTTGTAGTTCTTCAACACCCACTGCTGATTGCGGTCCTGATCCGCAGCAGCAGGCCCTGCACTCACGCCCCACAGCAGGGCTCCGGCAGCAAGCGCGGCCAGACCGCGCGCAGATCGGCTGGTCGTCAAGCCTCGTCACCCCTCGTTGAGCGGCCGCCCCGCAGACCCTCGGATCTGCAGGGCGGCCAGGTCATGTCCGACTGTTCTACTGACCGAACGTCATTCGACCACGTTCGGGTTGGCCTTCTCGCCGGAGGCCCAGGTCTCCTCGTCCTCCACCAGGTAGTCCGGGCGGTCCGACGTGCCCTTCTTGGCCCGCTTGCCCGCCTGGCCCTGACCGGCCATGCCGCCGTGCCCGGCCGCACCGCCCTGGCCCGCGCCACCGGCCTGACCGGCGCCGCCTGCGGCACCCTGGCCGAAGCGGCTCCGACCGATGCCGGAACCACCCTGCGAGAAGGACCGGTTACCGGCGCCACCCTGCGCGGCCTCGCCGACGACACCGCCGGCCTTGCCCGTCAGACCGCTGCCGGAACGCCCCTTGAGGCCCCCGCCACCGGCACCACCGGCACCGGCGCCACCGCCCATACCGCCGCCCATGCCACCAGCACGGGCACCGGTACCACCGGCGCCACCGGACGCAGCGCTGCCCGCACCGGAACCGCTACCGCTCAGGCCACTGGCACCGAACGTCCCGGCCTTGGAGACACTGCTGCCGCTGAAGCCAGCACGGCTACCACCGAGACCGGTGCCACCCGCCAGGGTTCCCCCACCCTGACCGACCAGCCCGCCACCGGTGGTACCGCCACCGCCCAGCCCGCCACCGCTACCACCGGCGACCGGGCCGTGCACGCCACCGGAGCCGCCAACCGTCGTGGTACCGCCACGGACACCACCCTGGATGCCGTCGATCCCCGTCCCCGGGCCCTTCGGCTGGGGAAGCGCGTTGGCCGTGCCGCCGGAGATCCCCGCATCGGTGGGGCGAATCACGGTGGGCTGAATCTTCGGAGTCTGCGGCGACCGACTGGTGGACGTGCTCTTGAGCGAAGTCTGCGAGCCCGAAGAACCAGTCGTTCGGCTGGATCCCTGGAAGGAGCCTGCACTGATACCGGCGATCGCCGCGATGAATCCCGCGGCACCATCGCTCGGCGGCGTCAGCTGCTTCGCCGCGTTCGGGTCGTCATCAACGCCCTTGATTTTCCCCAGAGAAGTACTGGCGACACTGTACTTGGCCGCCAGCACCTGCATCACTCCGACCGCCTCTTGCTTACGCGATTCGGTAATGCTGTGCTGGGTGTCCGCGTTGTCGACTCCGACCGATTCCTTGGCCGCATCGCTGACACCGTCACCGACCTTGTCCCAGAAACCCGGCTCGTCAGGCATGTCAGCCTTGGCCTGGTCGATCGACGATGACAGCTGCTGCAAAACAGTGGCGGTGTAGTGTGTGGTCTCGGCCACCACGCCAACATTTTCTGCCAGCGCGGTCATGTGCTGGTGGAAAGCGTCGCTAGTACTTCCCTGCCACGTGCTGGTGGCGTCACTGGTGGCAGTCACCAGCGCGGCTTGGATCCGGGTCAGCGTCTCATGAGCCCGCCGCCAGGGATCGGCCGCCGCCATGACCGAGCCAGAGTCAAGCGACTGCACCATGGAGATCAACTCACCATGGCTGTGGGCGGAGAAGTCGGTGTACGCGCCGCCGCCGTCCCCGCCTTGATCCAGCATCCTCACCGTACAGTCCCCCGTCCTTCTTCCGTGACCTCAGTCTTCCTTGCCGTTACCACTGCGGCCTCGCCGTGGTCGTCGGCTGGCTCTGCGGTGCCTTGGCAGACGCCTGCTGCGCGTTCAGTTCGGACTGGCTCCAGGTGGTGGTCCACCCGTCCTGCGCCATCGTCATGCGCTTGCTGGTGTCCTGCTCGTGCTCCTCGTAGTTCATCGCCGTGTGGTCCGCATTCTGCTGTGCCACATCGATGGTTTCCTGGATCTGGTCCAGAAGGCCGCTCAGTTGCACGCGTGCGCGGTTGTACGCCGCACCCAGTTCCTGCGCCTCGCCGAAGCTCCCGAAGGCCCCCGAGCCGACGCCGCTCGCCCCGTACACCGCGGACTTGCCCGCACCGCTCTCGAACTCGCTCAGCAGCCCGCGCACTTGGGACGCGAACGCTCGCAGGTTGTCGACCTCCACCTGGAAGCCGTTGCCGCTCGTAGTCATGTGTCTCGTACCTCCCCCGTACCTGCTGCCCCGCGCGACTCCTGCTCGACCGCCTGGGGCCTGAAAGAAAGTTGGCTCCAACCTCTATGTCTAACACATGGAACGGGCTGTCAACACGCCCCCTGGTGGGTGCGGGTGGGATCAGGGGGCGGGGGCGGTGGCGGCGAGGGCCTGGCGGCAGAGGGCGTCGGCGCGGCGGGTGGTTTCGGGGAGGCGGTAGGAGGGGGTGAGGGCGAGAGTGACGGCGGTGGCTTCGTCGAGGCCGATGCGGTGGCCGACGGAGAGGAAGACGGGCTTGACGCCCGCTCGGGTGCGCAGGGCGCGGCCGACGGGGTCGGGGCCGTCGAGGAGGGGGGTCCAGGCGCCGCGGTGGTCGGCGGGGGGCTGGTGGGTGAAGGTGAAGGGGTTCTTGGCGATGCCGAGGGTGGGGAGGCCGGTGTGGACGCCGAGGTGGCTGGCGAGGCCGAGGCGGCGGGGGTGGGCGAGGCCGTAGCCGTCGCAGACGACGAGGTGGGGGGTGCGGGTGAGGCGGGCCAGGGCGTCGAGGACGGCGGGGAGTTCGCGGAAGGCGAGGAGGCCGGGGATGTAGGGGAAGGCGACCCGGCCGACGGCGGTGGCCTGTTCGACGACGTCGAGGGTGGGGTAGTCGAGGAGGACGGCCGCGGCGGCGACGACGTCGCGTTCGTCGTCGTAGGCGACGTCGACCCCGGCGATCAACGTGCCGGGGCGGCGCGGGGGTTCGGGGCCTTCGGGGACGACGAGGGGGCGCAGGCGTTCCTGTTCGGCGCGGGCGGCCTCGGCCGTGGTGGGCCAGTCGGCGGGGACGGTCATGGCGGCTCCCGGTGTCAGGAACAGGTGCGGCGGACGGACGGACGGGCGCGGTGCTGCCCGCCGTGTCCGTACGCACGTTAGCGGGCGGTCGCACGCGCCGGGTGAGGTGGTGCGGTGGTGCGGCCGCCGGGGAGTGAGCCTGTGCGCCCCCCGTGCCCCCGAGTAGGTCAACTCACGGCGGTTAGGCTGTACTTACCGTTCTTCCCCGCACCCGTTTCTCCGCCCCGCTTCCCCCGCCCCGCGCGAAGGGTGACTGCCATGCCGCGCCCCGCAGTTCCGTCCCGTGCCGTTGCCGCGTCCCGGGCTTCCGCGTTGGTGTCCGGAAGTCGTTTCAGTGCCGTGCAGTTGGGTGTCGGCACGCTGGTCGCGGTGGTCGCCGCGGTGGCGCTGCTGGCCGTGTCCGGGGAGTCGGGGGTGTGGCGGATCGCGGTGCTGGTCGGCTTCGCCGTCGCGCTCGGAACGCTGTCCGCCGTCCTGCTGTCCCCGGCCGCGGCCCGCCGCCTGCCGCCGCGGGCGCGGGCGTCCGCCACCGCACAGCAGGCACCGCAGGGGCAGGAGGGACGGGAGCAGCCCGCGCCGTCCGCCGCCCGGGAGCGGGTGTACGCGCACCAGGGGCACTGAGGCCGGGCGCGCACCGACGCGAGGACGAAGACTCCCGGGCCCGCGGCAGGTCAACGGCTGCCGCGCGCCCGGGGCCCAGGAGCGGAGGGGTGTCAGTCGGTCGAGACCACCACGGTCTTGGCCGCCTTGTCGTGGATGCACTGGCGGTAGGGCTTGTCGAAGACGCCGAACAGGCCGTCGATGACCCACCAGAGGGCGCCGCAGCAGATCAGCGCGGGGAAGATGAAGACCGCGGCGCGGGTCCAGGCGGCGGAGGGGGTGGGGGAAGAGCCGTCGGTGAGCATGGCGACCCGGACCTTCATCAGTTTCTTGCCGAGGGTCTGCCCGTCCCGGCTGAGCATCAGGCCCTCGTACACCAGGTAGATCGCTCCGCCGAGCCAGAAGGAGCCGGCCCAGCCGTTCCGCTCGTTGAAGTGGAGGAACGGGAGCAGCACCACGATGGCGATCACCTGCACCAGCAGGTAGTCGACCAGCCGGGCGACGATCCGCGCTCCCCAGCCGCCGAGCGGGGGCATGCCGGGGACGGGGCCGGGCCCGGGCGCGCCGTAGGGCGAACCGTACGGGTCGCCAGGACCTCCGGAGCCTCCGGGGCCTCCGGGGCCTCCGGGGCCGCCCGGGCCGGCCGGTCCGCCGGGCGGGGGGCCGTAGCCGGGGGGCGGGGCGTCGTAGGGGGAGCCCGAGTCGGCCGGGGCACCGTACTGGCCGCCGTAGCCGGGCGGGGTGTCGTACGGGCTGCCCGGCGACGGGGGCTGCTTGTCGAAGGAAGGCCGTCCGCCCTCCTCCGGCTCGGTTCCGGAGGGGTCGCTGGTGCTCATGGCACGAGTAGAACACCGCGAATACTACGATGTTGGGATATTTGATCCGTTTCCGTCCGTTTTGCCGCGCTCCCTCAGCGTCCCCGCACCGCCCGCACCGCCCGCTCCGCCCGTACCACCCGGGTCCGCGCCGCCCGGTCGTGCCAGCCGCGCCGGGCCGGACGGTCCAGCAGCGCGGCGAGCGGGCCGAGCAGGACGGCGGTGCCCAACCCGCGCACCAGCCAGCGCAGCAGCGACCGGCCGAAGCCGGGCGCGCCCGTTCCGCCCGCGGCGACCACCCTGACCCGGGCCAGCCGCTTGCCGAAGGTCTGGCCGGTCCGGGCGGTCGGCAGCACCTGGTACAGCAGCCCGAACACCAGCAGCACCCCGAGCAGCACGCCCACCCGGCTCAGCACCGTCCCGTCCAGCAGCCACACCTGGTGCTGCCGTCCCGTCAGGCTGGCGGCCAGCGCGGCCCGGTCGATCTTCTCCTGGACGTGCGCCCGCACCGTCCCGGCCAGCGGCACCGCGACGGCCGCGCCGACCACCACCGTGACCGCCCCGTCCACCAGCCACGCGAGCACCCGCGCGCCCAGCCCCGCGGGTACGGGCGCCGGGGCCCCGGTGCGCCGCTTCCTGGCTCCGGCCGCGGCACCCTCAGCAGCCCGGGCGGCCCGAGCAGCCGGAGCGGGCACGGTCTCCCCGGCCCGGCGCGACGGGCGGACCCGCTCGCTGGTGACGTGCGCCGTCCGCGGCTCCCGCCCGGGCCGCTCCGCCTCGACCGGCGCCTCCGCGGAAGCCGGAGCCGACGCCGGAACCGGAGCCGACGCCGGAGCCTGCTCCTGCACGGACGCACCGGCGGCATCGACGGCCCCCGCGGCACCGGGCTCCGGCTCGACGCCCCACGACACCCAGCGCGGAGCCCCGCCCGTCTCCATCAGCCCGCGCTGCGCCCGCGGATCGGCCCGCCACCCCGAACCGGAGTCGGCCGACCGCGGCTGCGGCAGTGCCTCCGCCAGCGCCTCCGACAGCGCCCCCGCCGGTGCCTCCGGCCGCGGCCCGGCCGAGGGCCGTACGGGCTCCGCCGGCTCCGCGGACGGCACCGGTTCGAACAGCGCCCTGGGCGTGGCCGCCAGGCCCACCGAACCGTCGCCGACACCGTCACCGACACCGTCGCCGACACCGACACCGGGGCCGACCCCCTCCCCGGCGCCGGCCCCGTGCCAGGGCGTCCCCCCGAGCGGCTGCGCGGCCCGCGGCACCGTCGCCACGCCCACGGCGGCCTCGGGCTCCGACTCGACGGCGACGGCGACCGCGGCCGCGGGCCCGGCCAGTTCCAGCGGGCGGACGGCGGCCTCCACCTCCCGCGCCTCCCCGGCCGACCGCGCGCCCCGGCCCTCCCGGGTGCCTTCCCGGGGCTGTCCCTCCCGCCCCTTCCGCGGAGCGACGACGGCGCCGGTCGGCACACCCGCTCCCCCGCCGCCCAGGTGCAGCGCGGCCGCGGTGGCCCAGGACTCGGCCGCGACCGGTTGCAGCCCGTTCCCGGCGACCGCCCAGGGGGCCGCCTCGACGGGGCGCAGCGACTCCATCTCGTTGCGGGGGCGGACCTCCAGCTCCCCCGGCCCGGATCCCGCCGCCCCGCCCACCGCCACCACCGTCGCACCCGTACCCGTACCCGTACCCGCCTCGGGGTGGACGGGCATGGTGAAGACCGCCTGCGCCCGGGTCTCGTCCAGGTAGATCGGCCCGGTCTCGACCAGCGGCCCCGCAGCTCCCTCCTGACCCGCTCCCGGCTCCGGCCCCATTCCCGGCCCCGGCCCCGACCCGGACCCGGCCGCCGCCACGGGGACGAGGCCGGGCGGGAGGGCGTACGGGGGCGCGGTGAGGTAGCGGGCGACGAAGCGCGGCGGGTCGAGCGGTTCGCCGGGGGCGGGGGCGGGGCGGCTGGTGCCGGGGACCCAGGCGTGGCCGGCCCAGTAGCGGATGAAGCCGGGCACCGAGGGGTCGGGGTAGTAGCCGGGGGCTCCGGCGTCCCCGGCCAGGGGCGCGCCGAGCATCGGGCCTGCGGTGGAGGGCCGGTCCGTCATTGCGTCGCGTCTTCCTTCGTACCGGCACCGCGGCGTGCGGGTGTGCGGACGTGCGTGGGGGAGCCGCGGGCGGAGAGTCGCCGGGCAGTCACAAAGGGTAGTACCTCGAACGACCTCGTCCCCCGGGTTCACCGGAACTCGTGTAACGAGCGGAGACACGTGGTACGGCAGGTGCGCCCGGGACGGCCGGGGCCGTTCCGGGGGCGGTGGCGGAGCAGCGGTCGGGCGGCTCCGGGTTCCGGTGTTCCCGTCCGGAACAACCGGGGCGGGGCGGAAAAGGTTCTGCCGGGTGCGGCCGGAAAAAAGTTCCGCGGGAACTCGCGCAACCCGTGTAAGAGTCCGCGGCGACCGCGCTCTCGACCGGTGCGGGGCCGAAGCGCGGCCCGCTTGGCGGAGAGGGTGAGGACGATGGCCGGACAGTCGACCGGAGTGGTGGAGCAGGAGCTGGAGCTGAACCTGGTGCTGTCGCCGGAGCGCAGCGTCCCGGTGGCGGCCCGGTTGTCGTACGGGAGCCACGACCCGTTCGCGGTGTACGTGACCTTCCACCTGGACAGCGGGACGCCGGTGACCTGGGTGTTCGCCCGCGAGCTGCTGGTGGAGGGGACGTTCCGGCCGTGCGGTCAGGGCGACGTGCGGATCTGGCCGACCCGGTCGGGGCGGCGCAGCGTGCTGTGCATGGCGCTCAGCTCGCCCGCGGGGGACGCGCTGCTGGAGGCGCCGCTGCCGACGGTGGCGGCCTGGCTGGAGCGGGCGCACCGGCTGGTGCCGCCGGGGGCGGAGCTGGAGGCGATGGACCTGGACGGTTCACTGGCGGAGCTGCTGGCGTGAGGGGGCGCGCACGGCCGTCCCGAGCGCGGGTGCGGGCGCAGTCCGGGCCGACCCGCCCGCCCGGCCGTCCGCCGGAGCGCCCGCCCTCGGGACGCCCCGGCCGACCGGAGGGGACGGGAACGGGAGCGGGGACGGGGACGGGAACCGGGACGGGGACGGGACGACCGGATCAGCGGGCCGCGGGGGCCTTCTGGGGGCCGGTGCTGCCGAGCCCGTCCGCGTCGGTGCGCGGGGCGGGGACGCGCACCAGCGGGGCGCCGGCCGCGAGCCGCCGGGAGCGGACCCGGAGCGCGGCGACGGCGAGGAAGCACAGGCCCGTCAGCGGGTAGACGCCCGCCGGGAACTGCTTGAGGACCGACAGGTGGAGGTCCAGGTCGCCCTTGTGCGGGACGGCCCACATCGCGAAGGACAGGAAGGCGGCCAGCGTCAGGCCGAAGATGACCCGCCAGCGCAGGCGCCGGACGGCGGCGGGGCGGGAGCGCTCGTGCGCGGCCTCGGCGGCGAGCAGGACGAGCACGGGCACGCACCACACCCAGTGGTGGGTCCAGCTGATCGGGGAGACCAGCACGGCGGTGACCAGCGCGGTGCACACGCTCCAGGCGTCGGCGCGCGGCGACCAGCGGGCGCTGCGGTGCGCCCAGGCGGCGACGGAGAGTCCGGCGACGGCGACCAGTGCGCCGAGCACGGTGGCGACGGTGCCGGGGTTCTCGATCTGCAGGTAGCGGGCGACCAGGCCGCGCAGCGACTGGTTGTCGACGATGACGGTGCTGCCGACCCGGCTGGAGTCGAACATGTACTTCGTCCAGAAGCCGCGGGTGGCGTCCGGGAGGAACAGCGCGCCGATCAGGAAGGTGCCGACGAAGGTGGCGCCGGCCACGAACGCGGCGCGGACCCGGCCGGTGATCAGCAGGTAGACGGCGAACAGGCCGGGGGTGAGCTTGATCCCGGCGGCGATGCCGATGGCGACGCCCTTGCTGCGGGCGGAGTCGGGGCGGGTGAGGTCCCAGAGGATCAGGCAGGCCAGCGCGAGGTTGATCTGGCCGTAGCGCAGGGTGGTGAAGACCGGCTCCAGCCAGACGCCCAGTCCGGTGACGAGCAGGACGCCGATCGGCCGCAGGTCGCGGCGCGGCCAGCCGACCAGCTTGAAGGAGAGGTGGGCGAGGGTGGCGAGCAGCAGCAGGTTCCCGGCGGTGACGGCGAGGCGCAGGAACGGGACGCCGAACCAGGTGGTCGGCACGAACAGCATCGCGGCGAACGGCGGGTAGGTCGCGGGCAGGTTCCACTGGGTGACCCGCAGCGCGTACAGGTCGTGGCCGTCGGCGACGGCGGCGCCCTCGGCCCGGTAGACCATCATGTCGACCATCGAGGTGTGGACGAAGTGCCGCACGACCGCGTAGACGAGCAGGGAGAGCAGGGAGAGCGCGGCGGCGGCCAGCAGCGGGCGCCGGGGGGCGGCGCGCAGGGCCGCGGCGACGGCTCCGGCCTGTCGGACGGGGGCGGTGAGGACGCGCTGCCAGGCCGGGGCGGGCGGTCGGGCGGGGTCGCCCGGGCGCGTGCCCCGTTCCGTTTGCACCGTGGTCACTGTGTTGCTCCGTCCGCCGTCGACCTGCGCTGGGCCAGCAGCCGACACTACCCGAACGGTCGGCGGGCGCCACCGGTCGCGGGCGCCCCGGGCTCCCCTCCTGGGGCTGCCGCCCGGCCGCTGGGGAGAGCGGCCGGACGGGCGGGCCCGGCCCGGGGCGACCGCGGGTTCGGGTCGGCCGGCGGGAACGGCGCAGGCCGTGGCCGGTCTCGGCCGGCGGTCGGCGGTGCGGTTCCCGGCGGCGGTGCCGGTGCGGCCGGTGGTGCGGTCGGCGGTGCGGCGGGCCGCGGTGCCGGGCGGGCGGTGGCGTTGGTCACGTGCGGCGGCCGCGCCGCCCGGTCCGGGGCCGGGCCGGCCCCGGTTCGCGCACCGGTTCCGGGGCCTCGGGCCCCGGTGCTGGCTGACGCTATCCGGGGCGGCGGGTGCGATCGTCCGCGCCCGGGCGGCATGAGGCAGCATTGGCCGCCGCTTAGGACGTATTTAAGGGAGAGGGGCGGCACCGAGCTGTCGCCCCCGCGGTAACAGCTCCTGTGTCGGCACCGGTCGCCCTCGGTCGTCCTCGGTCGCCTCTGTCGTCCTCGACCCTCAGTCCTTGCGGATCAGCCGGCCGGTGCGGCGGCGCTGCTGCCGCGGCAGTTCCACTTCCGTGCGGGTGTTGATCCGCAGCGAGATCTCGGCGCCGCCGAGGACGGCGGAGCGGCCGAGGGCGACGTCGCCGCCGGTGCCCTGGGCGAGCTTGCGGACGATGTCCAGGCCGAGGCCGGTGGAGCCCTCGCCGCCGTGCCCGGCGCCGCGGCGGATGGCCGCGGTCGGGTCGGTGAAGCCCGGTCCGCCGTCGCCGACCAGGACGGTCACCGCGTCCTCGCAGATCAGCAGGTCGACGGCGAAGGGGGTGCCGACGGCGGTGTGCCGGAAGACGTTGCCGAGCAGCGCGTCGACGGCGGCGGCCAGGTCGCCGCGCTGCACCGGGACGGGCGCCGGCGCCTCGTCGCCCGCCAGCTGCCAGGGGCGGCCCTCGTCCTCGGCGAGCGCGGACCAGAAGCCGACCCGGTCCCGGACCACCTCGACGGCGTCGCAGCCCAGGGCCACCGCCGGGGCGTCCTCGGGCTGGCGGCGGGCGGAGCGGATGATCTGGTCGACCTCGCGCTCCAGTTGGGAGACGGCGTGCCGGGTGGCGTCGGCGGCGTCGCCCTCGCCGAGCGCGGCGGCGTTGAGCCGGAGCACGGTGAGCGGGGTGCGCAGCCGGTGCGACAGGTCGGCGGCGAGCTCGCGTTCGGCGGCGAGCAGGTGGACGACCCGGTCGGCCATGGCGTTGAACGCGTAGGCGGCCTCCCGGAGCTCCTCGGGCGCGCCCGCCGCCTCGCGCCCCTCGACCGGGACCCGGACCGAGAGGTTGCCGGAGCCGAGCGAGCGGGCGGCGGTGGCGAGGCGGCGGGCGGAGCGGATGATCCGGGTGCCCATCCGGTCGGCGACCGCGACGGACACCGCGACCAGGGCGAGCGCGACGCCGGAGAGCACCAGCCAGGCGGTGCCGACGCCGCGCGACAGGTCGGCGTTCGGGACGAACACCTCGACCATGGCGATGCCGCCGCCGTCCACGGCGACCGGCTGCAGCAGCGCGTACCCGCCGTCGACCCGGACGGTCCCGGCCCGGACGGTGCGGGTCCAGCCCTGGTTGGCGGAGCCGGGCAGCTGGTCGTTGTCGGTGCGGGCGGTGCCGACCGTGACGCCGCCGGGCAGGTGGACGGCGAGCCGTTCCCGGGCTCCGGCGTCGGTGGAGGCCATCGCCCGGGAGACGGCCTCCTGGTCGGTGGTGATGGCGAGCGCCGGTCCGAGCGCGGCGGCCTGCCGTTCGGCGGCGGTGAAGGCCCGGTCGCGGGCGGTCTGCTGGACCATCAGGCCGAGCGGGATGAGGAAGGCGAGCGCGACCATGACGGTCCCGGCGATGGCGGCCTTGACCATCGCCCAGCGCAGCGAGCGGAGGACGCGCTTCACGTCGTGCACCCCACCGGCCCGGAGGGGGCCTCCAGCCGGACCCCGACGCCGCGCACGGTGTGCAGGTAGCGCGGGCTGGAGGCGGTCTCGCCGAGCTTGCGGCGCAGCCAGGACAGGTGGACGTCGATGGTCTGGTCGCCGCCGTAGGTCTGCCGCCACACCTCGGCCAGGATCTCCTTGCGCGGGACGACCACGCCCGGGCGGGCGGCGAGGAAGGCCAGCAGGTCGAACTCGCGGCGGGTGAGGTCCAGCCGCTGTCCGTCGAGCAGGGCCTCGCGGCGCTGCGGGTCGATGGCGAGGCCGCCGACCCGGAGGATCTGGGGTGCCGTCAGGGCGCCGCCGCCCAGTCTGCGCAGGACGGCGGCCATCCGGGCCGTGAGGTGCTCTCCGGAGAAAGGTTTCACCAGGTAGTCGTCGGCGCCGTCGTTCAGCAGCCGGACGATCTCCGCCTCGTCGTCCCGCGCGGTCGAGATGATCACCGGGACGTTGGTCAGTCCGCGGATCATCTTGAGCGCCTCGCTGCCGTCCAGGTCCGGCAGGCCCAGGTCGAGGACCACCAGGTCGCACCCGACCTGGGCGACTTCGCGCAGGGCCTCCAGGGCGGTGCCGACGGAGCGCACGGCGTGGCCGGTGTCGGCCAGATGGCGGATCAGGGCGGAACGCACAAAGGGGTCGTCCTCGACCACAAGCACTGTTGCCATGGGGTTGCACGGTACGGCATGGCGGCCGACTGGTCTGTACCTCGGGGGGTTCGGTGCGGCCCGGAACGGGCAGGGGATTTCAGCTTCTCTGAAGGATCGGCCCCCCGTTCTTCCACCGGGTTTCCGCGGATGACCCCGGCCCCCTGACCTCCCCGTGACCTTCGTACGGCAGGATGGGCCCGCGATGCGGAGCGGACTGGTTCAACTGGGCGCCTGGACGGCGGCCACCGGAGCAGCGGTGGCGTTGTCCTGGCTCGGCGTGCACGCGGTGCTCGTCGATACGGTGTTCGAGCAGCCGGTGGCGGTTCAGCTGCCCTCGGTGGCCTCTACGAAGCCGGCGGAGACGACTCCGCCCCCGGCTTCCCCCCACGATCCGCCGCCGTCCGCGGCGGCCCCGAAGCCGACCCCGACGCCGGACCCGGATCCGACCCCGGGGGCGACCGCGGCCTCGCGGCCGACCGCGGCGGCCCGCAGGAGCACCAGTCCGCCCAGCACGGTGCACAGCTACCCGGTGCTGGGCGGCCGGGTGGCGCTCGACCAGCGGCCCACCGAGGCCCGGCTGGTGTCGGCGGTGCCGGAGCCGGGCTGGTCGATGCAGGTCTGGCACGGCGAGCAGTGGCTGCGGGTCGACTTCTCCAAGGACGACCGGGTCTCCACGGTCTCGGTGAGCTGGAACGGCACCGAACCCGCCGTGCAGACCTACGTCATCGGAAACTGATCCCCGGAGCCGCCCCGTGCCCCCGCAGCCCGACGCCATCGACGCGCTGGACGGAAAGCTGATCCGGCTGCTCGCCGAGGAGCCGCGGATCGGCGTGCTGGAGTGCTCGCGCCGCCTGCAGGTGGCGCGCGGCACGGTGCAGGCCCGGCTGGACCGGCTGCAGGCGCGCGGGGTGATCGGCGGGTTCGGCCCGCAGGTGGACCCGGCGGCGCTGGGCTACCCGGTGACGGCGTTCGCGACGCTGGAGATCTCGCAGGGGCAGGGCGCGGACGTCCGGGCGCACCTGGCGGCGGTGCCGGAGGTGCTGGAGCTGCACACCATCACCGGGCACGGGGACATGCTGGTGCGGATCGTGGCCCGCTCGAACGCGGACCTGCAGCGGGTGATCGACCGGGTGGTGGGGTTCGACGGGATCGTCCGGGCGTCCACCGCGATCGCGCTGGAGAACCCGGTGCCGTACCGGGTGCTGCCGCTGGTGGAGCAGGCGGCGGGCGGCGGCGGGGCGGGCTGACCCCCGTCACCCGACCCGTTCCAGGGCGCGCCTCCCCTTGCCCGCGGTTTTTTGGCATATGCCTTTTGCTCGTGCACGCAAAGATCGCAGCCATGAGCACACGGACCGCACTCCCTGAGTGCCCGCCAGCCGCCCCGCCGTCAGCACCACGGCCCCGCCGGGCCGTTCGACCACGGGGGGCCGACCGATGAGCCGGGTCACCGAGCCGCAGACCACCCTGATCGCCTCGGCGCAACGGGCCCTGCGGCTGCTGGAGGCCGCCGCCAGGCACCCCTCGGGCGCCACCGCCAAGCAGCTCGCCCGGGACACCGGGCTGGCCCTCGGCACCACCTACCACCTGCTGCGCACCCTGGTGCACGACCGCTACCTGGAACGCCGCGAGGGCCTGTACTGCACCGGCCCCGCGGTCTCCGGCCTGAGCCGGGCGGAGAGCCCGGCGGCCGGGCGCTCCCGGCTCGACGGGCTGCTCGGCCGGATCGCCCACCAGCTCTCCGCGGCCGTGCACTTCGCCCGCTACAAGGACGGCGAGGTCGAGCTGCTCGCCGCGGCGGCCGCCCCCGGCGCCCCCACCGTCGACCCGCGGCACTTCCGGGCCGGGGCGCACGCCCACGCGGCCGGCAAGACGCTGCTGGCCCTGATGTCCGCCGAGGAGCGGCGGACCCACCTGACCCGCTACCCGATGGTCCCGTTCACCCCGTACACCCTGCGCGAACCCGCCCACCTGCCGCTGCTGCCCCGGCACGGGCCGCAGCGGGCCGTGCCGATCACCCAGTACCAGGAGTACGCGCTGGGCATGGCCGGGGCGGCGGTCCCGATCGTGCTGGGCAGCGGGCTCGCCGCGGTCGCGGTGTCGCTGCCGATGACCCAGGCCCACCGGTTACCGGAGATAGCCGCCCAGCTGCGCACCCGGGTCGGCGACGACCTGGTGACGGCCGCGTTCGGCCTGTAGGACCGGACCCGAGGGCCGGACGCGCTTCTCCCGGGGGGAGGACCACGTACGAGGGCCGGGCGCACGGGGGTGCAACGCCCGGTCCCACCAGCGGCTCCCCGGCCGCCGCCGCGGCCGGTCGACGACCGGCGCTCAGCAGTGCGGGACGGCGCCGCCGCTGTTCAGCGCCTGGAGCGCGGCGACCGAGTCGGCGAGGGTGTCCACCGGGATCAGCTGCAGGCCGTCGGGGGTGTTGACCTTGCCCTGCGCGCACTCGCTGCGCGGCAGCAGGAACACCGTCGCGCCGTCCTGGCGCGCCGCCTGGGTCTTCAGCGGGATGCCGCCGACCTGGCCGACCCGCCCGTCCGCGTCGATCGTGCCGGTGCCCGCCACGTCCCGCCCGCCGGTCAGCTCGCCGCCCCTGCCGTCCCCGGCGATCTTGTCGATGATGCCCAGCGCGAGCATCTGGCCGCCGCTCGGGCCGCCGATGTCACCGAGGCGGACCTGCACCCCGACCTGGTCCGGCGACAGGTGCAGGTAGTTCAGCGCGGCCAGCGTCGCGCTGTCCTGGGACTGCGCCATCTGCTGCAGCGTCACCTGGTCGGCCTTCTCCGGGTCGCTCTGCGGGAAGACCTCCTCGGTGGGGACCACCGCCCGCTTCGAGTCGCCCCAGGCCGCCAGCGAGTCCCACAGGCTGTTGCGCTGCTGCGGCGGCGTCGCGTTGACGGTGACCACCCGCAGCTGCCCGCTGGTCTGCCGCAGCGGCGTCCCGGTGATCGTGAGCACCTGGGCGCCGTCGTACGTCCCGAGGGTGTCGGCGGTGGCGCCGGGCGACTCCAGGGTGAAGGGCAGCGGCACGAACGCGGCGACCGCGAACAGCGCGAGCACCGGCAGCGCGCACAGCCCGAGGGCGCGGGTGCGCGGGGAGGTCAGGACCGGGGGCAGGTTCTGGGAAGCCACCCCCGCATCCAAACACACCGCGGCACCCGCCCGGGACGGCCTCGCCAACCCGGGCCCGGCCTCAGCGCAGCGCGTCGGCGACCTCGGTGGCCGCCTCGATCACCCGCGGGCCGACCCGCTCCGGGACGAGGCCGTTGAGCATCACCACGCCGACGCTGCCCTCGATGCCGCTGAGGCCGATCAGCGCGGCGGCCGCGCCGCTGGCCCCGGACTGCTCCTCGGCGCGGGTGATCACGCAGCCCTGCTCGGGGCGGCGCTGGCCGGGGAAGCTGCGGGCCTCCAGGATGGCCCGCCCGGCCGCGCTCTCGGAGAGCGGGTGGCGCAGGCCGGTGCGGTAGGCGACGTGGAAGTCCGTCCAGGTCGGTTCGACCACGGCGACGGCGAGCGCCTCGTTGCCGTCGACCAGGGTGAGGTGGGCGGTGGCGCCCAGGTCCTCGGCGAGCGAGCGCAGCGCGGGCAGCGCGGCCTCGCGCAGCAGCGGGTGGACGCGGTGGGCGAGCCGGAGCACGCCGAGGCCGACCCGGGCGCGGCCGCCGATGTCCCGGCGGACCAGGCCGTGCTGTTCCAGGGTGGCGAGCAGGCGGTAGACCACCGTGCGGTTGACGGCCAGCCGGGCGGCCAGCTCGGTCACCGTGAGCCCGCGTTCGGAGTCGGCGAGCAGTTTCAGTACCCGGACACCTCTGTCCAGCGTCTGGGAAGTCTCAGCAGTCACGAGGCGCCAGGTCCTTTCCGCGGCAAGTCCGACCCTACGACACAACTGCCGCGGGCCGCACCGGAATTGATCGCGCGCGGGAAGGGTGTCCAGCGCGGGAGTCCGGCCTCGGCGACATCGGCAGGGCGCAGGCTCCGCGGCACTCGTCCGGGCCGGCGGGTGGGGCCCGGGTGAGTGTGGGGAGACGCTAATGAACGGAGGACGCCCGTGGAAGTGGTTGTCCAAAATTCGGTCAGTATCGATGGAAAGTCGTGATCAAAAATCGGATAAGGCGCCCATAACTCACGCCGCAAGCGCTCAAGCGTCCGATATCTGGGCGCCGCCCGGTCGGCCGGTCGGGCGCGGGCCGCCCGGCTCAGAGCAGGTTGCGGCCGACCGTCCAGAGCGCGGCGGCGGCGAGCAGCGCGGCCACGGCGCGCGGCCCCATCCGCAGCCGCCGGCGCCGTCCGGCCAGCCCGTCCCGCAGGCGCACCGCGAACCAGGCGGCGACGAACGGGAGGGCCAGCAGCAGCGCGGCGTTGTCGTGCCAGGCGGCGGCGAGGTCGCCGTGCAGCAGGTCGTAGGCCATCCGGGTGCCGCCGCAGCCGGGGCACTGCAGGCCGGTCAGGCGGCGCCAGGGGCAGAACGGCAGCGCCTGGCCGGGCAGGTGCGGATCGCGCGTGTAGAGGTACGCCGCGCCGGCCGCGCCCGCGGCGAGCAGGCCGAGCGGGGCGGCCGCGGGGTGGCGCAGCAGCGCGGCGGCCCGGCGGCGCGGCCCCGGGAACGGCCGACGGCCGGCGCCCCCGCCGCGGTGGTCCGCGGGGCGGGGGTGCCGGCCGGTCGGTTCGACGGACACGTCAGGAGCGCAGCAGGCGGCCCTGGGCGTCGGTGCGGTCGTCGCTGACCAGGAACATGATGCCGTCGATCAGCGCCCAGATGCCCAGGCCGCCGCAGGTGAGCAGCTGGGCGACGCCCATGCCGACGTGACCGGTGTAGAAGCGGCCGATGCCGAAGCCGCCGAGGAAGATCTGCAGCAGGCCGGCGACGACCTTCGACTTGTCGGACATCTGGGGGTTCTGGGCGGGGTACGCCACGGGGTGCTCCTCGGAGGAAATGCGGGGCCGGAGGCCGCACGGAACGGCGGCGTCGGCAGGTCGACCACATGCCGAGGTGAACACTGTGTGATGGCCCCCCAGCACCGGCACGCGGAAGATTAGCGGATCATCAGACCGGCTGTCTGCACATTTCCTTTGCCAAGGGTTGAACTTCCGGCCCGCCGCCCCGTCAGCCCTGGTTCGCCCACTCCCGGATCCGGCCGATCCGCGCCTTCAGCTGGTTGGCGGTGGCCTGCGCGGTGAGCGGCCCGCCGCACTGGCGGCGCAGCTCGTTGTGGATGCTGCCGTGCGGCTGCTCGGTGCGGTGGTGCCAGGCGGCGACCAGCGCGTTCAGCTCCTTGCGCAGCTCGCGCAGCTCCTGGTGGGTGACCACCGGGCGCTCCTCGGCCGGGAGTTCGAGCAGGTCGGCCTCCTCGGCGGGCCTGGCCTTGGAGCGCTGGATCTGCCGGTGCTGGCGCTTCTGCAGCAGCATCTGCACCTGGTCGGGTTCGAGCAGGCCCGGGATGCCGAGGTAGTCCTCCTCCTCCTCGCTGCCGGGGTGCGCCTGCATGCCGAACTCCATGGCGTTGTACAGCACCCGGTCGAAGACCGCGTCGCTGCCCAGCGCCTCGTAGGAGAACTCCTCGGTGCCGGTGTCCGCCCCGTCGTTGGCCTTCTCGGCCTCGGCGAGCAGCCGGTCCTCCTCGTCGAAGAGGCCCTCGCCCTCCTTCTTGGGCCGGTCCAGGACGTGGTCGCGCTGCAGCTCCATCTCGTTGGCGAAGCCGAGCAGCATCGGGATGGTCGGCAGGAACACCGAGGCGGTCTCGCCGCGCTTGCGGGCGCGCACGAAGCGGCCGACGGCCTGGGCGAAGAACAGCGGGGTGGAGATCGAGGTGGCGTACACCCCGACGCACAGCCGGGGCACGTCGACGCCCTCGGAGACCATCCGGACGGCCACCATCCAGCGCGAGGTGCCCTCGGCGTAGTCGGAGATCCGCTGGGAGGCCTCGGCCTCGTCGGAGAGCACCAGGGCGACCTTCTCGCCGGTGATCTCGCGCAGCATCTTGGCGTACGCGCGGGCCACCGTCTGGTCGGTGGCGATCACCAGGCCGCCCGCGTCCGGGATGCCCTTGCGGACCTCGGTCAGCCGCCGGTCGGCGGCCTGCAGCACGGCCGGGATCCACTCGCCCTGCGGGGAGAGCGCGGTGCGCCAGGCCTGGGCGATCAGGTCCTTGGTCATCGGCTCGCCGAGCCGGGCCTCCAGCTCGTCGCCGGCCTTGGTGCGCCAGCGCATGTTGCCGGAGTAGCTGAGGAAGATCACCGGGCGGACCACGTGGTCGGCCAGCGCGTGCCCGTAGCCGTAGGTGTAGTCGGCGACCGACTTGCGGATGCCGTCGCTCCCGGCCTCGTACTGGACGAACGGGATCGGGTTGGTGTCCGAGCGGAACGGGGTGCCGGTGAGGGCGAGCCGGCGGGTGGCCGGCTCGAAGGCCTCGAAGCAGGCCTCGCCCCAGGACTTGGAGTCGCCGGCGTGGTGGATCTCGTCCATGATCACCAGCGTCTTGCGGGCCTCGGTCCGGTTGCGGTGCAGCATCGGGTTGACCCCGACGCCCGCGTACGTGATCACGATGCCCTGGTAGTCCTTGGACAGCGGGCCCGAGGAGTACGCCGGGTCGAGCCGGATCCCTATCCGGGCGGCGGCCTCGGCCCACTGCTTCTTCAGGTGCTCGGTGGGGGCGACCACGGTGACCTGCTGCACCAGGTGGTTGTGCAGCAGGTAGGACGCCAGGGTCAGGGCGAAGGTGGTCTTCCCGGCGCCCGGGGTGGCGACCGCCAGGAAGTCCCGGGGCTGCTTCTCGACGTACAGGTCCAGTGCTCCCTGCTGCCAGGCCCGGAGGCTGGCGGCGGTGCCCCAGGGGGCGCGGCCCGGGAAGGCCGGGGAGAGGTGCGCGGCAGCGGAGGTGCCGGTCGGGCGGGGGTGGGTGCTGTCGGCGTGCGAGAACAGCGGGGACATCGCGGAGGAGGCGGCGGTAGTCACGGTCTCCGAACGGGGTCGTCGCAGGTCAGAGCCTGCGCGAGGCCCTTTCCCCGCGGTCGGCGGGCGGTCGTGGAACCCGCCCAGCCTAGCCCCTCCCGGAGCCCGGACGGCCGTCGCGGCACGCCCCTGTGGCGCCCGTCCCACTCAATTCGTACGACTGTCACCACACCTTCACGCGGCACGGGCGGCCGTTCAGGGTGATCTCCGCCGGCACCGGCTGCGGGTGCGTCCAGCTGCCGGAGAAGCCGGTGACGGCGGAGCCGCCGGGCGGCAGGACGGCGTTCCAGCCGCCGTCGCGGATGGTGGCCTCGCCCGCCCCCTCGTGGCCCTCGCCGGTGCCCGGCCAGGCCGCCAGCAGGTGCTCGCCCGCGGGCAGCGCCCAGCGCAGCGTCCAGCCGGTCACCGGGCGGTCGGAGGTGTTGCGCAGGGCGATCCGGGCGTTGAACCGGTCGTCCTTCTCGCTGGTGACCCGGTAGCGCACCTCGCAGCCCGCCCCGGCGGCGTCCGCGCGGCCCGGTTCGCCGAACGGGGCGAGGACCAGGGCGGCCAGCAGGGCCGCCGCGCTGCCCGCCAGGGCGGCCAGCCGCCGGTTGACCCGGCACAGCAGCGCGAGGCGGCCCCGGCAGTCGGCGCAGCCGGCCAGGTGCCGCTGGACCCGGCGCCCGGCCCGGCCGCGGGCCTGCCCGGCGAGCGCCGCCCAGTGCCCGACGCAGCCGGGGTCGCGCGGGGCGCCGGGGTAGGCCCGCAGGTACGCCAGCCGCAGTCCCTCGCGGGCCCGGTGCAGCAGCACGGCGGCGGCGCCGCGGCCCACGCCGAGCCGGACGCCGACCTCGCCGGGCGGCAGGCCCTCCACCTCGGAGAGCCACAGCGCCTGCGCCCAGCGCTCGGGCAGCTGGGCGAGCAGCCCGCGCATCCGGTCGGTTTCGGCCACCCGGGGCGCCGGGTCGGCGGCCTCCTCCTCCGCGGCCCGCCCGGGCAGCTCCCCGGCGGCCCGTTCGCGCACCGGCGTGGCCGCCAGGTGCCGGACGGTGGCGGCCAGGTAGGCCCGCGGGTCCTCGATCCGGTACCCGTCGGCGAGCCGCCGCCACACCCGCAGGTGCGCCTCGGCGACCAGGTCCTCGGCCCGCCAGCGGTCGCCGCCGGTCAGGCTCCCGGCGTACCGCAGCAGTCCGGGGTGGTGGCGCTGGTACAGCTCGGTGTACGCGGCGAGCGGGGTCCGCCCGGCCGTCCGCACTCGTTCCTCGATGGTCTCGGCCCTCCCCTGGGTCGCCGTACGGGTGATCTGCGGGGGCCCGTACGGCTTCCGCGATCCTGCCCGGGCGCCCCGCCGCTGCCCATGGAATGCCCATGCCACCGGTCCGGAATGCCCGGATTGGTCCGTGCGAGTGTGGCGCAGATCACTTAAAGGGGGCTCAAAACCGGCGTAATCACACCCGCCACTCCTGACTCTTCTTCAACAGGAGGCGGCTCCGGTCGCATCCGCACAGCCCTCACCACCCGCACTTCCCGGAGGAACCCCCGTGTTCTCAGCGCCCGAGCCGGTCGAGCAGACCGCGCACGCCCGGCTGATCGTCAGCACCCACCGCTCCGCGCTGCTGCGGGTCACCCTGCGGTACCGCGCCGACGACCCGCTGGCGGTCCGGATGGTCTTCCCCGCCGAGTACGCGCTGGACGCCGCCGAGCCGGGCGCCGACCTGCCGGACGCGGGCGCGGACGTCCTGACCGACCCGGCCGACCCGGCCGGTGCCGCCCCGGCCGACGGGGTCGAGTGGGTGTTCGCCCGTCAGCTGCTCGCCTCCGGACTGGACCTGCCCAGCGGCGAGGGCGACGTGCACGTCCGCCCCGGACTCGGCCAGCGCACCGTGGTCGAACTGCGCTCCCCCGACGGCGTCGCCCTGCTCCAGTTCGACCGCACCGAGCTGCGCCGCTTCCTGTGGCACAGCTACCTGGTGGTGCCCGAGGGGCAGGAGCTGCGCCACCTGGACTGCGACCGGGCGCTCGCCGAGCTGCTGGCCTGACCGGCCGCCGTCCCGGCCGGGTGCCCGCACGCCTCGCCAGGACGGCGGCCGCTCGGGCCGTTCGGGCCGCTCAGGCCGCTCAGGCCGCTCGGGCCGCTCAGGCCTTCTGGGTGCGCACCAGGTGCGCGTAGACCACCACGTTCCCGTCGTAGCCGCCCTCCCGGCTGAAGCCGCCCCCGCAGGTGATCAGCCGCAGCTGGGCGTCCGGCGTGGCCGCGTACACCTTGCGGTCCGGGAAGTCGCTCTTCGGGTAGACCTCCACGCCGTCGACCTGGAACCAGGCGTCGGACCCGTCCACCCGGGCGACCTCCAGCTGGTCGCCCTTGCGCAGCGCGCCCAGCCGGTAGAACACCGCCGGGCCGTGCGCGTTGTCGACGTGCCCGGCCAGCACCGCGGCCCCGCTGGAGCCGGGCGCGGCCCCGTCCCGGTACCAGCCGGCCAGGTTGCGGTCCTCCTCCGGGGGCGGCTGCAGCCGCCCCTCGCCGTCCAGGCCGAGCCGGGCCACCGGCGCGTCCACCCCGAGCACCGGGATCCGGACCCGCACCGGCGGCGAGGGCGGCAGCGCGGGGACGGCCGGGCCGACCGGGGTGCCGTCGTACGCCTGCGCGGCGACCGGCGCGGGCGGCAGGGTCCCGACCAGCCCGCCCTGCAGCAGCCAGGCGCCCGCGACCACCGCCCCGGCGGCCGCCACCGCCCCGGTCCACGTCCGCTCGCCCACCGCGCCCTCCGCCCGCCGACACCACGACCCGCCCAGTTCACCCGGCGTCCGGGGCCGCAGCACCCGGTGCGTTCTGTCCGAGTGACGCACCGGGTGACCCACCGGACGGCGCGCCGGGTGACGGCCCGTCAGCGGCCCGGCCGCCGCGCCGCAGCCGGGGCCGGGTCAGGAAGCCCTCCGCCAGCGCGGTGGCCAGCCCGATCGCGGGCAGCTCGGAGGCCTTCTCGTACAGCACGTAGCGCGGTTCCCACCCCGGCCGGTAGCGGGCGTTCGCCCGGTACCGCTCCTCCAGCCGCCACCAGCGGGACAGCGACCGCAGCACCCCGCGCCACAGCCGCAGCACCGGCCCGGCGCCCAGCCGCGGCTCGAAGGCCTCCCGGAACATCGCGAAGTTCAGCGACACCCGCACCACCCCGAACCCGGCGGCCCGGCCGAGCACGGTGGCGACGGCGTACTCGACCAGCCCGTCGTCGGACTCCCGGTCGCGGCGGACCAGGTCGAGCGAGAGGCCGTCCGCGCCCCACGGGACGAAGGACAGCAGGGCGGACGTCCGCCCGGCCGGGTCGCGGCACTCGGCGAGCAGGCAGTCGCCGTCCGCGGGGTCGCCGAGCCGGCCCAGCGCCATCGAGAAGCCGCGCTCGGTGCGGCCGTGCCGCCAGGCGTCGGCCAGCCGGACCAGGTCGGCGAACTCCCCGGGCGGGACGTCCCGGTGACGCCGGACCAGCACCGTGTAGCCCGCCCGCTCCACCCGGTGGCAGGTCTGCCGCAGGCCGCGCGCCTCCCGGCCCTCCAGGGTGAAGCCCGCCGCGTCGACCACCGCCTCGTCGCCCAGGTGCAGCGCGCGCAGCCCGGCCGTCCGGGCGTACGCCGTGCCGCCGCGCTCCCCGGCACCGGTGACGGCGGGGACCCAGGCGTGCGCGCGGGCCAGCCGGTGCCACTCCCCGATCGCCTGCGGCCAGGCCTCCGGGTCGCCGACCGGGTCGCCGGAGGCCAGCGCCACGCCGTTCACCACCCGGTAGGCGACGGCGGCCCTGCCGCCGGGCGAGAAGCACACCGCCTTGTCGCGGCGCAGCGCGAAGTAGCCCAGCGAGTCGCGTCCGCCGTACCGGGCCAGCAGCGCGCGCAGCGCCCGCTCGTCCTCGGGGCCCTGCCGCCCGGTGCCGTGCGGGGAGCGCAGCAGGATCCGCAGGGTGAGCAGCAGCAGGGCGGTGGCGAGCAGGTTGAGGCCGAGGTCGAGCCGGCCCGGCACGTCCACGCCGTCGACCTCGACCGTGCCGGAGACGGTGGCCAGCCGCAGCACCGCGTACCGGGCGGCCTCGTCCCAGCCGGGCGCCGCGCCGGTGTGCCAGAGCCGGACGGCGACCGCGCCGACGCCGGTCAGCAGCGCCCCGCCGAGCAGCAGCACGGCCGCGGCCAGCGGCAGGTTGCCGCGGCCGCCGCGGACCCGGAACACCGGGCGGGCGGCCAGCAGGGCCAGCAGCAGCGCCAGGGTCAGGGCGGCCGAGACCCAGTTGAACGGGTGCCCGCGGTACTCGGGGAGGGCCAGCGCGAGGGCGTAGACGGCGGCGTGGACGGCGGTGAGCGCCAGCGCGGCGATCCAGGCGGCCCGCTTGCGGCGGCGCAGCATGACGGCGAGCAGCCCGGCCAGCAGCGCGGTGGTGAAGCCGGGGGCGACCAGCACCGGGGTGAAGTACTCGCCGCGGTCGGCGCGTTCGACCCGGGCCCGGAACGGGGCGACCAGCGCGCCGAGCAGGTCCAGCAGGACGGCGATCCGCAGGTACCACCGGGCGGCCGCGGCGCAGCGCAGCCGCCAGGGCGCGGGCGGCCGCTCGGGCCCTGGCGGCTCGACGACGGGCGCGGGCACCGGCTGCGGCGCGGGGGCCGCCGGACCGGTCTCCGGGTCGGCGTCGGGGGTGCCGGCCACCAGGTCGTAGGCGGCGGTCTTGGCCGCGACCAGGCGGCGGTGGAACCGCTCCTCGCGGCGCTCGGCGCGGGCCAGCCGGCGGGGGCGGGCGCGGTAGCGCCAGCGGGCCCACGGGCTGGCCGGGCGGGCCAGGCGGACGGCGCCGACCAGGGCGAGCGGCCAGAGCATGATGCCCAGCAGCCCCGTCCAGGTCTTGCCCTTGAGCAGGCTGACCACGACCAGCGCGACCAGCACGGCCGCCCCGGCCAGGGTCGGCCCGTCCGGGTGCCGGGCGAAGCCGCCGAGCGGGAGCTCGCCGACCAGCAGCAGCCCGATCACGGCGACGGCGAACACCACGGCGTCCACCGAGGCGCGGCCCTCGGTGGACCAGTAGACGTCCTCGAGGTGCAGGACCAGCGCGAACTCGTCCAGCACCAGGCCCGCGCCGACGCCGAACCCGAAGCCCAGCAGGTTCCACCAGGCACCGCCGTCCCCGCGCAGCGCGAAGCCGGCCACCCCGCACAGCAGCAGCAGGGCCTGGCCGAACACCACGTGGTGGATGTGCAGCCCGCCCGGGGCCACGTTGCCGGGCCACCAGCGGACCTGGGCGCGGATCATCCGGGTGCTGAGCCGGATGAACAGGAACGACAGCACCAGGCCGAGCAGCAGCAGGAACAGCGGCTCCCGACCGGTGTCGACGATCCGGTCCCGGTAGGCGTCGATCAGCGGCTGCCACATCGGCGGGCGGAACCTCCGTGTCCGGGTCTGCGGGGCTGGTGCACCGTGCCATCTGACGTCAGGTCAACTCCGCGGCGGCGCTGCCGCTCCGGCCCGGTGCGCCGAACAGGTGAGCGTTTCGGCGCGGCGTCCCCCGGTCATCCGTACCCGGGCCGTGCTTACCGGCGCGACGGGCGGGCGCGTGCCATGCTGAGGCCGACTCCCCCGGACGACGCATCTCTCCATTCCATCTGATGGACCGTTCATCCGGCCGGTGACGTCCCCTGACTCCCTGGTGAACGGATGTGAGACATGGACGCCCTCTCCCGCAGGACCCTGCTGGCCGCCGGTGCGGCGACCGCCGCCACCCTCGCCGCGGGCTGCGCGAGCACCTCCGGGAGCGGGGGCGCCGCCCCGCCCGCGCAGGCCGACGGCCTCGCCGGGAACGGCAGCCCCAGCGCCGTCCCCAAGCCCCCCGCCACCCTGATCGGCGACGGCTCCACCTCCGACACCGGCCCGCAGCCCAACCAGCCCCAGGCCGTCCCGCTGGAGGCCGGGCAGCGGCCCCCGCAGTTCGTGGTCTTCTCCTGGGACGGCGCGGGCGAGCTCGACAACCAGCTGTTCAGCCGGTTCCGGAAGCTCGCCAGGGACCACGACGCCACCATGACGTTCTTCCTCAGCGGCATCTACACCCTGCCCGAGTCGAAGAAGTCGCTGTACCGCCCGCCGCAGCACCCGGTCGGCGCCTCCGACATCGGCTACCTCAGCGACCAGCACATCCGCGCCACCATCGAGCAGGTCAGCGCCGCCTGGCTGGAGGGCCACGAGATCGGCACCCACTTCAACGGCCACTTCTGCGGCGCCAACGGCGGCGGCAGCTGGTCGCCCGAGGACTGGGACAGCGAGATCCAGCAGGCCATGGACTTCGTCATGAACTGGCGCACCAACACCGGCAACACCGAGCTGCCCGCGCTGCCCTTCGACTACCGCAAGGAGCTCATCGGCGGCCGCACCCCCTGCCTGGAGGGCCAGCGCGGCCTGCTCCCCACCGCCGTCAAGCGCGGCTGGAAGTACGACAGCTCGGGCCCCGGCGGCCTGCAGATGTGGCCGCAGAAGTTCGCCGGCGGCGCGCTGTGGGACATGCCGCTGCAGTCCATCCCGTTCCCCGGGCACAGCTTCCAGGTGCTCTCGATGGACTACAACATCATGTACAACCAGTCCGGCGACAACACCAAGGGCGACCCCGGGCGGCAGGCGTTCTGGCAGAACCAGGCCCGCGACTCGTACCTGTCCGGGTTCGAGCGCGCCTACAACGGCAACCGGGCGCCGTTCATCATCGGCAACCACTTCGAGCAGTGGAACGGCGGCATCTACATGAACGCCGTCGAGGAGACGCTCAAGCAGATCGCCGACAAGCCCGAGGTCCGGATGGTCTCCTTCCGGCAGCTCGTCGAGTGGCTGGAGGTCCAGGACCCGGCGGTCCTCAGGAAGCTCCAGGCCCTCGCCCCGGGCCAGGCCCCGGCCGGCGGCTGGAACGCCTACCTCGGCGGCGCCGGGACCCCGGCGGGCGGGGCGGCGTCCCCGTCCGTCCCGGCGGTCGCGGGCGGCAAGTAGCCCCCGCTCCCCTTTCCCTTCCTCTCCGTTCCCCTCGTACCGGGCCGGAGCCGTTCGTCAGGCTCCGGCCCTCGCCGTCGCCCGGCCCGACAGCACCGCGCCGAACAGGGCGACCACCGGCATGGTCAGGAACACCGCGGCGAACGCCCCCGCCGGGAGCCCCGCCCCGCCGTCCGGGCCGTGCGCCGCGGCGACCGCGCCGCCGCCCAGGGCCGCGAACAGGACGCCCGCCAGGCCGGTCAGCAGCACGTTGCCCAGGGCGTCGCTGAGCTGCAGGGCCGCCGAGTTCCCGCCGGTCTCCTCCGGCTTCGACAGCTTCATCATCAGCACGCTGATGCTGGCGATCGCCATGCCCATCCCGGCGCCGCCGATCCCCCAGAACACCGCCGCCACCCACACCGGCACCGCCGGGAGCAGCACCAGCGCCGCCCCGCCGACCGCCACCGCCGTCGACACGAAACCGGTGCGGATCAGCGCCGCCCGGTGCCGCTCCGCCCCCGGCCGGCCCTGCAGCCAGGACCCGAACGCCCAGGACAGCCCGCCCGGCGCCAGCGTCAGGCCCGCCATCGTCACCGACAGCCCGCGCTGGGTCTGCATCATCAGCGGGATGAACAGCTCGGACGCGAAGAACGCGCCCGCCGCGACCCCGCGCAGCAGGATCACCGTCGGCAGCCCGCGCACCGCCCGCAGCGTGCCGCGCGGCAGCAGCCGCAGCACCGCCGGGCCCATCAGCGCCAGCCCCGCCGCCGCGGGCAGCAGCGCCCAGCCGTCCAGCCGCTGGCCCGCGTACTGCAGCAGCGCCGCGCCGACCGCGACCATCGCCGCGTCCCGGGTGCGCCGCCAGTCGTACGCACCGGCCCGCAGCGGCGGCTGGGACCGCTCGGAGCGGCGCAGCGCCGGGCCCATCACCGCCAGCGGCAGCAGCACCAGCACCGGCACCGCGAGGAACACCCAGCGCCAGCCGAGGTGCTGCGTCACCGCGCCGGAGATCACCGGGCCGAGGATCGAGGGCAGCACCCAGGCCGCCGAGAACGCCGCGAACACCGACGGCCGCAGCCGCTCCGGGAACGCCCGGCCGACCACCACGTACAGCGCGACGATCACCAGGCCGCCGCCCAGGCCCTGCACCGCCCGGCCCGCGACGAACATCCACATGTCCACCGCCGTGCCGGCCGTCACCAGGCCCACCGCGAACACCGCGATGCCGCTGAACAGCGGCGCGAGCGGGCCGCTGCGGTCGCACCACTGCCCGGAGACCACCATCGCCAGCAGCGTGGTGGTGAAGTACGCGGAGAACGCGAAGGCGTACAGGCCGATCCCGTCGAGCTGCTGGGCGGCCGTCGGCATCGCGGTGTTCACCGCCGTCGCCTCGAAGGCCAGCAGCAGCACCACCGACACGATGCCCAGGGTCAGCGCCCGCCACGGGCCGCTGAGCACTCCGCCGCCGTCGTCGGTGCCGGTGCCGTCGGGGAGGGGGTGCGCGGGTGCCGCCGTTTCGGCCGGGGAGGTGCTGGTCACTGAGACATGGTAAGTGCCATTTCCGCACTTTGATCCTGACCTGCAGACGGAACCCGGCCTCCTCCCCCGGCCCTAGGACCCGCGCCGCGTCCCGCCCCGCCCCGCTCCGTCCCGCCCTAGTGCAGCACCTTGAGCCCGACCACCCCGGACAGGATCAGCACCAGGCAGGTGATCCGGGCCGCGCTCACCGCGTCCCCCATCGCCGCCATCCCGTACACCGCGGTGCCCACCGCGCCGACGCCCACCCACACCGCGTAGCCCGTCCCCAGCGGGATCGACCGCATCGCGTACGCCAGCCCGCCCATCGACAGCGCCAGCGCCACCGCGAACACCACGCTCGGCACCAGCCGCGAGAACCCCTTCGACGCCTCCAGCGCCACCGCCCACACGGTCTCCAGCACCCCGGCAACGATCAGAACCACCCAGGCCATGACGACGGACTCCTCCGCAGTAGTCGAAACACCTACCGCGCCGTCTTGTCGTGCCGGGTACGACGCACCTCGTCCGGGGCCGCCGCGAAGGGCCGCCTCCCCTCCGACGGTAGCACGGCGCCGACACGCGGAATTCACCGCCGAATATTGACGCCGCCCCGGAGACGCCCGCTATAGTGAATTCACCGGAACGAATCCGGCGCAGTCCGTACCCCGCGACAGGAGATGGCGATGAACAGGAAGACGGCGGCCCTCGCAGCGCCCCGCACCTGTGCCCCCTGTCCCGGCTGCGCCCGTTCCTGTCGTTGCAGCTGTTGCGCCTGAGTCGCAACCCTCCCCAGCCGCAGGCCCGTTGACGCCTGCCCGTCGGCCCCCGCCGGCTCGCTCCACTCCACGACCATGTGCCCGAGTGGTTCAGGGAACCGTCTGCAAAACGGTTTACACGGGTTCGATTCCCGTCATGGTCTCCACTCGGAATTCACCGGTCGCCATTCCTTCCGCTCCGCCGGGAGGGGCGCCCGGCGAATTCTGCTGCCCTTTTTCCTTTTTCCCTTCCTCTCCCCCTTCCTTTTCCTCGCCCCGGCCGGGAATTCCCCGTTCTCCCCCGCAACGGCGGCGGGCGCCGACCGCGGTCCCAGGACCGCCGCCGACGCCCGTCCGTGCGCGCCTACCCCCGGCTACTCGATGACGCCGGGGTTGGCCTCGCCACCGCGCCAGGTGTCCTCGTCCTCGACCAGGTAGTCGGGACGCTGCCCCTGGTTCTTCTTCTTGCTGCCGCCGCCGCCCGAGCCGCCGTGCATCCCGGCCGCGCCCGCCTGCCCGGCCCGGCCCTTCCCGATGCCCGACCCGCCCTCGGTGAACGTCCGCCCACCGGCACCGGCCGCCTTGGCCCCGCCGATCGTGCCACCGCCCTTGCGCACCAGGCCGCTGCTGCCGCTCTTGCCACCGGCACCGCCCCGCGCACCGCCACCGGCACCGCCGTGCATGCCACCCATCCCACCGGCACCCACGGCCCCGCGGCCACCCGCAGCCCCGGCCCCACCGGACCCGGCCCCACCGGCAACCCCCCGGCCCGCCGACCCCGCAGCACCCGAACCACCGGCCGTCCGGCCACCACCGCCGGTGGCCCCCGCCAGCCCGCCGCCGGACACCCGGCCACCACCGAGACCACCGCCACCGGCCACGTACCCGCCACCACCGACCCCCGGCAGGTAACCGCCACCACCGCCGATCCCGCCACCGCCGGCACCACCACCACCGGCACCACCACCGGGCAACGTCCCCACCCCGCCGGGCACCCCGGTCCCCGGCCCGATCGGCACCCCCACCGAAGGCGGCAGGTCGATCCCGTCGATCCCCGTTCCCGGGCTCGACGGCGACGGCAGGTGCCCGGGCGCGGGCATCGTCGTCATCGGGGGGATCCCGGGCGACGTCGGGTGCCCGGGCGACGTCGGCTGCGTGACCCCGGGCTGCCCGGGCGACACCTGCTGGGGCGGCGTGGTCTGCTGCGGCGTCTCCTTGGGCGGCAGCATCTCCGGCAGCTTCCCCACCGGGGGGATGCTGCCCTTGCCACCCGGGTCGTCCGGCGGCGGCGGGAAGGGCTTGCTGCTGTTCCAGTCCTTGGTCGGGGGCTCGGGCATCTCCGCGGCGGCCTGCTGGTAGTACGGAGCCAGGTACTCCATGGTGCCGATGGCGTACTGGTGCTGGATCTCGGTGGCCGAGAGCTCGTCGTAGTTCTTGTTGACGGCGTCGAAGCGGTTCATGCCGCTGGCGAGGTCCGCCTTGAACTGGGCGTCCGACCGGTCTCCGAGGTCGCCGACGAACTTGAGTCCGCTGCTCAGCTGGCTCGGGACCGAGATGTCACTCATGTTGTCCTGCGCCGCTTTGAGTGCGTCGGAGGCGAGGTGCATGGCGGAAGAGGTCTTCGCGGCGTGCTCCGCCGTGTTGGCCAGGCAACTCTGGATGTCGGCAGCCTTCTTGGCGAAACCGTCCGCCGCGGCACCTTCCCAGTTGGCCCTGGCGTGGTCGAGCGCCTGCTGGAGCTCGTCGATGGCGGCCTGCAGGTCCGAGGAGGCGTTGCCCCAGTGGGTGGCTGCCGTCTTGAGGGTGTCGGGACGTGCGGACTTGAGCATCGCCTTGAGCGGGATGAGTGCCTGGTTCTCGTACTCGGGAAAACGCTCGTCCATGTCAGTTCGCCCCCTGCCCGTACTGGGTCATGGCTGCCGAGTTCTCCGCTTCCTGGCCCTTGTAAGCGTTGTTGACGGTCTGTGCCTTGTCACCGAAGTCGCTGATCAGCGAGTTCAGCCCCGCGATGGTGGTGCTCAACCAGCTCTGCATCCGGCTGTGCGCCTGGTACAGGTCCGTGGCGTGGCTGAAGTTCACCCCGAACGCCTCCGCCGGAACCTCGGTGCCGTATGTGCTCCGATCAGCAGTCTGCGCCATGTTCTGCTGGATCACCCGCAGTCGCTTGACGACTGCCTCCAACTCGTCGGTGTTGACGCGGTATCCGTCAGCCACGTGGCCTCTCCTCCCCCTGGAGTGTTGGTTGCTTCCTCGTACGCGCCCAACCACCTGTCCGCACGGTTCAGTTGGTCGGAGCGTTCAATCGTATCGCCAGCACAGCGTCCGAACCCATGGGCGTGTCAACGCTGTTGCTGGTTCCCTCCGGGCCCCTGGTGGGGGTACTGCGGCGGTGCCTGCTGCCCGTACGGCTGCGGCTGCTGCGGGTACCCCGGCGGCGGCGCCTGACCACCGTAGGGCTGCTGACCGCCGTAGGGCTGACCGCCGTACGGCTGCTGGCCGCCCGGCCACGCCTGCGGGGCGCCGTACGGCGGCATGCCCTGCGGCGGCACGGGCGCGGGCTTGCGCCGGGACTTGAGGACCACGACGAGAACGATGACCAGGAGGATGACAGCGAGTCCGACCACCGCGAGGACCACCCCCACGCCCAGGCCCGTACTCGAAGACTTCTTCACCATGTTGGGGCTCGCCGGAAGCGTCTTCGCCGGATCCGCACCACCACCCGTGGCCGCGCCCTGGGTGGGCGAGGCGTCGCCACCGGTCCCGGCGACAGCGGCGAGCGGGCCCTGCGGAGAACCGGCGGGGATGTCCGCGGTCAACGCGTCGTAGGGCGACAGGACGCCGTAACCGTAGTGCGGGTCAGGCAGCTTGCCGCCCTGCCCACCCCCCGGAACCTTCGCCGACTTGACCAACCGGTCAGCCACTTGGCCTGCCGTCAGGTCCGGGAACTTCGCCCGGACCAGCGCGGCCGCCGCAGAAACGTAGGCGGTGGCGTCCGAGGTGCCGTCGTCCATGCAGTACTGGCCGCTCCCGCAAGCACCCGCGGCGACGATCTCCGCCCCCGGCGCGACAATCATCACCTGCGGCCCGTAGTTGGACTTGGACCAGACCGCACCCGTCTTGTCAGTGGCAGCCACCGCAAGCACGCCCGGCTCGTTCGCCGGGGAACCGACCTTGTCGTAGGCGTCGTTGCCCGCCGCGGCGACGATGAGCACATCGTGCTGGGCCGCGTAGGCGACCGCCTCCGTCAGTTCGGGTTTCGACTTCGAGGTGTTGTAACTGCCCTGGGAGATGTTGATGACCTTGGCACCGTGGGTGACCGCCCACTTGATGCCTTCCGGGATCGCGTCTCCGCCCGATGCCGACTCCTTGAAGACGGGCAGGACCTTCGCGCTCGGCGCCAGACCGACGACCCCTGCTCCGTTACCGTGCCCGTGCCCGACGATGAGACTGGCCATGCTCGTTCCGTGGGCCACCGTCGGGTGCTCGTTCTCCCCCGTACCGCTCGGGTCGTAGCCCTTGAGCACCGAACCAGCGATGTCCGGGTGCGTGGCGTCGACACCGGAGTCGATCACCGCGACGATCACGCCGTCGCCCTTGCTGACCGACCACACCTTGTCCAGGTCGAAGTACGCGTTCGTCCACTGCGCGTCCCGCACCTGGTCCGCCGACGCCGTCGGTGCGGCGCTGAGCAGCAGGGCCCCGGTCAGTGTCGTCGCGCCGAGCAGGCGCACGGCTTTGGTCAGCGTCATCAGTACCCCGTCAGTCGATCGTCGGCCCGTTCGCTCTCGCAGCGCCCCCGGAACGTGGGACGGGTCCGATCGTATCGTCCGTCACCCGTCCCGACACGGGGCTCTCGTGACGGGTGCAGAACATTTCACCTGACCTTGTCCTGCGGTCGGCTGCCGCCCTGGTGGGGCTGCTGACGCGGCGTCCGGCGGGGGCGCGTCGTTCACGCACCGGTGCGGGGGAAAGGGCCGGTGAGGGCGGTGGGGGGCTGTGCTATGAATGGCGCGTCGTTCATCCAGGGGGATCTTGTGACGTACCCGCCGCAGTCCGGCGTGTCCGGTGCGGGGCAGCCGGTGCCGCCCTATCAGCAGCCGCCGTACCAGCAGCAGCAACAACCGCCGTACCAGCAGGCTCCGTACCCGCAGCCGCCGTACCAGCAGTTCCCGCCGCACTTCCCGCAGCAGCAGCCGCAGTTCCCCCAGCAGTTCCCGCCGTACGCGGCGCCGCAGGCGGGGCGGCGGGGCGGGGTGGGGCGGGGGTTGGCGTGTGCGGGGGTGGCGCTGGTGGTGGTGGCGGGGGTGGTGGCGGGCGGGGTGGGGT
>NZ_JNYE01000086.1 GCF_000717185.1 Kitasatospora phosalacinea | reverse complement strand
GTAAGGCTCCCAGTAGACGACTGGGTTGATAGGCCGGATATGGAAGCCCTGTGAGGGGTGGAGTTGACCGGTACTAATAGGCCGAGGGCTTGTCCTCAGACGCTCGCGTTCACTGTGTGGTTCCCGGGTAGCGAACAGCTATCGCCGGCGAACAAGCAAAACATCACTTTCAACTGAAAAGTGTGTTCGCTGAATACCCGATAGGGTTTCGGTGGTCATAGCATGAGGGAAACGCCCGGTTACATTCCGAACCCGGAAGCTAAGCCTCATAGCGCCGATGGTACTGCAGGGGGGACCCTGTGGGAGAGTAGGACGCCGCCGAACAATTCTTCAATAGGCCGAGGCCCCAGCGATTCGCTGGGGCCTCGGCCTTTTTTTGTTGGGCATCAGGCGGACACGCTACGGCTGGCAGACAGTGTGGCCGGGACACCCGGACGCGGTGTCCTGCCGCATGCCGGACAATGGACAAGGCGGACGTTCCGGACCCCGGTGGGGGCGGAGGCGTCCGGATCCCGCGCGCTGGTGTCGGTGGAACGGCAGTGGCGCCTCTCGAACTCGCAGTGTGCAGAAGCAGAAGGAGTCACCAGCATGTCGAACCCGCCCCAGGACCGGCCCGAGCGCCGTAACGACGGCGGCCGGGGGTACGAGCCCAGGTCGCGCGGGGGCTGGTCGAACGACCGCGGCCCGCGTCGTGACGACCGTGGCGAAAGCGGCGGCTACCGGGGTCGTGACGACCGCGGTGACCGCGGCGGCGACCGCGGGGGCTTCCGCTCGCGTGACGACCGGCCGTCGTACGGTGGCGGTGGCGGGGGCGGCGGTTACCGCTCCCGTGACGACCGCCCGCAGGGCGGCGGTGGCGGTGGCTACCGCGGGCGGGACGACCGGCCTTCGTACGGTGGTGGCGGCGACCGCGGGGGCTTCCGCTCGCGCGACGACCGTCCGCAGGGTGGCGACCGCGGCGGGTTCCGTCCGCGGGAAGACCGTCCGCAGGGCGGTGGCGGTGGGTTCCGTCCGGCAGGGTGGCGACCGTGGTGGGTTCCGTCCGCGCGAGGACCGGCCTTCGTACGGTCGCGACCGCGACGAGCGGGGCGGGTACGACCGTCCGCAGCGCAGTGGTGGCAGCGGTGGGTTCGAGCGTCGTGACGCAGGGTGGCGACCGTGGTGGGTTCCGTCCGCGCGAGGACCGGCCTTCGTACGGTCGCGACCGCGACGAGCGGGGCGGGTACGACCGTCCGCAGCGCAGCGGTGGCTTCGAGCGCCGTGACGACCGCCCGCAGCGCAGCGGTGGGTTCGAGCGTCGGGACGACCGTCCGCAGGGCGGCGACCGCGGCGGGTTCCGTCCGCGCGAGGACCGGCCTTCGTACGGCCGGGACCGCGACGACCGCCCGCAGGGCTTCCGGGGCGGCCGGGACGACCGTCCGCAGCGCAGCGGTGGCAGCGGTGGCTTCGAGCGCCGTGACGACCGCCCGCAGCGCAGCGGCGGCTACGACCGTCCGCAGGGCGGTGGCGGTGGCTACCGCGGCCGTGACGACCGTCCGCAGCGCAGTGGCGGGTACGAGCGCCGGGACGACCGGGGTGGGTTCCGCGGTGGGCGGGACGACCGTCCGCGTGGGGGCGGGTACGACCGGGGTGGGTACGACGAGCGGCGTCAGGAGCCGGTGAAGCGGCTGCCGATCCCGGACGACGTGACCGGGTTCGAGATCGACGCGGACGTCAAGCAGGACCTGAAGAGCCTGCCGAAGACGCTGGCGGACGACGTGGCGCGCAACCTGGTGATGGTGGCGCGGCTGCTCGACAGCGAGCCGGAGGAGGCCTACAACTACTCGCGGGTCGCGCTGCGGCTGGCTTCGCGGGTGGCGAGCGTGCGCGAGGCGGCCGGGTTCGCCTCGTACATGACGCAGCGGTACTCGGAGGCGCTGACCGAGTTCCGGGCGGCGAAGCGGATGACCGGGCGGGTCGACCTGTGGCCGGTGATGGCGGACTGCGAGCGCGGTCTGGGTCGGCCGGAGCGGGCGCTGGCGATGGCCGGTGAGCCCGAGGTGAAGCAGCTGGACAAGGCCGGCCAGGTCGAGATGCGGCTGGTCGCGGCGGGTGCCCGGGCGGACCTGGAGCAGTTCGACGCCGCCGTGGTGACGCTGCAGAGCCCGGAGCTGGCGTCCTCGGCGGTCCACCCGTGGACGGCGCGGCTGCGCTACGCGTACGCGGACGCGCTGATCGCGGCGGGTCGGGCGGACGAGGCCCGGGAGTGGTTCGTGAAGGCCGTGGAGGCGGACACGGACGGGTCGACCAACGCGGCCGAGCGGCTCGCGGAGATCGACGGCATCGAGTTCACCGACGCGCTGGACGAGGACGCCGAGATCGAGGACGAGGGCGCGGAGGCCGTGGAGCCGGTGCGCCGTCAGATCGACAAGGACGACGTCGGCGACGACCGGATGATCTTCGAGGACGAGGAGGACGTCGAGGAGTTCTACGACGAGGACGACCTCGAGATCGACGAGGACTACGACGAGGACTCGTTCAAGGAGCAGCCGAAGCAGGGCTGACCCGGCAGTCGAGGAGGCCCCCGTTCCCACCCGGAACGGGGGCCTCCTCGCGTTCCGGGGCGGGTCAGCCGAGTTCGAGGGAGCGCAGGACCAGTCCGGTGGCCGGTTTCGGGCCGAAGGAGGTGGACTTGCGGGGCATGGTGACGCCCTGTTCGGCGAGGCGGCGCACGACGCGTTCCGCGACGGGGTGGAGCAGGACGGCGGTGCCGCCGGTGCGGGCGGCCTCGCGGACGGCGGCCTCGGCGGAGTGCAGGTAGCCGATGTGCTCGGGGCTGTCGGGGACGTGCCAGGTGCGGTCGAGCAGGACGGAGTGCAGGACGGTGGCGTCCAGGCGGCGCCACTCCTCTGGGCGGTCGGGGCGGACGGCGGCGGCGAGGGTGGCCTCGTCGGGGCCGGTGAGGAGGCGGAAGCGGTCGTCCCCGGCGGTGAGGACGAAGGAGTTGCCGGGCGAGCGGTGGGCCTCGGCGAGGGCGTGCAGGGCGTCGGGGAGGGTGCCTGGCAGGTCGGTGACCCGCCAGGCGGCGGGGTCGAGGGCGGCGAGCGCGGCGTCCTGCGGGAGGCGCTGCAGGACGCGGTGGATGGCGCGGACCCGCAGCGGGTAGCGGTCGGTGTCGACGAGCAGGACCAGGCCGCGGTCCCAGGGGCTGCGGGGCAGGTGGCGGTGTTCGCGCTGCAGGCGCAGGTACATCTCCCAGCGGTGGTGGCCGTCGGCGATCAGGGCGCGGCAGGTGGCGAGGTCGCGGGCGACGGCGGCCAGGTCGGCGGGGTCGGTGAGGGCCCACAGGCGGTGGTGGGTGCCGTCGCTGGTGGTGGTGGAGAGCAGCGGGTCGGCGGCGGCGGTGCGTTCGATGACGTCGGCGGCGCGGCCGTGGCCGCGGTAGGTGAGCAGCAGCGGTTCGAGGTTGGCGCGGGTGGTGCGCATCAGGCCGACCCGGTCGGCGACGGGCTTGGGCATGACGTCCTCGTGCGGGAGGACGACGCCCGCTTCGGGGCCGCTGACGGCGAGGGCGCCGATCAGGCCGCGCTGGAGGGTGCCGGAGGGGGTGCGCTGCTCGTAGACGTACAGGGCGGGGCGCGGGTCGGCGGTCAGGACGCCCTGTCGGCGCCAGTCGCGGAGCAGGCGGGCGGCGTGCCGGTAGCGGGTGTCGCGGTCGGGGCGGTCGCCGGCGTCCTCGGGCTCGGGGCGGGGGAGGATCAGCCGGACGATGTTGTGCGGGTCCGCGGTCTCCAGGTCCAGGCGCCGTCCGGGGTCGACCACGTCGTACGGCGGGGAGGTGACCGCGGCCAGGTCGCCGACCCGGTGCGGGTCGTAGCGCAGGCCGCGGAACGGGGACAGGGACAGCCCTGCGGTGGCGACGTGCCCGGGGTCTCCGGGGCCGCCCGAGGGCTCGTTGCCGGTTTCGGCACGAGGGGCGCTCATTCTGGGCATGTTAGCCGGGTAGTGCTTGTTGGGAGATCGCGACGAGGACGGGTGCCCGGGCGACGGGCGGGGCGAGGGAGCGGGGTAGCGGCGATGGGTGACCTGGAGCACGGGGACGGCGGCGGGGTGCCGGGCGGCGGCGTGTACGACTGGTACCGGCGCGGGGTGCGGCTGCTGGAGGAGAAGCACCCGGCGGCGGCCGTGCAGTTGCTGGCGCGGGCGGCGGAGGCGGAGCCGGGGTCGGGGGCGATCCGGGAGGCGCTGGCGCGGGCGCAGTTCGACGCGGGGCAGTACGGGCAGGCGCTGGAGAGCTTCCGGGCGGTGGCGGAGGCCGACCCGTCGGACGACTACGCGCAGTTCGGGTGGGGGGTGTCGGCGGCCCGGCTGGGCGACTTCGAGACCTCGGCGGAGCACCTGGCGCTGGCGGTGGCGATGCAGCCGGGCAACCGGCACTACCAGGCGGCGCTGCGGCAGACCCGGGCGACGCTGGCGGCCCGGGCGGGGGCGTACGGGCCGCTGCTGCCGGGGGCGCCCGGGTACCTGGCGCCGCCGGAGGACCCGGCGGCGCCATAGGGTGGCGGGTGTTCGGTTCGGTTCGAGGTGACGAGGGTGGAGCAGCGATGACGGAGAACGCCGCGGCGGTGCGGAGCGTGCCGGGGGCCAGTGCGGTGGCGCTGACGGAGGCGTACGACACGGCGCTGCTGGACCTGGACGGGGTGGTGTACGCCGGTCCGCACGCGATCGTCCACGCGGTGGGGTCGCTGGAGCGGGCCCGGGCGGCCGGGATGCGGCTGGCGTACGTCACCAACAACGCGTCGCGGCCGCCGCGGGTGGTGGCGGAGCACCTGACGGAGCTGGGCGTGCCGGCCGAGCCCGGGGACGTGATCAACTCGGCGCAGGCGGCGGCGCGGCTGGTGGCGGAGAAGGTCCCGGCCGGGTCGCGGGTGCTGGTGGTCGGCGGGGCGGGGTTGCTGGAGGCGCTGGAGGAGCGCGGGCTGGTGCCGGTGCGTTCGCTGGAGGACGACCCGGCGGCGGTGGTGCAGGGCTACGACCCGTCGGTGGGCTGGAAGGACCTGGCGGAGGCCTCGTACGCGGTGGGCCGGGGGCTGCCGTGGGTGGCGTCGAACACCGACCTGTCGATCCCGACGGCGCGCGGCGTCGCGCCGGGCAACGGGACGCTGGTGGCGGCGGTGCGGGCGGCGACCGGGGTGGAGCCGGAGGTGGCGGGCAAGCCGCTGCCGCCGATGCACCGGGAGACGGTGCTGCGGACGGGCGCGAAGCGTCCGCTGGTGGTGGGGGACCGGCTGGACACCGACATCGAGGGCGCGTTCAACGGCGGGGTGGACTCGCTGCTGGTGTTCACCGGCATCGCCACGCCCGAGCAGGTGCTGGCGGCCCCGCCGGAGCACCGCCCGACGTACCTGGCCGAGGACCTGCGGGGCCTGCTGGAGGCGCAGCCCGAGGTGGCGGCGCTGGGCGGCGGCCGGTTCGGCTGCGGCGGCTGGACGGCGGCCGCGGACGGCGGCGTGCTGGCGCTGGACGGCGCGGGCACCCGGATCGACGCGCTGCGGGCGCTGTGCGCGGCGGCCTGGACGTGGGCGGACGCGAACGGCTCCGCCGCGGAGTCGGCGAAGGCGCTGGCGGGGCTGCCCGCGGCGGGTTGACGACCCGGCGGGGCGGGTGGGACCGCTGACGTGCCCCGGGTGACTCGGCGCCGGGGCCGCTTCCCGTACGACCTCGTCGATCAGTGCTGGTTCGTCGATCCCGCCTGACGGCCAGCCGTTCCGGGGCTGCGCCTGGGCGGTCGTGCTCAGAGCAGGGTGCGCAGGCGCAGCAGGTCGCGGAAGCTCGCGTCGAGCTTGAGGCGGCCGGTGGCCCAGGCGGTGGGGAAGGCGAGCCGGCCGTCGACCAGGGCGACCAGGTCGTCGCCGGTGGTGGTGAGCTTGATGTCGGCCTTGGTGGCGGGCGGGCCGGGGGCGTCGGTGATGCCGGTGAGCTGCCCGTCGGTGAGGCGGCCGGTGAAGGTCAGGTCGAGGTCGGTGAGGTGGCAGCTGAGGGAGCGGTCGAGGGCAGTTGCCTTGCGGATGTCGCCGCCCGCGGCCGCCAGGTTGCGGCTGAGCTGTTCCAGCGCGGTGCGGCACTCCTCGGTGGTGGCCATGTGTGCGGCTTGCTCCCGTCGGTGGTCGTTCGGCGTTCCACGCTAGCGCAGCGCCGTACGGTGGCGGCCGGGAACGGGTAGCGTCGGTGCGGGCGGTCGGTGCGGGCAGTCGTGCGGACGGCCAGGTCGGACGGTCGGGCGGTCGGTGGCTGAGGAGGCGGACGGATGCTGCAGGATGCGGTGCGGGGCGTGCGGGGCGTGCTGGTGGCGGCGGCGGAGGTCGCTGAGGAGGCGGGTCGCCGGGTACTGGACACGGCCGGTGGGCTGATCCAGCAGAGGGGTGAACTGCCGCCCGGCGTCGAGCAGTTGCGCGTCCTCGCCGGTGAGGTGGTGACGGCCGGACGGGCCGGGGTCGACCTGGTGGCCGGGGTGGCCCGGGGCGAGGTGGAGCGGGTGTTCGAGAAGGTCGGCGACCAGGTGGTGAAGGTCGGCGTCGTCCTGAGCTTCCTGGAGTCGAAACTCCGGGAGGTCGACGAGCCGACCGCCGAGGAGCCGGAGGAGGAGCCCGAGGAGCGCCCCGTGGTCCGTCCGGCGGCCCGCGCCCGGGGCCTGTTCGACGCGGGCTGGGACGCGGAGCCGGAGCCCGCGGCGGAGGGGTTGGCGCAGGGGCTCGCGGAAGGGCCCGCGGCGGCCGAGGGACGGAAGGCGGCGACGGCCCGCAGGACCGCGGCCCGCAAGCAGGCGGCCGGTTCGGCGTCGGACGTGCAGAAGGCCGCGGCGCGGCAGGCCCCGGCCCCGGACGGCGAGGCCGCGGCGGACGCAGCGCCGTCGGGCCCCCGCCGGGCCCCGGCCCGCAAGGCGGCCGCCCGCAAGGGCGCGGCGGCCAAGCAGGCGACGGCGAAGCGCTCGGTGCCGCGGAAGGCGGCCGCGGCCCCGGGTGGGGAGCCGGGTGTGACGCCGCGGACGGTGGCGAAGAAGGCGGCCGCGAAGAAGGCCACGGCGAAGGCCCCCGCCGCGCAGCCGTCGGCGCCGGAGGGCCGGGCCCCGGCCGGGGCGTCGCCGAGTGCGCCGCTGCCCGCGAAGAAGGCCCCGGCGAAGCGTTCGGCGCCGGGCGGGTCCGCTTCCGCAGCGGCCGGGGCCTCGCCGCGGAGCGTGGCCGAGCGTGCCGCTGCGGCGGACGCCGGAGTGGTCGGTGCTCCCGCGCAGAAGGCCCCCGGGAAGAGGGCGGCCGCGGGCGAGGCCGCGAAGAAGGCTCCGGCGAAGCGTTCGGCGCCGGGCGGGTCCGCTTCCGCAGCGGCGGGTGCCGGGGCGGCCGGTGCTCCCGCGAAGAAGGCGTCCGTGCGCAGGGCGGCTGCGAAGAAGGCCCCGGCCGGGCCCCAGTCCGCGTCCCCGTCCGCGTCCGCGGTGGAGCCCGGGGCGGGTGGTGGCGGTGAGTGAGGGGGTCGTCCGTACGGGGGTGGCCGAGGTGGACGGGGCGCTGGACCGGCTGGGGGAGGGGGACGGGGCGGGGGCGGAGCAGTGGGTCGAGGTGTACGAAGATGTCCATGCGCGGCTCGCCGCGACGCTCGCGGCGCTGGACCGCGGGTGAGGTCCGTCCGATGTGGGAGCTGACGTAGCAGTGGCAGTGGCACGACGCCGTCTGGACGCGGAGCTGGTGCGCCGCAAGTTGGCCCGTTCGCGGGAGCACGCGAGCGAGTTGATCGCGGCGGGCCGGGTGACGGTGGGCGGGGCGGTGGCGACGAAGCCCGCGACGCAGGTGGAGACCGCGGCGGCGGTGGTGGTCGCGAAGGACGACGCGGACCCGGACTACGTGTCGCGCGGCGGGCACAAGCTGGCGGGCGCGTTCGCGGCGTTCGTGCCGCAGGGCCTGGTGGTGGAGGGCCGCCGGGCGCTGGACGCGGGCGCGTCGACCGGCGGGTTCACGGACGTGCTGCTGCGGGCGGGGGCGGCGCACGTGCTGGCGGTGGACGTCGGCTACGGGCAGTTGGCCTGGTCGTTGCAGAGCGACGCGCGGGTGACGGTGATGGACCGCACCAACGTGCGGGAGCTGACGCCGGAGTCGATCGGCGGGGAGCTCGTCGACCTGGTGGTGGGCGACCTGTCGTTCATCTCGCTGGGCCTGGTGCTGCCCGCGCTGGCGGGCTGCGCGGCGCCGGACGCGGACCTGGTGCTGATGGTGAAGCCGCAGTTCGAGATCGGCAAGGAGCGGCTGGGATCGGGCGGCGTGGTGCGGTCGCCGGAGCTGCGGGCGGAGACGATCCGGCAGGTGGCGGGGCAGGCCTGGGCGGTGGGCCTGGGGGTGCGGGCGGTGGCGGCGTCGCCGCTGCCGGGGCCGTCGGGGAACGTGGAGTACTTCCTGTGGCTGCGCCGGGATGCGGAACCGCTGGATCCGGCGGCGGCGGACCGGGCCGTGGCCGAGGGGCCCCAGTAGGGTACTTGGCAGGCGTCCGGGCGTTGCGCAGACTGGCAGGTCGTGGTCGGGCCGCGGTGGCCCGGCGGGCGTAGGGAGAGGGCAGCGGGGAATGAGCGATCGTCGTACGGTCTTCCTGGTCGCGCACACCGGCCGGGAGGCGGCGCTGCGCAGCGTCGAGGGCCTGGTGGACGGTCTGCTGCGGGCGGGGATCCGGATCCGGCTGCTGGAGGCCGAGGCGGTGGGCCTGGACCTGCCGGACGGGGTGGAGCTGGTGCCCGGCGGGCACGGCGCGGCGGACGGCTGCGAGCTGATCCTGGTCGCGGGCGGGGACGGCACGCTGCTGCGCGGCGCGGAGCTGGCCCGGGAGTCGGGGCTGCCGATGCTCGGGATCAACCTGGGCCGGGTGGGTTTCCTCGCTGAGGCGGAGCGCGACGACCTGGCGACCGTGGTCGACCGGGTGGTGGACGCGGACTACGAGGTCGAGGAGCGGATGACCATCGACGTGCTGGTGCGCACCAACGGGGGCGTGCTGCACGAGGACTGGGCGCTGAACGAGGCCTCGGTGGAGAAGGCGGCCCGGGAGCGGATGCTGGAGGTGGTCACCGAGGTGGACGGCCGTCCGGTGTCGAACTTCGGCTGCGACGGGGTGGTGCTGTCCACGCCGACGGGCTCCACGGCGTACGCGTTCTCCGGCGGCGGGCCGGTGGTGTGGCCGGAGGTGGAGGCGCTGCTGATGGTGCCGATCAGTGCGCACGCGCTGTTCGCCCGCCCGCTGGTGACCTCGCCGGACTCGGTGCTGGCGGTGGAGGTGCAGCCGAAGACCCCGCACGGGGTGCTGTGGTGCGACGGCCGCCGCTCGGTCGAGCTCCCGGCCGGGGCGCGGGTGGAGGTGCGCCGCGGCAAGACCCCGGTGCGGCTGGCCCGGCTGCACCGGGCCCCGTTCACGGACCGGCTGGTCGCCAAGTTCGCGCTGCCGGTGACGGGTTGGCGCGGGCGGTCGGAGAACTGCTGATCCGGTAGGGGCCGGTTCAGAGCGCGGCGGTGGCCGGGTCGTCGCCCGAGAGTCGTTCGGTGCGGGCCAGGGCGGCGGCCCCGGCGATCCGCCGCAGTGCGTCGGGGACGTGCGCGGCGGGCAGGGTGAGGGGCAGCCGCAGGTGCTCCTCGAAGGCGCCGTCGACGCCGAAGCGGGCGCCGGAGGCGATCCGGACGCCGGTGCGCTCCCCGGCCCGGGCCAGCGCGGTGGTGGGCAGCCCGGGCGTGGCGGCCCACAGCGCGAGGCCGCCGGGCGGCGGGGTGGACCGCCAGCCGGGGAAGTGCCGGGGCAGCTCGCGGGCGAACGCCTCGGCGGTGGCCCGCAGCGCCGCGTGCCGTTCGGCCCGGACGGCGGGCAGGTGGTCGGTCAGCAGCCGGGCCGCGACCAGCTGGTCGAGGACGGGCGTGCCGAGGTCGTACAGCGCCCGGTCGGCGGCCAGCTTCCGCACCAGGGAGGGCTGGGCGCGCAGCCAGCCGATCCGCAGGCCGGGCCAGAGGATCTTGCCGGCCGAGCCGACGGTGATCACCTGGGCGTCCCGGTCGAGCGCGGCCAGCGGCCGGGGCAGGTCGGCGTCGGCGACGCCCCAGCCGAGTTCGGCGCAGGTCTCGTCGGCGAGCACGGTGGTGCCCGCGGCCCGGGCGTGGGCGAGCAGGGCGCGGCGCTGGTCCTCGTCGACGAGCGCGCCGGTGGGGTTCTGGAAGTCGGGGATGACGGAGGCCAGCCGGGGTGCGGCGCCGCGCAGCACCCGCTGCCACTGGGCGAGGTCCCAGCCGGTGCGCCCGGCCGCGTCCTCGGCCAGCGGGACGGGCACCAGGCGGGCCCCGGCCCGGTCCAGGGCGCGCAGCGTGTTGGCGTAGCTGGGCGCTTCGACGGCGACCCGGTCGCCGCGGGAGAGCAGCGCCTGGTGGGCCAGGTGCAGGGCGCTCATCGCGCCGGTGGTGACCAGCACCTGCTCGGGGCCGGTGGGCAGGCCGCGTTCGGTGTAGCGGCGGGCGACGGCCTCGCGCAGCACCGGCAGCCCGGTCGGGTAGTTGCCGTGCCCGCCGGTGTACGCGGGCAGCTGGGCGACGGCGTGCGCGGCGGCCTCGGCGAGCTGGGCGGGGGCGGTGGGCGCGGCCAGGCCGAGGTCGAGGACGGCGCCCTGCTCGGGGGAGACGGGGTGCAGCGCGTCGGCGGGCGGCGCGGTGCCCTCGGGCAGGGCCGTCCAGGAGCCGGCGCCGCGCCGCGAGCGCAGGTAGCCGTCGCTGCGCAGGGCCTCGTACGCGGCGGCGACGGTGGTGCGGGAGAGGTTCAGGGCGGCGGCGAGTTCGCGTTCGGCGGGCAGCCGGGTGCCGACCGGGAGGCGGCCGTCGGCGACCAGCCGGGAGACCTGGGAGGCCAGTGCCCGGTAGGCGGGGCGGCGGCCGTCGGCGGCGGGCAGTTGGCGGGCGAGGGCGTGCGGGCTGAGGGTGCTGTGCCACTCGGACATCGCGAATCGGTCCACCTGGTTCTGATTGGCCCTTTCGGGGCGCATTTTGGACTCCCCATAGTGGCGTCCAGTGCCGGAGAACGGCAAGCACTGCACCGAGAAGAGGTCCACCCGATGGCGGTCTCCCTGTCCCTGTCCACCTCCCCGGTCCGCACCGGACTGCCCCGCCGCCTCTCCCAGCTCGCCGTCGGCCTGGTGCTGTACGGCGTCTCGATGGGCCTGGTGCTGCGCTCCTCGCTCGGCGGCAACCCGTGGGACGTCCTCCACCAGGGCCTGGCCCGGCACGCCCCCCTCAGCGTCGGCACCTGGGTGACGCTGGTCGGCGCGCTGGTCCTGCTGCTGTGGATCCCGCTGCGCCAGAAGCCCGGTGTCGGCACCGTCGGCAACGTGCTCGTCCTCGGCGCCGCCATGGACGCCACCCTCTCCCTCGTCCCGCACCCGCACGCCCTGGCCGTCCGCGTCCCGCTGCTCGTCGCCGGCATCGTCCTCAACGCCCTCGCCACCGGCCTCTACATCGGCGCCCGGCTCGGCCCCGGCCCCCGCGACGGCCTGATGACCGGCCTGCACCGGCGCACCGGCCGTTCCGTCCGGCTGATCCGCACCTGCATCGAGTTGACCGTCCTGGCCGCGGGCACCGCCCTCGGCGGCACCTTCGGCGTCGGGACGGTCGCGTACGCGCTGGCCATCGGCCCGCTGGTGCAGTTCTTCCTGCCCCGGCTCACCGTGCCCGGCGGGACGGCCCGCCCCTAGGGACGGGGCCGGGGCCGGGGCCCGGCGGGGCCGCCACTCAGGTGTGAAACCGGGGGCGGTCGTCGCAAAGCGACGGTGGAACCTCGTAAGGTCGTCTCCGTGTTGGACGAGATGCGGATACGGGATCTGGGTGTCATCGACGATGCGGTGGTCGAACTCGCCCCCGGCTTCACCGCCGTCACCGGCGAGACCGGCGCGGGGAAGACCATGGTGGTGACCAGCCTGGGCCTGTTGCTCGGCGGCCGGGCCGACCCGGCGCTGGTGCGCAACGGCTCCGAACGGGCCGTGGTGGAGGGGCGGTTGACGCTCGACCCGGCCTCGCCGGTGGTCGCGCGGGCGCTGGAGGCCGGGGCGGAGCTGGACGACGGCGAGCTGCTGGTCAGCCGCACCGTCTCCGCCGAGGGCCGCTCCCGGGCGCACGTCGGCGGCCGGTCGGTGCCGGTCGGGCTGCTCGCCGAGCTCGGCGAGGACCTGGTCGCCGTGCACGGCCAGACCGACCAGCAGCGCCTGCTGCGCCCCTCCCGGCAGCGCGGCGCGCTGGACCGGTACGCGGGCGAGGCCGTCGCCGAGCCGCTGGCCCGCTACCGCGAGGTGTACCGGGAGCTGCGGGAGGTCTCCGCGACGCTGGAGGAGCTGACCACCCGGGCCCGCGAGCGCGCCCAGGAGGCCGACCTGCTGCGCTTCGGCCTGGAGGAGGTCGCCGCCGCCGAACCGGTCGTCGGGGAGGACGCCGAGCTGGCCGTCGAGGCCGAGCGGCTCGGCCACGCCGACGCGCTCTCCTCCGCCGCGACCCTCGCGCACGCCGCCCTCGCGGGCGACCCGGCCGACCCGGAGGCCGTCGACGCGGGCACCCTGCTCGCCCAGGCCCGCCGCGCCGTCGACGCCGTCCGCCACCACGACGAGCGCCTGGCCGCGCTCGCCGACCGGCTCGGCGAGTGCGGCTACCTGCTCGCCGACGTCGCCGGGGACCTCGCCGGGTACGCCGACGACCTGGACGCCGACCCGGTCCGGCTGGCCGCCGTCGAGGACCGCCGGGCCGTCCTGTCCCACCTGGTGCGCAAGTACGCGGGCAGCGAGGGCACCCTCGCCGAGGTGGTCGCCTGGGCCGAGACCGGCTCGGTGCGGCTGCTGGAGCTCGACGGCGACGACGAGCGGATCGACGAACTCGGCGCCCGGGAGACCGAGTTGCGCGCCCGGCTGGCCGACCTGGCGGCCGAGGTCTCCCGGGCCAGGCACGCCGCCGCCGACAAGTTCGCCGCCGCGGTCTCCGACGAGCTCGCCGAACTCGCCATGCCGCACGCCCGGGTGACCTTCGCGATCAGCCAGGTCGACGACCTGGCGGGCATCGACCTGGAGGGCCGCAGCGTCGCCTACGGCGCGCACGGCGTCGACGAGGTCGAGGTGCTGCTCGCCCCGCACCCCGGCGCCCAGCCCCGCCCGATCGCCAAGGGCGCCTCCGGCGGCGAGCTGTCGCGCGTCATGCTGGCCGTCGAAGTGGTGTTCGCGGGCGCCGACCCCGTGCCCACCTACCTGTTCGACGAGGTCGACGCGGGCGTCGGCGGCAAGGCCGCGGTCGAGATCGGCCGCCGGCTGGCCAAACTCGCCCGCAGCGCCCAGGTCGTGGTGGTCACCCACCTCCCGCAGGTCGCCGCGTTCGCGGACCGGCACCTGGTGGTGGAGAAGACCAACGACGGCACCGTCACCCGCAGCGGCGTCAAGACGCTCGACGACGAGCAGCGGGTGCGCGAACTGTCCCGGATGCTCGCCGGGTTGGAGGACTCCGAACTCGGCCGGGCCCACGCCGAGGAGCTGCTGGCGGCCGCCCGCACCGCCCGGGCCCGCTGACCGCACGGCGGCCCGGCACCGCCGCGGGCGACGCGCCCGCGGCGGTGCCGACTGTCCAAGAGGCGGACGGACCTGGCATGGTGGCGAGCGGACACCAGCTGACAACGAGTCGGAGCGAGACAGACGTGGAGCATTCCGCCGCCCGGGCCGCCGCGGCCCCCCAGTTGCACGTGGTGCTGGTCCTGGCCGCCGCGACCGGCGGCATCGGCGCCCACGTGCGCTCCCTGACCCGGGGCCTGGTCGCGCACGGCGTCGCGGTCACGGTCTGCGCGCCGGAGGGCACCGACCGGCTGTTCGGGTTCTCCGCGGCCGGGGCCCGCCTGCACACCGTCGACATCACCCCGACCTCCGGCGCCCGCAGCGACGCCACCGCGATCGGCGAGCTGCGCCGCGCCTTCACCGGCGCCGACGTCGTGCACGCCCATGGCCTGCGGGCCGGGCTGCTGTCCGACCTGGCGCTGCGCACCGCGGGCCGCTTCCCCGGCATCCGCCCCGAGACGCCGCTGGTGGTCACCTCGCACCACGCGCTGCTCGCCACCGGCCTGGAACGCCGCCTGCAGCGCCTGATGGAGCGCCGGGTGGTCCGGGCCGCCGACCTGGTCCTCGGCGCCTCCTCCGACCTGGTCGCCCGGGCCCGCGAGCTCGGCGCCACCGACGCCCGCCTCGGCCCGGTCGCCGCCCCGCCGATGCCGCCCGGCACCCTGGACCGGGACGCCGCCCGCAAGGCGCTGTCCGGCGGCGACGACGGCCGCCCGGTGGTGCTGGCGATCGGCCGGCTCGTCCCGCAGAAGTGCTTCGCGCTGCTGCTCGACGCCGTCCCGCACTTCGCCCCGCCCGGCGGCCCCGCCCCGCGCGTCCTGCTGGCCGGGGACGGCCCCGAGCGGCAGGGCCTGCGCGAGCGGGCCGCCGCCGAGCAGCTGCCCGTCGAGCTGCTCGGCTACCGCGCCGACATCCCCGACCTGCTGGCCGCCGCCGACCTGGTGGTGCTCTCCTCCCGCTGGGAGGCCCGTTCGCTGGTCGCTCAGGAGGCGATGCGCGCGGGCGTCCCGGTGGTGGCCACCGCGGTGGGCGGGGTGCCCGAACTGGTCGGCGACGCCGCCGTGCTGGTGCCCTTCGCCGACCCGCGGGCGCTGGGCGGCGCCGTCCGCGCCCTGCTGGCCGACCCGGAGCGGCGGGCCGCGCTCGCCGCGGCGGGCCGGGCCCAGGCCGGCACCTGGCCGGACGAGGCGGCGACCGTCGCCCAGGTGCTGTCCATCTACGACGAGCTGGTGCAGCGCCGGGGCTGAGCCGCCGCCGTCAGCCCGAGGACAGGTTGAGGCCGCCCGCCGCGGTCAGCCGCAGCGCGGTGTCGATCAGCGGGACGTGGCTGAACGCCTGCGGGAAGTTGCCGACCTGGCGGCGGGCCCGCGGGTCCCACTCCTCGGCGAGCAGCCCGACGTCGTTGCGCAGCGCCAGCAGCCGCTCGAACAGCTCGCGGGCCTCGCCGACCCGGCCGATCATCGCCAGGTCGTCGGCCAGCCAGAACGAGCAGGCCAGGAACGCCCCTTCGTGCCCGGACAGCCCGTCGACGTTGTTGCCGTCCTCGTCGTGGGTCGGGTAGCGCAGCACGAACCCGTCCTCCGTGGCGAGTTCGCGCTGGATCGCCTCGATGGTGCCGATGACGCGCTTGTCGTCCGGCGGCAGGAAGCCGACCTGCGGGATCAGCAGCAGCGAGGCGTCCAGCTCCTGGCCGCCGTAGTACTGGGTGAAGGTGTTGCGCTGCGGGTCGTAGCCGCGGGCGCACACGTCGGCGTGGATCTCGGCGCGCAGCGCCGTCCAGCGCTCGACCAGGCCGGGCGGCGGCTCCTCGGCCTGGGCCAGCAGCTTCAGGGTGCGGTCGACGGCGACCCAGGCCATCACCTTGGAGTGCACGAAGTGCCGGCGCGGCCCGCGGACCTCCCAGATGCCCTCGTCCGGGTTGCGCCAGTGCTCCTCCAGGTACTCGATCAGGCGCAGCTGCAGCTGGTGGGCGTGGTCGTGCCGGGACAGGCCGGACATGGTGGCCAGGTGCAGCGCCTCGACGACCTCGCCGTACACGTCGAGCTGGAGCTGCCCGGCGGCGCCGTTGCCGACCCGGACGGGGCGGGAGCCCTCGTAGCCGGGCAGCCAGTCGAGCTCGGACTCGGTGAGTTCGCGCTCCCCGGCGATGCCGTACATGATCTGCAGGTTCTCCGGGTCGCCCGCCACCGCGCGCAGCAGCCACTCGCGCCAGGCCCGGGCCTCCTCGCGGTAGCCGGTGCGCAGCAGCGAGGAGAGGGTGATCGCGGCGTCGCGCAGCCAGGTGTAGCGGTAGTCCCAGTTGCGCTCGCCGCCGAGGTCCTCGGGCAGCGAGGTGGTCGGGGCGGCGACGATGCCGCCGGTCGGGGCGTAGGTGAGCGCCTTGAGGGTGATCAGCGAGCGGACCACGGCCTCCCGGTAGGGGCCCTGGTAGGTGCACTGGGCGACCCAGTCGCGCCAGAACCGCTCGGTGGAGGCGAGCGCGCCCTCGGCGTCCGGCGGGGCGGGGGCCGGCTCGTGCGAGGCCTTCCAGGTCAGCCCGAAGGCGATCCGCTCGCCCGCGGCGACGGTGAAGTCCGCGTACGTGGTCAGGTCGCGCCCGTAGGTCTCGGCCCGGCCGTCCAGCCACACCGAGTCGGGCCCGGCGACGGCGACGGTGCGCTGCCCGACCTCGGGGTGCTCGACCCGGTGCACCCAGGGGACGATCCGGCCGTAGCTGAAGCGCATCCGCACCGCCGAGCGCATCCGGACGGTGCCGGCCACGCCCTCGACGATCCGGATCATCTGCGGCACGTCGGGCGTGCCGAGCAGGTGGCGCGGCGGCATGAAGTCGACGACCCGGACGGTGCCGTCCTGGGTGTCCCACTCCTGCTCCAGCACCAGCGAGTCGCCCCGGTAGCGGCGCCGGTCGCAGGGCACCGCGGGCGCGGCGGCGGTGACCGGCGGGATCCGCAGCTCCCCGGTGTCCAGCAGGGCCGAACGGGGTTCGGGCGCGGGCGGCGGCGTCTCGACCGGCACGGCCGGGCCGATCCGCCAGAAGCCGTGCTCGTCGGTGCCCAGCAGCCCCGCGAACACCGCGGGGGAGTCGAAGCGGGGCAGGCACAGCCAGTCGACCGCGCCGTCCCGGCTGACCAGCGCGGCGGTCTGCATGTCCCCGATCAGCGCGTAGTCCTCGATGCGACCGGCCATGGTTCTCCGTTCCGTGCGGGCCCCGCGGCGGACGGTGCGCACAGGGTCGGGCGAGGATGTCGACGTTTGAGCAGAATACGTGGATTCGAGTGGTTCGGTCGCCCGCACGCGCCCCCGGCGCCCGCCCGCGCGCGCCGCGCACCGGGTCGGGAAACCGCGCCCGAGCGGCCCCGATGCGCCGACCGGCCGACCCGCGGGGGGCCGGTGCACCCGGACGCGGGCGAGCACTCGCCGGGGCACTGATACGCTGGTATCCCGTGGAACTGGTGGGAACGAGGGCCGGGAGCCCCTCCACCGGCGTCACCCTCCGACACGCGACCCACGGGAGCCCCCTCTTGGCACAGCCCCATTCCGGCAAGTCGGCCAACGGCCGTGCCGTGACGACCAAGCACCTCTTCGTCACCGGGGGTGTCGCCTCTTCGCTCGGCAAGGGGCTCACCGCCTCCAGCCTGGGTGCCCTGCTCAAGGCCCGCGGCCTGCGGGTGACGATGCAGAAGCTCGACCCGTACCTCAACGTGGACCCGGGCACCATGAACCCGTTCCAGCACGGTGAGGTCTTCGTCACGGACGACGGCGCCGAGACCGACCTCGACATCGGCCACTACGAGCGCTTCCTCGACACCAACCTGCACGGTTCGGCGAACGTCACCACCGGCCAGGTCTACTCCACCGTGATCGCCAAGGAGCGGCGCGGCGAGTACCTCGGCGACACCGTCCAGGTCATCCCGCACATCACCAACGAGATCAAGTCCCGGATCCGCCGGATGGCGACCGAGGACGTCGACGTGGTCATCACCGAGGTCGGCGGCACCGTCGGCGACATCGAGTCGCTGCCGTTCCTGGAGGCCGTCCGCCAGGTCCGCCACGAGGTCGGCCGGGACAACGTCTTCTTCGTGCACGTCTCGCTGCTGCCCTACATCGGCCCGTCCGGCGAGCTGAAGACCAAGCCCACCCAGCACTCGGTGGCCGCGCTGCGCAACATCGGCATCCAGCCCGACGCGATCGTGCTGCGCGCCGACCGCGAGGTGCCGCAGGCCATCAAGCGCAAGATCTCGCTGATGTGCGACGTCGACGAGGAGGCCGTGGTCGCCGCGATCGACGCCAAGTCGATCTACGACATCCCCAAGGTGCTGCACGGCGAGGGCCTGGACGCGTACGTGGTGCGCCGCCTGGACCTGGCGTTCCGCGACGTGGACTGGACGGTCTGGGACGACCTGCTGCGCCGCGTCCACGAGCCGCAGCACGAGGTCAAGGTCGCCCTGGTCGGCAAGTACATCGACCTGCCGGACGCCTACCTCTCGGTCACCGAGGCGCTGCGGGCCGGCGGCTTCGCCAACAACGCCCGGGTCCACATCAAGTGGGTCGCCTCGGACGACTGCGAGACCCCCGAGGGCGCGCAGGAGCAGCTCGGCGACGTCGACGCGGTCTGCATCCCCGGCGGCTTCGGCGACCGCGGCGTGGACGGCAAGGTCGCCGCGATCACCTACGCCCGCGAGAACGGGGTGCCGCTGCTGGGCCTGTGCCTGGGCCTGCAGTGCGTGGTCATCGAGGCCGCCCGCAACCTGGCCGGCCTGCCGGAGGCCAACTCCACCGAGTTCGACTCCGCCGCGAAGTACCCGGTCGTCTCGACCATGGCCGAGCAGCTGGCCATCGTCGACGGCAAGGGCGACCTGGGCGGCACCATGCGCCTGGGCCTGTACCCGGCGAAGCTCGCCGAGGGCTCCATCGTGCGCGAGGTCTACGGCGGCGAGCAGTACGTCGAGGAGCGCCACCGCCACCGCTACGAGGTCAACAACGCCTACCGCGCCGACCTGGAGAAGACCGGCCTGCAGTTCTCCGGCCTCTCCCCGAAGGGCGACCTGGTCGAGTACGTCGAGTACCCGCGCGAGGTCCACCCCTACCTGGTCGCCACCCAGGCCCACCCCGAGCTGAAGTCCCGCCCGACCCGCCCGCACCCGCTGTTCGCGGGCCTGGTCGCGGCCGCGATCGACCGCAAGGTCGGCTGAGGGCCTCCGTGGAGTGACCGAACGCCCGCCGGGATCCTCCCGGCGGGCGCTTCGGCGTGTCGCGGGGCGGGCGTCCGGTAGATTGTGTCTATCTGACGAGAAGGGGTGGTGCCCGGTGGCCGGGATTCACGACGTGGCCGAGGAGTGGGACGTCCGGGACGGGAGCACGCCCTTCCGGGGCAAGGTGACCGGCGTGCGCAGCGAGCAGGTCAAGATGCCCGACGGCGAGTGGGCGCAGCGCGACTACCAGCTGCACCCCGGATCGGTCGCGGTGCTCGCGGTCGACGAGGAGGGCCGGGTCCTGACCCTGCGCCAGTACCGGCACCCCGTCCGGCACCGGCTCTGGGAGCTCCCGGCGGGGCTGCTCGACGTCCCCGGCGAGAACCCGCTGCACGCGGCGCAGCGGGAGCTCTTCGAGGAGGCCCACTGCAAGGCCGGGCGGTGGCGCGTCCTGGTCGACTTCTACACCTCGCCCGGCGGCAGCGACGAGGCCGTGCGGATCTTCCTCGCCACCGACCTCTCCGAGGCGGACGGCGACCGCTACGAGGCGCACGGCGAGGAGCTGGAGATCGAGGCGGCCTGGGTGCCGCGGGAGGAGCTCGTCCGGCTGGTCCTGGCGGGCGACCTCCACAACCCGACCCTGGTCACCGGCGTCCTGGCGCTCAGCGCCGTCGGCGGCGACCTCGACGCGCTCCGGCCCGCGGACGCGCAGTGGCCGGCCCGGCCGTACTGAGGAGGCGCCGGCGGGACGCGCACCGGCGGGAAGCGCACCGACAGGGGCGCGGGGGACTGCGCGCGGCGGGAGTCGCACGTCAGCGTGGTCGCGAGATGGTGCAAGCGCTCGTCCTGCGTCGCGATCTGGCTGTGCGTGCTCGGCTGGCCGCGCAGTTCCCCGCGCCCCTGGTTCCGCCTCGGCGCAGCAGGTTTCCCCGCGCCCCTGTCGGTGCGCTCCCTCGCTTCCCCAAGTTGCGCCAGCAAGGTGATTCGGCTGTTGGTCGTACCGGGGCGTCCCGGCGGGGCGGGGTGGGCGAACTACGCTTCGCGGACAGGGCCCGGTGGGCGGGTCCGGGGTGCGGGGCGACGGGTCGGGAGTGGCGCGGGTGGCGAGGAAGACGGCGGCGGTGGCCGAGGCGGCCGGGATCTTCGACGTGCTGCCCGCGGGTGCCCGGCCGTTCGCCGGGCGGGGCGGGGAGCTGGCGGCGCTGACCGTCGCGGCGGGACGGCCCGCCCAGGGCAGGGGGAGGCTGCTGGTGCTGGCGGGGCGGCCGGGTTCGGGCCGCACCGCGCTGGCGGTGCGGTGGGCGAGGTCGGTGGCCGGGGACTACCCGGACGGGCTGCTGTACGCGCGGATGTCGGCGCCGGACGGGCGCCGGACGGGGGCCGGGCGGGCGGCCCGGGTGCTGCTGGACCAGCTGGGGGAGCGGCCGGGGGCGGCGCTGCTGCCGGGCGCGGCGGAGGAGGACCCGGCGTGCGAGGCGCTGCGCGAGGCGCTCGGGCAGCGCCGGGCGCTGGTGCTGCTGGACGACGTCAAGGACGCCGGGCAGGTGTGGCCGCTGCTGGCGGAGAAGACCTCCTCGCTGCTGCTGGCGACCACCTCGGGGCCGCTGACGGGCATCGACGGGATCGACCCGGTCATCCTCGGCGGGATGGACCACCGGGCGGCGGTCGAGCTGCTGGGCGAACTCGTCGGCGGGACGCGGATCTCCTGCGACCCGGTGGGCGCCGCGGACCTCGCCGAGGCGTGCGCCAACCGTCCGGCCGCGCTGCGGCTGGTCGCGGGCTGGCTGCGCACCGAGCCCCGGCTGGCGGTGACCGACGCGGCGGCCCGGCTGCACGCCGTCCCGCCGCCCGCGCCGGTGGTGGTGGAGGGGCCGGTGAAGCCGGCCGACCCGGAGCGGGAGACCGTGCCGGTGGTGGAGGGCGACCCGCTGCGCGGGGCGTTCGAGCTGGCGTACCGGCGGCTGCCCGCGGCCCGGGCGCGGCTGCTGCGGCTGTGCACGCTGGCGCCGGGCCAGCAGGTGGACCTGCGCACCGCGTCCGCGCTGGTGGGCTGCCCGGCGCCGGAGGCGGGGGCCTCGCTGGCGGCGCTGGCCGAGCTGGAGCTGCTGGAGCGCGAGCCGGACGCCGCGGACGGCACCGAGCGCTACCGCGTCCCGGGGCGGCTGCACGGGCGGCTGGTGGAGCTGCGCGGCGAGGTGGACCGGCCGTCCGAGGTGGAGCTGGCCCGGGCCCGGCTGCTGGAGCGGCTGGTGCGGCTGGTCGACTCGGCCCGGCTGCTGCTGGACCCGGCGGCGCCCCCCAACCCGGACCCGCTGCCGGGGCCGCTGCGGCTGCGCACCGCCGCGCACGCCGAGGGCTGGCTGCTGGGGGAGCGCGAGCAGCTGCTGGCCGCGGCCGCCGAGGCGGTCGGGCAGGGCGACCTGGACGGTTCGGCGGGCCGCCTGGTGACCGCCCTGCTGCGCGCCCTGCCGCTGACCGGCGAGGCCGCGCCCGCGGACCTGCACGCCCTGCACGAGTCGGTGCTGAAGGTCGCCGAGCGGCAGGCCGACCCGCGCCGGGCCGCGGCCGCGCTGCTGAACCTGGGCGACCTGCAGGCCGCCGCCGGACGGTGGCCGCAGGCGGGCGGGCGCTACCGCCGGGCGGTGGACCTGGCCCGGAAGGCGGGCGACGAGGCGGGCTGCGCCCGGGCCCTGGAGGGCGTGGGGCACGGCCACCGGGCGCTCGGCGACCCGCTGCGCGCCGCCGACGCGTACGGGCGGGCGCTGGTGCTGCGGCAGGAGCTGGGCGACCAGCCGGCCGAGGCCCGGCTGCTGGTGCGCCTCGCCGAGGCGCACACCGGGCTGCGGCGCTTCGAGGAGGCGCTGCGGGAGTACCGCTCGGCGGCGGCGGTGCTGCGCCGGACGGGCGACGCGGCGGGCGAGCGGGAGGTCGCGGCGCTGTCGGCGCGGCTGCAGCAGCACCTCGGCCGGGAGGGCCTGCGTCCGCTTTCGGAGTAGTGTCGTATGTGCGGAGTTCGCCCCGCAATGTGGCCTCGGAACGCTTGCAAGCCTACGAACCTGCCAATGGGTCCGACTGATTTGGTCACTTTGGAAGGCTGACACGCCGACTTGGCTTCATTACACTCGAACTCAGTCGCGCATAGATCTATGCACCGGCATGTCCGTTGTGCCCTCCGTGTGCGTCGCCGCCGGTCTTCCCCGGTAGGTATTCCCCATGGCAAGAGGACGTGTTAGCCGTGAAGGTCGGCATCCCCCGCGAGGTCAAGAACCACGAGTACCGCGTGGCCATCACGCCCGCCGGCGTGCATGAGCTGGTCCGCAACGGACACGAGGTCGTCATCGAGGACAACGCCGGTGTCGGCTCCTCGATCCCCAACGAGGAGTACGTGGCCGCCGGTGCGACCATCCTCCCCACCGCCGACGAGGTGTGGGCCGCGGCCGACATGATCCTCAAGGTCAAGGAGCCCATCGCCTCCGAGTACCACCGGCTGCGCAAGGGCCAGACCCTCTTCACCTACCTGCACCTGGCCGCCGACCGGGCCGGCACCGACGCGCTGCTCGCCTCCGGCACCACCGCGATCGCCTACGAGACGGTGCAGCTGCCGGGCGGCGCGCTGCCGCTGCTCGCCCCGATGTCCGAGGTCGCGGGCCGGCTGGCCCCGCAGGTCGGCTCCTACCACCTGATGCGCCCGGCGGGCGGCCGCGGCGTGCTGCCCGGCGGCGTGCCCGGCACCCACCCGGCCAAGGCGGTCGTCATCGGCGGCGGCGTCTCCGGCTGGCACGCGGCCACCATCGCCGTCGGCATGGGCTACGACGTGACCCTGCTCGACCGCGACATCAACAAGCTGCGCGAGGCCGACAAGGTCTTCGGCACCAAGGTCAAGGCGATCGTCTCCAACGCCTTCGAGCTGGAGAAGGCCGTCGTCGAGGCCGACCTGGTGATCGGCGCCGTGCTGATCCCGGGCGCCAAGGCCCCCAAGCTGGTCACCAACGAGCTGGTCGCCAAGATGAAGCCGGGCTCCGTGCTCGTCGACATCGCCATCGACCAGGGCGGCTGCTTCGAGGACTCGCACCCCACCACGCACGCCGAGCCGACCTTCCAGGTCCACGGCTCGGTCTTCTACTGCGTGGCCAACATGCCGGGCGCCGTCCCGAACACCTCCACCTACGCGCTCACCAACGCGACCATGCCGTACGTGGTCGAGCTGGCGAACCGGGGCTGGAAGGAGGCGCTGCGCCGCGACGCCGCGCTCGCCAAGGGCCTGAACGTGCACGAGGGCCAGATCACCTTCCCGGCCGTCGCCGAGGCCTTCGGCCTGGAGTCGGTCCCGCTGGCGACCGTGCTCGCCTGACGCCCCCTCACCCGCTGTCGCCCCCGGCCGTCCTTCCCCTTCGCGCCGGGGGCTTCGGCATGCCCGCGCGGGCGGGCGGGTAGCCCCCGGGTGACCAGCGCCGGTCAATTCCGGTGCGCTCCGTCACCCGCTCTGTCGACAAGGACACCTGACGGGCCCTCACGGCCCGGCGCCCGCGCGGAAACGTTAGGGTCGTGTCTTGACACGGGGTGGGTGAACGGCCGACACAAGCGGCCCACTACCGTGGATTGTGTTGCTGCGAATGCCCGAAACGGCCTAGAGTCGCAAACCGTTGGCATGCTGCCACGCTGACGAATCGACATAGAGTCCTGGACGTCCAAGGAGGTAAGACGACTTGTGAATGAGTCGACATTTGCTCCCGGGGGTGGTCAGCCAGGACTGGCGGAGCTCTCCGCCGGGCAGCCGAACGAGGAGGCCCGGCAGGCCACGGTGGGTGCGCAGGAGGTCGGCTCGGTCGCGGTCCGCACCTTCGAGGCGCGCCAGAGCGCGGCGGCCGCCGCCACCGACTACGACGCCGACTTCGCGGCGTACGGACTGGCCTACAGCGAGCTCGGCTACGGGCCCTACGACGACCCGGACGCCGAGTACGAGCCCGACCCCGAGTACGCCGCCACCCTGGCCCCCGACGCGGCCCGCCAGCGCCGCGAGCGGGTCGGCCCGACCGGCCGCCCGCTGCCGTACTTCCCGATCCCCGCGCCGCTCGCCGAGCACGGCCCCGCGCAGATCATCGCGATGTGCAACCAGAAGGGCGGCGTCGGCAAGACCACCTCCACCATCAACCTGGGCGCGGCGCTCGCCGAGTACGGCCGCCGGGTGCTGCTGGTGGACTTCGACCCGCAGGGCGCGCTCTCGGTCGGCCTCGGCGTCAACCCGATGGAGCTGGACGTCACCGTCTACAACCTGCTCATGGAGCGGGGCCTGACGGCCGACGAGGTGCTGCTGAAGACCGCCATCCCCGGCATGGACCTGCTGCCGTCCAACATCGACTTGTCGGCCGCCGAGGTGCAGCTGGTCAGCGAGGTCGCCCGCGAGTCGGCGCTGGCCCGCGCGCTCAAGCCGCTGCTGCCCGACTACGACTACGTCATCATCGACTGCCAGCCCTCGCTGGGCCTGCTCACCGTCAACGCGCTGACCGCGGCCCACAGCGTCATCGTCCCGCTGGAGTGCGAGTTCTTCGCGCTGCGCGGCGTCGCGCTGCTCACCGAGACGATCGAGAAGGTCTGCGAGCGGCTCAACCCCGACCTGCGCCTGGACGGCATCCTGGCGACCATGTACGACTCCCGCACGGTGCACTCGCGCGAGGTGCTGGCCCGGGTCGTCGAGGCGTTCGGCGAGCACGTCTTCCACACCGTCATCGGGCGGACCGTCAGGTTCCCGGAGACCACCGTGGCCGGCGAGCCGATCACCACCTACGCCACCAACTCGGTCGGCGCCGCCGCCTACCGCCAGCTCGCCAGGGAGGTGCTCGACCGGTGCCGCCCCGCCGAGTGAGCCTTCCGGGGGCGGACGAACTGTTCCGGTCAACCGGCGGAATGGCCCTGTCGCCCTCGCTCGCCCGCAACGGCAACGGCTCCGGCAGCGCCCCCGGCCCCGGCCCCGCGAACGGCCCCGCCCCCGCCGGGCAGGAGCCCCCCGGGGACGGCCAGGGCGCCGCCCCCGCGCCGCGCACCGCCGACGTGCCGGCCGCCAGGCCGGAAGCCGCCCCGGCGGCCCCTGCGGGGCGCGCGGAGGACCCCGCAGAGGCCCGCAGGCCGGCCCCGGCCACGGTGCGCGGCCGCGGACGGGCCCGGCGGCCCTCCGGACGGGAGCGGCACGACGAGAAGATCACCGTGTACGTGTCCGCCGAGGAACTGATGGACCTGGAGCACGCCCGCCTGGTGCTGCGCGGCGAGCACGGCCTCGCCGTCGACCGCGGACGGGTCGTCCGCGAGGCGATCTCGGTGGTCCTGGCGGACCTGGAGCAGCGCGGCGAGGCGTCGATCCTCGTGCGGAGGCTGCGCGGCCGCTGAGGGCCGCCGCGGGGCCGCCGCCGCCGGGGTTCCGGCGGCGGTTTCTGACACAATGGTCCGTTATGGCGTTCCAGGTCCGGTTGGAGAACTTCGAGGGGCCGTTCGACCTGCTGCTCGGACTGATCGCCAAGCACAAGCTGGACGTCACCGAGGTGGCGCTGTCGCGCGTCACCGACGAGTTCGTCGCGCACATCAGGGCGATGGGCCCCGAGTGGGACCTGGACGCGGCGACCGAGTTCCTGGTGGTCGCGGCGACGCTGCTGGACCTCAAGGCGGCCCGGCTGCTGCCGGTCGCCGAGGTCGAGGACGAGGAGGACCTGGCGCTGCTGGAGGCGCGCGACCTGCTGTTCGCGCGGCTGCTGCAGTACCGGGCGTACAAGAGGGTCGCGGCGCTGTTCGCCGGGCGCTGGGAGGACGAGGCGCTGCGCCGGCCGCGGACGGTCGGGCTGGAGCCGCAGCACGCGCTGCTGCTGCCCGAGGTGGTGCTGGCGGTCGGCCCGGAGCGGTTCGCACAGCTCGCCGCCAGGGCGTTCGCCCCCAAGCCGGAGCCGGTGGTGTACGTCGACCACGTCCACGCGCCGCCGGTGAGCGTGCGCGAGCAGGCCGCGCTGGTGGCGCGGCGGCTGGGCGAGCTCGGCGAGGCCACCTTCGGGCAGCTGGTCGCGGACGCGGAGAGCGCGCTGGTGGTGGTGGCCCGGTTCCTGGCGCTGCTGGAGCTGTACCGGGAGCGGGCGCTGGACTTCGAGCAGCCGCAGGCCCTGGAGGAGCTGCTGGTGCGCTGGACCGCCGCCTCCGGGCAGCGGGTCGAGGTGACCGACGAGTTCGACCGCCCGGCGGGCGGGGAAGGCGGTGCGCGATGACGGAGCGGCCCGCGAGGAGGGCCCTGGGCCTGCCGGGCGCCCCCCGGCCCGGCGAGTGGCAGGAGTCGGCGTACCCGGACGGGGAGCGGGTCGAACCGGTGGAGCGCGTCCTGGCACCGCCCCGCGGGCCCGCGGACGGGCCCCCGGGCGAGCTGCCGCTGCGGGCGGCGCTGGAGGCGGTGCTGATGGTCGCCGACGAGCCGGTCGCGGAGGCCAGGCTGGCCGGGGTGCTGGACGCCACCAGGGACGAAGTCGCCGCAGTGCTGCGGGAGTTGGCGGTCGAGTACACTGCGCAGGGGCGCGGCTTCGAGCTCCGGCAGGTGGCCGGCGGATGGCGGTTCTACAGCCGCGCGGAGTGTGCGGCGGCCGTCGAGCGCTTCGTCCTGGACGGCCAGCAGGCCCGGCTGACGCAGGCCGCGCTGGAGGCGCTGGCGGTCGTCGCGTACCGGCAGCCGGTGTCGCGCGGGAGGGTTTCCGCGGTCCGTGGTGTGAACTGCGACGGCGTGGTGCGTACCCTGGTACAGCGAGGACTGGTCGAAGAAGCCGGCACCGAGCCCGAGACCGGAGCGATCCTGTATCGGACGACGAACTACTTCCTGGAACGGATGGGGCTGCGCGGCCTGGACGAGCTGCCGGAGCTCGCGCCCTTCCTGCCCGAGGTCGACGACGTGGAAGCGGAGTCCCTGGAGGGCACGATGATCGCGCAGGCGGTCGCCGCCGCACAGGAAGGGCCGAGGCCGAACCAGGCCGACCAGACGGATATCGACGTACGGACATTTTGATGCGTAGCAGTGGCAACGGTGGCAACGGCAGGAACAGCGGCGGCCAGGGCCGGGGCGGGCAGGGCGGCCGAGGCGGCCAGCAGGGCGGGGGCCGGGGCGGATCGTCGTCCTACGGCAGCGGCGGCCAGGGCGGCGGCCAGGGCGGCCGCGGCGGGCAGTCCTCGCGCGGCGGGTCGGGCTCCTCGTACGGCGGCGGGCAGGGCGGCCGCGGCGGCTCCGGCTCCTCGTACGGTGGCGGCTCCGGCCGCGGCGGGTCGGGCTCCGGCTCGGGCTCGTACGGCCGCGGCGGGTCGGGCTCCGGCTCGGGCTCGGGTTCGTACGGGCGCGGCGGCGAGCGGCGCGAGGAGCGGCGGCAGCCGCGTCCGGAGGAGCGCAGGTACGACCGGCCCGAGTACGGCGGCGGGCCGAACGCGACGCCCGGGCGCGGGGCGTTCGACTCCCGCAAGCCCGGGGCGGCGCCCCGGCCGCGGCGGGAGGGGCAGGGCGCGCCCGGCGACCCGCGGCGCCAGCCGCAGCGCTCCCGGGAGCTGCAGGGCCGGATCGAGGACCGGGTGCTGGCCCGGCACGAGGGCCCCGGCAAGGAGGTCGGCGAGGACGGCGAGCGCCTGCAGAAGGTGCTGGCGCGGGCCGGCATGGGCAGCCGCCGGGCCTGCGAGGAGCTGATCGCGCAGGGCCGCGTCGACGTCAACGGCGAGACCGTGCTGGAGCAGGGCCGCCGGGTCGACCCGATGAACGACGAGATCAAGGTGGACGGCCTGACCGTCGCCACCCAGTCGTACCTGTTCTTCGCGCTGAACAAGCCGGCCGGCGTGGTCTCCACCATGGAGGACCCCGAGGGGCGGCAGTGCCTGGGCGACTACGTGACCAACCGGGAGACCCGGCTGTTCCACGTCGGCCGCCTGGACACCGAGACCGAGGGCCTGATCCTGCTCACCAACCACGGCGAGCTGGCCCACCGCCTCACCCACCCCAAGTACGGCGTCACCAAGACCTACCTGGCCGCGATCCAGGGCCCGCTGCCGCGCGACCTCGGCAGGACCCTCGCCAAGGGCGTCGAGCTGGAGGACGGCTGGGCCCGCGCCGACAGCTTCAAGGTCATCTCCAACCTCGGCAAGAACTACCTGGTCGAGGTGACCCTGCACGAGGGCCGCAAGCACATCGTGCGCCGCCTGCTGGCCGAGGTCGGCTTCCCGGTCGAGAGGCTGGTGCGCACCGCGTTCGGCCCGATCTCGCTGGGCGACCAGAAGTCGGGCTGGCTGCGCCGCCTGACCAACCCTGAGGTCGGCACCCTGATGCGCGAGGTCGGCCTGTAGCAGCCGCCCCCCCGGAGCCCGTCCGCCGCACGTCCGGCGGACGGGCTCCGGTGCGTGTGCGGAGGGTCTTTGCCCGCTCTTGACCTGTGAGGCGCACCGCACGGCCTTGCTATCGTTCCGCCCGGTGGCAGAAGATTGCCACCGAAGTTCGCCCCGGCGCGTGGCGGAAGTGCGCCACCGCGTCAGGCCACAGGGCGGCGGGGGAAGGAACCACCACCATGCTGGACGCATTCACCGTGCTGGGCCTCGGCCTGACCGACGGCCAGGTGTACGCCGCGCTGGTCGTCGCGCCGCAGTCCACCGCCGAGGAACTGGCGGAGCACTGCGGACTGACCCTGGAGCAGTGCCGCGAGGCCCTGGACCGGCTCGCCGAGCAGGGCATGGCCACCCGCGCCCCGGTCGACCGGGAGCGCTACCTGTCGGTCGCCCCCGACGTCGCCATCGGCACCCTGATCGGCCATCGCGAGGCCGAACTGCGCTCCGCCCGCGCCGAGATGCACCGGCTGATGGACGCCTTCCGCGAGGCCTCCCGGTACACCGACCCGGCGCACTCGGTCGAGGTGCTCACCGGCGGCGAGGCCATCGCCCAGCGGCTGGAGCACCTGATCGAGTCCAGCCAGTACCAGATCCGCGGCTTCGACTGCCCGCCCTACGTGCAGGACCCCACGGTCGAGCAGCCCCGGCAGCGGGCCAAGCTCAAGTCCGGGGTGCGGATCCGCACCGTCTTCGACAAGGAGGCGATCGCCTGGCCCGGGCGGCTGGAGCAGGAGATCCTCACCGGCGTCGAGGACGGCGAGGAGGCCCGGGTCCGCCCGGTGCTGCCGATGAAGATGATGATGGCCGACGACAAGATGGCGATCATCCCGATCAGCGTCGGCGACAGCGTCCTGGACGCCGCCTACGTGATCCACCCCTCCGCGCTGCTGCAGGCCCTGGACGCGCTGTTCGAGGCCGAGTGGGAGCGCGCCGTGCCGCTGCAGACCGTCCTCGGCGACGGCGAGGGCCCCGGGCCGGACGCCGACCACCTCAAACTGCTCGGCCTGCTCGCCGCCGGGCTCACCGACGAGTCGATCGCCCGCTCGCTCGGCTGGAGCGCCCGCACCACCCAGCGCCGCCTGCAGGGCCTGATGCGCGAACTCGGCGCCACCACCCGCTTCCAGGCCGGCATGGCCGCCCGCGAGCGCGGCTGGCTCTGAGCCCACCGCCCCGCGGGCCGGGGACGGGCGGGCGCGGACGGGGGCGGACGGGGAGGACGTGCCGGTGGGCACGCGGCGCAGCCGGGTGGTGCCGGGGGCGGAGCCCGCGGCCCCGGCGGGGCGGGGCGGGGCTCTGGGGCCCCGCGGGTCAGCTCCAGGGGCGCAGGGTCGCCCAGCGCCCGTCCGGGCCGCGTTCCAGCTTCTCCAGGCCCAGCACGGCCGTCCGGTTCAGCCGCCCGTAGATGTGCGGGAACAGCGCCCCCTCGGTGGCGCCCGGAGGCGGCCCGCCGGTGGCCGCCTCCCACTTCACCATCGGCTCGACCAGCCGCTCCTCGATCAGCAGCGCCATCAGCGGCTCCGGCGCGTCGCGGAAGAACAGGTTGGCCACCGCCAGCGCCGTCGGCTCGTCCGGCGAGCAGTGCAGGAAGCCCTCGGTCAGCAGGGACGCGGCGGTGTACGGCCGGCCCGGGTCGCGCAGCCAGTCGTCCAGCGGGGCGAGATGGTAGATCATGGGTCTTTTGTACCCCCCTCGGGCCGGGACGCAGGGCCAAGGGCGCGGCTCAAAGGCCCGCCACCTTCGCCGTCGCCGCGATCTCGTACACCAGCGTCACCGTCCGGCGGCCGCCCGGCGGCAGCGGGACCTCCCAGCGGGCGATGCCGTCCGCGTCCAGCTCGTCCGGCGGCGGCGAGCAGTGCTCCTTGCGCAGCCGCACCTGGACCGCCGACACCTCCGAGACCGGGATCCGCTCGCGGACCGTCACGACCCGCTCGGCGTCCTCGCCCGGGGCGGAGAAGCGCGACAGGTGCAGGCGCACCGTGCGGGTCACCAGCGTCCGCTGCCCGGCCAGGCCCGCGCCCTCGCGGCGCTCGTCCGCCTCCCGGACCACCCGGAGCCCGTCCGAGGAACCGAAGGCCAGGCGCACCGGGGCGCCCGCCGCCGCGAACTCCAGCGCGCCCCGGCCGGTGTAGCCCGAACCGCGCACCAGGTCGACCGGGCCCGCCAGCAGGACGTGGCCCGCCGCGTTGCGGAAGGACACCACCTCCGTGACCGCCTCCGACAGCTCCGGCGCCGCCGCGAACTCGCTGCGCGCCGCCGTCTCGAACGCGCTCACCGGCACCCGGTGCGCCCGGCCGTCCGCGGCCACCGACACCGGGCCGTCCACCCGCAGCACCCGCACCTCGCCGCCGTCGTCCACGCCCGGCAGGCCCGGCTCCAGCGGGCCGACGTCGGAGACCGCCTGCTCGCGCAGCTCCACCTCCACCGTCTTCTTCTCCTGCGCCGAGCGCTCCCGCAGCACCAGCCGGTCCTCGACCAGCGCCGGGGGCTCGCCCGCCAGTGCCGAACGCGCCGTCGACAGCGTCAACCGCACCCCCGACCAGTCCTCGCCGGTGCGCTGCCACACCACCGCGTCGCTCTCCAGCCGCAGCGTGCCGCCCACCAGCTCCGCCCGGTACGCCGGACGCCACAGCGCGCACGCCGTCAGGTGGCCCACCCGGGCCAGGAACCGGCCCGGCTCGGTGCACTCCACCGACAGCTCCACGAACGCCAGCAGTTCGGCCGGCTCCCGCTCCGCGAGGTCCAGCGCCGCCTCGGCCCGCGCCAGCTCCGCCGCCAGCTCCGCCGAGCGCAGCCGCGAGGCCCGCAGCCGCTCGCCGCACGCGTCGCGCTCCGCGTCCACCCGGTCCAGCTCGCGCGACCAGCGGGCCTGCTCCAGCTCGCCGCAGCCCGCGCCCTCGCCGATCTCCCGCAGCAGGTCCGCCGCCAGCTGGCCCAGCAGCGCCAGCCGTGCCTGCAGCCGCTCCTGCCGGGCGGACTCGGCCAGGTGCTCGCGCTCCAGGCCGTGCACCCGGCGGCGCAGCTCCGAATCGTCCGGCCCCGGCGGCCCCGGCGCCGTCGGCTGCCAGGACCGCACCAGCCGCACGTCCAGCACCTTCGCCGCGCCCGTCGGCGCACCCGCCCCGTCCAGCACCGCCGCGTGCAGCGTGCGGTCCACCGCCAGCGCCGTCACCGGGCCCAGCCGCAGCCGGTGCACGCCCGGCGACAGCTCCAGCTGCGCCGTCCGCTCCAGCTGCGCCCGGTCCTCCAGGCACGTCACCGCGGTCACCGGGAGGGGAAAAGTCTCCTCGTACACGTTCAACTCCTCCGATTCCCGCCGACCACGGCCTTGCCGGCCGGGATCCGGACCACGTAACCGCCCGTCAGCTCCACCGAACCACCCGGCGGCACCACCACCCGCCGCAGCCGCGCCGAGGAGGGCACCTGCGCGGACGGCTCCGCGGGCGGCGACCAGCCCGGCCGCTCCTCGATCCGCACCTCCGCGTCGCCCGGCACCGGGACCCGCTCGCGGACCTCCACCGACGCCTCGTGCGGCAGCCGGTTCACCAGCTCGATCCGCACTGCGTGGTCCAGCACCGTCGTCGAGTTCAGCACCCCCGACGTCGACTCCCGCACCTCGGCGTGCCGCGCCACCCGCAGCTCCTCCGCCCGGCCCAGGCCCAACTCCCGCACTCCGCCCGGCGCCAGCGTCGGCAGCCCCGCCGTCAGCAGGAAGTCACCGTCCACCGACACCTCCACCGGACCGGCCAGCAGCGCGTGCGCCGTCGCGTTCGACACCTCCAGCACCGCGTACACCGCCTCCTCCACCGACGGCACGCACACGTAGCTCGTGCGCACCCCCACCGGCAGCTCCGCCACCGCCACCGTGTGCCACACCCCGTCCGAGGGCACGTGCGCGGGCGCCTGCGCGTCGAAACGGTGGTCGAACGAGCCCGCGGACGCCCGCGGCCACGAGCCGAACCGCGGCAGCGGCAACCGGCCCACCTCCTCCGCCCCGCGCAGCGCACCGCCCGGACGGGACGGCGACGCCTCCGGGAACAGCCGGCCCCGGCGCCGCGGCTCCTGCTCCGGGCCCGCCAGCACCAGCGCCGCGTAGTCCAACTGGTCGGCCGACGGACGCGGGTCCGGCGGCAACGGGGGCGGCGGCGCGGCCTCCGCCGACGGGGCGAACGCCGCGCTGCGCGGCGCGGCCGAACCGTACGCCGCACCCGGCGGCACCGGGCCCGGCGGCGGGGGCGGCGGAGCGGCCGCGGGCGCCCCCGGCATCGGCGCCGGGGCGGGCGCCCCGAGCAACGGCGGGGCCTGCGGCACGAACGGCGCACCCGGCGCGCCGCCCGCCCCGCCCGCTGGACGGGCACCGCCCGGACGGGCCGCCCGCGCGACCGGCTTCGCCGGGCCCGCGGACGCCGCCGCGGGCAGCGGCGGCGCCGCCGGTTTCGACCGCTGCGCGTCCTCCCAACCGTCGAACAGCCCCGCCAGGCCCGCCGGCTGCGCCCGCCACCCCGACGGCGCGGGCACCGCCTGGCGGCGGCCGATCCGCAGCGACGCCAGCTCCGGCAGCCCGCCGGAGCCCACCAGGCTCGCCGTCGACAGCGCCAGCCGCACCCCCGACCAGTCCTCGCCCGTCCGCTGCGCCACCGACGCCCGCAGCACCAGCCGCGCCGAACGCTCGCCCCGGCGGTGCGCCAACTGGTACGTCGGCACCCACACCGCGCCCGGCACCGCGTACTCCACCTCCAGCTCCACCGGGCCCTCGCCGCGCACCGTCAGCTCCGCGCACGCCCCGGCCTCCACCCCGCCCGGCCGCTCGGCGTTCGACCCGGCCCGCACCCGGGCCGCCGCCACCGCGAAGGCGTGCTCCGCCAGCCGCAGCTCCTGGGCCAGCTCCACCGCCCGCTCCTGCAGCGCCTCCAGCCGGGCGTCCACGAACTCGGCCAGCGCCAGCACCGCGTCCGCCGGGGCCCGCCGGTGCCCGTCCTCCCGGCGCCGCTGCGGCGGCACCGCGCGCAGCGCCACCACCTCGGCGATCCGCGCGTCCAGCCGCTCCCGGCGCTCCTCCAGTACCTCGACCTCCGCCTGGAGCTCGGTCAACTCCCGCTCCCAGGACGGGCGTTCGTCCGGCGTGCGGACCCGCGCCGGGTACCCCATCCGGGCCTCCGCGACCTGCGCCGCACCCGACAGCACCCGCACCCGCAGCGAGCCCTCCCCGGCCAGCCGCGGCAGCCCCGCCACCCGCACCCGGCCGTCCGCCGGGAGCACGCCCGCCGCCCGGCGGCGGCACACCGCGCCCACCGCGTGCACCACCACCGAGTCCAACCTCGACTCCCACACCGCCCGCTGCCCCGCCACCTGGCCCCCTTCGCCGCCGGTCCGCTCCCCGGACCCGGGCGCCCAGTCTGCACCCAACCCCCGTCACCGCACCCGGATTTCCGCTGCGCGTCGGCCCCGCAGCGCAGCCGGGCGGTGTGCGCGGGGGAGCGCGCGTACGAGAGGATGGGCCCAGCAGACGCGAACCGCACCCGGGAGACGAGAAGCCGCCATGCGCACAGCCGCCGTCATCGGCACCGGACTGATCGGCACCTCCGCCGCGCTCGCCCTCACCCGCCGCGGGATAAGCGTCCACCTCGAGGACGCCGACGCCGACGCCGCCCGCACCGCAGCCTCGCTCGGCGCGGGCACCACCGAACCCGCCGAGGGCCCCGTCGACCTCGCCGTCATCGCCGTCCCCCCGGCCCTGGTCGGCAAGGTCCTCGCGGACTGCCAGCGGCGCGGCCTCGCCCGCTGCTACACCGACGTCGCCAGCGTCAAGGCCGGACCGCGCGGCGAGATCACCGCCCTCGGGCTCGACACCGCCCACTACATCGGCTCCCACCCGATGGCCGGACGCGAACGCTCCGGGCCGCTCGCCGCCACCGCCGACCTCTTCGAGGGCCGGCCCTGGGTGCTCACCCCCACCGCCGACACCGACACCGAGACGCTCAACGCCGCGCTCGAACTCGTCGCCCTGTGCGGGGCCATGCCCATCGTCATGGACGCCGCCGACCACGACCGGGCCGTCGCCCTCGTCTCGCACGCCCCGCAACTGCTCTCCTCGCTCGTCGCCGCCCGCCTGGAGCACGCCGAGGAGACCGCCGTCCGGCTCTCCGGCCAGGGCGTGCGCGACGTCACCCGCATCGCCGCCTCCAACCCCGCGATGTGGATCGACATCCTCTCCGCGAACGCGGGCGTCGTCGCCGACGTCCTCGACGACCTCGCGGCGGACCTCGCGGAGACCGTCAGCGCGCTGCGGGCCCTGCAGGCCGCGGACGAGAGCACCCGGCGGGAGGGTGCGGCGGGCATCGAGGCCGTCATGCGACGCGGCAACACCGGCCAGGCCCGCATCCCCGGCAAGCACGGCGCACCGCCCACCCGCTACGAGACCGTCACCGTCGTCCTCGGCGACCAGCCCGGCGAACTCGGCCGCCTCTTCGGCGAGGTCGGCGCGCTCGGGGTCAACATCGAGGACGTGACGATCGAGCACTCGACGGGGCAGCAGGTCGGCCACGTGCAACTCGCTGTCGCTCCGGCGATGGCGCGGGGGTTGGCGGCGGGGTTGCGGGAGCGGGGGTGGGGGGTGCGGGAGTAGGCGGGGGATGCCGCTGCGCGGGGCTGGGGGTGGGGGG
>NZ_JNYE01000085.1 GCF_000717185.1 Kitasatospora phosalacinea | reverse complement strand
TGGCTCCACACCTACAATCACCACCGCGGACACACCGCACTCGCCGGCCAACCACCCGCCAGCCGCGTCCCCAACCTCACAGGACAGAACACCTAGGGCAGGCCGAACGCGGCGGCGAGTTCGTCCGCCGCGGACGGCAGCGGGGTGGTGAGGGCGATCCAGGAGCCGTCACGGAAGTGCAGGTCGACCCGGCCGCGCTGGGTGACGCCCTTGGCGTTGCGCCGCGCGGCGGTGACCTCCGGGCGCGGGAGCTCCAGTTGGAGGGCGTGCTGCTCGGTGAGCTGCCACGGCTTGGCGCGGTCGGCGAGCAGCAGCAGCCGCCGGTCGGTGAGGGCGAGCAGGGCACTGCCGTGGGCGCCGTCCTCGTGCAGGCGGATCACCAGGCGTCCGGCGGTGGAGTGCCAGCCGCCGTCCATCCCGGTGCCGTGCCACACCGATTCGGGCACCGCGTTCAGCATCCGGTCCTCGACCGCCCCGACGACGGCGGACGCCGGGTTGACCACCGCGTACGCGCGCCGCAGCAGGCCGAACGGCTTGGCGAGCCGCTGCTCCAGTTCACCGGGCTGCCGGGGCGTCAGCAGCTCTTCGGGCGGCCGCGGGATGCCGGGCGCGAGCGAGACCGGCGCGGCGGCCCGGAGCTGCTCCCCGGTGGCGAGGAACGGTGCGGCGAACTGGCGGTCCCGGTCGAGCACGGGTCAACTCCTCGGTGGGTGCGGGTCGGTGGAGCGCGGGCCTGCTCAGCCGAAGGCGTCCTCGAAGCGCTGGCGGCGCTCCTCGGGGCTGAGCGCGGGCGGCTGCGCGGGCTGGGCCGCGCCGAGGCGCTCGCGCAGCGCCGTGCTGGGGCCGGGCGTGCCGCCGATCCGGTCGTCGGCCTCGTCGCCGAGGATGCCCGCGCCGCTCTGCACCGCCTGCTGGACGGTCTGCCCGACCGGGTCGCCGGTCAGGCCGATGCCGTGCAGTCCGGCCTTGCCGATGGCTTTGACGCCGGTCTTGGCCAGGTACGCCTCGACGTCCAGCGGCTTGTTCCAGGTCCAGGGCTTCTTCGGGTTGAGGTGCGGACGCTTGGAGACCGCCTTGAGCGCCTTCATCGCGTCGGCGATCTTCTTCAGCGCGCTGGCGAGCTTGCGCACCAGGTTGGCTATCCGGACGCTGGCGATCGAACCCTCGGCCGCGGCCGCGGCCGCCTCGGCGGCGAGCGACACCCCGGCGGTGATCACGCTGAAGGCGAGCGAGGCGGCGAAGGTGATGATCGCCCATTCGATCAGCTCGCGGATCACCGTCTCGACCAGGTCCTGCGCCATCCGGCACTCGGCGGCGGCCTCGGAGAGCAGCTCGGCGGTGCCCTCCATGTCCGCCGCCTCGGCCTCCAGGGCCTGCTCCAGCTCGGCGAGTTCGGCCTGCAGGGCGTCGGCTGCCGCACCCTCCCACTCGCCGGCCAGCCCGGCCCGGTCGCGCCGCTGGTCGGCGATCAGCTCGCGCAGCTGCTCGGCCTGCCGCTGCCACAGCCGGGCGGCGTCCTCCAGCCCCTCGGGGTCGCCGGTGACGAACTCCAGGGGCTCCGCGAGCGGTTCCACGAGGGGCCGCATGATCCCGTCGACCACGCTGCCCAGCGGGCTCATCCAGCTGTTGATCTTCGTGTAGGCGTCGACCGCGCCCGAGACCGGCCCGCTCATCCGCCCAGCCCCGCCGAGATCGCCCGCATGTCCTGCCCGGTGGCCTCGTCCGCCCGCTCGTACGCCGCGGCCATGCCCTCGGCGTACTCGGCGATCCGGTCCATGGTGTCGCCGGCCGCGCCCGCGTTCTCGATCGCCGACTCGGACCGCTCCACGTAGTCGCGGCCGGTCTCGTCGGCCTCCGGGAGCTTCCCGAACGCCGACACCGACAGCTGGTGCGCGCCGAGCTCGGAGCGGATCGCCCGCAGCCGCTCGGCCCGCTCGTTGCTGGTGCGGGCGAACCGGCGAAGCGCGTCCGGATCGACCCTGAATTCCCCCGCCATCGCGGTGCCCCTCTTCTTCCCCGTTGCCCGGCCCGCGAGTATGGGTGGCACCATGCGCAGGCCATGAGTTGGTCAAGAAGCTAACACGGGGTCACCCGATCCAGACAGGGCGGGCGTCGGTCCGGCCGCCCGGGCCCCGGCGGCTCAGCCCTTCCTCCGGGCCTCCTGCTTCTGCCGCGCCCCCAGCGCCGCCAGCGCCATGTCCTGCGCCTGCGACTTCAGGTTCTTGTAGCCGTACCCGCGGTCGGTCAGCCACAGCTCCGCCGCCGTCTCGGCCCGCACCGACGCCGCCACCACGTCCTCCTCCGCCTCCCCGTGCTCCAGGAAGCGGAAGGTGAAGAACGGCCGCGCCGACAGGTCGTACACCAGGTGCCCCTCCTCGGTGAACTCCGCCCGCAGCACGTCGTGCTCGGCGGCCTCGGCCTGCAGCTCGGCCCGCTGCTCGTCGGTCAGGGCGTCGAAGGAGCCGCGGACCGTGATCCGGAAAGTGCGCTTGGTCATGCCCCGGACCCTAACCCGCCGCCCCCGCCGCGCTCATCCCGGTTTCCGGACGCGCTTCGTCCTCCCCTGAGCTTGACTGTTAGGCTTGCGAAACGTGAGCGCGAAGCCCAAGATCCCCAATGTCCTGGCCTCCCGGTACGCCTCGGCGACCCTGGCCCAGCTGTGGTCCCCCGAGCACAAGGTGGTCCTGGAGCGCCACCTGTGGCTGGCCGTCCTCAAGGCGCAGCAGGACCTCGGCATCGAGGTGCCGCCCACCGCGATCGCCGACTACGAGCGGGTCGTCGACCAGGTCGACCTGGCGTCCATCGCCGACCGCGAGAAGGTCACCCGGCACGACGTGAAGGCCCGGATCGAGGAGTTCTCCGAGCTCGCCGGGCACGAGCAGATCCACAAGGGCATGACCTCGCGCGACCTCACCGAGAACGTCGAGCAGCTGCAGATCCGCCAGTCGCTGGAGCACGTCCGCGACCGCACGGTGGCCGTGCTGGTCCGCCTCGGCCGCCTCGCCGCCCAGTACGGCGAGCTGGTCATGGCCGGCCGCTCGCACAACGTCGCCGCCCAGGCCACCACCCTCGGCAAGCGCTTCGCCACCGCCGCCGACGAGGTGCTGGTCGGCTACGTCCGGCTGGAGGAGCTGATCGCGCGCTACCCGCTGCGCGGCATCAAGGGCCCGGTCGGCACCGCCCAGGACATGCTCGACCTGCTCGGCGGCGACGCCGACAAGCTCGCCGAGCTGGAGCGCCGGGTGGCCGGCCACCTCGGCTTCGAGAACGTGTTCACCTCGGTCGGCCAGGTCTACCCGCGCTCGCTCGACTACGACGTGGTCTCCGCGCTCGTCCAGCTCGCCGCCGGGCCCTCCAGCCTGGCCAAGACGATCCGCCTGATGGCCGGCCACGAGCTGGTCACCGAGGGCTTCAAGGCCGGGCAGGTCGGCTCCTCGGCGATGCCGCACAAGATGAACACCCGCTCCTGCGAGCGCGTCAACGGCCTGGCCGTCATCCTGCGCGGCTACGCCTCGATGACCGCCGAGCTCGGCGGCGACCAGTGGAACGAGGGCGACGTCTCCTGCTCCGTGGTGCGCCGCGTCGCGCTGCCGGACGCGTTCTTCGCCTTCGACGGCCTGCTGGAGACCTTCCTGACCGTCCTCGACGAGTTCGGCGCCTTCCCCGCCGTCATCGAGGCCGAGCTGGACCGCTACCTGCCCTTCCTGGCCACCACCAAGGTCCTGATGGGCGCGGTGCGGGCCGGCGTCGGCCGCGAGGCCGCGCACGAGGTCATCAAGGAGCACGCGGTGGCCGCCGCCCTCGCCATGCGCGAGGGCGCCCGCGAGAACACCCTCGTCCCCCCCCCCGCCCCCCCCCCCGCCCCCCCCCCCCCCCCCCCGGGCGCCCCCCCCGGCCCCCCCCCCCGGGGGGGGCCCGCCGTCGTCAGCGCTCCTGGTCCGGGTGCATCGGGGGCGTGGTCGGGGCGCAGTACCAGTCGCAGTCCGGTTCGGCGACCGGGTGCGGCGGGGCGAGGGCGTCGGAGCGGACGGTGGTGAGGGCCAGGACGGCGCCGGCGGCGAGCAGGGCGGCGCAGATCAGCACGGCGGTGGTGAAGGCGGCGTCGACCTCGGCCGGGACGCGGTAGGCGTCGCCGCTCAGGCCCGCCAGCGGGGGGATCGCGGCGACCGCGAACAGGCCTGCGGCGCGGGCGGCCGCGTTGTTGACGCCCGAGGCGATGCCCGCCCGCCGGACGTCCACGGCGGCCAGCACCGTCGCGGTCAGCGGGGCGACCAGCAGGGTCATCCCGGCGCCCTGCACGGTGACGGCGGGCAGCACGTCCAGCCAGTAGTTCGCGTCCGGCCCGATCCGCAGCATCAGCAGCACGCCCGCGGCCACCACCAGCGGCCCCACCGTCAGCGGCAGCCGCGGCCCCGCCTTCCGGCCCAGCCGCCCGGCCCGGCCGGAGAACAGCAGCATCAGCACGGTGATCGGCACCAGCGCGACCCCCGACAGCAGCGGCGTGAACCCGGCCACCACCTGCAACTGCACCGTCAGCAGCAGGAACACCCCGCTGAACGCCCCGTACACGCAGAGCGTGACCAGGTTGACGGAGGTGAACAGCCGGGAGCGGAACAGCGACAGCGGCAGCATCGGGTGCGCCGAGCGGTGCTCGACCAGCAGGAACGCCCCGGTCAGCACCAGGCCCGCGACCCCGGCCGCCACCGCGCCCGGGGCCGGCCCCGCACCGGCCTCGGTCAGCGCGTAGGTGATCCCGGCCAGCGCCAGCGCCGCGAGCAGCGCGCCCAGTACGTCGAAGCGGCCGGACGCGTCCGGGTCGCGGCTCTCCGGGACGTGCCGGGCCGTCACCGCGACCACCGCCGCCGCCAGCGGCAGGTTCAGCAGGAAGATCCACCGCCAGCCCGGCCCGTCCACCAGCCAGCCGCCCAGGAACGGCCCGACCGCGGCCGCGACCCCGCCCAGCCCCGACCAGGCCCCGACCGCGCCCGCCCGGTCCTCCTCGGCGAACACCGCCTGCAGCATCGCCAGCGAACCGGGCGTCAGCAGCGCCCCGCCCACCCCCTGCAACGCCCGTGCCAGCACCAGCAGTTCGACGTTCGGCGCGGCCGCGCACCCGGCCGAGGCGAGCGCGAACCAGCACACCCCGATCAGGAACACCCGCCGCCGCCCGTACCGGTCGCCGAGCGAGCCGCCCAGCAGGATCAGCGCCGCCAGCGTCAGCATGTAGGCGTTGACCGTCCACTGCAGCGCCGACAGATCGGCGCCCAGGTCCTCGCCGATCCGGGGCAGCGCCACGTTCACCACCGTGCCGTCCAGCATCGCCATGCCGGAGCCCAGCGCCGTCGCCGCCACCACCCACCGGCCGCGGCCCGTGCCGAGGCGGATCCCGTTGTCGTCCACGGTCAGAGTCTCGGGCAGCGCGGGTGGTGGCGGGGGCGCGGCGCGCAGGCGGCGGGTCAGGGGAGCAGGTGGGCGCGGCGCCAGGCGCGGGCGGTGGCCGGGGTGAGGACGCCCAGGTCGGCGAAGAACTCCAGCGCCTTGCGGGCCCAGTCGATCCGGGCCTGCCGCCAGTGCGGGTTGGCCTCGGCGGCGCGGCGGGCCCCGGCCGGGTCGAGCCCGGCCAGCGCGTACACCCGCGGGTGCACGATCTCGGCCACCGCCTGCCGGGCCAGCAGCGCCAGCGCCCGCCGGAACACCGCCCGCCGGGCCGCCGTCATCGCCGCCCAGCGGCGCTCCAGCTCCGGCTTGGCGTAGCCGATGTGCCGGGCCTCCTCGACCACGTGGATCCGGGCCACCGAGCGGGCCAGCGGCTGCAGCGACTCGTCGCGGACCATCTCGCGCTGCATCGCGTCGGTGAACTCCTCGACGAAGATCGCCCCGGCGAAGGTCATGGTGGTGTCGTTGAGCAGGAAGTGCAGCTTCCCGAGGCGGTCGGCGCGCCGGGTCGGCCGGGCCGAGGGGTAGCCGGTCGCGGTGATGTAGCGGGCGAACATGGTCGAGTGCCGGCACTCGTCGGCGACCTCGGTCAGCGCGTACTGGGCGTGCCCGGTGGTCAGGTCGCCCGCGTAGACGTGCCGGATCAGGCCCTCCATCAGCACCAGTTCGAACCAGATCCCGGCGGCCGTGGTGGACGCGAACTGGTGCACGCTCAACCGGGCCCTGGCCCGCTCGTCCAGCCGCTCCCACAGCGGGGTGCCGTACAGCGCGACGCGGTGCGCGGGCAGCGCGTAGTGGTCCGGGTCGACGGGGGCGGACCAGTCGATCTCGGTGAGCGGGTCGTACGAGTGCTTGGCGGAGGCGCGCAGCAGGCGGGCGGCGTTGAGCTCGCGGTCGGCGTTGCGCTGCCGGGCGGGGGAGTGCGGCGGGGTGGTGGTGTCGGGCACGGGCGGGCTCCGGAGGGTGGGGGTGCGGCGGGGGCTCCGGGACGAGTAAACCAATGAGACAGACTGTCAACAAGGGGTCGGGGCGGATCGGCGGCGGCGGACCCGTCCGCGTGCGACCCCGTCCGGCCCCGCGCAGACTGGCCGCATGGACCCGGTCACCGCCCTGGAACGCATCGCCTTCCTGCTGGAACGCGAACTCGCCTCCCCCCACCGGGCCGAGGCGTTCCGCACCGCCGCCGTCGCCGCCGCCGCCCTGCCCCCCGAACCGATCGACGCCGCCCAGGCCGAACGCCTCCCCGGCGTCGGCCCCGTCACCGCCCGGGTGATCGCCGACGCCTCGGTCGGCCGCACCCCCCAGTACCTGCTGGAGGCCGAGGCCCGCGCCGCCGCCGGACCCGCCCCGTCCACCGCCGCGCTCCGGCTGCGCGAGAAGCTCCAGGGCGACTGCCACCTGCACTCCGACTGGTCCGACGGCACCGTCCCGGTCGAACGGATGGCCCGCACCGCCCGCTCCCTCGGCCACCACTGGGCCGTCCTCACCGACCACTCGCCCCGCCTCACCGTCGCCCACGGCCTCAGCGCGGACCGCCTGCGCGAACAGCTCGACCTGGTCGAGGAGCTCAACGCCCGGCTCGCCCCGTTCCGGCTGCTCACCGGCATCGAGTGCGACGTCCTCGCGGACGGCACGCTCGACCAGGACGAGGAACTGCTGGGCCGCCTCGACGTGGTGGTCGCCTCCGTCCACTCCGAACTGCGGATGGACGCCGACGCGATGACCCACCGGATGCTCGCCGCCGTCCGCAGCCCGCTGGTCGACGTCCTCGGCCACTGCACCGGACGGCGGCTGGGCGACGAGCCCCGCCCGCCCTCCGCGTTCGACGCCGAGGCCGTCTTCACCGCCTGCCGCGAGCACGACACCGCCGTCGAGATCAACTGCCGCCCCGACCGCCAGGACCCGCCCGACGACCTCCTCGCCCTCGCCGCCGACCTCGGCTGCCTGTTCGCCATCGACACGGACGCCCACGCACCGGGCCAGCTCGACCGGCAGGTCGACGGGTGCGAGCGGGCGGTGGGGGTGGGGCTGGGGGCGGAGCGGGTGGTCACGGCGTGGTCGGTGGAGCACCTGCTGGCGTGGGCGGGGGCGCGCTGACGCGCTGCGCGCTGCGTGCCGGGGGCGCGGTGACGTGCTGTCAGTGTGGGGCGGTAACCTGCGCGGATGGCTGACGTGTACGAAGAGACGAGGATCAGGCCGCTGGCGTTCCACGCCGCGGGTGGGACCGAGGACTGGCGGGTGCTGGGGGAGGGGGCGTGCGCGTTCTTCCGGACGGGGTCGTTCGGGGCGGGGGCGCGGCTGGTCGGTGCGCTCGGGGAGGCGCTGGACGGGGTCGGCGAGGTGGACGTGGACCTGCGGCCGGAGGGCGTGACCGTCCGGCTGGTCGAGGTGGGCGAGGAGTACTACGGCCTGACCGGGCGGCACGTCGAGCTGGCCCGGCTGGTCTCGGCGACCGCCCGCGGGCTCGGCGCGGTCGCCGACCCGGAGGGCCTGCAGACCGTCCAGGTCACGGTCGACGCGCTGGACGTGCCCGCCGTGGTCGCGTTCTGGCGGGCGCTGCTCGGCTACCGGGACCGCTCCGGCAGCCCGGAGGACCTGATCGACCCGGCCCGCCGCGGCGCGCCGTTCTACTTCCAGCAGATGGACGCGCCCCGCCCGCAGCGCAACCGGGTGCACGTGGACGTCTGGGTGCCGCACGACCTCGCCGAGGCCCGGATCGCCGCCGCGATCGCCGCCGGGGGCCGCCTGGTGACCGACGAGCACGCGCCGAACCACTGGGTGCTGGCCGACCCGGAGGGCAACGAGGCCTGCGTCGGCGCCGCCGGGGCCGCGGGCTGACGGCCGCTCAGGCGGCCCCGACCAGGCGCTCGCGCAGGCTGTCCAGGGTGTCGTCCTTGAGGCCGAGCCCGGCCCGGGCGTAGCTCTCGGCGTCGCCCCAGTGCCCGGCGAGGACGTCCAGCGCGGCGTCCAGGTACTCGGCGCGGACGGAGAACACGGCGTCCGCGACCTCCGGGTCGCCGCCCGCCGCGACGAAGCGCTCCACCAGCGGGGCGTAGTGCGTGCGCACCGCCGGGTCGACCGCCAGGTACTCGGTGCGGACGGTCTCCTCGTCCGCACCGAGCAGCAGCAGGACCAGGGTGGCGCCCCAGCCGGTGCGGTCCTTGCCCGCGGTGCAGTGGAAGAGCACCGGGCCGCCGCCCTGGTGGGCGAGCGCCGTGATCAACTGCTTGTAGGCCTGCCGGGCGGCGGGCGAGGTGACGAACGCCCGGTAGTCCTCGCGCAGGGCGCCCGCGGCCCGGCCGCCGCCCAGGGCGCGGTTCGCGCCGGACGGGTCGGCGAGCGCCGCGGTCAGCGCGGCCGTCGCACCGCTGCCCGCCTCGTCGGCGAGCACGTCCGCGACCAGCAGGTGCGCCCCGCCGGGGACGCGGTCGGGGAAGGCGGCGCGCTCGGCTGCGGTGCGCAGGTCGACGACGGTGCGCACGCCCAGCGCGTCGAACACCGGGTCGCCCGCCGGGTCGAGCCGGTCCAACTGGCCGGAGCGCAGCGCCAGTCCGGGCCGGACCCGGGCCCCGCCGGGCAGGTCGATGCCGCCGAGGTCGCGCAGGTTGGCGACGGTGGCGGAGTCCACGAGGTGCGAGTGCTGCATGACGGCCTCCCTGTCGACGGACCCGGAGAACGGGCGGACCTTGCCAGCACGCTAGGCGCGCCCCGGGCGGGTCGCCCCCGGAGTACCCCCGGCCGGGGGCCCCGCGCGGCGGACGGCGGAGCGGTCGGGGAGCGCGCGCCCGTGCGCCGCGCCGCGCCGCGCGCGCCCCTTGATTGACGCGGCGTCAGCGGGCAGGGTGGTCACCGCCCGGCCCCGTCGGGGCGGGGCGTGCCTGGTGCGACGAAGGGACGGAATCCCCGGATGGCAGCGAAGATCCTGATCATCACCGGTGACGCGGCGGAGTCGCTGGAGGTGTTCTACCCGTACCAGCGGCTGCTGGAGGAGGGCTACGAGGTCGACATCGCCGCGCCGACCAAGAAGACCCTGCAGTTCGTGGTGCACGACTTCGTCCCGGGCTACGACACGTACACCGAGAAGGCCGGCTACACCTGGCCCGCCGACCTGGCGTTCGCGGACGTCGACCCCGCGCAGTACGTGGCGCTGGTGCTGCCCGGCGGCCGGGCGCCCGAGTACCTGCGCAACGACCCGGAGGTGCAGCGGATCGTCGCCGCGTTCGTCGAGGAGGACAAGCCGCTCGCGCAGATCTGCCACGGCCCGCTGATCACCCTGCGGACCGGCTCGCTGGCCGGGCGCCGCACCGCCGCCTACCCGGCGCTGGAGCCGGACGTGGCCGCGGGCGGGGCGGACTTCGTCGACGGCGACGCGGTGGTGGACGGCGTGGTGGTCTCCGCCCGGGCCTGGCCGGACCACCCGTCCTGGATGCGGGCGTTCGTCAAGCTGCTGCGCGAGAAGGCCCCGGTCGAGTAGCGGCCGCCCGGGGTGTCGGCTTGCCCGCCCCGCCCCGGGCGGGCAAGCGTGTACCCCATGGCAGCACACCTCGACGGACCGGCCCTGCTCGCGCTGCACGCCCGGGCGCTGGAGCACTTCGGCGACCTGGTCCGGGCCGTGCCCGACGGCGCCTGGCAGGCGCCCACCCCGTGCACCGACTGGACGGTCCGGCAGCTGGTCGGCCACCTGACCTCCGAACAGCTCTGGGTGCCCGACCTGCTGGCCGGGGCCACCGTCGCCGAGATCGGCGACCGCTTCGACGGCGACGTGCTGGGCGACGACCCGGTCGCCGCCTGGACGGCCGCCGCCGACGCCGCCCGGGCCGCGTTCGCCGCCCCGGGCGCGCTGGAGCGCACCGTGCACCTGTCGTACGGCGCGCGGCGGGCCGACGGGTACGCCCGGGAGATGACCGTGGACGCGGTCGTGCACGCCTGGGACCTCGCCCAGGGCACCGGCGCCGACCCGACCGTCGACCCGGCCGCCGCCGAGTTCGCGCTCGCCGAACTCGCCCCGCAGGCCGACGCGTTGGCCGCCTCCGGGCTGTTCGCCGACCCCGTCCCCGTCCCGGCCGGTGCGGACGCCGCGACCCGGCTGCTGGGCCTGGTCGGCCGCGACCCCGCGCACCCGCTGGGCTGAGGACCCGGGCCGCGCTCAGCGGCGGGTGCGTACCCCGTCCAGGGCGATGGCCAGCACGCGGTCGCGCTGCCCCTCCTCCGGGAACGCCACCGAGGTGATGCCGGAGACCATCCGCAGCAGGTCCTCGATGCTCATGTCGCTGCGCGCCTCGCCCGCCGCCTGGGCGCGCAGCAGCAGCGGGGTGCCTCCGGAGTACATGGACTGCAGGCAGGCCTGGAAGACGTCCGACTCCTCGCCCGCCAGGGCCTCGCGGATCGCCCGCTTGGTCGTCGCGTAGTCGACGAAGCGGCGCAGCCAGGTGGTCAGCGCCTCCCAGGGCGGCAGGTCGGCGACCGCGAGGGAGGCCTGGTAGAGGTCGTCGACCTCGGCGGCGTACACCGCCTCGAACAGGTGCCGGCGGGTGGGGAAGTTGCGGTAGAGGGTGCCGATGCCGACGCCGGCCCGACGGGCGATGTCCTCCAGGGAGGCCTCGGCGCCGTGCGCGGCGAACGCCTCGCGGGCGGCGGCGAGCAGCGCGTCGAAGTTGCGGGCGGCGTCCGCGCGGCGCGGGCGCTGGGCGGCGAGGAACTCGCTCACCACGATCTGATCCGGCACGGGGACCTCGTTCTCGACACATCCGGGAATTCGAATTGAACCGGAGGCATGCCTCCGCTAATCTGGAGGCATGCCTCGACTTTAGCACCGGGGCCCGGACTCCGGCCCGCCCGCGTACGGGCGGACCTGCCGTTTCGCCGTGCCCGCACACCCGCCCGACGACGCCGGGTGACCGCACGGCGACCGTGAGCACCGCCATCGTCCCACTGCTCCGCTGCCCCGCCGTTCCTGCGTTCCTCCGTCCTACCGTTCTGATGCCCGGCCGCCGCGGTGCACCCCGTGCTGCCCGCGTGCGCCGTCCCGAGTCCCGAGAGGGTTCGATGAACCGCCACTCCCCCCGCCTGACCTTCGGCGTGCTCGCCGTCGGAGCGGGCGTGTACGCGCTGCTCCAGTCGCTGATCACGCCCGCCCTCCCGATCGTCCAGGAGGAGATGCACACCACGCAGTCCACCGTCACCTGGGTGATGACCGCCTACCTGCTCTCCGCCTCGGTCTTCACCCCGATCCTCGGCCGGGTCGGCGACCTGGTCGGCAAGAAGCGCACCCTGGTCGCCGCGCTGGTCGCGCTGCTGGTCGGCTGCCTGGTCGCGGCGCTCGCGCCGAACATCACCGTGCTGATCGTGGCCCGGGTGATCCAGGGCATCGCCGGTGCGCTGTTCCCGCTCTCCTTCGGCATCATCCGCGACGAGTTCCCGCCCGGACGGGTCTCCGGCGGCATCAGCAACATGTCCGCGGTGATCGCCGTCGGCAGCGGCCTCGGCATGGTCCTGGCCGGGCCGATCGTCGGCGCCCTCGACTACCGCTGGCTGTTCTGGCTGCCCGTCATCGTGGTCGCGGGCACCGTCCTGCTGGCCCACCGCTACGTCCCCGAGTCGCCCAACCGCAGCGAGGGCAGCGTCGACTGGCTCTCCTCCGTCCTGCTCTCCGGCTGGCTGGTCGCCCTGCTGCTGCCGGTCAGCCAGGCCTCCCAGTGGGGCTGGGCCTCGACCAAGGTGCTCGGCCTGCTCGCCGTCGCCGTGGTGCTGTTCGCCGCCTGGGCGTTCAACGAGTCCCGCTCCCGCAACCCGCTGATCGACCTGCGCGTCATGCGACTGCCCGCCGTGTGGACCACCAACACCGCCGCCCTGCTGTTCGGCGCGGGCATGTACGCGGTCTGGGCCTTCCTCCCGGGCTTCGTCCAGATGCCCACCAGCGCCGGGTACGGCTTCGGCTCCAGCGTCACCGGCGCCGGACTGCTGATGCTCCCGATGGTCGCCGCCATGTTCGTGGCGGGCGTGGTCGGCGGACGGCTGGCCGGACGCTTCCCCGCCAAGGCCCAGCTGGTCACCGGCGCCCTGTTCGGCGCGATCGCCTGCGCGCTGCTCGCCGCCCGGCACGGCAGCCCCGCGGACGTCGCGGTCGCCGCGGGCGTGTTCGGCCTCGGCATCGGACTCGCCTTCGCCTCGATGAGCAACCTCATCGTGCAGGCCGTCCCCGCCGCCCAGACCGGCGCCGCCACCGGCATGAACGCCAACATCCGCACCATCGGCGGCTCGATGGGCGCCGCCCTGATGACCGGCCTGGTCACCGGCCACCTGCAGTCCGACGGCCGCCCCGCCGAATCCGGCTACACCCACGGCTTCGCCCTCCTGGCCGCGTTCTGCCTGGCCGCCGCCCTCGCCGCCCTGCTCGTCCCGGCCCGCCGGGCCACCGCGGCGACCGTGCCGGTGGAGGCCGCGGCGGCGGAGCGGCAGGCCGCGGCCGCGGAGCGCGAGACGGTCGGCGGCTGACCCGCGGCGGCCGGGAAGCGGCAACGGCCGCCAGGCGGGCCCGGGGCTGTGCCCGGGTCGGCCGGTCCCGGGGCTCGGCCCAGGGGGCTTGGGAGTGGCTCGGGGCCGGCTCGGGGCTGATCCCCACGGGCCCGGGGCCGTGCCGGGGCGGCCCCGGGCTGTGCCCGTTGGTTTCGTGGCTGCGCCTGGCGGGTCGGAGCGGTGCCCGGCTGGCGCGGGCCGAGCCGAGCCGTCCTGGGGCAGCGCCCGGGGCGGCTCTGGCGGGGGTGCGCCCGGCTGGTTCCGGGCCGGGCCCGGCCGATGGGAGGGGTGCCGTCGGCCGGGCGGTGGCTCGGTGGTGGGTCAGCGGTGGGTCAGCGGTGCTTCAGCCAGCTCATGGCGCTGGTCGGCCTGTCGTTGTAGTCGAACAGCGCCTGGTTCTCCCAGGCGTCCCCGGACGCCGGGTCGGTCGGGTCCCAGCCGTTGCCCGTCACGGCCGTCCAGGTGGGCTCCCAGTAGAAGACGCCCAGCCCCCGGCCGTTCGGTACGGCCTCCACCACGTTCATCACGTCGCGCAGGTTGGCGGCCTGCCCGGCCTGGGTGGCGGGGTAGCCGGCCACCAGCTGGGAGGAGGTCGCGACGTTGTTCTCCAGCGCGTCGTCGTTCGCCAGGGTGAAGGCGTACGCGGTCTCGGCGACGAACACCTGCTTGCCGTAGCGGGCGGCCATGTCGTCCAGGGTGGTCTGCAGGTCGCTCAGCGGGCCGTGCCAGTAGCCGTAGTACGAGAGGCCGATCAGGTCGAACGGCACCCCGTGCGAGACCGCCTGGTCGAAGAAGGCCCGGGCCCCGGCGTCGTCGCCGCCCTTCGCGAGGTGCAGCGCGACCTTGGTCGAACTGCTCACGGCCTTCGCCGCGTTCGCTCCCTGGGTGAGGAGCGCCGCCAGGTTGGACCAGTTGGCGGTGGAGCCCTCGTTCCACAGGATCCCGGCGTTGATCTCGTTGCCGATCTGCACCATGTCGGCGGTGGTGCCCTGGGCCTTCAGCGCGTTCAGCACGTCGTAGGTGTGGTTGTAGACCGCCGACTTCAGCTGGGCCAGCGAGTAGCCGGACCAGGCGGCGGGCTTGGTCTGCTTGCCGGGGTCGGCCCAGCTGTCGGAGTAGTGGAAGTCGATCAGCAGGCCCATGCCGAGCGCCTTGGCGCGCTTGGCCATGGCCAGGACCCTGTCCTTGTTGTTGTAGCCGTCGGCGGGGTTGACCCAGACCTTGAGCCGCACGTAGTTCGCGCCGTTGGAGTGCAGGATGCTCAGCGCGTCCCCGGCGGTGCCGTCTGCCCAGCGGTAGGTGCCGCCCTTGTCCTCGCTCTTCTTCAGCGTGGAGACGTCCACGCCGCGGGCGGCCAGGCCGGTGCTGCCGGGGGTGAGGGAGAGGTCGTCGACGTTGATCCAGTTCCCGGCCTTGGCGTCGGAGTTGATGCTGACGGTGCACTGGCCGCCGGTCACGGCGACCGAGGTGACCAGCCGGATCCAGGCGCCGTCGGGGGTCGGCGGCAGGTCGGTGCGCTGCTCGGCGGAGCCGCAGTTGCGCAGGGCCAGGTACGCCGAGTTCTGCCCGCCGCTGGAGCGGACCCAGGCGGTCAGCGTGTAGGTGCCGTTGGCCAGCCCGGACAGGTACTGGTAGGTCTCGACCTTGTAGGCGGCGGCCGCGTAGTGGGTGAGCCGGTACGAGCCGCTGTGGCCCCCGGCCTCGGTGTACGAGGCGCTGTTCTGTCCGGCGGCCGAGTAGGTGGACCAGCCGGCGGGGGCGGCCGTTCCGGTGCCGCCGGACTCGAAGCCGGTGTTGGTGAGGGTCGCGGCGGCGCCGGCCGCGGTGGGGAGGCCGGTGACGGCGGTGGCGGCGAGCGGGAGTGCCGCCGCGGTGGTGATGAGTGCGCGCTTGATGCCCTGGTGCATCGTCGTCCTTGGCGGGGAGTGGGGGCGGGGTGGGGGAGTGCCTGTGAACGTACACAGAAGTCGTCTGTAGCGTTCCGCCATAGGAAACCCCAATATTCGGTGGGGCTGCAAGCACTAGGAGCCATTTTCTTGTGAACGTTCACAGGAAAGGGAGGGCGGTCCGGGTAGGCCCGCGACCACCCTCCCGGGCGGGCTCAGCAGTCGCGCAGTTCCGGTGACTGGTTCAGCAGTTGGGCCCGCGGGGAGGTGAACTCCCGGTAGGCGGCGGTGTGTTCGGCGTGCGGGTGGAAGGCCGCGAGGCGGTGGCAGTTCTGGAAGGCCAGCTTCACCGAGAAGTGCCGCTCCAGCGCGCCGCGGATCGAGTCGCTGGCCAGCGCGCGCAGCAGCTGGGCCCGTTCGGCCTCGCTCGGGGCGACCGTGTTGTCGGCGAACTCGGCGTCGGTGAGGGCGAGTTCGGCCGTCAGGTCGTTGACCAGGCGGTAGGCGTAGGGCAGCGAGGTGCGGACGGTGGCGAGGAAGTCGGCGTCGGCGACCTCGTCGCGCTCGGCCAGGGCCAGCAGGGTGGGGGAGACGTCCAGCGACATGGCGGATCCGGCCTTCCGGGGTTAGTGGTAGTGGGAGTCGTTTTCAGTAGGTGATCCTTTCGCCCGCCTGACGCCCTGTCAATTACGCTCCCCGTTCGGTGCGGCCCCGCGTCGCCCGGCTCGCGGCCGCCACCGCCCCTTCCTAGAGTGGAGGGGCCGGACGACCGCGAGGAGGCCACCGATGGACGAGCAGAGCCGCGACGGCGGCAGCGGCAGCACCGACCGCCGCATCCTGGAGCGGATCAGCGAGATGGTCGAGGCCGAGCGCGACCTGCGCGCCGCCCTCGTCGAGGGCCGGATCGACCAGTCCACCGAGCACCGCGAACTCAAGGACATCGAGGAGCAGCTCGACCAGTGCTGGGACCTGCTCCGCCAGCGCCGCGCCCGGGTCCGGGCCGGTGAGGACCCCGACGGGGCGAGCGTGCGCAGCGTCGAAGAGGTCGAGCGCTACGAGTCGTAGGCGCGGGCGCGGGCGCGGGCGCGGCGGGGTGTGGGTCAGCCGGTGTGCGCGCCGTGCCGCCAGACGGCGTGCTCCAGCCCGGCGCGGTCGTGGCCGAGCGCGTCGGCGGCCCGCTCGTACGCGGCCCGCAGGCCTTCGTAGCCCAGCTCGGGCAGGCCCGCCCCGGCGGCGAAGGCGCGCAGGTGGGTGTCCACGGCGACGTGCGAGCGGCCGACCAGGTTGGCGAGGTAGTCGACGGTCTTCGGGCCCACGCCCGGCACCTGGCGCAGGGCGGCGCGGTGCACCGGGGCGTCGAGCCAGGCGTGCAGGTCCGCGCGGGTCTCGACGCCGTGGGCGGCCAGCAGGTCCGCGAGGCCGCGGGCGGTGGCGACCCGGCGGGGGCTGCGGAACGTCATCGCGGTGGCGAGGTCCTCGGTGGCGATCCGGGTCCGGAAGGTGCTGACGGTGGTGGCCTCCGGCCAGGCCGCGACGAGCCGGAGCAGGGCGGGCCGGACCTGGCAGACGGGGGCGGGGTCGGGGGCGGTGGGAGCGGTCATCCGGTCATCATGGCGGCGGGCCGGGTGCGGCGGCGGCCGATCGGCGGATCCGGGTCTGGGTCCGGCTGTGCCGGTGTGCGGGGCGTTGCGGGGGTCAGGCTCCGGCCGCGTCCAGGTTGGCCGTGACGCGGGTGAGCAGTTCGCGCAGGGCCCGCAGGTCGTCCAGGGGCAGCCCGGCGGCGGCCAGGATGCGGCGGGGGACGGCCAGGGCGCCCTCGCGCAGCTCGCGTCCGGCCGCGGTGGCGGCGACGATCACCGAGCGCTCGTCCTCCGGGCAGCGCGCGCGGGTCACCAGCCCGGCCGCCTCCAGGCGCTTGAGCAGCGGGGAGAGGGTGCCGGAGTCCAGGCGCAGGCGCTCGCCGAGCTGCTTGACCGGCACCGCCCCGTCCTCCCACAGCACCAGCATCACCAGGTACTGGGGGTAGGTCAGGCCGAGGTCCTTGAGCGCGGTGCGGTAGACGCCGCCGAAGGCGCGGGAGGCGGCGTTCAGCGAGAAGCAGATCTGCTGGTCGAGTAGGAGCAGGTCCGCGCCCTCGTCGCGGGGGGAGCGGGGGTTCTCGCCGTGCCAGGTCATGGCTCCAGGGTAGCAAGCGGCCGATTGAGTTGTGCGCAATTGAATTGTGTGCTGTAGTTCTGGGGTAGGAAGCAGTGCAGCAGAAGGACGAAGGAGACAGTCGCGATGAACCCGCTCTACACCGCAGCCGCCACCGCGAACGGCCGCGAGGGCCGCGCCGTCAGCTCCGACGGCAGGCTCGACCTCAAGCTCTCCCCGCCGCCCGCGCTCGGCGGCGACGGCGAGGGCACCAACCCCGAGCAGCTGTTCGCGGCCGGGTACGCGGCCTGTTTCGCCAGCGCGCTGGGCGTGGTCTCCCGCCAGCAGAAGGTCGACGTCTCGGACGTGTCGGTGACCGCCGAGGTCACCATCGGCAAGGACGACAGCGGTTTCGGCCTCTCCGTCGTCCTGCGGGTCGAGCTGCCGGAGTCGCTGGCGGGCGAGGCCGGCGAGCTGCTGGTCAAGCAGGCCCACCAGGTCTGCCCGTACTCCAGGGCCACCGCCGGGAACGTTCCGGTGGAGCTGGTCGTCGAATAGGCGAGGCAGGGGTCTCACTGGGGTCTCCCGGTGCCCTCCCGGTGCCCTCCCGGTGCCCTCCCGGTGCCCTCCCGGTGCCCTCCCGGTGCCCTCCCGGTGCCCTCCCGGTGCCCTCCTGCGGTTCAGAGCGGGAGCAGCTCCGGGCGCTTGGCCTCGACGTGGTCGCCGGAGGACTCGCCGCGCAGGCGGCGGCCCACCCAGGGCAGCAGGAAGGTGCGGGCCCACTGCAGGTTCTCCCGGCGCTGGTCGGCCGGGGTGAGGACGGGCGCGGGCGGCCAGGCGGCCTCCGGGTCCGCGTCCACCGGCAGGCCGAGCGCGCGCGCCGCCAGCAGCGCCACCCGCTGGTGGCCCTCCGGCGACAGGTGCAGCCGGTCCTCGGACCAGGCCCGCCGGTCGTGCACCGCCCGCAGCGACCACAGGTCGGCGACCGCGAGGCCGTTGCGGTCGGCGATCGCCCGCAGGTGCGCGTTGTACGTGGCGATCTTGCCGCGCAGGTGGCGCAGCACCGGGACGTTGCGGGTGTCGAAGCCGGTGCAGATCAGCACCGTCCCGGCGTTCTCGCGCAGCTCCAGGACGGCCGACTCGAAGTGCTCGGCGATCAGGTCCGGGTCGCTGCCCGGGCGCAGGATGTCGTTGCCGCCCGCGCACAACGTCACCAGGTCGGGCCGGAGTTGACGGACCTTCGGGACCTGCTCGGCGACGATCTGGTCCAGCAGGCGGCCGCGGACGGCCAGGTTGGCGTACCGGAAGTCGTGCTCCGGTCTGCGCGCGGACAGCATCCCGGCCAGGCGGTCGGCCCAGCCGGCGAACTGGCCGTCGGGGCCGGGGTCGTTGAGGCCCTCGGTGAAGCTGTCACCGAGGGCCGCATAGGAACTGAGGTCAAGGGTCTCCTGGTAGTCGGCCATGCAGGAGATAGTTCACCTTGTGAAGTGACTTACGCCACCGTAGGTGCCCCGTGGCGCAGCGTGATCTCCGCCACGGGGGCGGGGCCGGTACCCTGCAAGGGTTCCGGGCGGTGGACGACCCGGCGGGCAGGCGGACAACGAGGGCGGCCGTGACCAGTGACGGAGTGCGCGAGGAGAGCTCGCGCCGCAAGCAGATGCTGATCCGGGCGCTGATCTACATCGCCGGGACGCACGTGTTCGCGGGCTTCGTCGTCCTGCTGTTCGCGGTCGGCGGCCGCCACTGAGCCGCGGCGCTGCGGGTGCTGAGGGCTCTGCGGCCGCTACGGGTGCCGGGGCAGGGCGCGCTCCGCGACCTTCGCCAGGTGGGCGTCGAACGCGGCGGGCGGGTCGGGGTGGACGCGGGCCAGGGCGACCAGCGCGGTGATCACGACGTCGCACAGCTCGTCCGCGACGTCGTCCCAGGTGTGCGAGAAGCCCTTGCGCGGGTTCTGGCCGAGCGCACCGATCACCGCCTCGGCGACCTCACCGGCCTCCTCGCTGAGCTTCAGGCACTGCAACACCCGCTGCATCTCCGGGGGTTGGGTGCTGCCCTCGGCCAGCCAGTCGGCCAGCCGCCGCACCGTCTCCCACTGCCGCTCGTCCACGCCGCACCGCCGATCGCCGGAGCCTCCGGCGGTGCGGGCGCCCCGGGCCGACTGCCCGCCGCCCGCACACCGCCCGCCCGCCGCTCGACGACGATCGTACCGACCGGGGCGGCCCGCTGGCGGACGGTCAGCGCAGGCGCTGCTGCCAGTCGATCGGGACGTGGCCGACCGGGCCGGGCGCGGGCTGGGTGACCGGGTGGGCGGTCGGGCCGGTCAGTGGCGGGCCCTCGTAGAACTGCTCGGTCTCGGTGTTCCAGAACCAGTCCTCGCCGGGCTCGAAACTGGTGAGGAACGGGTGTCCGGCCGACCGGGCGTGCGCGGTGGCGTGCTGGGACGGAGAGGAGTCGCAGCAGCCGATGTGCCCGCAGGCGGCGCACCTGCGCAGGTGGAACCACCAGCCCTGGCCCTCGCCCGCCAGGCACTCCACGCAGCCGTCGCCGCTCGGCGGGACGGTGGGGTCGATGCCGGGGATCGTCGTGTCGTCGCTCATCGTTGCACCTCCTCGGCCAGGGTATGCCCGGGGCGGCGGGCGCGCGGCGGAAGCGGATCCGGCGCGGCGGGGTGGGGCCGCGCCCGCCGGGGAAAAGGACGGGTGGGGCGGCGGCGCGGAGGTGGATTCCGTACTGATCTACAGTGCTGTAGATTCGGTGCGGGCCCGGGCCCGACCGAGGGGCCGGGCGGCGGCCGTCCGCGCGGAGCGGAACCGGCCGAACTGCCGGGCCCGGTACGGGGAAACCACAGGAGGGCACACATGGGAGTCTCGCTCGCCAAGGGCGGAAACGTCTCGCTGACGAAGGAGGCCCCGGGGCTCACCAACGTCATCGTCGGCCTGGGCTGGGACGTGCGGGCCACCACGGGCGCCGACTTCGACCTGGACGCCAGCGCGCTGCTGTGCAGCGAGGCCGGCCGGGTGCTCGGCGACCAGCACTTCGTCTTCTACAACAACCTGCGCAGCCCCGAGGGCTCCGTCGAGCACAGCGGCGACAACCTGACCGGTGGCGGCGACGGCGACGACGAGCAGATCAAGGTCGACCTGACGGCCGTCCCGCCGCAGGTCGCCAAGATCGTCTTCCCGGTGTCGATCTACGACGCGGAGAACCGGCACCAGAGCTTCGGCCAGGTCCGCAACGCGTTCATCCGGGTCGTCAACGAGGCCGACGGCAGCGAGGTCGCCCGCTACGACCTCTCCGAGGACGCGTCCACCGAGACCGCGATGGTCTTCGGCGAGCTGTACCGGTACGGCAGCGAGTGGAAGTTCCGCGCCATCGGCCAGGGTTACGCCTCCGGCCTGCGCGGCATCGCGCTCGACTACGGCGTCAACGTCTGACCTGCCGCCTCCGCCCGTACGGGCTCCGTCCCGCCGCTGGCGCTGGCGCTGGCGCTGGCGCTGCCGCTGGCGCGGCCGCGGTCGCGTCAGCGGTGCGCCGGGGCGGCCCGTGCGCGCCGTCCGCCGTTCCCCGGTGGGGTGTCGGCGTGTGAGCGGCGCGCGGGGCTGTGGCAGGCTCGGGGCATGGAACAGCGTGTACTTGGCAGGACCGGGCGCCCGGTCTCGGTGATCGGTCTCGGAACGTGGCAGCTCGGCGCGGACTGGGGCGCCGTGCTGGAGGACGACGCCCTCGCGGTGCTGGACGCCGCGGCGGACGCCGGGGTGACCTTCTTCGACACCGCCGACGTCTACGGCGACGGCCGTAGCGAACAGTTGATCGGCCGCTTCCTGAAGGGGCGCCGCAGCGGCGGCGACGGCGGCGAGTTGACGGTCGCCACCAAGCTCGGCCGGCGGCTGCCGCAGCTGCCGGAGAACTACACCCTCGCCAACTTCCGGGAGTGGACCGACCGTTCGCGCCGCAACCTGGGCGTCGAGCGGCTCGACCTGGTGCAGCTGCACTGCCCGCCCAGCGCCGTCTACTCCGACGACGAGGTGTTCGACGCGCTCGACACCCTGGTCGCCGAGGAGGTCGTCGCCGCGTACGGCGTCAGCGTGGAGACCTGCGAGGAGGCGCTGACCGCGATCGCCCGGCCCGGCGTCGCCAGCGTGCAGATCATCCTCAACCCGTTCCGGCTCAAGCCGCTCGACCGGGTGCTGCCCGCCGCCGAGAAGGCGGGCGTCGGCATCATCGCCAGGGTGCCGCTGGCCTCCGGGCTGCTCTCCGGCAAGTACACCAAGGAGACCCTGTTCGGGAGCGACGACCACCGCAACTACAACCGGGACGGCTCCGCGTTCGACCAGGGCGAGACCTTCTCCGGCATCGACTTCGAGACCGGCGTGGAGGCCGCCGACGAGTTCGCCCGGCTCGCCCCGCCCGGCGCCAGCTCCGCCCAGACCGCGCTGCGCTGGATCGTCCAGCAGCCCGGCGTCAGCACCGTCATCCCCGGCGCCCGCACGCCCGAGCAGGCCCGGGCGAACGCCGAGACGATGGCGATGTCGCCGCTGCCGGAGCAGACCCTGCAGGCCGTCCGCGACCTGTACGACCGGCGGCTGCGGGCGCAGGTGCACTCGCGCTGGTAGTGCGCGGGCGGCGGCTCGGGCGGGGCGCTCGCCCGGCGGCTCGGGCGGGGCGCTCGGTGGTGGGCGCCCCGCGGGCCGCGTCGCGACGGGCCGCGACGGGGACGGGATGAGCCGGGCGGGGACGGGGCGGGGGGCTCAGGGCAGCGGTTCGGCGTGCAGCGGGGTGCGGGGGAGCTGGTGGCCGCCGCTGGCCAGCATCCGGACCTCGCCCCGGTCGCTGATCTCGGCCTGCACGATGCCGGACGGGTCCGCGTACACCGGGTGCCCGCCCGGGCCGCGGGCGCCGGTCGCCTCGACCACCACCACGTCCTGCTCGGCGTGGCCGCCGGTCTCCCCGGGGAACGTGAGTGCGAATCGTTGAGTCATTGCCGAGCCTTCTTCCCGTGGGCGTCGTTCCATCGTAGGCAGGCCGGGGCGAGCGGTCGCGACCTGGCGGACCGGGCGGCGTCGCGGCGGCGTCCGGGCGTACGGGCGGCCGGGCGGGTGATCAGGCGGGGCGGGCGGGTGCCGGGGGTGCTCAGGTGGGTGTGCAGGGCCCGGGTGGACGGCCCGGGCGCCGGAAGGGGAGCCGTCGGCGCCGAGCGCGACCGGCACGAGGTCGGCCAGCCCGCTGCGGGCGGCGTCGGCGCCGTTCGCCGGGGGCGTCGGCAGGCGCAGCAGCAGGGGCGTGGCGGGCGCGGGGCGTCGGTGGGGGCGGCGGTGGTCAGGCCAGCAGGTGCAGGCGTTGCGCGGCCGGGCCGATCCGGACGGTCTGGCCCCAGGTGAGTTGCAGGGCGTCCGACTCGATGCCGTCGCCGAACGCGACCAGGAGTTCCGACTCGACGGTCAGGACGAGCTGCTGCTCGGCGTCCAGCAGGCCCTCGACGCGGGAGGTGCCGGTCACCGGGGACGGCCAGGCCTCGCGGACGAACCAGGACAGGCGCGGGGCGGTCGGCGCGGGCAGGTCCAGGCGGCTGGAGCGCTCCAGCCAGGCCGAGCGGCACCACCCGGTGGCGCCGGTGCCGGTGCCGACCAGCACGCCCGAGGAGGCCTGCGACTCCGCCGCGCCGCCGGGGGCCGCCAGCCGGTAGCGGGCGGTCTGGTGGCCCGGCTGCCCGAGGTAGATCTCGTTCAGCGCGAGCAGCCGCTGGGTGTCGTCCGCGACCGCCTCCACCATCGTGCGCAGCTCCAACCGCCGTTCCGCGCCCGGCAGTACGGCCGCCCGCAGCAGCGGCCCGGCCTGCTCGGCCCGGTGCCGGACCAGGACGCCCGCGTTGCGGCCCGGTTCGGCGTCGATGCCGACCACCGGCTGGCCCGCCAGGTACTTCGCGGCGTTCGCGACCAGGCCGTCCTGGCCGACCACCACGACCACGTCCTCCGGAGCGAACAGGAAGCGGTCCAGGTCGGAGCGTTCGACCCGGGCCTGCCGCCAGTCCAGCGGTACCGCGGCCGACACCTCGGCGAGCGCGGCCCGGGCCCGGTGGTGGCGCTCCTCGGCCTCGGCCAGCGAGCGGCCGCGCCGGGAGAGGAAGAACTCGGCCTGGCCACGGGTGCCGTGCCGGGCGATCAACTCCTCGTACTCGGTGCGCCGGTGGATCAGCACCACGCGGGGGGAGAGGCTCACCGGACCGGGCCCTCGGGGGCGGCCGGGGCAGCGGGCGCGGCGGGGGTGCTGAGGCGGCTGAGCAGGCCGGTCAGCACGTCCGGGGTGAGGGTGATGCTGTCGATCCGCGGCAGGTGCTCGGCCAGTCGGATCAGGGCCAGCGCCTGCAGGACCTCGGGGCCGGCCTGCTGGTGGGCGGCCAGCCAGGCGGCCTCCGCGGCGGCCTTCGCCTCACCCAACGACCGTACGGCCTCGGCCTGTTGGGTGGCCAGGGTGCCCGCGGCCTCGGCCTCGGCGACCGCCATCCTGGTCCGGCGGGCCGCGTCCGCGTCGGTGCGGACCGCGTCCGCGGCGGCCTTCTGCTCCGCCTCGCGCCGCGCGTTGGTGCCTCGCTGGCCGACCAACTCCTCCTCGCGGCGCGCCAGTTCGATCTGGCTGGCGAGTTCGTTCTCGGCGATCGTGCGCTCCCGCTCGACCGCGACGGCGCGGCGCTCGTACGTGGCCCGGTCGGCCTCCTGCTGGACCTGCTCGCGGGCCGGGGTGCGCAGCGCCCGCTCCATCTCGGCCTCCGGCCGGACGGCGGTGACGCGCACCGCGAGCACCGACACCCCGATCTCGGCCAGCCGGGGTTCGGCGGCCAGGCCCTCGGAGATCCGCTCGCGGACGGCCGTGACGCCGTTGACCAGGGTGTCGGCGAGCGGGGTGCGGGCGATCAGCTGGAGTGCGTGCTGCTGGGCGGTCTCGGTCAGCAGGGTGCCGAGCTGGGCGAGCGGTTCGGCGCGCCAGCTGCCGGTGTCCGGGTCGATGCCGAAGTCGAGGCGGGTGGCGGCGGTGGTCGGGTCGCTGATCCGGTAGGTGACGGTGGCCTGCACCGCGAGGTCCTGGAAGTCCGCCGTGCGGGCGTGGAACATCATCGCCAACTCGCGGTCGTCACCAGGTACTTCGGAGATGGCGGCGGTGAGCGGCCGGAACCAGAAGGCCAGCCCGGTGCCCTCGTGGGCGAGCTGTCCGCCGCGCAGGTGGCGGATGTGGCTGGTGGGGGTGGAACGGAGGTGGCGGAAGCCGAAGCGGCGCGTGATGTCGGCCATGGGAGTCGCGGTGTCCTTTCTTTTCGTCGAGATGACGATAACTGGAGGACCTGCTTGTCGTCAATACGACGAAAAGGGGGGGTGGAGGTGGGGCGGCCGGGGACGGCCGGGGCTCAGCCCAACTGGATCGGGTTGCTCCAGGCGCGCCGGCCGCGCGCGTCCTCCACCGTGACCCGGCACCAGGTGTCACGAAACATGGCCAACGGCAGTGTGCAGTCGGTGAGTTCGCCGTCGGCGGGGCCCGTGGCGACCTGCTTGCCCGGGCGGCCGCCGGTGACCAGCACCTTCCGGGCCGGGGAGCAGCGCACCGTGATCCGGCCGCCGGTGAGCGAGACGTCGAACAGCTCGGGCCCGGTGCTGGAGTAGTAGTGGCCCGCCTTGAGCGCCGCGAGCAGCGCCCCGGGAGCGAGCTCCGTCGCGCGCACCTGCACCCAGGCCGCGCAGCCCGGCGGGTCCTGCGGCTGGAAGTGCGCGTCGTCGGCCGCGTACGCGTGCAGGCGACGGCCGCGGTTGAGCAGCGTCTCGGTCAGGTGCCAGCTGTCGCCGCGGTCCTCGTACGCGGACAGCGCGTTGTGCACCTCCACGGCGTGCGCGGCGTCCAGGCGCTGCGCGTCGGCCTCGGTGAGCAGCGAGGCCGCCGGGTGCGCCATGCCGACGAACGCGCCCGCGGCGCGTGCCCGGCGGGCCAGCTCGGGGCCGCTCTCGCCGGGCGACGGCGGGGCGAAGTCGAGCGGCAGGCCGACCGCCAGGATGTGCCACTCTGAGGTGAACTCAGTGCGCGGGGCGTGCAGTTCGGCGCCGATCAGGGTGGTGAAGCCGGGGGTGCGCAGTGGCCGGGTGTCGGTGACCGGGTAGCCGTGGGCGGGCCGGAAGTGATCGGTGACGGCGAGGAAGTCGTACCCGGCGTTCCGGTAGCGTCGGGCCGTCTCCTCCGGCGACAGCGCCCCGTCCGAGCGGTCGGTGTGGGTGTGCAGGTTGCCGCGCCAGAACCGGCCCGGCCGGGCGAAGGGCAGCGCGATCACGGTCGACCTCCCTGGCGGGTGCGGCAGTTGGCGCGGCGCGGGGTTTGGAGGGGGTGGGGTGCGGGGGTTCGGGGTGCCACCCTAGCGAGGCCCGCGGGCGGGGTCGACGGAATTCGGGCGTCCGGCGCCGGGCGGGTGACGGGTGCGCTGTTCCGTCCGCCCGCCCGGCGGCCGATCTGCAAGTGGCGAGACGTCAGATTCCGGCGCGGGTCCGGGAGGTGGTGGAGATCGCGGCGAGGTCCTGCTCGCCGCGGCCGTGGGCGACCGCCTGGAGGAGCGAGTCGCGCAGCAACGAGGCCAGCGGGAGCGGGACTTCGGCGGCGGCCCCGGCCTCCAGGGCGAGGTTCACGTCCTTCAGGCCCAACGCCAGGCGGAACCCAGCCGGTTCGAAGGACTGCTTGGTGATCATCCCCCCGTAGCCCGCGTACACCGGGCCGGGGAACAGGGAGTCGGTGAGCACCGCCAGCAGCGCCGCCGGGTCGAGCCCGCTGGCCTCGGCGAGCGCGGCTGCCTCGGAGAACGCCTCGATCGCCGACACCAGCAGGAAGTTGGCGCTGATCTTCGCCACGTTCGCGGCCGCCGGGTCCTCCCCGAGCGGCCAGGTGCGACGGCCCATCGCCTCGAACAGCGGTGCCACCCGGTCGAGTTCGGCCGACGGACCGGCCGCGAGGATGTTCAGGTTCCCGGCCGCCGCGACGTCCGTCCGGCCCAGCACCGGCGCCGCGACGTACCCCAGGCCGTGCCGGGCGTGCAGTTCGGCGGCCCGGCGGGCCAGCGCGGGCGAGACGGTGGCCATGTTGACGTGCGTCACGCCCCGCGCACCGGACAGCAACTCCTCGTCCAGCAGCAGGCTTTCGACCACCCGGTCGTCCGCGAGCATGGACACCACCACCTGCGCCCCGAACGCCTCGGCGAGCGTCCCGGCCGCCACCGCCCCGTCCGCGACCAGCTCGGCCACCGGCTCCGGCGAGCGGTTCCACACCCGCACCGCGTGACCGGCCGCCAGCAGTCGGCGGGCCATCGCCCGACCCATTCCTCCCAGGCCGATGAAACCGACGTCCATGCGCTGTCCTTCCCGTCTCCGGTGGATCTTGGTCGTGCTCCGAGGGCGATGCTACGGCCCGGACCGGCGGACGGTGCGGATTGCCCGAGGGACGGACCGTTCGGATCGGATCGGACGGGCGGGGTGCGGTGCGGTGCGGTGCAGTGCTGCCGTCGGTGGCGTCAGCTCCGCGAGGACGCGGGCGCGGGCGCGGGCGCGGGTGCGGGCGCGGGTGCGGGCGCGGACGCGGGCACGGTGACGGTACGGACGGTGCACACGGCGGACCTCGGGCCCTCGGCCCGCACGGGCGGCAGCGCACCGCCGAGGAGGACGGCTGGATCTACCTCCTGGGTGGTGAAGGGGAGTTGGAGCCGTCGGCCGACCTGGTCTGCGACTGGCGCGAGGGCGACCTCTGGTGACAACCGTCCGCCGCAGGCGGGAGCGCGACAGGCGGGTACGCAGGCAGACGGGTACGCAGGCAGACGGGCGGTCGAGTGGTCAGGTGAGCGGCGCGGCACCGGCCTGCCGGGCGTCCTCCGGCCCGGAGAGGAACACCCTCCGCCCCGACGGATCGACGTCCGTGACCACGACCGATGTCTCGTCGCCGACCCGGAAGGCCTCCGGCAGGCCGGCCGCGGGCCTGCCCTGGCACTCGCGGAAGGGCACCAGGCCCACGACCCCGTCCCCGAGTGCCACGCAAGCGCCGAAGGGGAGCACCTTGACGACCGTCCCGCGGAGCGTCCGCCCCACCATCGTGCCGTCGGTGAAGGTCTGGAAGGGGTCGGGCGACAGTGCGCACAACGACAGCCTGGCCTCCGCACTGTGGGTGTCGAACTGGAGGAACTCGCACGAGACGCGCTGTCCGACCTCCACGACGTCGGTCGCGGATTCGACCGGCTGCCAGGACAGTTCGGGGAGCGTGATGAACCCGACGCCGGGGAACAGGGGATGCCCCGGTCCGTCGTCCAGGGAGACGAAGACCCCGAACCGCTCGATCGCCGCGACGGTGCCGGACAGGATCTCGCCGCGGTGCAGTGACTCCAGGAACGCCCAGAGGCCCGGGCACTCGGACTGCCAATCCATGCCCGCCACTCTGGCACACGCCGCAGGTCCACGACATCCGCCCGGGGCGGCTCCGCGCTCGACACCGGCGCGACCGCCGCCCCGTTCACCGACGACGACGGCCGGAGCGCCACCTGCAGCGGCTCCCCGAGCCTCGAACCTGCCACCGCCACCGCCACCGCCGGGGTGCTCCGCTGGGCTGATCCCAGCAGGCCTCGGCGGGGCTCTCACGGCTGCCGGGCGTGTCCGTCGGTAAGAACGTGCCCGTCGGTGTAGACGTGTCCGTCGGCGTGGACGTGCTCGTCGGAGGTCAGGCGGGCGACGACCGCGTCGGTGGCGAGGGCCGCCGCGCGGTCGAGCTGCCGGGTCGAGCCGCGCAGCAGGTGGCGGGCCTCCAGGGCGGCCAATGCGCACAGTCCGGGCAGCAGGTCGGTCGAGCGGGCCGCCACCCAGCGGGTGCCCCGGGTGGCCATCCACCACAGGTCCGCCCCGCGGCCGGGCGGCTCCGTCGCCAGCGGGTCGGGCGCCGCCCCGACCCGGTGCCCGGCCCCGGCGAGCAGGGCGTGGAACTCCCGGGCGATCAACTGGTGGCCCGCGGCGCTCGGGTGCAGCCGGTCCACGCTCAGCAGTTCCCGGTGCTCCGTCCAGGGCAGCTCCGCCAGGTGCAGGTGCACCGCCCCGTGGCGCGCCGACAGCGCGTGCACCACCGTGTTGACGCTCCGCATCCGCCGGGCCAGCGGCCGGGCCAGTGGCGCGGGCAACCCCAGCAGCCGCCCCGGACCGGGCAGGCAGGCGGTCAGCGGAACCGCCCCGACCGAGGCCAACGAGGAGAGGACGGAGGCGAATTGGCGGGCCGTCGACTCCAGGTCGAAGGAGTCCCGCAGGGTGTCGTTGCCGCCGACCAGCACCGCCGCGAACTGCGGGCGCAGCGCGAGCGCGGCGGGCAGTTGGGAGAGCAGCAGGTCACGGCTGAGCGCGCCGCTGCTGGCGAGGTTGCGGAACTCGACGGGATCCGGCGAGAGGGCGGGGGCGAGCAGCGCCGCCCAGCCCCGCCACCCCCCTGGTACCGGATCGCCGATCCCCTCGGTGAGGGAGTCGCCGAGCGCAGCGAATCGAACCGTCATCACGTCCCTCCGGTGGGGCGGGAAAGGAGGCCGAACGGGGTTGCAGGAGATGGAGGTTGGAGGCGCGGGGAGGCGTGGTCAGTCGACTGCAGGGGTGGGTGCGGGCCTGGGTGCGGGTGGGGGTGTGGGTGCGGGGGCTCGGTGGGCGGCGAGGAACGCGGCGGTGGCGGCGTCCCAGCCGAACTCCTCCGCCCTCGCACGGGCGGCGGCCCGCCGTTCCGTCTCCGGCCGGTCCAGCAACTCCCGTACTGCGAGCGCGAATCCGGCGCCGCTGTCGGCCGCCGCGGCCCCGGCCCCGCCGACCACCTGCGGCAGCGCGGAGGACCGGCTGACCGCGACGGGAGTGCCGCAGGCCAGCGTCTCCAGTGCGGCCAGGCCGAAGGTCTCCACCGGGCCCGGAGCGATCACCGCGTCCGCCGTGGCCAGCAGGGCCGCCAGCTCGGAACGCCCCGCCAGATGCCCCAGGAACCGCACCGGGAGCCGGAGTTCGGCCGCCCGCCGCTCCAGCCGACCGCGCAGCGGGCCCGCCCCGGCGACCGCCAGCACGGCCGGAACCCGGTGGCGGCGGCGCAACTCGGCCAGCGCCTCCAGCGCCCGCTCGGGCCGCTTCTCCCCGGACAGTCGGGAGCACATCACCAGCAGTACCTGCTGCGCATCGGCCAACTCCGCCCGCAGCGAAGGATCGTGGCACTCCGGACGCATCGTCTCCAGGTCCACCCCCAGCGGTGCCCGCTCGATGTTGCGGGCACCGATCCGCTCGAACTCCTCGGCCGCCCACGCCGTCGTGCACAGCACGGTGTCGTAGCCGTGCGCGGTACGGGAGTTGAGCCGGTCCGCGAGCCGCCGCGCGCTCTCGGTCGGCACGCCCCACGCGCCGAGCACCCCGGTTGCGCTCTCGTGCGAGACCATCATCGACCGCACCCCGTGCGCCTTCGCCCACGCGCCCGTCCAGCGCAGCGTGGTGCGGTCCGACACCTCCAGCCGGTCCGGCGCCAACTCGTCGAGCAGCGCGGCGAGTCGGCGCTTGTCGCGGAGCACCCGGTAGCCCCCGCTGCCCGGGACGCGCGGACCGGGCAGGGTGATCACCCGCCCCTGCTCGGTCCACTCGTCGCCGCGGACCGGCCCCGGCACCACCAGGACGGGCCGGTGGCCCGCGGCCAGGTACCCCGCGCCGAGGTGCCGCAGCGTAGTCCGCAGGCCGCCCGAGACGGGCGTGACGAAGTTCGCCAGCCGGACGATGCACAACCCGCCGTCCGTGCGGGCCGTTTCGCGGTTCACGCGGGCTGCTCCTCGACCGGGGCCGGGGCCGGGGCCCGGGTTGCGGCCGGGACGGGCGCGGCGGTGGGTGCTTCCGCTCGGCGGGGCGCCGGTATGCCGTCGAGCAGCGGCTGCGGAGCCGGTTCGGCGGCCGGTGCGGTCGCGGGTTCGGCGGGCGCGGGGGCGAAGGGAGCGGCAGTGGCGGGGGACGGTTCCCCCGTTCGGGCGCGGTGGCGCTGCCGGTGCTCGGCGAGCACCTCCTCGTAGTGCCGGATCAGCTGGTCGCCGACCGCCTCCCAGCTCCGGTCGGTGACGTCGGCCCGGCCCGCCGCGCCGTACCGGGCGCGCAGTTCGGGGGCGGCGGCGAGGTCGGCGACGGCCCGGGCGACGGCGCCCGCGTCCCGCGGGGCGACCAGCAGCCCGGTGCGGTGGTGGCCGACCAGGTCGAGCGGGCCGCCGACCGCCGGGGCGACCACCGGGACGCCGCTGGCCATCGCCTCCTGGATGGTCTGGCAGAAGGTCTCCAGTGGGCCGGTGTGCACGAACAGGTCCAACGAGGCGAAACAGCGGGCGAGTTCGGCTCCCGTGCGGCGGCCGAGGAACACCGCGCCGGGCATCGCGGCCTTCAGTGCGGGCGCGCTCGGGCCGTCCCCGACCACCACCACCCGCACGCCCGGCAGCCGGGACGCCTCCGCGAGCAGGTCCACCCGCTTCTCCGGGGCGAGCCGCCCGACGTACCCCACCAGCACCTCGCCGCCCGGGGCCAGCGCGCGGTGCAGCGCCTCGTCGCGGTGGTCGGGGTGGAAGCGCACCGAGTCGACGCCGCGCGCCCAGAGCCGGACCTGCCGCACCCCGTGCGCCGTCAGGTCCTGCGCGGCCGGGGTCGAGGGGGCGAGCGTGCGCGCGGCGGCGCGGTGCACGGAGCGGATCCGCGCCCAGGCGATCGCCGAACCGGCCCCCCGGCCCATCCGGTACGCCTGCGCGTACCCCGCCAGGTCGGTCTGGTAGACGGCCACGGTCGGCAGGTCCAGGCGCTCGGTGAGCCGGGCAGCCCGCGCGCCGAGCACGAACGGACTGGCCAGGTGCACCACGTCCGGCCGGTGGGCCGCCAGCGCGGCGGCCAGCTTGCGACTGGGCAGGGCGATGCGCACCTGCGGGTAGCGGGGGAGCGGGACGGAGGGGACGCGCACCACCGGCAGCGGTTCCCGGTCGGGGCCGAAGGACTGCGGCGGGCAGTGCGCGCTCCGCGCCGGGGCGGGGGTGATCACCAGGGGCTGGTGGCCCCGCCGGACGAGGTGCTCGGCAGCCCTCAGCACGCTGTGGGCCACGCCGTTGACCTCGGGCGGGAAGGACTCGGTGACGATGGCGACTCGCATGCCAACGTTGTGGCCAACCCAGGCGTGCGGTCAGTCAAAGGGATCTTTCGCGGAGGCGAACGTCTGCCGCCATTTCCGCACTGGTGTGTGAATGCGGGGACCGGGCGGCCCCGGACGGTTCCGGACGGTTCCGGACGGGTGTTTTCCGCGGTTTTGTCCGAGTAGTCTGGCGGGATGGAGCACGCGGGAGGGGAAGCGGCGCAGTCGGCCGACGGACCACCGGCGAACGCCCCCGGCCCCGACGAGACCGGTGGCGGGGCCGGTGGCGGGGCCGGTGGCGGTCGCGGTGGCGGGGCGGCCGGCGAGCTGTGGCGGGCCGTCCGGCACGACGCCGTGCGGCTGCCCGAGCACCTGGCCGAACTGGCCGTCCACCAGGAGTCGAAGCCCGCCGCGAAGGCGGTGGCCGGGCTGGCCGGGGCGGGCACGCTCGCCGAGCGCCGCGCGGCCGTCATCACCCACGGCATCCGGCTGACCCTGGTCGAGGGCTGCGTGGTCGGCGGGCCGCTGATCCTCCTCGTCCCGGTGGCGTTCTGCGCCGGGATGCTCGCCCAGGCCCGGATGGTCCTCGAACTCGCCCTGCTCGCCGGAGCGGAGGGCGACCAGACCGAACGCAGCGCCGAACTCCTCGTCCTGCAGGGCGTGTACGCCACCGTCCCGGACGCCCGCGCCGCGCTGGCCGCCACCGCCGCGGAGGACGCCGCACCCAAGGCCGGGCCGCCGTCCCGCCCGTCCCGGATCGACATGGTCCGGCGGATGGTCTACCTGCTCGGGCTCATCGCCATCGGCGAGGACCACCGCGGCCGGATCCGCCGGATCGCGGGCTGGGTCGGCACCGCCCTCCTGGTGGTCTTCGGGCTCGCCTTCCCCGTGGTGTGGATCCCCGTCATGGGACGCGCCAACGTCCGCGCCACCACCGCCCTCGCCCAGCGCGCCACCGCCTTCTACTGGCCCGACGAGGCGGACGGCCCCGGCGCCGCCCCCCAGCCCGGGGAGAAGTACGCCCGCACCGCCACCATCGCGGTCCTCGGCCAGACCCTGCTCGCCCTGCTGCTCCCGGTCGCGGCCTTCCTGTTCGTGCTCTTCCTCGGACTCGACCTGGCCGGCGGACACCTCGCCACCGCCCTCCTGGTCGCCCTCGCCGCGGGAGCGGCCTACGCCGCCGACCGCGCCCGCCGCGCCCGCGGCTCCCGTGGCCCCGACAACCCCCGCCGCGGGAGCCGCACCCGCCACGGCGACCGGCCGGACGGGCGCGACGGGGCCGACGACACGTCCGGCTGACGATTCGTCAGGGCGGCTCCCGAATTCCCGCGACCGACCGCGAGCAGCTGGGACCGACCGCGAACGGCTGGAACCGACCGCGAACGGCTGGAACCGACCGCGAACGGCCGCGAACGACCGGGACAGGCCGGGACCGGTCGTGTGGGAGGCTGTGCGGGTGCGAGAGGTGTTGATCGACCAGGCCAGACGGTTCGTCGCCGAGCGCCACCCCGACGCGTCGGCCGTGGTGCTGGCCGGTTCCGTGGCGGCGGGACGGGCCCGGGCGGGCAGCGACCTCGACCTGGCCGTCCTGCTACCCGACGGCCGGGAGACCCACCGCGAGACGCTCCGCCACGAGGGGCGGGTGGTCGAGGTGTTCGCGCACACCGGGGCCGGGCTCGCCGAACTGCGCGCCTTCGACGCCGCCTCCCGCCGCGGGGTGGTGCAGCAGCTGTACGCGACCGGGCTGGTCCTGCTGGACCGCGACGGCCGCGTTGCCCGGATCGTCGCGGACTGCCGGGCCGAACTGCTGACCGGCCCGCCCCCGCTCGGGCCCGAGCAGCGCGAGAACCTGCGGTACGCACTGACCGACCTGCTGGACGACCTCGGCGACGCCCCGGACCGCCTGGAGGCGCTCGCCATCGGCGCCGAGGTCCTCCGCACCGCCGCCGACCTGCTCAGCGACCACCACCGGGCCTGGATCGGAACCGGCAAGTGGTTCCCGCGCCGCCTGCTCGCCGCCGACCCGGACCTCGGCCGCCGCCTCCTGGAAGCCCACCGCGCCCTGGGGGAGACCGGCGACCCCACCGCCCTCGCCGCGGCCGCCACCGCCGCGCTCGCCCTGGCCGGCGGCCCGCTCTCGACCGGCTACCGCCGCGGCTGGCCCCCGGCCGCCCGGGGCGCGGCACCCGGCGGCAAGCAGTAGCGCAGTAGTAGGAGGGCAGTAGTAGGAGGGCAGTAGTAGGAGGGCAGTAGTGGGAGCGCAGTAGCAGGAGGGCCGCGGAAGGAGAGGCGGAGCGCCGGGGGCGGCCCGGTCAGGACGGCGACGTACGGTGGCGGACCCGGGCCACGAGCAGGGCGATGTCGTCCTCGGCGTCCTCCGGGGCGAGCGCGGCGAGGGTGGCGTCCAGCAGGGAGTCGAGCGAGGAGCCGGGCGGGAAGCCGGGCGCGCTGCCGGAGCCGAGCGCGCCCCCGGCGGGGAGTCGGAGTGCGGACAGGCGGGCCAGCGAGGCGTCGATGTCCTCGCCGCGCCGCTCCACCAGGCCGTCGGTGTACAGCAGCAGGGCGTGGTCGGTGCGCAGCTCCATGGTGGTCTGCTCGTAGCCGCCGACGCCGGTGCCCAGGGGCGGGCCGGTCGGCACCGCGATCAGCTCGGTGGCGTGCGGGGTGAGCAGCGCGGGCGGCAGGTGGCCCGCGCTGGCGAGGGTCCAGCGGGACCGGGCGGGGTCGGCGAGAGCCAGCACGCAGGTGGCGGGGCGGGCGTTCTCCTGTTCGGCGATCAGGGTGTCGAGCTGGCGCAGGATCCGGTGCGGCGGCAGGTCCATCGCGGCGACGTAGCGCAGCGTGGAGCGGTAGTTGCTCATGTCGACGGCGGCCTCGACGCCGTGCCCCATCACGTCGCCCATCGCGAGCAGGGTCCGTCCGAACGGCAGCCGCACCGTCTCGTACCAGTCGCCGCCGACCACGGAGGTGATGCCGGACGGCAGGTAGCGGGAGGCGAGTTCGAGGTTGGGGTGCGGGTTGCCGGGTTCGGCGAGCAGGGCCCGCTGGAGTTCCAGGGCGGTGTTCTGCGAGCGGGCGTAGCGCCGGGCGTGGTCGAGGGTGAGCGCGGCGCGCCCGGCGAGCGCGGCGAGGAGTTCGGTGTCCTCGTCGGTGAAGCCGAGCGAACTGCCGTGCGCCCGGCCCAGGGTGAGCACCCCGAGGGGCCGTCCGCGGGCGATCAGCGGCACCGCGAGCAGGCAGTCGACGCCCGCGGCCCGGCACGCGGACAGGGCGGCCCGGTCGGGTACGAGCGCGGCCAGTTCCTCGGCGGACAGCAGGTTGGCGGCCACCGGACGGCCCTCGGCGAGCGCCCGGGCGGCCACCGAGCCGGGGCGGTGCCGCACCGCCGGGCCGCCGGGGGGCACGGTCGCCAACGGGTCGGGCCGGTCGGGCAGGTCGGGCAGCTCCTTCCCGCAGGCCGTGGCGGCGCGCCGCAGCCGGGGGAGCGTACGGGCACTGCCCGGCGTGGTGGTGGCGGTGGCGGTGTCGCCGGTGTCGGGCGTGTCGAGCGGCAGCACGTCGACGAGGGCGAGGTCGGCGGAGCCGGGGACGGTGAACGCGGCGAGTTCCGCGCAGGTGGTGTCCGGGTCGAGGGTGGTGCCGATCCGCTCCGAACCGGCCTCCAGCAGGGCGAACCGGGCCCGGACGCGTTCGAGCTCGGCGCGGTGCGTGCCGGCGCCGCCCGGCAGCACGGCCAGCAGGCCGACCGGCGCGCCGTCCACCTCCAGCCTGCGGAAGTCGGCGGGCCGCCCGGCGAACGTCCCGGAACGCGGCCGCCCGTCGGCCAGGACGCGCGGGAGGGCCCGGTCCGGGTCCTCGACGGGGCGACCCGGCACGGCCGTCGGCGACACGCCCGTGACCTGCTGGAACGGCGGGTTCAGGTAGCGCCAGCGCAGCTCGCCGTCGAGCACCGCCACCGCCACGGGCAACTGGCCGAGCAGGGCGCCGACCAGCGCGTCACGTTCCACCCGCAGGGCCGCGGCGGCAGCCGCGAGCAGCGAATCCGTCGAGCCGTCGCCCGCCGATTCGGGCCGCACCCGTGACTCCTCCCTCAGCACGTCCCCCGTGGAGCCGCGGCGGGCCCGGTGCGCCGCCGTACCGCACGGCCCGGCACCCCCGCAGCCCGGGCGATCCGCACCCGGGGACCGCGCCATACTCGCCGGATCCGCCGAAGCCGAACCCGACACGGGGAGTGCTGTCGCCTCGCGGTGCGGGTGCGGGTGCGGGCGCAGGTACGGGTGCGGGTGCAGGTACGGGTGCGGGTTCGAGCACGGCCGGTCCGCCGGGGAGAATGGGGTGCACCACCACCCCCGCGACCGGAGGCTCCGCACCGTGACCGACCAGCAGCACCCCGTCCCGACCGGCCGTCGACTCGACCTGCTCGCCGACTGCTCCGCCTGCTTCGGGCTGTGCTGCGTCGCCCTGCCCTTCGCCAAGTCCGCCGACTTCGCGGCGAACAAGAACGCCGGCACGCCCTGCCGCAACCTGCAGGCCGACCACCGCTGCGGTATCCACTCCGTCCTGCGCGAGCGCGGCTACCAGGGCTGCACGGTCTTCGACTGCTTCGGAGCCGGGCAGAAGGTCTCCCGGCACACCTTCGGCGGACGCAGTTGGCGGGAGGACCCGCAGACCGCCGGGCAGATGTTCGAGGTCTTCCCGGTGATGCGCCAACTCCACGAGCTGCTGCGGTACTTGGCCGAGGCGCTGGAACTCCCGAAGGCCCGGCCGGTGCACGCCGAACTCCGCCGGGCGTTCGACGGGATCGAGGAACTGACCCTCCGGGACGCCGCCGCGCTGATCGCCGCCGACGTCCCCGGGATCCGGGCCGGTGCCAGCGAACTCCTGCTCCGGGCAAGCGAACTGACCCGGAACGCACTGCCCGGCAAGAAGCGCAACCACCGGGGCGCCGACCTGATCGGGGCCCGCCTGCGCGGCGCCGACCTGCGCGGGGCCAACCTGCGGGGCGCCTGCCTGATCGCGGCCGACCTGTCCGGCGCGGACCTGCGGGAGGCCGACCTGATCGGCGCGGACCTGCGCGACGCCGACCTGCGGGGCGCCGACCTGACCGGCGCGCTGTTCCTCACGCAGCCCCAACTCAACTCCGCCAAGGGCGATTCCGAGACCCGCATCGGCGCCGCACTGGCCCGCCCCGCGCACTGGTGAGACCCGTCGCGGGGCGCGGAAGGGGGCGCGCGGGGGCGCGCGCAGGCCGGTGAATCGGGATTAATTGCCTGCGGTCGGGGCGGAACCGGGCGTATGGTCATGAACTCCCCGACGCGAGAGGAGGATCATCCGCGATGGGAATGTTCAAGGACGCACCGCCCAGCGAACACCCGGACTTCACCCAACTGCGGTTCATGGCCGCGGGCACGCCCTCGTGGTGGAAGCGCAACCGCCACAAGGCACTCGGCGTGGCGGGCCTACTGGCCGGTTTCTGGCTGGCCAACCACTACGGCACCGCTGCCCCCGCCGCTTCCTGCACCCCGGCCGCCACCACGACCACCCCCGCCCCCCAGGGAGCGGCCGTCACTCGCTGAACCGCCCCACTGCGGCGCCGAGTCGGCCCCTCCCCGGCCGGCGCACGAAGGCCCCCGGCACCCCGCCCCGACCAGGGGAGGGGTACCGGGGGCCGAACTACCCGCAACTGCAAGAGAACTGACGAGAGATCAGGGAAAATGCGCGGACACCATCCGCTGCGCCCGGGCCGCCCGGAATTCCCGAACTACCGCACTGAAGACGTCACTTGCTGCCGTCGCGCAGCGCGGTGAGCGTCGCGCCGAGTGCGGCACCGGAGTTGCGCGGGCGGTTGTACGGGAGCTTGCCCAGCAGCGAGCCCATCGTGCAGGTGTTGCTGACCGCCGAGAACAGCAGGCCGCCGCCCATCGCGGCCGACACCCAGCGCACGCCCGGGACAGCCACGTCGACGACTATGCCCGCGAGCACCAGCGAACCGGCCACCAGCCGGACCTGCCGCTCCATCGCCCAGCGGGCCTTCTGGCCCGGCACCCGGTTCAGTGTTCCACCATTGGCGGCCCAGGCGGAGGTGCCGCCGTCGATGAGCAGCGCCTGCACGCCGGCCGAGGACAGCTGCTCGCAGGCGTTCAGGGCCCGGGCGCCGGAGGTGCAGGCGACGGCCAGCTCGCCGCGCTCGGCAGCGGCCCGCAGCGCGGGCAGGGCCTGCGTCAGCTGGTCGAGCGGCACGTTGTGGGCGCCCGGGATGTGCCCCCCGGCGAACTCGCCGGGGGAGCGGACGTCGATGACGGTCAGCTCGTGCAGTCGGGGCTGGAGCTGCTCGACGGTCAGGGGCGTGGTCATGGGGCGGGTCGGACCTTTCGGGAGGGGATGTCCCCGGCGCGCGGTGTGGACGGGCCGGGCAGGGAGGGGAGGAAACGGGACAAAAGGAGAGGGGGAACGTCCAAGGATGCCCGAGCGGTGCCGGGGACCGGAGGGCCGGAGAACCTGGGAGCGGTGGCCATGCAGGCGTCAGAGCACGGCGTCCACCAGCATCAGGGCGGCGACCGCCAGCAGGGCCCCGGCGAACAGCCGCTGCAGCGTGCGACCGGACAGCTTGGCCGCGAGCCGCTTGCCGTCCCAGGCGCCGAGGATCGCCGCGGCGGCGAACGGGCCGACCGTCGACCACGGGATCTCGGCGGCCACGCCCAGCCGGGGCAGCAGCGCGGCCAGCGAGTTCAGGGTGATCGCCAGCAGGCTGGTGCCGATCGCCTCGGCCATCGGGAACGCCAGGAAGGACACCAGTGCGGGTACCGCGAGGAACCCGCCGCCGACGCCCAGCACCCCGGTCGCCGCGCCCAGTCCGGCCCCCGCCAGCGCGGCCCGCCGCGCCGGAATGGGCACCCGGGGCGCGGGCCCGGCAGCGCCCGGGAGGGGAGCCGGAACGGAGTTCGTCCCCGCAGGGATCATCTCGGTCGCGAGGGCGACCGCCGCCCCCGCGCCACCGGGCGTCCGAGCGACCGCGGCTGCGGGCACCACCGGACGCGCCGCGCCACCGACGCCGACCTCGCACCCGGCGTCACCGACCTTGCACCCGGCGTCACCGACGTCACGGCCGGCGTCACCGATGCCGTCACTCGCGCCGCCCGCCGTCCGCCGCCCGCCCGCGAGCATCCGCCAGGCGGCCAGTGCGGCCAGCAGCGCGAACGCGGCGGTCAGGGCGGGGCCGGGCAGGTGGCGGGAGAGCGCGCCGCCGAGTGCGGCGAACGGGAGTCCGGCCGCGCCGAACAGCAGCCCCTCGCGCCAGCGGACGCGTCCGGCCCGGGCGTGGGCGACCAGGCCGGTGAGCGAGGTCACGGCGACGATCAGCAGGCTGGCGGTGGTCGCGGTGCCGGGCGTCAGCCCGATCAGGTAGATCAGCGCGGGGACGGCCAGCATGCTGCCGCCGCCGCCGAGCCCGCCCAGCGCCAGGCCGACCACCGCGCCGGCGGCCAGCGCGAGCAGGACGGTGCTCATATCGCGCCGCCGCAGCGACACGCGTCCCGGTGCACGGGCAGCCCGGCCCGCAGCCAGGCGCGCATCCCGCCGACCACGTTCACCGTCGGCAGCCCGTGCGCGTTCAGCAGTTCGGTGGCCGTCTGCGAGCGGCTCCCGGAGCGGCACACCGCCAGCACCAGCCGTCCGCCGCCCGCGGCCCGCGCGGCGCCGAGGCCCGCGGCGGTGCCGAGGTCGCCGAGCGGGGCGAGGGCCGCGCCGGGTGCGTGCAGTTCGGCGTGCTCCTCGGGCTCGCGGACGTCGAGCAGCACCGCCTCCCCGGCGGCGGCCAGACGGTGCGCCTCGGCGGGGTCGATCTGCGCGGGCGCGGGTGGCTGAGGGGTCCAGGCCACGGTGTCCTCCTGGGGCTGGGCGGGCGGTACGGGGGGTTCCGGCGGGTCCCGGGGCGGTGGACCGTCCTCGGGAAGATACCGGCGGGGGTATATCGTTGGTTTCGAGCATATACCCCCACCGGTATCGCCCCGGCGGGCCTCCTGGCCGAGAACTGCCTGCAACAATACCTACGGGGGTATCCGGGCCCGGATGTGGCCGCACCCTCACCCGACGCAGAGAAGAGGACTCCCGTGTTCTTCGCCCAGTACTACCTCGACTGCCTCTCCCAGGCCTCCTACCTGATCGCGGACGAGACCACCGGCCGCGCCGTGGTGGTCGACCCGCGGCGGGACGTGGACGAGTACCTCGCGGAGGCCGGGTCCCGCGGCTTCACGGTCGTGGGCGTCATCAACACCCACTTCCACGCCGACTTCCTCTCCGGCCACCTCGAACTCGCCGACCGCACCGGCGCCTGGATCGGCTACGGCCGCCGCGCCGAGACCGAGTACCCGATCCGCAAGCTCGCCGACGGCGAGCGGATCAGCCTCGGCGACGTCGTCCTGGAGGTCGTGGAGACGCCCGGTCACACCCCCGAGTCGATCAGCGTCCTGGTCCGCGAGCACGCCGAGGACGCCGTCCCGTACGGGGTGCTCACCGGCGACGCGCTGTTCGTCGGCGACGTCGGCCGCCCCGACCTGCTGGCCTCCGCGGGCGTCACCGCCGACCAGCTCGGCCGGATGCTGTACGACAGCGTCCAGCGCAAGCTGATGGCGCTGCCGGACGAGGTCCGGGTCTTCCCCGCGCACGGCGCGGGCTCCGCCTGCGGCAAGAACCTGTCCACCGAGCGGCAGTCCACCATCGGGCAGCAGCGCGCCACCAACTACGCCTGCGCGCCGATGACCGAGGACGAGTTCGTGGCCATCGTCACCGCCGGACAGCCCACCGCGCCCGGCTACTTCGGCTACGACGCCGACCTCAACCGCCGCGAGCGCGACCTGTTCGACGCCGCCGCGCTCGCCGTCCCGCTGGACGCCGGGGCCTTCCTCGCCCGCCGCGCCGAGGAGGGCACGGTGGTGGTCGACGCCCGCGACCCGCTGGAGTTCGCCGCCGGGCACCTCGCCGGGGCCGTCAACGTCCCCGCCGACGGCCGCTTCGCCGAGCAGGCGGGCACCGTCCTCGACCCGGCCTGGCCGCTGCTGGTGATCGCCCCCGGGGGCCGTGAGCAGGAGACCGTCACCCGGCTCGCCCGGATCGGCTTCGACCGCGTCGCCGGATACCTCGCCGACCCCGAGACGGCCTTCCGCGCCGTCCCCGAGCAGATGCGCCGGGCGCCCCGCCGCACCGTCGCCGACCTGCGCACCGAACTCGCCGGAGCCGAACCGCCGCTGGTCATCGACGTCCGCGGCGAGGGCGAGCGCGCGGACGGGCACATCCCCGGCTCCGTCCACCTCCCGCTCGCCGAACTCCCGCACCGCATCGCCGAGGTGCCGCGCGACCGCCAGGTCGTCGTGCACTGCGCGGGCGGCCACCGCTCCTCCATCGCGGCCAGCCTGCTGCGCCACCACGGCCACCCGCACACCTCCGACCTGCTCGGCGGCTACGGCGCCTGGGAGGCCGCGGCCTGAGCCGCCCGGGGGCAGCAGAGGACAACAGGGGGCAACGGGGGCAACGGGGGAGGGCCGGGGCGTCCGGCGGGCGAGGGAATGCGCCGCCCGCCGGGCGGGTTGATACCGGAGGGGGTATGGGTGCCGCGCCGCACGGTGCGGTACGGACCCGGGGGCGGGCCGCGACCGGCGCCCGCCGAGGACGAGGAGGAGACCCGATGCAGGTGGGCGACGAGGCCGTCGGTGCGGTGCTGAACCGGCTGCGCCGGGCACAGGGCCAACTGGCCGGCGTGATCGCGATGATCGAGGCCGGCCGCGACTGCAAGGACGTGGTGACCCAGCTCGCCGCCGTCTCCAGGGCCCTGGACCGGGCCGGGTTCAAGATCGTGGCCAGCGGCATGCGCCAGTGCCTGGCCGAGTCGGAGGAGGGCGCGGCCCCGATGAGCGAGGCCGAACTGGAGAAGCTCTTCCTGGCCCTTGCTTGAGCGGGCGGAAAACCGCTCGCGTGCACCGCTGCTTGAGCGAGCGGAAAGCCGCTCGCGTGCACCGCGTTCCGGCGCGGTGCACGGCGGGCGGCAGCGGTCAGGCCAGGGTGAGGAACATCTTCTCCAGCTCCGCCTCCGTCATCGGGGCGGTCCCCTCCTCGGCCTCCGCCAGGCACTGGCGCATGCCACTGGCGAGGATCTTGAACCCGGCCCGGTCCAGCGCGCGCGAGACGGCGGCGAGCTGCGTGACCACGTCCTTGCAGTCGCGCCCGGCCTCGATCATCGCGATCACGCCGCTCAGCTGGCCCTGTGCCCGGCGCAGCCGGTTCAGCACCGCGCCGACGGCCTCCTCGTCCACCTGCATCGAGCACCTCCTCGCCCTCTTCTGAACTCGCCCGATCATACGGGAGGCACCCGACCCGCCCGCCTACCCGCCGACCCCCACCGCCCGCGCGGGCCCCGCCACCCGGGCCGGACGTTCCACGGGGTGCGCGCGGGCAGTGCGGCCGGGAGCGCCGGAAGAGTCCCGCAGGTGCTCCACCACCCGCTGGGCCGCCGCCGCGAGCCGGCGCCGGTCCGGGAACAGCGCGGGCGGCAGCTGCGGCAGGAACTCGACCTCCGCGCGCAGGCCCCGCACCGACACCACCCGCCACACCGAGGCCAGCAGCCCGTCCTCGCCGACGAACGCGGGCGCGGTGCTGGGACGGCCGTCCGCGGTGCGGTAGCGCAGCGCCACCGGCTGCACGGGGACGTCCGCCCGCACCGCCGCCTCGAACAGCGCCGGGCGGAACCGCCCGCCCCCGCGCCCGCACCAGGTGCTGCCCTCCGGGAAGACCACCACCCGCCCGCCGCGGCGCAGCACCGCCGCGATCTCCTCGACCGTGCCGGGCAGCGCCCGCAGCCGCTCGCGGTCGATGAAGATCGTGCCGCCCCAGCAGGTCAGCGGGCCCAGCACCGGCCAGCGGCCGACCTCGCTCTTGGCCAGCATCCGGCCCGGCCGGACGGAGCCGACCAGCAGGACGTCGAGCCACGAGACGTGGTTGGACACCAGCAGCGAGCCGCCGGAGTGCCGCCCCGGCACGCCGACCGCCCGCACCCGCACGCCCAGCACGGCCAGCAGCAGCCGCGCCCACCAGCGCACCAGCCGCTCCGCGGGCAGCCACGCCAGCGCCCGCACCACCGGCACCGCCGCCAGCCCGGCGGCCAGCACCAGCAGGCAGCCGGCCAGCCGCAGCACCCGCACCGGCAGGCCCGCCCGCGGCCCGGCGACCGTCACGCAGTCGCCGGGCGTGCACGGCGCGGTCGGCAGCCAGGCGCTCATGCCGCCGTCCCCGCGGACGCCGTTCCGCGCGGCGACGCCACGGCGACCGGCGGGACGGGAGCGGGCCCGGGGACGGGAGCGGGCCCGGACCCGCCCGGGGCGCCCCCGAGGACCGCCGAGACCGGCAGCTCCGCCGCGGCCGCCAGGAAGTGCCGCAGGTAGCGCGGGTCGGTGCGCTCCAGCGACAGCAGCACGTACAGGTCCGCCACGCCGAAGTCCGGGTCATAGGCGGGCTCGCCGCACACCCACGCCCCCAGCCGCAGGTAGCCGCGCAGCAGCGCCGGGACGGGCGTGCGGCCCTCACGGGACACGCCCCGCGCCGACCACGGGCGCAGCGGGGTGACCCGGTACTGCGGCGGGGCCAGGTGCTTGGCGGAGACGGCGTCCCACACCCCGGCGGCGGTCGCGCCGCCGTCGGCCAGCGGCACCGAGCAGCAGCCCGCCAGCCAGGCGTTGCCGGTGGCGGTCATGTAGCGGGCGATGCCGCCCCACATCAGGTTGATCACGGCGCCGTTGCCGCGGTGCGCCGCGGCGATGCAGGACCGCCCGACCTCCACCAGCCCGTCCCGCAGCCCGCCCAGCCGGGCCAGGTCGAACTCGCTGTCGGAGTACAACCGGCCCGCCCGGCGCGCCTGTTCGGGCCGCAGCAGCCGGTACGTGCCGACCACCTCGCCGCCGGGCTGCTCGCGCACCAGCAGGTGGTCGCAGAACTCGTCGAACGGGTCGGCGTCCAGGCCGGGCAGCGGCGAGTCCAGCACCGCGCCCATCTCGTCCGCGAACACCTGGTGGCGCAGCCGCTGGGCGTCCCGCACGTCCTCCATGGTCCGGGCGAACGCCAGCTGGTACGTGGGCGGTTGGGGCTCGGGCCGCCGGTCCGACGACGGCCGGGCGGGCTGGGCGGGGAACTGTCCGGGACGGGCGGGGGCGGTGGTCATGGCGGGACTCTCCGGGATCTCGGGGCGCGGTAGGGTGGCGACGGACGGCACGGGACGGCACGCAACGACAGGGGCGCTCGCACCCGGACCGCCGGTCCGGCGGCGCCGGCCACGGGCGGCACCCGTATGTCTCCCCGACCCGACTGGCCCTGAGATGGCCGTCCGTGGGAGACCAGATGTGCACGTGCTGAATGCCGGGTTCGGCCCCGCGGCACGCCCCGGCCCCGGCACCCGCCGCGGCCTGCGCACGGCGTGATCCGGTCGCCCCCCGGCCATTTGGCGGACGCCGACTCTTCCCCCGGGAGTCACGCCCCTCTGCCAGCGTTCCCGACATGCCGCACACGGGCGCGAACGCCCACCCGGGCCGGTACCGGTGGCTCGGACTGCTGGGCTCGCTCGCCCTCGCCGCCGACGGACTCACCTCCGGCGCCCTGCCCGCCGCCACCACCGGCCCCGCGCTGCGCGCCTCCGGCGGCGCGGGTACCGCCCTGGTCTTCGCGGGTCTGACCGCCGCACGTCGAGCCGCCCGTTAAGCGGTGGCCCCCTCCGGTCGTGCTCCGCCACAGTGGGCCGCATGACCGCACCCGGCCCCGCCGCCCCGCCCTTCGTCCCCGGCCTCGACCTCGCCCGGGCGCTGTACGAGGAGGCCGTCCGCCCGCTCCTGGAGCGCGCCCACCCGGGCCTGCGCCACGCGGCCGCGCGGATCGGCCCCGGATCGGAGGTGCTCGGCTTCGACAGCGCCCGCTCCGCCGACCACGACTGGGGGCCGCGCCTACAGCTCTTCCTGGACCCGGCGGACGCCCGCCGCCACGGCCCCGCGATCCGCGAACTGCTCGCCGAACGCCTGCCCGGGCACGTCCGCGGCTGGTCCACCCACTACCGTGCCACCGGCGACCCGGACAACCCGGTCAGCCACCTCGCCCCGCCGCCCGCCGACGGCCCGGTCGACCACCGCGTCACCGTCCACGACCTGCCCGGCTGGCTCGCCGAGCGCCTCGGCCCGCCCGCCGCCGCCTGGGCCGACAGCGCCCCCGGCCCCGTCGACTGGCTGGCCCTCCCGCAGCAGCGGCTCGCCGAGTTCACCGGCGGCGCGCTCTTCCACGACGGCCTCGGCACCCTCACCGCCGCCCGCGAGCGCCTGCGTTGGTACCCCGACCAGGTGTGGCGCCACCTGCTGGCCTGCCAGTGGCAGCGGATCGCCCAGGAGGAGGCGTTCGTCGGCCGCTGCGCCGAGGCCGGGGACGAGCTCGGCGCGGCCCTGCTCACCGCCCGTCTGGTCCGCGACCTGATGCGGCTGGCCTTCCTGACGGACCGCCGCTACGCCCCGTACGGCAAGTGGCTCGGCAGCGCCTTCGCCCGCCTCGGCAGCGCCCCCGCGCTGGCCCCCGCCCTGCGCGCGGCCCTCGCCGCCCCCGACCAGGCCGCCCGCGAACGGCACCTGTGCGCGGCGTACGAGGCCGCGGCCCGCGCCCACAACGCGCTCGGCCTGACCGAGCCGCTCGACCCGGCCTGCCGCCGCTACCACGACCGCCCGTACCTCGTCCTGCACGCCGACCGCTTCGCCCGGGCCCTGCAACGGACCGTCACCGCACCGGAGTTGCGCGACCGGCCGCTGACCGGTGCCGTCGACCAGTGGGCCGACAGCACCGACCTGCTCGCCCACCCGCAGGCCGTCCGGGCCGCCGTCGACGCCCTCGGCTGAGCCCCGCCCCGGCGCCGCCGGGATGGTCGGGCGCGCCGACCGCTCGCCCGTTCGGCCCAGCGACGCGCCGCTGGTGGCGCAGTGGGCGGGCACCCCGCAGGGGTGATCGCTAGCGTCCGGCGGAGAGAACGTCAGATCGAGTGGCTCGTCGAGCGCTAGGAGAGTGCGCGTGGCCGGGACAGCGCCGCCCCCGCAGGGCAGACCGATCGGTGACAGCCAGGTCGAGGGCGGCGCGCCGGGGGTGGTGGCCTCGACCACCCGGACGACGGCGGTGCGGGCCTCGCTGATCGCCGGGGCGGCGAGCGTGCTGCTGGTGGTGGCGATCGTGCTGGGCAGCCGCCTGCTGCGGGACTTCGACTCGGCGCTGGTGCCGTACGCGGTGGCCACGGTGTTCCTCACCTTCGGCGTGGTGTACCGCTACGTGGTGTGGGTCTCCGCGCCCGCCGCCCGCCGGATGTTCGTGCAGGGCTGGAAGGCCGCGCTGTCCTGGGAGAACCTGAAGCGCTCGCCCGCCGCCCTGCCGAAGATGATCGCCACCTACCTGGGCTTCCAGAAGTTCCTCGGCGCCCGCTCGCACGCCCGCTGGGCGGCACACCAACTGATCTTCTGGGGCTGCCTGCTGGCCGCGGCGATCACCTTCCCGCTGACCTGGGGCTGGTTCACCTTCACCTCCGCCAGCGCGGCCGGGCCGGGCTACGAGATGCGGCTGTGGGGCCTGCGGCTGTTCGGCTTCGACTCCGGCAGCTTCCTCGGCTGGGCGCTCTACCACGGCCTCGACCTGGCCGCGGTGATGGTGATCGGCGGCGCCGGCTACTTCCTGTGGCGGCGGATGCGCGACCGCGCCGCGACCACCGGCCAGCGCTTCGGCTACGACTTCCTGCCGCTGCTGGCGCTGATCACCATCTCGGTCACCGGCCTGCTGCTGACCTTCTCGGAGATGTTCCTGCACGGCGGCGGCTACGAGTTCCTGGCGATCCTGCACATGGCCTCGGTCGTGCTGACCCTGGTCTACCTGCCGTTCGGCAAGTTCTTCCACATCGTGCAGCGCCCGGCCGCGGTCGGCATGCAGCTGTTCAAGTACACGGCGCGGCGCAAGGGTTCGGACGACCAGGAGCTGCAGGCGTGCAAGCGCTGCGGCCAGCCGATCGACACCGTCGCGGCGGTGGACAACCTGCGCGCCACGATGCGCGACCTGAAGCTGGGCTTCGACGAGTGGGCCGAGTACTGCCCCCGTTGCAAGCGGGTGCTGCGCGGCACCGCCTACCTGTCGAACGTCAAGCGGGGGTTCAAGTGAGCCACGAGCACGTCCCGTTGGACCCGAGCGTCGCCCCGCTCGGGACCCGCAACTTCCGCGACGCGGGCGGCCTGCCCGCCGCGGCCTGGCGGGCCGACCAGACCGAGCAGACCCTCGTCCCCACGCACTGCTGCTTCTGCGGCGTGCAGTGCGGCATGTACCTGCGGGTGAACGCCCAGGGCAAGGTGTTCGGTGTCGAGCCGCGCAACCACGACATCAACCGGATGCGCCTGTGCCCCAAGGGCATCAACGCGTACCAGCAGGTCAACCACCCCGACCGGCTGACCGCGCCGCTGATGCGCCGCAGCCGCGACGAGCCGTTCCGGGAGGTGGGCTGGGAGGAGGCGCTGGACTTCACCGTCGCCGAGATCAACCGGATCCAGGCCGAGAGCGGCCGGGACGCGTTCGGGATGCTCGGCGGGGCCAGCCTGTTCTCCGAGAAGACCTACCTGGTGGGCAAGTTCGCCCGGGTCGCGCTGAAGACCCGGCACGTGGACTACAACGGCCGCCTGTGCATGGTCAGCGCGGCGGGCGCCAACAAGCTGGCCTTCGGCATCGACCGGGCGGGCAACCCGTTCTCCGACATCCTGCAGACCCAGTGCCTCCTGATCGCCGGGTCGAACGTCGGCGAGTGCTTCCCCGTCATGACCCAGTACGTGTGGGGCGCCCGGGACCGCGGCGCCACCCTGATCGTCGTCGACCCGCGCGAGACCGCGGTCGCCCGCACCGCCGACATCCACGTCGCGCTCAAGTCCGGTACGGACTCGGCGTTCTTCAACGCCGTGCTGCACGTCATCGTCGAGGAGGGCCTCACCGACGAGGTGTTCCTGGCCGAGCACACCACCGGCTGGGCCGAGGTCAAGGCCGCCGTCAAGGCGTACCCGCCGAGCCGGGCCGCCGAGATCTGCGGCGTCCCGGCGGAGCAGATCGTCCAGGTGGCCCGGGTGTTCGGGACGGCCGACCGGGCGATGGCCTGGCACGCGCGCGGCATCGAGCACCACACCCAGGGCGTGGAGAACTGCCTGACCGTCATCAACCTGTGCACCGCCACCGGCAACCTGGGCCGCCCGGGCGCCGGTTACGGCACCATCACCGGCCAGGGCAACGGCCAGGGCGGCCGCGAGCACGGCCAGAAGTCCGACCTGCTGCCCGGCGGCCGCTCCATCAACGACCCGGTGCACCGCCGCCAGGTCGCCGCGATCTGGGGCATCGAGGAGTCCGAACTCCCGCAGGCCGGAACCTCGATGATGGAGATGGTCTGGCAGATGCAGCGCGGCGAGATCCGCGGCCTGATCGGCGTCTGCAACAACCCGTTCGTCTCGCTGCCCAACTACGCGGTGGTGAAGGACGGTTACGACAAGCTGGAGTTCCACGCCCAGTTCGACTTCTTCCTCTCCGAGACCGCCGCCAACGCGCACGTGGTCTTCCCGGTCACCACCTGGGCCGAGGACGAGGGCGTCATGGCCAACGCCGAGGCCCGGGTGGTCAAGCACAACAAGGCCCAGGAGCCGCCCGAGGGCGTGCGCACCGACACCTGGGTGATGTGCGAGATCGCCCGACGCCTCGGCCAGGGCAGCAAGTTCGCCTTCGAGGGCTCCAAGGACGTCTTCGACGAACTGCGCCGCGCCTCGGCGGGCACCGTCATCGACTACTACGGCATCACCTACGAGCGCCTGGAGGAGACCGGCGGCATCGCCTGGCCCTGCCCCAGCCTCGACCACCCGGGCACGCCCCGGCTGTTCGAGGGCGGCAGGACCTCCCACCCGGACGGCAAGGTGCACATGCAGGTGGTGGAGTGGCACCCGCCCGCCGACCCGTACAGCGACGAGTACCCGATGACGCTGACCACCGGGCGCACCGTCGCGCACTTCCTGTCCGGCAACCAGACCCGGCGCCTGGGCGGCCTGGTCGAGCAGACGCCCCGCCCCTGGGTGGAGGTGCACCCCTCGCACGGGTTTCGCAACGGGGAGCCGGTGCGGGTGGTGACCCGGCGCGGCAGCGAGGTGCTGCCCGCGCTGGTGACCGAGGCGATCCGCCCCGACCACGTGTTCGTGCCCTACCACTGGCCGTACCCCGTCGCGGCGAACGTCCTGACCGTCGACGCCCTGGACCCGCGCTCGAAGATCCCCGAGTACAAGGTGTGCGCGGTGCGGATCGAACGGGCCGAGGCCATCGACCCGGTGCCCGCGCCGCCCGTCCCGCCGGGTCGCGAGGCCTACCCGGAGGCCCAGGTCTCGCGCACCGACCCGCTGCCGCCGACCTCGCCGCAGGGCCGCGGCACCGCCGAGAGGGGCTGACCGAGATGCTGGGACGCACCATCTTCATCGACCCGGGCCGCTGCATCGGCTGCCAGGCCTGCGTGTCGGCCTGCCGCGAGTGCGACTCGCACCGGGGCAAGTCGATGATCCACCTGGACTACCCGGACGAGGGCCACACCGTCGCCTCGCTGCCGACCGTGTGCATGCACTGCGAGGACCCGGTCGCGCCGTGCGCCGAGGTCTGCCCGGCCGAGGCGATCCTGATCACCGCGGACGGCGTGGTGCAGGAGGCCGACCCGACCCGCTGCATCGGCTGCGCGAACTGCGTCAACGCCTGCCCGTTCGGCGTGCCCAAGATCGATCTGGAGGCGAAGCTCCAGATGAAGTGCAACCTCTGCTACGACCGCACCTCCTACGGCCTGGCCCCGATGTGCGCCACGGTCTGCCCCACCGGCGCCCTGTTCTACGGCACCGTCGAGGAACTGCAGGCCGAGCGGCCCGGCGTGGACGTCTCCACGATGTTCGCGTTCGGCGACACCGTGGTCTCCACCGGCGTCGCCATGGTGGTGCCGGGCGAGCGCCGAACTCCCGTCCCCGGCGGGATGCTGAACCTGATCGAGGTCAACGGGCGCCCCACGCCCGGGAACGGAGCCAGGGCGTGACCAGCCCCGCCAACTCCCCCCAGCCGTACGGCCCGGACGGCGGCCCCGGCGGCCCCGGCGGCCCCGGCAGCCCCGACGGCCCCGACGGCCACCGGGCCGAGCAGGCCGCGCTGAAGGAACGGATCAGCGCCGACTCGCTGACCACCCGGCGCGACTACCTGCGGATCGTCGCCACCGTCTCCGGCGGCCTGGTGGTCGGCTCCACGGTGGTCTCGGCCGGCGTGCTGCACCGCCACGGCGACGGCGCCGCAGCGCCGTTGAGGGTCGCCGACCGGCTGGAACCCGGCGACGCGGTCACCTTCGACTACCCCGGCGAGGACGACCGGGCGATGGCGATCCGGCTGCCCGACGGCACCCTGGTCGGCTACTCCACGGTCTGCACCCACCTCGCCTGCGGCGTGCTGTGGCGGCGCGACCACGGCGCCGACGGCGACCTCTACTGCCCGTGCCACGAAGGGCAGTTCGACTCCCGCACCGGCGAGGTCACCGGCGGCCCGCCGCCCCGCCCGCTGCCCCGGGTGGTGATGGCGGAACGGGCCGACGGCTCGGTCTGGGCGGTCGGCACCATCCGCTCCGGCGAGGAGACACTGACCGGCGTGTGCCGGACCCTGCGCGACCCGGAACTCATCGCCGCCGCCAACTGCCCCAGCCGCAAGAGCGGCAAGTGAGATGACCGGCACGCGAGTTGAACCGACGATCCGTCAACTCCCCTGTGGAGGTGCGTGATGAGCGTTCCCGAAGGCCACTACCCGGAGGGCTACCACCCCGGCAGCGACGAGCCCAGGCTCAACCGGCCCGTCCACGAGCGCTACCCGCAGATCCGGGCCACCTCCGGCTACGCCGACCCGCGGGTCTCCGCCACCGGCCCCGGCCCCGGCGCGGGCACCGACCAGCAGCCCGAACGGTCGGCCATCCTGTCCGCCCGGGTCGCCCTGGCCGTCACCATCGTGATCGGCCAGCTGTGGGCCCTGAACACCGCCACCAACGCCTGGATGAGCGGCCACACGGCCACCGCCTGGTGGTGCACGGGGTTCAGCGCCGCCTCCTTCCTGGTCGTCCTGCTCGCCTGGCGGATCTCCCCCAACGACCGCTGACCGCAGGAAGGTTGCGCGCCGTCGGCGGTGCACAGGGCACGAACGGTCACGATTCGCCGCCGTCCGCGCCACCGCGTTCCCGAACCGGCCGGCGCCCCGTACGCTGTCCCCCTGGCCGCGCGAACGGCCGACGGGACAGACCGCGGGGCGGCCGGCCGGACGCGTCGGCACCCGCGGGGGGTGCGCGCCGCACGGGCGCGGGAAGGGTACGGCGCATGTCGGAGCAACTCACCACCGAGGCGGTCCAGCCCAGGCCGTTCCCCGACCGGCAGGCCGTCCTCCGCGCGGCCGTCCTCGTCCCGGTCACCGTCGCCCACATGCACGACGCCCACCCCCACCGGCCGCTCGCCCTCGCCGCCACCGAACCCGTCGACGCCCGCACCGGCGGCCTCGACTGGGACCAGGCCACCCGCCGCCTGGTCGTCCGCCCCGAACCCGCCCAGGTGGTCGGCGCCCGGATCGAGATCCTCACCGTCGGCGACCACCCGCTCGGCCACGCCGTCAAACACCCCGGCGGAGAAGTGAGTTGGCCCGAGTGGGCCCAGCTCGGCGACACCCCCGTGACCTGGCACGGACAGCCCGAACTGCTCACCGAAGGCGCCGCCCACCCCTGCCGGCTGCACCTCACCGGCGAGCAGCGCGCCCTGCTGGTGCAGGCCGAGGGCGAACACGGACTCGACTTCAACGAGGCACTGCTGCGCGTCACCCGCCCGATCGCCGACGCCCTCGGAGCGATCCCGCCCGGCCTGGAGCGCACCGAGGCGCTCGGCCGCCTGGTCGGGGCGCTGATCGACGCCGGCGCCCGCTACCTCGTCCCCGCCGACCCGCACCACCTGCCCGGCTGGCAGCCGCACCTGCAGCGCGCCCTGCAGGCCCTCGACGCCCAGGCCCGCCGCCACCGCGACGAGCGGCCCACGCCCGCGACCGCCCCCCACCGGCCCGTCCGCTACGACGCCCTGGTGCAGGCCGGGTACGACGGGGAGCCGGAGATCGTGCTGACGCCGGTGCTGCGCCGGGGCGGGCAGTGGCTGGCGGCGATGGACCCGACCGCGCTCGACCTGCCGCATTACCGCGGCTCCGGCTGGTAGCCGGGGAGTGGGGGAGTGGAGAAGCCGGGGCCGGGGAGTGGGGGAGCGGGGAAGCCGGGGCCGGGGAGTGGGGGAGCG
>NZ_JNYE01000084.1 GCF_000717185.1 Kitasatospora phosalacinea | reverse complement strand
CTGTTGAGTTCTCAAGGAACGGACACTTCCTTCGAGCCGCATCCCTGCGGACCCTCCGGGCGCTTCGTTCTTTCGTGTTCCCAGCTTATCAGAGGTTTTTCGCTCCGATTTCCATTCCCGCTGGAGTGGGAATTCCTTCGACTTCGCTGCAGACCTTATCAAAAGCTCTGCACTGCTCAGCTTCGGGGTTTTGCCTGACCGGGCCAGCATCCTCTCGGACGCGCTGCCTCGATTCGGCGGTGTCGTAGACACTACGCCCGGGAGGAACTGGATGTCCAGTCGCTCCCAACCGTTCAAACCTACTAGCCCATGGGGATCAAGTCAATGGTCCCGCCGGGTTGATCATCAGGCTACCAGGTTTGGCGGGGCACCCGTGACCACGCCACGCCGTGCGAGGGGCGGTCAGCCGACCATCGGCTGGTGGTCGGTGCGGTCGGCGGCTTCGACGTCGCCGATCTCGCCGGTGGCGGCGGCGCGCTTGCCGAGGACCAGGGCGTAGACCAGGAAGAGTGCCTCGACGAGGACGCCCATGGCGATGCGGAGCCAGTCGGGGAGGGCGGAGCCGGTGACGAAGCCCTCGATGAAGCCGGTGACCATCAGGACGACGGTGAGGCCGATGACGGAGCCGATGACGGCTCGGCCCTCTTCGGCGAGGGCGACGGCGCGGGTGCGGGGGCCGGGGTCGATGACGGTCCAGCCGAGGCGGAGGCTGAGGCCGCCGGCGACGAAGATGGCGGTGAGTTCGAGCAGGCCGTGCGGGACGAGCAGGCCGAGGAAGAGCTGGAGGTGGTCGGCGGAGGCCATGGTGCCGATGCCGAAGCCGAGGTTGAGGACGTTCTCCAGCAGGATGAACAGCACGGGGACGCCGAGCAGGACGGCCGAGATCAGGCACTGCGCGGCGACCCAGGCGTTGTTGGTCCACACCTGGGCGGCGAAGTTCGCCGAGGGGTGCTCGGTGTAGTAGGTCTCGAACTCACCGCCGGACTTGGTGAGTTGCTCGTACTGCTCGGGGGACACCAGGGACTTGACGATCTCGGGGTGGGTGCCTATCCACCAGGCGATCACGGCGCTGAGGAGGAAGGAGACCGCGCCGACGGTCAGCCACCAGCGGCGGGTGCGGTAGAGGATCGCGGGGAAGCTGGTGGTGAAGTAGCGGGCGGCGTCGCGCCAGGAGGAGGCGCGGGCGCCTGCGACGGCGTTGCGGCCGCGGACGACCAGGGTGGTGAGCCGGCCCTCGACGCCGGGGTGCGGGGCGGCGGCCTGGACCTGGGCGAGGTGGCTGGTGGCGCGCTGGTAGAGGGTGATGAGCTCGTCGGCCTCCTCGCCGGTGAGGCGGCGGCGGCTGCTGAGGACCTCCAGACGGTGCCATTCCGCCTGGTGGGCGGCGACGAAGACGTCCAGGTCCATGGCGGTTCTCTCCGGGGGCGCGGCGGGGCGACGGCGGCAACTGGTTGGTGTGCTGCCTGGGCTGGTGCGGGCTTAGCTTGCCAGAACGGAGGGTCGGCGTGGCAGGGATGTCGGAAGCGTGGTGACGAGTGGCGGCCCGGGGTTACCTGCCGGGGGTGTACGGCCTTATGTTTGCCGCTGTTGATCGAGGGGGTCGGGCCGTGCGACGCGGGGTCGCCGGCGGGCCGTGGAGCGGAGCGGGTGGGTGGCGTGAGCGAGCTGGTGACCGGTGAGGCGGTCGTCCTGGGGCTGCGGACGGCGAGGCTGCCGTCGCGGGCCCTGGCCCGGCTGCTGGACTGGGTCGTGTACACGGTGGCGTACTTCATCCTGGCGATCGGCCTGCTGATGGGGCTCTCCGACCTGGAGGACGCCGCCCAGATGGCGTTCATGATCGCGGTGTTCGTGTTCTGCACGGTGCTGCTGCCGACGCTGGTCGAGACCCTGTCGCAGGGGCGGTCGCTGGGGAAGATCGCGCTGGGGCTGCGGGTGGTGCGGGCGGACGGCGGCCCGATCCGGTTCCGGCACGCGCTGGTGCGGGGGCTGGTCGGGGTGATCGACTTCGGGCTGCTCGCGATGCCCGCGGTGCTCAGTTCGCTGTTCTCCGCGGAGGGGCGCCGGCTCGGCGACATCTTCGGCGGGACGATGGTGATCCGGGAGCGGCTGCCGCAGGGGGCGCGGGACCAGGGGGCGGTGCCGCCGGTGCCGCTGCAGGTGATGCACGCGCTGGGCGCGGACCTGGTGGCGCTGGACCTGTCCGCGGTGCCGGACGGCCTGTGGCTGTCGGCGCGCCAGGTGCTGAGCCGGATGCACGAGCTGGACGAGCCGGTGGCGGCCGCGCTGGGCGACCGGATGGCCGCGGACATGGCGCAGCGGACGGGTTGGCCGGTGCCCGCGGGGCTGCCCTCGCTGGTGTACCTGGGGGCGGTGCTGATGGAGCGCCAGCGCCGGGAGTGGGAACGGGCCTCGGCGGCGGCCTACACGGCGTACTCGGCGCAGCTGGCGCAGCAGCAGCAACCGGCCCCGTACGGGGCGGTCCCGGCCCAGCCGGGCCCGACGGCGGCCCCGGTCCCGGCGCAGGCGGCCCCGGTGCAGACGGCGCCGGTGCGGCAGCTCGGGTACCCGCAGGCGCCGCAGCCGGGCGCGGTGGTGCTCGCCAAGCCCGTGGAGCAGCCCGTGGAGCAGCCCGCGGCGGAGGCGGCCGGCGGCGGGTTCGCACCGCCCGCCTGACCGGTCCGCGCCGGTCCGGGCCCGTCCGCGCCCGTCCGGGCCGGGTCAGTGGCGCGGGTTGGGCGGGGATTCGAGTTCTTCGAGGTCGATGCCGGGGGCGCCGAGCAGGACGTCCCCGGTGAGGTGGAGGTCGCGGACCTCGCCGGTGTCGAGGTCGGTGACCCGGTAGTGCTCGACGGGGAGCGGGCCGCTGTCGGTGGGGTGGTCCTGGACGGAGTGGAGCTGCCAGCCCTGGTCGAGGGTGCGGGGGGCGAGCGCGTCGCCGGTGAAGGAGACCAGGCGGATCCGGGCGCTGGCGCCGGGGTCGAGGTCGAGCAGCCGGGCGGTGGCGACCAGGAAGGCCGGGGAGTCGCCGGTGAAGGCGTGCGCCCGGTCCTCCCCCTCGACGGCCTGGCCGGAGCCGGAGGCCGCGGCGCGGACCCAGTGGACGCCGTCGAGCGCGCCGCCGCGGACCTGCCAGCCGCCGGAGCGGAGTTCGAGCCGGATCGGGCGGTGGCGGGCGTCCAGGGTGAGGTCGGTGGTGCCCTGGACGGTGCCGTCGGGGCGGTAGCGCTTGGCGACGTAGCGCCAGCCGGCGGGGCCGGGGGCGCACTGGAAGCGCTCCTCGCCGAGCGGGGTTCCGTCGTGCGGGTCGTGGAGGGAGTAGCGGCCGTTCGGCATGGGGGGAAGCCTACGTAATCGGGGGTGCAACCTTCTCGGGGGCGGCCCGCATCAGGGGGGCGGTGGTGCGGTCGCGCCACCGGTTCTCGGGAGGAGGGGCGCCGGGATGGCGGAGCTGACGCGGGACGAGGAGTTCACCGCGTTCGTGGCCTCCAGGGCGGTCTGGTTGCGGAAGGTCGCGTACTTGCTGTGCGCGGACTGGCACCGTGCGGACGACCTGGTGCAGGAGAGCATCACCAAGCTGTACACCCACTGGGGCCGCGCGGGGCGGGCGGAGAACCGGGACGGCTACGCGCGGACGGTGCTGGTGAACACGTTCCTGGCCGAGCAGCGCACCGCGTGGTGGCGGCGGACCAGGCCCGCGGCGCGGCCGCCGGAGGGGACGGCGTTCGCGGATCCGGACCTGGCGGTGTCGCTGGACCTGCGGGGGGCGCTGGCGGCGCTGCCGCCGCGGCAGCGGGCGACGGTGGTGCTGCGCTACTACTGCGACCTGTCGGTCGAGCAGACCGCGGCCGAGCTGGGTTGCTCCAGCGGCAATGTGAAGAGCCAGAGTTCGCGGGCCCTGGAGACGCTGCGGCGTTCCTCGGCGCTGCGCCCGTTGGGGAGGTCCGGGGCATGAGCGGGGACGGGGAGGAGCTGTCCGTGCGGATGGCGCGCTACGTGGCGGTGGAGGAGGCGGCGGCGCCGCCCTCGCGGGTGGATCCGGCGCTGGCGGTGCTCCGGGGCCGGGCGCGGCGTCGGCGGCGGGCCTGGACGGTGGTGGCGGCGGCCGCGGCGGTGGTGCTGTCGACGGGGTCGTTCGCGGTGCTGCGGGACGGGGGCGGGGCGGGCCCGGCGGAGGTTCCGGCCGTGCTGCCGACGGGGTCGCCGACCGGGTCGCTCCCGCCGGACGCCTACCGGAAGACCGCGCCGACCGAGCAGAGTTCGGCGGCGCCGGTGGTCGGCCGGACGGTGCTGACGGTGCCGGCCAGGTTCGGCTGGCTGCCGGATTCGGTGCCCGGGGTGACGTACCGGTCGGGCCCGCTCCAGGTGGGCGTGGTCGCCGGCGGCCGTCCGGGGGTCTCCACGCGGTTCGAGCTGACGGCGTTCCCGGTGGGGGTGACCCCGGACGTGGACCCGCTGATCGGTGCGGGGGACGGGCTGCGGATCGACGCGCCGCCGGTGAACGGGCAGGAGGCGTACTGGGTGTCGTCGAGCGATCCGGCGTTCGCGGCGGCGATGGACACGCTGCGGTTCCGGTCCGCGGGCGGGCGCTGGTTCCAGTTGGAGAGCGCGGGCCTGTCCGAGGCGGACCGGCAGCAGGTGCCGCTGCGGGTCGCCGCCGGGGTGCTGCCGGGGGACTACGCGCCCCCGATGCCGCTGGCGCTGTCCTCGCTGCCGGAGCGGTCGGTGGTGTCCGAGGTCGAGCTGTACCTGCCGCTGCGGGGGGAGGACCGGTGGGAGGTCCGGGTGAACTTCCAGGAGCAGCTCAGCCACTACCTGGTGGTGCACGCCGGGCCGGACCTGCCGGACCCGCCCGCGAACGTGCTGCCCGGGCAGTCGTTCTTCCCGGAGGAGTGCGGGACCGGGGGCGGGGTGAAGTGGTGCGTCGACTCGGCGCAGCCGGTGGCGGGCTCCGAGGTGGGTGATCCGGCGGCCTGGCTGGCCCGCGTGGTGCCGCGCGGCAACGACCGGGCGGCCTGGTCGACCGACGTGCTGCCGTAGGGGCGGCCCCGGACGCGCCGGTGCCCGGCACCCCTCGCGGGGGTGCCGGGCACCGGGGCGTGCGCCGGGGTCAGTAGCGGTACTGCTCGGCCTTGTACGGGCCCTCGACCGGGACGCCGATGTAGTCGGCCTGCTCCTGGGTGAGGGTGGTGAGCTTGACGCCGAGGGCGTCGAGGTGGAGGCGGGCGACCTTCTCGTCCAGGTGCTTGGGCAGCACGTAGACGCCGACCGGGTACTGCTCGGTCTTGGTGAACAGCTCGATCTGCGCGATGGTCTGGTTCGCGAAGGAGTTGGACATCACGAAGGACGGGTGGCCGGTCGCGTTGCCGAGGTTGAGCAGGCGGCCCTCGGAGAGCACGATGATGGTCTTGCCGTCGGCCTTGCGCCACTCGTGGACCTGCGGCTTGACCTCGGTCTTGACCACGCCGGGCAGCTGGGCGAGGCCGGCCATGTCGATCTCGTTGTCGAAGTGGCCGATGTTGCCGACGATCGCCTGGTGCTTCATCCGCTCCATGTGCGAGGCGAGGATGATGTCCTTGTTGCCCGTGGTGGTGATGAAGATGTCGGCGGTCGAGACGACGTCCTCCAGGGTGGTGACCTGGTAGCCGTCCATCGCGGCCTGCAGGGCGCAGATCGGGTCGATCTCGGTGATGATGACCCGGGCGCCCTGGCCGCGCAGCGACTCGGCGCAGCCCTTGCCGACGTCGCCGTAGCCGCAGACCACGGCGACCTTGCCGCCGATCAGGACGTCGGTGGCGCGGTTGATGCCGTCGACCAGGGAGTGGCGGCAGCCGTACTTGTTGTCGAACTTCGACTTGGTGACGGCGTCGTTGACGTTGATGGCCGGGAACAGCAGCTTGCCGTCGCGGTGCATCTCGTACAGGCGGTGGACGCCGGTGGTGGTCTCCTCGGTGACGCCCTTGATGGTGGCGGCGACCTCGGTCCACTTCTGCGGGGTCTCGACCAGGGTGCGGTTGAGGAGCTCCAGGATGATCCGGAACTCGTCGTTGTCCGCGGTGTCGGGCGACGGCGCGGCGCCGGCCTTCTCGAACTCGACGCCCTTGTGGATCAGCAGGGTGGCGTCACCGCCGTCGTCCAGGATCATGTTCGGGGTCTGGCCGTCGGGCCAGGTGAGCGCCTGCTCGGTGCACCACCAGTACTCCTCCAGGGTCTCGCCCTTCCAGGCGAAGACCGGCACGCCCTGCGGGTTCTCCGGGGTGCCCTCCGGGCCGACCGCGATGGCGGCGGCGGCGTGGTCCTGGGTGGAGAAGATGTTGCAGGAGCACCAGCGGACCTCGGCGCCCAGGGCGGTGAGGGTCTCGATCAGCACGGCGGTCTGCACGGTCATGTGCAGCGAGCCGGTGATCCGGGCCCCGGCCAGCGGCTGGGAGGCGGCGTACTCGGCGCGGATCGACATCAGGCCGGGCATCTCGTGCTCGGCGAGCTGGATCTCCTTGCGACCGAACGGGGCCAGGGAGAGGTCGGCGACCTTGAAGTCGCCGGTGGGCTGGTTCGACATGCGAACTCCTCGCGGGATGGGCCTGGTTGCGGGTGTGCTGAGCGGCAGAGGGCGCACGGGAGCGACCCTCTGCTGCGGCACAATCCGTCGGAGGACCTCTCTCCCTCGACCGGAACCCGGCTCCGATCGACCGCCATCAGCAGCGACGTTTGGCACTGCTGACGAATCTACACCGATCGGGTGCGTCTCAGTGGGTGTTCCGGCCGGGTCCGCCCGGAGTGGCGTCGGCGTCGGGGCCCGCGAGGGCCTTCTCCTCGGAGTAGACGTCGGGCTCCAGGTAGATCGCCCGGGCGATCGGCACGGCCTTGCGGACCCGGGTCTCGGCGAGGTCGATCGCCTCGGCGACCACCGCGGCGCTGTCCTCCGCGTTGACCCCGATCTTGGCGGCGACCAGCAGTTCCTCGGGGCCGACGTGCAGGGTGCGCATGTGGATCACCGAGGTGACGGTGTCGTGGTCGACCAGGGCTTCGCGGATCTTCACCACGACCTCGGCGTCGGCGGACTCGCCGATCAGCAGCGACTTGGTCTCCAGCGCCAGCACCAGGGCGATGACCACCAGCAGCACGCCGATGCACAGGGTGCCGATGCCGTCCCAGACCGCGTCGCCGGTGGCGACGGTCAGGCTGACGCCGCCCAGCGCCAGCACCAGGCCGATCAGCGCGCCGGTGTCCTCCAGCAGGACGACCGGCAGCTCGGGGGCCTTGGCCCGGCGGATGTACGCGGACCAGCCGTGCTGGCCCTTGTCCTTCGAGGCCTCCCGGTAGGCGGTGAGGAAGGAGTAGCCCTCCAGCAGGATGGCGAAGAGCAGCACGCCGACCGGCCAGTACCAGTTCTCCAGCTCGTGCGGGTGGGCGATCTTCTCGTAGCCCTCGTAGATCGCGAACATGCCGCCGACGCTGAACAGCACGATCGAGACCAGGAAGCCGTAGACGTAGCGCTCGCGGCCGTAGCCGAACGGGTGCTGCTCGGTGGCGTCCCGCTGCGAGCGCTTGCCGCCGACCAGGAGCAGCACCTGGTTGCCGGAGTCGGCGATCGAGTGCACGCCCTCGGCGAGCATCGAGGACGACCCCGAGAACGCGAACGCCACGAACTTGCTGACCGCGATGCCCAGGTTCGCGGTCAGTGCCGCGACCAGTGCCTTGGTGCCGCCTTCGGTGCTCAACCCGGTACGTCCCTCCGCGCGCGCCCGGGGCTTTGCCGGGCCTTTGTTGACGAGGGGACGATACCGTGTCAGCCCCGGGTGGCCAGGCCCAGGTACACCGCTGCGAAGTCGGTCAGGCCGATCAGCTCGGCCAGCGCCTGCACCGGGTCCTCCAGGCTGGAGGTGTGCTCGGTGACCCGCACCTCGTGCGCGGCGGCCAGGCGGCGGGCCCGGGCGACCGGCCAGCCGGGCCGTTCCAGCTCGGCGACGCCGGGGGTGTGGCGCAGCAGCAGGACCTGCAGCTGGAGCGGCACCGGCTCGTCGACCCGGTCGCGGAAGAAGTCGTCCGGGTCTCCCCCGGCGCCCAGCCGACCGGCGAACATGCCGCGGTGCGCGGTCAGCGCCTGCGGGAGGCGGGCGGCCAGCGCGGGCAGGCCGGCCCGGTCGGCGAGGGCGGCGGCGAACCGCTCCCCCGCGGCGGCGGCCGCGGCGCCCTCGGACCACAGCAGCGGGACGGTCTCGGCGATCCGGCTCGCCAGGGACTTCGCCGGGTTGTCGTACGCCTGGGCGTCGGGGCGGCAGCGCACCGCGATCTCGTCGAGGCGGTCGGCGGCGGCCTCCAGCGCGCCGGGGGCGAGCTGGGCGACGCCGGTCCGGTCGGCCAGGGCCAGCAGCGGGGCCAGGAAGGCCCACAGCGCGGCCGGGTCCTCGGCCGGGAGGTCGGGTTCGGCGTCGGAGCCCTCCGGTTCCACCGCGCCGGGTTCGAACGGCAGCGGCAGGGCGCGCACCTGGAGCGCCGCCTCGAACAGCTCGGAGCCCTCGGGGGCGATCACCGCGATCGCGCAGCCGCGGGTGTACGCCTGCTCGGCCAGGTTGATCAGGCCGCCCTCGCGGCCGGTCTCGCTGGTGACCACGATCAGGTCCAACGAACCTGCCCAGCCGGGCAGTTGCCAGGTCTCGCCGTCGGCGAAGGTGAAGCCTCCGGGGCGGGCGTCGGCGGGCGGCAGCGGCCACACCTGGCTGCTGGGGACGGCCAGGGCGGCCAGCACCGCGGCCGCGGTCAGCGCGCCGCCGTGCCCGGCGACCAGCACGGCGCGCGGCCGCCCGTCGGGGTTCAGCGTGCGGAGGCCGGCCGCGTCGGCCCGGCGCAGGGCGATCCTTATCCGGGCGCCCGCCCCGGCCAGGGCCAGCAGCTCGCGCCGCCGGTCGGCGCGCTGCAGGGCGGCCGGGTCGTCCAGCAGGGAGTCGTCGAACATGGCGGCTGTCCTCCAGCGGCTGGCGGGGCAGGGGTCAGGACGGGCGGCGGGCCTCGTCCACCAGCAGGACCGGGATGCCGTCGCGCACCGGGTAGACCAGGCCGCAGCCCTCGCCGGTGCAGCGCAGCTCGTGCACCTCGCCCTCGGTCTCCTCGTCGAGCGGGGAGCGGCACTCCGGGCAGACCAGGATCTCCAGCAGGAAGGACGGCAGGCTCATGGCGGTCGGACTCCGGGGGTTCGGGCAACGGGTGCGGAAGGCCGGTGACACAGCAGTACCCCGGCCGGTGGCAACCCTACCGGCCGGGGCACGCGAAAAGTCAGCGGCGGGCTGACGGGGTGCGGTCAGCCGCGGACGATCGCCAGCACGCCGTCGCGCAGTTCGGCCATCTTCGCCGGGTCCTTGGCCTCGGCGTTCAGGCGCAGCAGCGGCTCGGTGTTGGAGGCGCGCAGGTTGAACCACCAGTCCGGGCCGGCCACGGTGAGGCCGTCCAGTTCGTCGGTGGTGACGCCCTCCAGGCCGGCGTAGGCGGCGCGCACCTTCTCGGTGGCGGCGGCCTGGTCGGCGACGGTGGAGTTGATCTCGCCGGAGGCGGCGTACCGCTCGTACTTGGCGGTCAGCGCGGACAGCGGGCCGTCCTGCCCGCCGAGCGCGGCCAGCACGTGCAGGGCGGCCAGCATGCCGGTGTCGGCGCGCCAGAAGTCGCGGAAGTAGTAGTGCGCGGAGTGCTCGCCGCCGAAGACCGCGTCGGTGTCCGCCATCTCCTGCTTGATGAAGGAGTGGCCGACCCGGGTGCGGACCGGGACGCCGCCGAGGTCGCGGACCACCTCGGGCACCGTCCAGGAGGTGATCAGGTTGTGGATGATCGTCGGGTTGGCCTCGCCGCTCGCCTGGGCGCGGGCGATCTCGCGCTCGGCGACCAGGGCGGTGATCGCGGACGGGGAGACCGGGTCGCCGTTCTCGTCGATCACGAAGCAGCGGTCGGCGTCGCCGTCGAAGGCCAGGCCGATGTCGGCGCCCACCTCGCGGACCTTGGCCTGCAGGTCGACCAGGTTGGCCGGGTCCAGCGGGTTGGCCTCGTGGTTGGGGAAGGTGCCGTCCAGCTCGAAGTACATCGGGACGACGTCCAGCGGCAGGCCGTCGAAGACGGTGGGGACGGTGTGGCCGCCCATGCCGTTGCCCGCGTCCACCGCGACCTTGAGCGGGCGGATCGCGGTCAGGTCGACCAGCTTGCGCAGGTGGTCGGCGTAGCCGCCCAGGGTCTCCTTGGCGGACAGCGCGCCCACGGCGGCGACCTCGGCGGCCGGGACGTGCACCTTGCCGTCCTCGTCGAGCCAGGACTCGACCAGCTCGCGGATGTCGGACAGGCCGGTGTCCTGGCCGACCGGGGCGGCGCCCGCGCGGCACAGCTTGATGCCGTTGTACTGGGCCGGGTTGTGCGAGGCGGTGAACATCGCGCCGGGCAGGTCCAGGCTGCCGCTGGCGTAGTACAGCTGGTCGGTCGAGCACAGCCCGATCTCCACCACGTCGGCGCCGCGGGAGGCGGCGCCCTCGGCGAAGGCGCGGGACAGCGAGGGCGAGGAGGGGCGCATGTCGTGGCCCACGACCACCGCGCTGCCGCCGACCACCTCGACGAAGGCCGCACCGAAGGCGTGCGCCAGCGACTCGTCCCACTGGTCCGGCACGACGCCCCGGACGTCGTACGCCTTCACAAGCTGCTTGAGGTCCCGCACCAGATTGCTCCCGTGTGTGTGCTGCGACGTGCTGCGGGCGCGCCGGACCGGCCGGTGCGCGCCGCAGAGGGGCAGCGTACCCGGCCGCGGTGGACGTCAGGTGCCGCCCTCGCCCGGGCGGGCTCAGCTCTCCGGGGAGCGCAGCACGCGCAGGTGGCCGCGGCGGCCGGACTCGCCCTCGGGGGGCGGGCCCTGACGCGGCGTGCGCTCCTGCGGGCGGGCCGCCTCGCGGACGGCGTTGGCCAGGGCCTCCAGGTCGTCGCTGCTGCGCCGCAGCGGGCCGGTGTCGCCCGCCAGGCGGACCACGTCCCAGCCGCGGGGGGCGGTGAGGCGCTCGGCGTGCTCGGCGCACAGGTCGTAGCAGTGCGGTTCGGCGTAGGTGGCCAGCGGGCCGAGCACCGCGGTGGAGTCCGCGTAGACGTACGTCAGCGTCGCCACGGCCGGCCGGCCGCACGCGGTCCGCGAACAACGACGTACAGAGCTCACGAGGGTGGACGGTACCGCAAGTCGGACCGGCCCGCGAAGACCCGCCCCCCGGCTCGCGTGTCCCGTCGCCGTTACGCGCCGTGCTGGAGTGGTCCACTTCCGGGCATCCAGGGACTACGCTCGACACTGCTATGGACAGCTCGACACCCTCGTCCCCGCCCGGGCCCGGCCGCCGCAAGCACCGCGACCGGCACGGCCGCGGCATGCGCGGGCCGCTGGCCCCGCCGCAGGTGCCCATCTCGCTGACCCGCTCCGAGCTCTTCGACGACTACGTCCGGGAGTCGATGGAGCGGCTGGTCCGGCGCTGGCCGCAACTGGAGGACGTGGAGTTCGCCGTCCTGGAGGTGCCGCTGCCCGTCAAGGGCGAGCCGGAGCCGGACACCGTGCCGCTCGGCCGGGTGGTTCCCGGCGCGGCGGGGCGGCGCAGCCGGATCCTGGTGTACCGGCGGCCGGTGGAGATCCGGGCGAAGGCCAAGGAGGACCGGGCGGCACTGGTCCACGAGATCCTGATCGAGCAGGTCGCGGAGCTGCTGGGGCTCTCGCCGGACGCGATCGACCCGCGCTACGGCGAGGAGTAGGGCCCCGGCCGGGGCCCTGCTCCCCGCGCGCTACTTCGTCCCCAGGACGACGCCCGGGTCCGCGGCGACCCGGGGCACCTCCACGGTGGCGTGGTCGTCGCGGAACTGCTGGGTGGTGAAGGTGGGGACGTCCTTGGTGACGGCGCTGAGCTGGCGGGCGGCCAGGACCGGGCCGCCGCTGACGGTCTGCACGGTCAGCGCGTAGGGGCCGTTCGCCCCGGCGGGGTCGATGCCCTCGACGGTGACGGTGGTGCCGACCGGGACGTCGACGTCCTTGCTGCCGGGGGTGCCGCCGTTCGCGCCGGCCGAGCTGGTGACCTTGACCTTGGCGTCGGCGTCGACGGCGGTCAGCAGCAGCTTGGTCTGGCCGGCCCGGTTGTCGGCGACCGAGGCGCGGGCGCCGACCGGGCTGCCGCCGGAGAGCCAGGTCGCCTCGGTCTTGCCCTTGTTCTCGCGGTCGACCCGCAGGCCGGCCACGACCGGGGTCGGGTGGTCCGGGCTGGTGGGGGTGAGCCGGATCGCGCTCGCGCCCTCGCGGGTCTCGGCGGTGAACTGGAAGTCGAGGACGGCGGTCATGCCCGCCTTGACGTGGATGCTCTCCTTGCCCGCGGGGGTGAACCAGCCGTTCTTGCCGGAGAGTTGGACCTTGAGGTCGGCGTCGTCGGCGGAGTCGGTGGCGACCACCAGGTGGGCGGTGGTGACGTCGTCGGGGATGCCGGGGACGGTCACGCTCGGGGCCGGGTCGGCGGAGGGCTCCAGCCAGTCGGTGCCCTTGCCGGTGTCGATGGCGTGCACCCCGGCGCCGATCCGGCCGCTGCGGGTGACGACGTGCAGGGCGAGGTCGTCGACCGGGCCCTTGGTGAGGCTGCTGAGCAGCAGCGTCTGGCTCTGGCCGGGGGCGACCGCGATGCCGGTGGCGAGCTCGTTGTCGATCAGGCCCTTCGCGCCGTACATCTTCAGGTCGACGACGGCGGGCAGGGTGTCGGCGTTGACCAGGGTGACGTAGTCGACCCGGTGGGGGCCGGTGCTCGCGCCCGCGAACCAGAAGCTGGTGCCGGAGGGCACGCAGTCGGCGCCGGAGAGGCTGGTGCCGCCGTTCTCGGAGGTGGTGACCTGGGTCGCGGTGAAGCCGGGGGCGAGGTTGCCGGTGGCGGCCGCGAAGGTGCCGGGGGCGGTGTCGCTGTTGTTGGCGGGACCGGTCGCCGGGACGCCGGGCTTGGCCAGGCTGATCAGGGCGTCCACCACGGGGGCGGGGCTCTGCCCGGCCGCCGGGGCGCCGGAGGGCTGTCCGGACGGGGCGCCGGCGGGCTGTCCGGACGGCGCGGCACCGGACGGTGCGGCCGAGGCGGTCGGGTCGGCGGCGGGCTGCACGGGGTTCTGCGCGGCGATCACGTTCGCGGCGTTGGCGTTGGCGATCAGGCCGGTGCCGGTGCTGCCGGTGCCGCCCTCCGGGCTGAACAGGGTGAGGCTGGTGGAGCCGGTGACGCCCTGCATCGGCGGCGGGCAGACCAGCGCCGTGCGCTCGACCTGCGCGGTGGTGCGGCCGCCGCCGGTGTCCGCGGCCGTGGTGGCCGGGCTGCGCAGTTCGGCGACGCCGAACACCAGGCCGAGCACGGCCACGCCGGCCAGCAGGGACTGGCCGGTGCGGCTGCCGCCGGCCACGCCGCTCAGGTCGGGCGCCTTGAGCTTGGGGGCCCTGAGCTTGGGCGCCTTCAGGGTGGGCTTCTTCATCGCGGGTCAGCTCCCCGTCCCGGGCTGCTGCGGGTGGCCGCCGCCGTAGGGGTCGTTGGGGTCGTAGTAGGTGGTGGGCTGCTGCTGTTCGGGCAGCCAGGGCTGCTGCTGCCCGTCCTGCTGCGGGTAGCCGGCCGCGTACGGGTCGGTCCAGCCCTGGGCGGGCTGGGCGTCGTAGCCGTACGCCTGCTGCTGCTGGCCGTACTGGTCGTAGCCGTCGCCCTGGTGGGGCGCGCCGACGGGCTGCTGCTGGGTGTAGTCGTAGCCGTAGCCGTCGGTCCGGTAGCCCTGCTGCTGGTACGGGTCGGCCTGGTAGGGGTCGGCCTGGTACGGGTCGGCGAAGGGCTCGGGCTCGGCCTGGTAGGGCGCGGGCTCGGGTTCGGCCGCGGACTGGGCCGGGATGCCGGGGGCGTAGACGCCGGGTTCGGCCTGCGGGTCCTCGCCCTCGCCGCGCTCGGCGAGGCGGCGGGCCCGGCGGCTGCCGGGGGCGGGCGCCTGGGCCTGGACCTGGGCGGCCAGCGCCTGGGCGGCGACGACCTCCTCGGGGATGTCGTCGTCGTTGGTGTTGCGGCGGCCGGGCAGGGCGAGGACCAGGACGACGGTGCCGAGCGCGAGCCGTCCCCAGGCCCAGCCGGTGTGGGCGGCGCTGCCGGTGCGGGTGACGTCGAGCCGGCCGCCCTCGGCGGGCAGCGCGAAGCCCTGCGCCCAGCCGTCCACGGTGACGGCCCGCAGCGGCTTGCCGTCCAGGGTGGCCTGCCAGGCCGGGTCGGCCTGCTCGGCGAGCCGGAGCTGGCGTCCGGCCGGGCCCGCCGGGACGGTGGTCCAGATGTCGTGCTGCCCGGCGGGGACGACCACCGGGACGGCGCCGGGGCTGGTGATCTGCGCCCGGGTGCCGGGGACGCTGGTGATCTGCCACAGGCCGGTGCCGTTGTCGAGGCTGAGCCGGACGATGCCGGGCGTGGTGTCCAGCACGTCGCGGACCTTCGCGATCACCGGGTCCTTCACCTGGACGTAGCCGATGCCGTACCCGGCGAGGGTGCGGGCCAGGTCGCCGCCGGAGCCGGCCAGCAGCTTGGCGGTGAGCTGGGCCAGCTGCCCGTCGGCGGCGGCGTCCACGGTGCCCTCGGCCTGGCCGGTGGTCAGGCCCGCGCCGCGCACCAGTGCGTACCGGACCGAGACGCCCTCGGCGTCGCCGGTGACGGTCAGGGTGCGGGAGCGGTCGGTGGTGTTCCCGGACTCGGCGATGAACGCCGGGACCTGCGCGTCGGTGCCGCGCCGCAGCGGGCCGTCGGCGCCGGTGAGCGCCCACCAGACGGCGGTGCCGACGGGGGCGAGGACGGCGGTGGCGAGCACCAGGGCGGCGACCGGTTGGCGCCAGCCGAAGGCGATGCCGGAGACGCGGGTGTTGGCGCCGTCGGCGCCGATCGCGGCGGCGGCGAGCAGCGCGACACCGGCCAGCAGGGTGGCGGGACCGGCCCAGGCGGGGGTCTCGGCGCCGCCCGAGGCGGGGGTGACGGCGGTGCCCGCCACCACGACGGAGAAGACCAGCCCGGCGGCGGCGGCGCCCCAGGCGGCCAGCACCGCGCGGCGGCGGTCGGCCCGCAGCAGGGCGGCGAGCGCGGCGAGCACCACGCCCGCGGACAGCCAGACGGGGGGCGTGCCCGCGCCGCCGGGGTTGACCAGGACCAGGCCGAGCGGGTCGGCGGCCGGGCCGTTGAAGCCGGGGAGGCCCGCCTCCAGCAGCAGCCGGGAGGGGTTCGCGAGGACCTGCAGCGACCAGGGCGCGAGCACCAGGACCGGTACGCCGAGGATCACCGCGACGCGCAGCCCGAGCAGCCGCACGGCCTGCGCGCCGGAGCCGAACGCGCCGCCGCGGAGCACCGCGTGGACGAGCGCGGCCAGGCAGAGCGGCACGGCGATGGCCCAGGTCAGCGGGACGAAGGCGGTGCTGACGGTGAGCAGCAGCACGGTCATCCAGGCGGAGCGCCAGCCGGGGCGGGCGCCCCTGGCGGCGGTCTCGGTGCGGATGCCGAGGCCGGCGGTGATCGCGGCGGCGCGGGCCAGCGGGGGCAGCAGCACGGCGAGCACCGCGGTGCCGATCCGGCCCTGGGCGAGCGCGCCGGTGGCGGCGGGCAGCAGCGCGTAGGTGGCGCTGGCCCAGGCGCGGACGGCCTTGGAGGCGATCAGCGGCCGGGAGACCAGGTAGGCGCTGACCGCGGCGAGCGGCACCGAGAGCACCACGATCAGGGTGAGCGCGAGGTCGGCGTGGTCGAACAGCGCCCAGGAGAGGACGGCGAGCACGGCGAGGTAGGGCGGGGAGGTGGCGGTGGAGCCGGTGCCGACGGCGTGCCAGGGCGCGGCGTACATGTTCCACAGCCCGGCGGCGCCGTCCGCGGCGGGCAGCAGGGCGCCGCCCTGCAGGTAGCCGGAGCCGATCAGGTTGCGGCAGGCGGCCAGCGCGAACAGCAGCAGCGCGGCGAACAGCACCGGGGCCGGGCGCCGCACCAGCTTCTTGAGCAGCGCGAACTGTTCGACCACCAGGTCGTCGGTGTCGTCGTCGCCGGGCCCGGACTCGACGGAGCCGTGCCGGCCCGCGCCCGCGTCGTCGGTGCCGCCGATGCCGAGCGAGGAGACCACGTTCTCGACGGCGAGCCGGACGGTCGCGCCGGGGGCCGGGAACAGCGTGCGGTCGTCCAGCGAGTCGACCGAGCGGGTCCGGCGGCGGCGGGCCCGGGAGGCCATCAGCCGTGGCAGGCGCAGCAGTTCGTGGCCGAGACCGGCCACCTCGTCGTACGCCTGCCGGGGGTCCTTGCCGACCAGGTTGACGCCCACCCGCAGGATCGTGCCGAGGACCAGCCGCAGCAGGACGTACGGGAAGAGCAGGCCCTTGGAGTTGGCGAGCAGGGTGTAGACGGCGCCGGCCTTGTCGACCCGGTGCGGGTGGGCGGAGGCGCAGTCGATGGCGCGGCGTTCGCGGCTGGCGGCCTCGGCGTGCCGGAGCACGGCGTCGGGGGCGACCACGACGCGGTGGCCCGCGGCGTTGACCCGCCAGCAGAAGTCGGTGTCGTCCCGCATCAGCGGCAGGGCCTTGTCGAAGCCGCCGAGCTCCTCGAAGACGTCGCGGCGCACCAGCATGCCGGCGGTGGAGACGGCCAGCACCGGGCGGACCTGGTCGTGCTGGCCCTGGTCCTGCTCGCGGCGGTCGAGTCCGGTCCAGCGGCGGCCGGAGCGGGCGATGGTGACGCCGACCTCCAGGAGCTGCCTGCGGTCGTACCAGGAGCGGAGCTTGGGGCCGACCACGGCGGCGGTCGGGGTGGAGTCGGCGACCTGCAGCAGGCGGCGCAGGGCGTCGGTCTGCGGCTCGCAGTCGTCGTGCAGCAGCCAGAGCCACTCGACCGGCTGGGTCTCGCGCGGTCCGCCGCGGCCGAGTTCGTCCTCGCCCGCGAGCGGGTCGCCGAAGTCGTCCCAGCCGCCGGTGACCGGGTCGTAGCCGGACGGGTCGAGGCTGTAGGAGAGGTCCTCGGGGCGCAGCGGCGGGCTGTTGAAGACGGCTTCGCCGACGGCGCGGCCGAAGCCGACCCGGCGGCCGAGGACCTGCGGGCCGCTCTCGGGGAGCCAGTCGCCGAGGGTGTCGGCGAGCAGCTGGGGGGAGTTGTCGGTGGAGCCGGTGTCCACGGCGAGGATGCGCTGGACCTGCCGGTCCTGGCCGAGCAGCCCGGCGAGCGCCTGCGGCAGCCAGCGGGCGCCGTCGTGCGAGACGATCACCGCGGTGACCAAGTGGCGCGGGTAGGCGGGCGGCCTGGCAGCGGAGAAGCCGCTCTGGTGGCTGTAGACAGTCATCGGGTGCGCGGACCACCGGTTCGGGTTTGACGGCAGATGACGCACCACACTAACGGCTCCGGGTGGCGCGATCGTCCCCGGTGTGTGTGAAAAGACGGTGCAGTGGGTATCGCGTCCGGCGGTGCGGCGTCCCCGTGGTGGCGGGCGCGGGCGGCCGCCGGGCCGGGGAACGCGAAAGCGCCCCACCTGTTCGGTGAGGCGCCGGCACGGGTCCAGGTGGTGCGGAGGGTTCAGACCGCGCTCTTCTTGAGACGGCGGCGTTCGCGCTCGGACAGGCCGCCCCAGATGCCGAACCGCTCGTCGTTGGCGAGGGCGTACTCCAGGCACTCGGCCCGGACCTCGCACGCCAGGCAGACCTTCTTGGCCTCCCGGGTGGAACCGCCCTTCTCGGGAAAGAAGGACTCCGGGTCGGTCTGGGCGCACAACGCGCGCTCCTGCCAGCCGAGTTCCTCTTCTTCTTCCTCGATGCCCTCACCGATCAACAGCTCAAAGAGCTCGCTCATTCTGGCGCGCCTCCTCTGCCCCTCTTGGCGTCCCCGTGGTGTTGCCGTTGCCGGTGCGGCGGAACGACACGAGAGAAATTACAGTTGCGTCACTCTGGCCTAGTCAAGCCGAGCTCTGGTATTGGGCCAAGGATTCACTCCCCGGAACCAAGCCACTACGAATAGTGTACATATCCGGACAACCCGGACATCCAGCCTGGTCCCTGACCGGCCATCAGGCCTCGCTGCCGCTCCCGACCGGACGCTCCGGGGCGATCTCAGGGCGTCCCTTCCCGGCGTTTTTCGCTTCGAAACCTTAATGGGCGCTTATCACCCCATCCGGTGGTTCGGAGCTGATGTGACCCGAATGTCCGTCAGCTCGCCTTGACACTGGAGGGTCGGTTGCGGTCTGCTTGCCCGCATGTCAGAGTTCCCGGCCACCTCCGCCGACCGGCGCCGCCAGGCGCTCCTCGGCGCTGCCGCGAACTCCTCGTGTTGTCGCCGCTGTCTCCGCTGTATCTAGGCGCACGCGTCCCACCGCGCGCCGCCCCGGAACAGAGGCCGACCGCGCGACAGTCCCCCCTGAACGTCCCCGCGGCCCCGGCTGATCCCCCTCCGCAGCCGAACCACCCGAGGACGTCTCCGTGCGAATGCCCCGCCTCCGCAAGCGCAACCGCGACCGCAAGCACCTGCCCGCCCCAGTCGCGGCCCCCCTGCCCGCCCCCCGCTGGACCGACGGCCTGAGCGACGTCTCCATCGCGGGCGACCCGACGGCCTTCCCGCACCTGGCCCGCACCGACCTGCCCGCGCACCCCACCACCCTCGGCGGCTACGCCCGGCTGGTCCGCGAGATCGCCGCCGACCGCGACCGCTGGGAGCCGCTGGTCCGCTACGACGCGCTGACCCGCTGGTACGCCCGGCTGGAGACCGGCCCCGGCTACGAGGTCTGGCTGCTCAGCTGGCTGCCCGGCCAGTCCAGCGGATTCCACGACCACGGCCGCTCCTCCGGCGTGATGACCGTCGTCCGGGGTGAACTCGCCGAACGCTCGCTGACGGCGGGCGGCGAGGGCTCGCGCGCCCTCGCCCCCGGCGGGCTGCGGGTGTTCTCCCCCGGCTACCTGCACGAGATGGTCAACGCCTCCCTGGAGCCCGCGGTCTCGATCCACCTCTACACGCCCGGCCTGGTCGAGATGAACCAGTACCCGGCCGCCGCGGGCGCGGCGGCGGGCGCGGCGGCGGACCAGGCCGCCGCGGCCCCGGACCGTCACCGGGTGCACTGACGCGCTGGCAGGATGACGTCATGCGAATCACTGCGTTGGCGGGCGGGATCGGCGGAGCCAGGTTCCTGCGCGGGCTGCGGGCGGCCCTCACGCCCGAGGACCGGATCACCGTGATCGGGAACACCGGGGACGACATCCACCTCCACGGCCTGAAGGTCTGCCCCGACCTGGACACCGTGATGTACACCCTCGGCGGCGGCATCCACGAGGAGCAGGGCTGGGGCCGGGCCGACGAGACCTGGTCGATCAAGGAGGAGCTGAAGGCGTACGGGGTCGGGCCCGAGTGGTTCGGGCTCGGCGACCGGGACTTCGCCACCCACATCGTCCGCACCCGGATGCTCGCCGCCGGGTACCCGCTGTCCGCCGTCACCGAGGCGCTGTGCGACCGCTGGCAGCCCGGCGTGCGGCTGCTGCCGATGAGCGACGACCGGGTCGAGACGCACGTCCGGATCACCGACGCGGACGGGTCGCGGGTGGTGCACTTCCAGGAGTACTGGGTGCGGCTGCACGCCGCCGTCGCGGCCGAGGCGATCGTCCCGGTCGGCGCCGAGAGCGCGAAGCCCGCGCCCGGCGTGCTGGAGGCGATCGCCGAGGCCGACCTCGTCCTGCTGCCGCCGTCCAACCCGGTCGTCTCGATCGGCACGATCCTCGCCGTCCCCGGCATCCGCGAGGCGGTCGCCTCGGCGGGCGCCCCCGTGGTCGGCCTCTCCCCCATCGTCGGCGGCGCGCCGGTGCGCGGCATGGCCGACAAGGTGCTGGCCGCCGTCGGCGTGGAGACCAGCGCGGCGGCCGTCGCCCGGCACTACGGCGCGCGCCGCGACGGCGGGCTGCTGGACGGCTGGCTGGTGGACACCTCGGACGCCGCCGCGGTCGACCGGGTGGCCGCCGCCGGGATCGCCTGCCGGGCCGTCCCGCTGCTGATGAGCTCGGTCGAGGCGACCGCCGAGATGGCGCGCGCCGCGCTGGCGCTGGCCGCGGAGGTCGCGAAGTGAGCGGGAGCCGGGGGCTGAGCGTCCTGCCGGTGCACGGGCTGCCGGAGGTCGCGGCCGGGGACGACCTCGCCGAACTGATCGCCAAGGCGGGCGGGTTCGAGGACGGCGACGTCGTGGCGGTCACCTCCAAGGTGGTCTCCAAGGCCGAGGGGCGGCTGGTGCGCGCCGACGACCGGGAAGCCGCGATCGACGCCGAGACCGTCCGGGTGGTCGCCCGCCGCGGCCGGTCCCGGATCGTCGAGAACCGCAACGGCCTGGTGATGGCCGCGGCCGGGGTCGACGCGTCCAACACCCCGCCCGGGACGGTCCTGCTGCTGCCGGTCGACCCCGACGCCTCGGCCCGCCGACTGCGGGCCCGGCTCCAGGAGTTGACGGGGCGGCGGCTGGCCGTGCTGATCACCGACACCTTCGGGCGGCCCTGGCGCAGCGGCCTCGCCGACGTCGCGATCGGTGCCGCCGGGCTGCCCGTACTGGAGGACCACCGCGGGCGCTTCGACAGCCACGGCAACGAGCTGCGGCTCACGGTCACCGCCACCGCCGACGAACTCGCCGCCGCCGCCGACCTGGTCAAGGGCAAGGCCACCGGCACCCCCGTGGCGGTGGTCCGCGGCCTGGAGGGGCTGGTCACCGAGGAGGACGGCGAGGGCGCCCGCCTGCTCGTCCGCTCCGCCGGGCAGGACATGTTCCGCCTCGGCACCTCCGAGGCGGTCCGCGAAGCGGTCACCCTGCGGCGGACGGTGCGCGCCTTCACCGGCGAACCCGTCGACGGCGGCGCGGTGCGACGGGCCGTCGCCGCCGCGGTCACCGCCCCCGCCCCGCACCACACCACCCCCTGGCGGTTCGTCCTGCTGGAGAGCGAGGAGGCCAGGACCGGGCTGCTCGACGCGATGCTCGCCGCCTGGCAGCGGGACCTGCGGGAGCTCGACGGCTGGAGCGAGGAGCGCATCGCCCGGCGCACCGCCCGCGGCGAAGTGCTGCGCGGCGCACCGTACTTGATCGTCCCCTGCCTGGTCATGGACGGGTCGCACGACTACCCCGACGAGCGGCGGGCCGCGGCCGAGCGGGAGATGTTCGTGGTCGCGGTCGGCGCCGCCGTGCAGAACCTGCTGGTCACCCTCGCCGGGGAGGGGTACGGCTCGGCGTGGGTCTCCTCGACGATGTTCTGCCGCGACACCGTCCGCGCGGCGCTCGACCTCCCGGCGGGGTGGGACCCGATGGGGGCGGTCGCGGTGGGGCGGGCGGCGGAGGGGCCGAAGGAGCGTCAGGCGCGTGACGCGGGGGCGTTCCTGACGGTGCGGTGAGAGGAGGGCCCCTGTCCCCTGCCGTTCTCCTACCGTCCGCGGTGGTCGTTGGGGGTGAGGCGGGGGCCGTACTTCGGGGGGCGGGCCCCGGTGAGGGGCAGGAGGCGGCAGAGGCGGTGGCGGTGGGGGCGGTAGGGCTCCAGCAGGGCGAGCATCTGGGCGTCGTCGCTGCGGGGGCGGCCGGCCAGGGCCCAGCCGACGGTGTTCGGGAGGTGGAAGTCGCCGACGGAGACCGCGTCCGCGTCGCCGTTGCTGCGCTGCAGGGTCTCGGCGGCGGTCCAGGGGCCGATGCCGGGGACGGCGGTGAGGCGGGCGAAGGCGTCCGCGGGGGGCATCGCGGCGGCCTGTTCGAGGCGGGCGGCGAGGCGGGCGGCGCGCAGGACGGTGGCGGAGCGCTTGGGGTCGACGCCGGCCCGGTGCCAGGCCCAGCTGGGGACGAGGGTCCACTCGCGGGCGGTGGGGACGACCCGCATGCCGAGGTCGGCGGCGGGGCCGGGGGCGGGGGTGCCGTGGTCGCGGAGCAGGGTGCGCCAGGCGCGGTACGCCTCCATGGTGGTGACCTTCTGCTCCAGGACCGCCGCGACCAGGGACTCCATGACCAGGCCGGTGCGGGTCAACCGCAGCCCGGGGCAGGAGCGTTGGGCTTCGCGGAGCGGCCCGGGCGGGAGGACGAGCCCGGCCGGGTCGTCGTGCGCGCCGAGCATCGCGGGGAGCTGTTCGAGCAGCCAGCCGCCGCCGGGGCCCCACCCGGCGGCGTCGATGCCGTCGGCGCGCTGGCGGATCCGGAGGGTGCCCGGGCCGTCGGGGGTGCGGGAGGCGCGCCAGACGGCGCCGTCGGGGGTGCGCTGGAAGGCCGGGTCCCCGGCGCCGTGCTGGAGCGGGAAGAGGGTGCGGCCGAGGTCGAGCGGGTAGCCGGGCCGCCACTGCCGGGTCTGGGCGGGCATCGGTGCGTCCTCGGGGGTGGGGGGCGGGGCAGGGGCGAGCGTAACGCGGGGCACCGACGTCGCGCGGGGCGCGGCGCGGCGTTCCGACCGGGCGGGCGCCCTCCCGTCCGGCGGGGGCAGGACGTAGGCTGGGCCGCACCATGACTGCGCCTTTCGCTGCCGACGCCCGCACCCCCGCCGAGCTGCTGCAGGCCTTCCTGCGCCCGGGGTCAGCCGCCGATCCGTCCCGCCCGTTGGTGACCTTCTACGACGACTCGACCGGGGAACGGGTGGAGCTGTCCGCGAAGACGTTCGACAACTGGGTCGCGAAGACGGCCAACCTGTTGCAGGACGAGTTGAACGCCTCCCCCGACGACCGGGCGGCCCTGCTGCTGCCCGCCCACTGGCAGAGCGCGGTGTGGCTGCTGGCCTGCTGGTCGGTGGGCGTGGTGGCGGTGCCGCAGGGCGAGCCGAAGGACGCCGAGCTGGTGGTCTCCGGCCCGGACGGGCTGGCGGCCGCGCAGGAGTGCCCGGGCGAGCGGGTGGCGCTGGCGCTGCGCCCGCTGGGCGGGCGGTTCCCGCAGCGGCCGGACGGCTTCCTGGACTACGCGGCGGAGGTGCCCGGGCAGGGCGACCGGTTCGCCCCGTACTCGCCGGTGGACCCGCAGGCGGTGGCGCTGGAGACGGTGGTGGACGGGCTGCCGCTGAAGCTGACGGGCGAGCAGACGGTCGCGCTGGCCCGGGAGGGCGCGGCCCGGCTGGGCCTGGACGGCGGGAGCAGGGTCCTCTCGACGCTGTCCTTCGACGACTGGACGGGCCTGGAGGCGGGCCTGCTGGCGCCGCTGGCCGCCGGGGCCTCGGTCGTCCTGTGCCGGAACTCCGGGCAGTTGACGGAGGATCAGTGGCAGAGCCGGATCGACTCCGAACGGGTGACTCTGCGGCTCGGCTGAGGACCCCGGCCCTCCGGGGCGGGTAGTCCTGGGGCGATGGCAGTGGAGTGCGACGACGGCGCGCTCCGCCCGGCGGAACCGGCCGGGTGGAGCGCGCCGCCGCCGTTTTCCGCCCGTCCGGCGGGTGACGGGTATCACATCACGGGGGGTTTGGGCGTCAGGCTCGTCTAGGGTGTCCGGGATGAACAGCGGACACCGGAACCGGGGCGACTCGGCGGACTCGATCCCTCCCGGCGTCGACCCCGCCGACCAGTGGGTGCTCGACCCGGCGACCGGCGAGTTCCGACTGGACCTGGACGCGGGCCGGCGGGACTCCGCCGAGCGGCCCCGCGCCGCCTCGGCACGGCCGCGGGCCGCGCGCCGCGAGGAGGCCGCCCCGGCCGCCGCCGCCGCACCGGGCTCCCGGGCCGCCGCGCGGAGCCAGAAGGGCGCGACCGCGGTGGCGGGGGGCCGGGCCGCCCGCCGCAAGGGCCGTTCCACCCGCGGGCGCCGGGCGCTGAAGTGGACCGCGGGCACCCTCGGCCTGGTGCTGGTGGCGGGCTGCGGCGGCGCGTACTACGTGTACCAGCACTTCAACAACAACATCTCCTCGGTGAAGGTCCAGGTCGGCGACGACTCCGAGCGCCCGCAGGCGACCGACGCGCTGAACATCCTGGTGATCGGCACCGACAGCCGGGTCGGCCTGGGCCGCGAGTACGGCGACGAGGGCTCGGCCGGGCACGCGGACACCACGCTGCTGTTCCACATCTCCAAGGACCGCTCGAACGCGACGGTGCTGTCCATCCCGCGCGACCTGATGGTGCCGATCCCGGAGTGCAAGAGCGGCGAGAAGACCATCCCCGGCGAGACCCGGGCGATGTTCAACACCAGCCTGGGGCAGAACGGGCGCGACCCGGGCTGCACCTGGAAGACCGTCGAGAAGCTGACCGGCGTCCGGATCAACCACTTCATGATGGTCAACTTCGAAGCGGTGAAGACCCTCTCGACCGCCGTCGGCGGCGTCGAGGTGTGCGCCGCCACCGACATCAACGACCCGTACTCGCACCTGAAGATGTCCGCGGGCCGGCACGTGGTGCAGGGCGAGGAGGCGCTGGCCTTCGTCCGGACCCGGCACGCGGTGGGCTTCGGCGGCGACCTGACCCGGATCCCGCTGCAGCAGCAGTTCATCTCCTCGATGATCCGCAAGATGAAGAGCAGCGACACCCTGACCAGCCCCACCAAGCTGTGGGACCTGGCGGACGCCGCCACCAAGGCGCTGACCGTCGACGACGGGATCGGCAGCGTCAACAAGCTGAAGGACCTGGCGCTCGACATCTCCCGGGTCGACACCAAGAACATCACCTTCACCACGGTGCCGGTGATCGACGACCCGACGGACAACGACCGCCTGGTGCTCAAGCCGAACGACGCCCAGCAGCTGTTCGCGATGATCGCCGGGGACCGCTCGCTGACCGACGTCCCGCAGCCGGAGCAGAGCGCCTCCCCCGAGCCCGCCGCCCCGTCCTCCTCCGCCCCCGCCGCACCCCAGGTGAACGCGGCCGGGGTGAAGGTCACCGTGCGCAACGGCAGCGGGGCCTCCGGGCAGGCCCTGAAGACCGCCACCGCGCTGCAGGGCAAGGGCTTCGCGCTGGCCGTCGCGGGCAACAACGCGGAGTCGACGGCCACCAGCACGGTCACCTACCCCGCCGGGCACGAGGACGAGGCGCAGGCGGTGGCCGCGGCCCTCGGCCTGCCCGCGACGGCGGTGCAGGCGAGCAGCAAGCTCGGCGCGAAGGACGGCGTCGTCGTGCTGCTCGGCAAGGACTTCACCTCCGCGGGGCCCTCGGCGGTGCCGACCGAGGCGCCCAAGGACATCCAGCGGGTGCAGGCGGACGACACCAACGTCTGCGCGTCCAAGGCGAAGTAGCCGGGCGGAGCAGCCGGACTCAGAGCTCCGCGTCCGGGACGAGGACGTCGGGGCCGGTCTCGGTGTAGGCCTCGCCGGTGCGCGGGCAGCGCCAGTGCTGCGGGCCGTCCGGGACGAGGGGCTCGCCGGCCCGGCCCACCCACTTGACCCGGCGGGCCGGGACGCCGACCACCAGCGCGTGGTCGGGGACGTCCCGGTGGACGACCGCACCGGCCGCGACCAGGGCCCAGCGGCCGACGGTGACCCCGGCGACCAGGACGGCGCGGCCGCCGATCGAGCAGCCCTCGCGGAGCGTGACGCCGCGGGCGTGCCAGTCGTCGCCGCGCTTGAGCCTGCCGTCCGGGTCGACGGAGCGCGGGTAGAGGTCGTTGGTGAGGACGGCGGCCGGGCCGACGAAGACGCCGTCCTCCAGGACCGCGGGCTCGTACACCAGGGCGTGGTTCTGCAGCTTGACCCGGTCGCCGAGCCGCACGCCCGGGCCGACGTACGCGCCGCGGCCGACGATGCACTCGGCGCCGATCCGGGCGTCCTCGCGGACTTGGGCGAGGTGCCAGACGGTGCTGCCCGGGCCGATCACGGCGCTCGGGTCGACGTCGGCGGTGGCCTCGATCCTGGGGGCGCTGCTCGTCATGGCGCGAGCCTAGTGCGGGGGGACGGCGCCCGTCCGGGGTTCCGGGGAGCGCGCCCGACGGGGTGTCAGGGGTGGTGCCGACGGGGTGCCGGGCGGTGGTGCCGACGGGGTGTCAGGCGGTCGCGTCCTCGGCGTGCCGCCCGGGCGGGCGCGGGCGGGCCGCCTAGCATGCGGAAGATGCCCCACCAGCGCCTTCCCGAACGCCAGCCCGCACCCGTTCGGCCGCGGCGGCCCGGTCGGCGGCGCTGGGGCCGCTGGGCGGCGGGCAGCCTCTCCTTCGCGGTCCTCGCCACCTCCTGCGGCGGGTGGGCGGTGCTGAACGGCATCGGCTCCTCGCTCGACCGGGTGGACGCGATCGGCGCCGGCCCGGACCGTCCCGCCGACGACGGCGCCACCACCTTCCTGGTGGTCGGCACCGACGAGCGCGAGGGCATCCCGGACGCCACCCTCAGGGACGTGCTGCACGCGGGCGGCGAGTCCTGCCACTGCACCGACACGATGATGGTCGTGCAGCTGTCCGCGGACCGCGGCCGGGCCACCGTGGTCTCCGTCCCGCGCGACTCCTACGTGGACATCCCCGCCCACCAGGACCTCGCCACCGGGGAGCAGGTGGACGCCGCCAAGGGCAAGATCAACGCGGCGTACGGGATGGGCGGGGCGCCGCTGGCGGTGCGCACCGTCGAGCAGAACACCGGGCTGCGGATCGACCACTACGTCGAGGTCGACTTCCTCGCCTTCGTCTCCACCGTGGACGCCCTGGGCGGCGTCGAGGTGTGCACCCCCAAACCGCTCCGGGACGACTACTCGGGCCTCGACCTGCCCGCCGGGACCACCACGCTGGACGGCGCGGGGGCACTGCGCTACGTCCGGGCCCGGCACGTGGACGGCTCCTCCGACCTCGGGCGGATGCACCGGCAGCAGAAGTTCCTGGCGCAGCTGCTCCGGCGGGCCACCACCGGGGGCACCCTGCTCGATCCGGCGAAGCTGACCGGGGTGCTGGACACCGTGCTGCGCTCGGTCAAGGTCGACAAGGGGCTGGGCAACGCCGAACTGCTGGAGTTCGCGGGTCGGTTGAAGGACCTGTCGGCCTCGAACGCGGACTTCGTGACGGTGCCGCTGGCCGAGGTCGACCACCAGGTCGCGGGGTGGGGGTCCACCGTGCTGTGGGACGAGAGGGGCGCGGCGGCGCTGTTCGAGGCGGTCCGGGCCGGGCGTCCGCTCACCGGGGCGGGGGCCGGGGCGGCGGCCGCGGCCGCGGCGGTGCCGCCGAGTGCCTCGCCGGTTGCCGGAACGGTTCCTCCGGGCGAGGTCCGGGTGCAGGTGCTCAACGGGGCGGGCATCCAGGGGCTGGGCTTCCGGGTCGACGCGGAGCTGCGCAAGGCCGGGTTCGCCACCACCGGCACGCCCTCCAACGCGCCCGAGGGCGGGGCGGCCGCCACCCGGACGGTGATCCGCTACGACCCGCGCTGGGACGAGTCGGTGAAGACCCTGGCGGCGAGCCTGCCGGACGCGGAGCTCGATGCCGTGCCGGGGCTGGGAGCGACCTTCCAGGTGGTCGTGGGCAGTGAGTACCGGCCTCCGGCGGGCGAGGCTTCCCCGAGCGGGGTGGCCAGTGCGTCGCCGTCTGCCACCGCTTCGGCCACCGCTTCGGCCTCGGCTTCGGCGGTGGCCGGGGCGGAGAGCGGGAACGAGATCAGCTGTCCGGGCTGAGGGTGCGTGCGGGGGGCCGTCCTGGCCCGGAGCAGCTCGGACCTTCGGTGGGCTCCGGCCGTCAGCAGCCCGGACCTGCCGTTCCCCGGGCCCCTGGTGGGGCCCGGGGAACGGCAGGTCCGGGAACGGCGGGTCGGGGGCGCGGTCAGTCGGAGGCGATGGCGGCCAGGACGTTCATCCGGGCGGCGCGGAAGGCCGGGACGAGGGCGGCGAACAGGCCGATGACGACGGAGCCGACCAGGACGGTGACCACGGTGCCGGTGGGGACGGTCAGGACGTTCAGGCCGTTGTCGGCGAGCACGGACCGGGCGGTGACGCCCCAGGCGAGGCCGAGCGCGCTGCCGAGGACGGCGCCGAACAGGGCGATGACCACGGATTCGAGCCGGACCACCCGGCGCAGCTGGCGGCGGGAGAGGCCGATGGCGCGCAGCAGGCCGATCTCCCGGGTGCGCTCGATGACGGACAGGGCCAGGGTGTTGACCACGCCGAGGACGGCGACCACGATCGTCAGGCCGAGCAGGCCGTAGACCATGGACAGCAGTTGGTCGACCTGGGACTTGATCATGTCCTTGTAGCCGGCCTGGTCCTTGACCATCAGCTGCGGGTAGGACTCCAGCGCCTTCTCCAGGTCGGCGAGCACGGCGCCCTCGTCGGCGCCCGCCGAGGCTCCGGCGAACAGCGTGCTGTCGCCGGGGAGTTGGCCGTTCAGGCCGGTGGAGACGGTGCCGATGCCGGTGAAGAAGCTGCCGTCGAACAGCTGGTTGCCGGTGGCCAGGACGGCGGCGACCGGGACGGTCTGGGTGCGGCCCTCGCCGTAGGCGACCGCGATCGGGTCGCCGACCTTGAGGTGGTGCGCGTCGGCGAACTCCTGGTCGACCGAGAGGCCGCCGTTGAACACGCCCTCGGCGGTGCCGGAGGCGACCGGCAGGCGGAAGTCCCGGGTGAAGTTCGGGTCGGCGGCGATCAGGTCGGTCTTGGTGCGGGCGCCGTCGGGGGTGGTGAGTTCGGCGGGGACCTCCTTCTGCCGGGTGATGTGGTCGACGCCGGGGGTCCGTTCGACCGCCTCGGCCGCGGCCGCCGGGATGGGGGTGCGGCCGCCGCCGACGATGTAGTCGGCGCCGACGGACTTCTCGATCTGGGCGGTGGCCGAGGAGACCATGGAGGAGGTGATCACGGAGGCGCCGACGACCACGGCCAGGCCGATCATCAGGGCGGCGGCGGTGGAACCGGTGCGGCGCGGGTTGCGCATCACGTTCCGCTGGGCGAGGCGGCCGGCCGGGCCGAACAGGGCGGGCAGCGCGCCGCCGAGCAGGCGGAGCAGGCCGGAGACCAGCAGCGGGCCGAGGACCACGGCGCCGACCAGGGTGGCGAGCACGCCGAGGCCGATCAGCAGGCCGCCGGTGGCCCCGGAGGAGGAGGCGGCGAGCACCAGGGCGACGGCGCCGACCGCCGTGACCAGGCTGCCGACCGCGGTGCGGATCCGGTTGGCCCGGGGCTCGACCGGGGCCGCGTGGTCGAGCAGCGCGGCCATCGGGGTGATCCGGGAGGCGCGGCGGGCCGGGACGAACGCGGCGAACAGCGTGACCAGCACGCCGACCGCGTACGAGACCACCGGGACCGTCCAGGTGACCTCCAGCGAGGCGTCCAGGTTCATCCCGACGGCCTTCATCAGCTGGATCATGCCGAGCGCGAGGCCGAGTCCGGCGCCGATGCCGAGGGTGGAGCCGAGCACGCCGAGGATCAGGCCCTCGGTCAGCACCGAGCGGTTGACCTGGGAGCGGCTGCCGCCGATGGCGCGCAGCAGGCCGATCTCGCGGGTGCGCTGGGTGACCAGCATGGAGAAGGTGTTGACGATCAGGAAGCCGCCGACGCCGGCCGCGAGGACGGCGAAGCCGAGCATCGCGTACTTCATGAAGTTCAGGAAGGAGCCGACGTCGTCGGAGTTCTCCTTCTTCTGCTCGGCGGCGGTCTTGGCCTGGAAGTCGCCGCCGAGGTCGGCCAGGGCGGCGGCCTTCAGCTGCTCGTTCGTGCGGGTGCCGTCGCCGAAGACCTCGACGGAGGTGTACGCCTCGGTGCCGAGCAGCACCCGCTGGGCGGTGGCGGTGTCCAGGAAGGCGAGGGCGGCGCCGGGGTTGGTGGTGCGGAAGGTGGCGATGCCGGAGAGGGTGAAGTCGTGGTTGGCGTCGGTGATGATCCGGACCTTGGAGCCGAGGCCGAGGTGGGCCTTCTCCGCGGTGTCGGCGTCCAGCACCAGCTGGTCGGCGCCCTGCGGGGCGTGGCCGGAGGTGATCTCGACGGAGTTGCGCGGGGTGTCGGTCCAGTTGCCGGTGAGGGTGGGGGCGCCGGTGGTCGGGCCGACCACCTTGTTGGTGGCGGGGTCGACCAGCGTCGCGTCGGAGGTCATGACCTGGCCGATCGCGGCCTTGACGCCGGGCTCGGCGGCGACCTTCGCCACCGTCCCGACCGGGATGGTGGGCACCCGGCCGGGGGCGCCGTCGGCGATCTCGTCCTCGGCCCTGGAGACCGCCAGGTCGGAGGCGGTGGAGGCGAACAGCTTGTCGAAGGTGCTGGTGGCGGTGTTGTAGAAGACCAGGGTGCCGGCCACGAAGGCGACCGAGAGCACCACGGCGAGCAGGGAGAGCACCAGGCGCCACTTGTGGGCGAAGAAGCTCCGCAGCGAGGTCTTGAGCAGCATGGTTCCGGGCCCCGTCTCAGCTGGTGCGCTTGCCGTCGAAACGGCGCATGCGGGTCAGGACGGAGTCGGCGGTGGGGTTGTGCATCTCGTCGACGATCGCGCCGTCGGCGAGGAACAGCACGCGGTCCGCGTGGCCGGCGGCGACCGGGTCGTGCGTCACCATCACGATGGTCTGGCCGAGTTCGTCGACCGAGCGGCGCAGGAAGCCGAGCACCTCGGCGCCGGAACGGGAGTCGAGGTTGCCGGTGGGCTCGTCGCCGAAGATGATCTCGGGCCGGGCGGCCAGCGCGCGGGCCACCGCGACGCGCTGCTGCTGGCCGCCGGAGAGCTGGCCGGGGCGGTGCTTGAGCCGGTCGGACAGGCCGACCGTGTCGATCACCTGCTGCAGCCAGGCCTGGTCGGGCTTGCGGCCCGCGATGTCCATCGGCAGCGTGATGTTCTCCACCGCGTTCAGCGTGGGGAGCAGGTTGAAGGCCTGGAAGATGAAGCCGATCTTGTCCCGGCGCAGCTTGGTGAGCTGCTTGTCCCTGAGGCCGGTGATCTCGGTGTCGCCGATCCAGATCCGGCCCTCGGAGACGGTGTCCAGCCCGGCCAGGCAGTGCATCAGCGTCGACTTGCCGGAGCCCGAGGGGCCCATGATCGCGGTGAAGCGGCCGCGCTCGATGTCGACGTCGACCGCGTCCAGCGCCGTCACCCGGGTCTCCCCCGCGCCGTACGCCTTGGTGACCTGCCGGGCCCGGGCGGCGGTGCCGTCCTGCTCCGGCAGGGGTGAGAGGTGAGCGGCGCTCGCTGCCGTGGTCACTACGTGCTCCTCGTCGTGGGGTCCACCGTCGTCCCCCAGCCTTCCGGGCGTGGTCCCGGTCGCGGAATCCTGCTGGCATCCGTCTTCGGGGTGGGGCCTGCCCCACCTTCGACGGTGGGGCAGTGTGGATGGCTCCACGGTAGGAGCGGGCGCCGCGGGGGTCGTCCTCCACCGGGTTGAGCCCCGTCCCGGGAAAGCGTCCGGGGCCCGGGCCCTCTCCCCTAGGGGTTGCCGCGCGGCGGTCTGAGGGTGCCGGGCCCCGGGCGGGGTGGCTTCGCTGACGAACGGTCAGCCCGCGGTGGCGAGTTCCGCCCGCGGGGCGAGCGCGACGGAGAACGCGTCGACCACCGGGGTCAGCAGCACCTCGGTCTCGCGCTCCAGCTCGGTGCCACCGTCCTCGCGCACCCCGACGTGCCGGTCCAGCACGAACCAGCCCTGGGTGACGTGCCCGGCGCCCATCGCGTTCAGCACCGGCCGCAGCGCGTAGTCCACCGCCAGCACGTGCGCGGTGGAGCCGCCGGTGGCCAGCGGCAGCACCGTCTTGCCGCGCAGCGCGTACTGCGGCAGCAGGTCGAGCAGGGCCTTCAGCAGGCCCGAGTACGCGGCCTTGTAGACCGGGGTGCCGATCACCACGCCGTCGGCCTGCTCGAACAGCTCGACGGCCCGGGCTATCGCCGGGTCCGAGGTGTCCGCGGCGAGCAGCGCGGCCGGGGGCAGCGAGCGGGCGTCCAGCGCGAGGACCCGGTGCCCGTGCGAGGCCAGCCGGCGGTCGACGTGGCGCAGCAGCCGGGTGGTGCGGGAGGTCGCGGACGGGGAACCGGAGACGGACAGGATCACGGCCATGGAGTCACCTCGGGGCGTACGGCCGCGGGCAGGGCGCGGCCGGGGAAGGGGGAGGAAGGCGTCGGCGAGGGCGCGGGTCGCCGGTGGGTGAGTGCGCGGCGGGAAGGGTCAGCCGCGACACAGCGAACAGGACACCCGGCCGTGGTCGACGTGCCGCCGACGGGTGAGGACCTGACGCTGCTCCATACGTTCATGCAAACACGCCCGGTTTCGGCGGGTCAAGGCCGTGCCCGCCTGGTGAACAGTGCCCCGAACCGTCCCCGCACTGCATCAAAACGGCCACAACGGGGCCCGCGGGGCCCCCGCGATCACTGCGCGGGCCCCGGTTCGGGCATCCTTCCCCCATGAACACGTGGCAGGAGCGCCCGGGGGGCGGCGCACACGGGCAGGGCGACGCGGCACGGGGCCAGGGCGGAGCAGCGGCCGAGCCGCCGCTCCCGCCGGAGTTGAACCCGCGCGGCGCGGGCGTCCCGCTCTCCCGCCCCACCCACCAGGACCGACCGGGCGCCGGCCGCCCGTACGGCGACGACCGGCCGCCGTACGGCGGTGCGGGCCGGCCCCCGTACGGCGGGGGCAGCGGCGGCGGGCAGCCGCCGTACGGGCAGCAGCCCTTCGAGCCCGAGCCGAACCCGGCGGGCCCCGCGGGGCCGTCCGGGCCCGGGGCCGGGGCCCGGCCCGGGGGCCGGCCGCGCCGCTCGCGCAAGAAGATCGTCGGCTACTCGGTGCTCGGCCTGGTGCTGGCGCTGCTGGTCACCATGGTCGGCACCTACTTCTGGGCGGACGGCAAGCTGCACCACGAGAACGTGCTGGCCGACTACCCGGGCCGCCCGGCGGCGGGCAAGGGCACCAACTGGCTGATCGTCGGCTCCGACAGCCGGGCCGGGCTCACCGACGCCGACGAGCAGAGCCTGCACACCGGCTCCGCCGAGGGCAAGCGCAGCGACTCGATGATGCTCCTGCACATCGGCGACAACGGGAACACCCTGATGTCGATCCCGCGCGACTCCTGGGTGCAGATACCCGCCCACCTGGACACCTCCGGCAGCGGCAAGACCGTGCCCGCCGCCACTCGCAAGATCAACGCGGCCTTCGCGGCCGGTGGCGGCCGCCTGCTGGTGCAGACCGTCGAGACCAACATGAACCTGCGGATCGACCACTACGCGGAGATCGGCTTCTCCGGCTTCGTCGGCCTGGTCGACGCCGTCGGCGGCGTCGAGATGAACATCGAGCAGCCGGTCAAGGACAAGGACTCCGGCCTCGACCTGCAGGCCGGCACCCAGACCCTGGACGGCAAGCAGGCGCTGGCCTTCGTCCGGCAGCGCCACCAGATGGCCGACCAGGACCTCGGCCGGATGCGCAACCAGCAGAAGTTCCTCGGCGCGCTCGCCAAGCAGGCCGCCTCGCCGACCACGCTGCTCAACCCCTTCACCTTCTACCCGCTGGTGTCGGCCGGGCTGGACACCGTGATCGTCGACGACGACGCCGGGCTGACCGACCTCGGCTCGATGTTCCTCGCCATGAAGGGCGTCACCGGCGGCGACGGCAAGTCCATCACCGTCCCGATCGGCAACCCCGACTACCGCACCCCGACCGGCGAGTCCGCGGTCAAGTGGGACGCGGCCAAGTCCAAGGCGGTCTTCGACGCGATGCGCAACGACACGCCCGTGCCCGCGGTCTCCAAGTAACCGTCCGGCGACCGCCCCGCGGCGGCGGTTCGGGATTCGTACGGCGAATCCGAACTGCCGCCGCGGGGCGCGTCGTCGGCGCGGCGGCGGGAGGGGCGGCAGGACAATGTCGCCCATGTCGCTGGTGACCTCCCTCATCTACCGCCGCAGAAGCCGGCTGTTCGGCCGCCTGGTCCAGGAGGCCCTGGCCCTCTACGGGATGGAGGTCCCGGCCGCCGCCGAGATCGGCCCCGGCCTGGTGGTCTTCCACCGCGGCTTCGGGACCGTCCTGCACCCGTACACCACCCTGGGCGCGAACGTCACCCTCTACAACGGCGTCACCATCGGCCGCGCCGACCCGTGGGTCCCGCAGGAGCTCTCCGCGATGCGGCGCGTCGTGCTGGAGGACGGCGTGGTGGTCTGCGCGGGCGCGAAGATCGTCTGCAAGAGCGGCACCCTCACCGTCGGCGCCGACACCGTCGTCGGCGCCAACGCCGTCCTCACCCGCTCCACCGGGCCCGGCGAGATCTGGGCCGGCGCCCCGGCCCGCAAGGTGGGCGAACGCGGGCGGGTGAGCGAGCAGGGGCGCGAACCGGTCGGCGGTTAGGGGAGGTTGCGGGCCATGACGATGCGCTGGACCTGGTTGGTGCCCTCGTAGATCTGGGTGATCTTCGCGTCGCGCATCATCCGCTCCACCGGGTAGT
>NZ_JNYE01000083.1 GCF_000717185.1 Kitasatospora phosalacinea | reverse complement strand
GCCGGAGGGGTGCGGGGTGGTGTCGTCCGCGGCCGGGGTTCCGGCTTCCTCGACGATGACGTGGGCGTTGGTGCCGCTGAGGCCGAACGCGGAGACGGCGGCCCGGCGGACGCGTTCGCCCGCGGGCCAGGGGACCTCGTCGGTGAGCAGCTGGACGCCGCCGCGGCTCCAGTCCACGTGGGCGGAGGGCGTGTCGACGTGGATGGTGGAGGGTGGTGCCGGTGCCGTGCGCCTCGACCGCGTCCACGTCCGCAGCGGTGAGACCCGCATCCGCCAACGCCGCCCGGATGACGCGCTGTTGGGCGGGACCGTTGGGCACGGTGAAGCCGCTGGAGGCGCCGTCCTGGTTGACGGCGGAGCCGCGCAGCACCGCGAGCACCCGGTGGCCGTTGCGGCGCGCGTCGGAGAGCCGCTCCAGCAGCAGGACGCCGACGCCCTCCGAGCAGCCGACGCCGTCGGCGGCGTCGGCGAACGCCTTGCAGCGGCCGTCGGGGGCCAGGCCTGCAGGCCGACCAGCGAGGAGGAGCAGGCGGTGTCGACCGAGACCGCGCTCCAGGGCCTCCCAGGCGGCTTCGAGCAGGAGCCGCTGCTGCGGGTCCATGCCGAGGGCCTCGCGGGGGGAGATGCCGAAGAACTCGGCGTCGAACTCGTCGGCCCGCTCGACGAAGCCGCCGTCGAGCGAGTACGTGGTGCCGGGGGTGTAGGGCGTTCCGGGGGCCGCGGAGCCGGGCTCGTAGAGCCGCCCCAGGTCCCAGCCGCGGTCGGCGGGGAAGCCGCCGACGGCGTCGCCGCCGTCGGCGACCAGGCGCCACAGCTCCTCGGGGGAGGTGACGCCGCCGGGGAAGCGGCAGCCCATGCCGATGATCGCCACGGGTTCGCCCTGGGCGGCCGTGAGCCGGTCGTTCTCCCGGCGCAGCACCGCGTTGTCCGAGACCGCCTGGCGCAGGGCCGCGACGATCCGTTCGGTGGATTGGGACTCGCTCACGACTGCTCTTCCTGTCCGCCGTAGACCGACTTCATCAGTTCCTCGACGCTCATCTCGGCGACTTCCTGCCGGATCGACGCGTCCTCGGCGGCGGCGCTGCCGTCCGTCCGGTCGGCCGGGGCCGCGGGGGCGTCCGGGACGAGTTCGTCGAGCAGGTAGTCCGCGAGCGGCTGCGCCGTCGGGTAGTCGAAGACCAGCGTCGCGGGCAGGCGCAGCCCGGTCTCGGCGCCGATCCGGTTGCGCAGCTCGACGGCTGCCAGGGAGTCCAGGCCCAGGTCGGTGAAGCCCTTGTCGGGGTCGATCTGGGTGGCGTCCTCGTAGCCGAGGACGCCCGCCGTGTGGCGCAGGACCACCTCCAGGACGACCGCGGTCCGCCGCTCCGGGTCCATCGCCGCCAGGCGCACGTCCAGGGCCGCCACCGGGGCGGCGCCGGCCGCCGCGGCGGCCAGGGTGCGCCGGGCCGGGCCGCGCAGCAGGCCGCGCAGCAGGGCCGGGGGTTCGGGCAGGGACTGCCCGGCCGGGGCCTGCGGGCGCGGGGCCAGCTTGATCGGGGCCAGGGCCGGGTCGGCGCTGCCGAGCGCGGCGTCGAACAGGGCCAGGCCCTCCTCGGCGGTCAGCTCGGCGACGCCGGAGCGGGCGAGCCGTTCCAGGTCGACCTGGTCCCCGCTGCCCTGCCACGGGCCCCAGGCCAGCGCCTTGGCGGTCAGGCCCAGGGCGGCGCGGTGCTCGGCGAGGGCGTCGAGGAACACGTTGGCCGCCGCGTAGTTGGCCTGCCCGGCGGTGAGGACGAGGCCGCCCGCCGAGGAGTAGAGCACGAAGGCCGCGAGGTCCAGCCCCTTGGTCAGCTCGTGCAGGTGCCAGGCGGCGTCGACCTTGGGCCGCAGGACGGCGTCGACCTGTTCGGCGGTCAGCGAGCCGAACACGGCGCTGTCCATCAGGCCCGCCGCGTGCACGACCGCGGTGAGCGGGTGCTCGGCCGGGACGGAGCCGAGCAGGGCGGCCAGCGCGTCCGGGTCGGACACGTCGCAGGCCGCGACCGTCGCCTCGGCACCCAACCCGGCGAGTTCGGCGGTCAGTTCGGCGGCGCCGGGGGCGTCCGGGCCGCGGCGGCCGGTGAGCAGCAGGTGCCGCACCCCGTACCGCTCGGCCAGGTGCCGGGCCAGGTGGCCGCCGAGCAGGCCGGCGCCGCCGGTGATCAGCACGGTGCCGTCCGGGTCCCACCCGGCCGGGTCGGCGGGGAGCGCCTCGGCCCGTTCCAGGCGCGGCAGCCAGACCGTGCCCGCGCGGACCGCGGCCTCCGGCTCGCCCGCGGCGAGGACGGCGGGCAGCGCCCGCAGCGACTCGGGCGTCCCGTCGGTGTCGACCAGGACGATCCGGCCCGGGTTCTCGGTCTGCGCGGACCGGACCAGGCCCCACAGCGGCGCCTGCACCAGGTCCGGGCCCGCGGTGTCGGCCGGGGCGGTGACGGCGCGGGTGGTCAGCACGACCAGGCGGGCGTCCGCGTACTGCGGGGCGGCCAGCCAGTCGGCGACCTGCGCGAGCGTCCGCCGGACCAGCGCCCGGGCCTCGTCCGGGACGGAGCCCGAGTCGGTGCCGGGGGCGCAGGCCAGGACGGCCACCTCGGGGCGCTGCGCCCCGTCGGCGGGGAGCACCGGGAACGGCAGGGCCGGTCCGGAGCCGAGCAGCGCCCAGCCCGCGGGGGCGGCCGCCGGGTCGGCGACGGGGCCGGGCTGCCAGCCGATCCGCAGCAGCGCGTCCCGGGCCGGGTCGGTGCCGCCGAGCCGGTCGGCGGTGACCGGGCGGACCACCAGCGAGTCGATCCGGCCCACCGGGGAGCCGGTCGGGTCGGCCAGTTCCAGGGCGGTGCCGTGGGCGCCGGGCCGGACCTTGACCCGCAGCGCGCCCGCGCCCGCCGCGTACAGCCGCACGCCCGTCCAGGCGAACGGGATGGTGGCCTCGCCGACGGCCTTCGGGCCGCCCTCGGTGAGGAAGTCCATCGCGCCCAGGGCGGAGTCCAGCAGCGCCGGGTGGATGCCGAAGCCCGCGGTGTCGGTGCCCTCGGGGAGGGCGATCTCGGCGAAGACCTCGGCGGGGGCGCCGTCCGCGTCGCGGCGGCACCAGATCGCGCGCATCCCCTGGAACACCGGGCCGTAGCCGAAGCCGAGCCCGGCCAGGTCCGCGTAGACGCCGCCGACGTCCACCGGCTCGGCGCCGACGGGCGGCCACGGGTCGGTGTCGGGGGCGGGCGGTGCGGCCAGGTCGCCGCGGACGAGGGTGCCCGCCGCGTGCTGGGTCCAGGGGGCGCCGACGGCCGCCGCGTCCCGCGAGTACACGGCCAGCGTGCGCCGACCGCCCTGGTCGCCGCCGAGCACCACGCGGACGCTGGTGGCGGTGCCGTCCCGCAGGACCAGCGGGGCCTGCTGGGTCAGTTCCTCCAGCAGGTCGAAGCCGACCTCGTCGCCCGCCCGGACGGCGAGTTCCACGAACGCGGCGCCGGGCAGCAGGACGGTGTCCATCACCCGGTGGTCGCGCAGCCAGGGCTGGCGGGCGGTGGAGAGGGTGCCGGTGAGCACCACGCCGCCGGTGTCGGGGAGTTCGACCACGGCGCCCAGCAGCGGGTGCCCGGCGCGGTCGACGCCGACCGAGGCCACGTCCCCGGCCGGGGCGGTGGCGTTGAGCCAGTACTCCTTGCGCTGGAAGGCGTACGTCGGCAGCGCGACCCGGCGGGCGCCGCGGCCCGCGAACACGCCCTGCCAGTCCACCGGGACGCCGCGCACGTGCAGCCCGGCCAGGGCCTGCAGGACCGTCCGGGGCTCCTCGCCGGTGCGGCGCAGGGTCGGCAGCAGCACCTGGCCGTCGCCGGTGCTGTGCCCGGCCATGCCGGTCAGCACGGCGTCGGGGCCGAGTTCCAGGAACCGGGTGGTGCCGCTGGCGGTGAGGGTGGTGACGGCGTCGGCGAAGCGGACGCTCTCGCGGACGTGGCGCACCCAGTAGTCCGGGGAGCCGAGCTCCTCGGCGGTGGCGAGCCGACCGGTGAGGGTGGAGACCACCGCGGTGGTCGGCGTGCCGTAGGCGAGCCGGGCCGCGACGGCGCGGAACTCCGCCAGCATCGGCTCCATCAGGGCCGAGTGGAAGGCGTGCGAGACGGTCAGCGCCTTCGTGCGCGGGAAGGAGGCCGCGACCTTCGCGACCGCTTCGGCCTCGCCCGAGACGACGACCGCGCGCGGCCCGTTGACGGCGGCGATGTCGACACCCGCCACCAGCGCCGCGCGAACCTCCTCCTCCGAGGCCGCGACGGCGACCATCGACCCGCCGGTCGGCAGCGCCTGCATCAACCGCGCCCGCGCACCGACCAGGGTGCAGGCGTCCTCCAGGGACCAGACCCCGGCGGTGTGGGCGGCGGCGAACTCGCCGATCGAGTGCCCGGCGACGTAGTCGGGCCGCACCCCCCAGGACTCGTACAGGCGGTGGAGGGCGACCTCGACGGCGAACAGCGCGCACTGCGCGTAGCCGGTGAGGTTGAGCGCCTCCGCGTCGGACCACATGACGTCCTTGAGCGGACGCTCCAGGCCCTTGTCCAGGAAGGCGCACGCCTCGTCGAGCGCGGCGGCGAACACCGGGAAGGTCCGGTACAGCTCCTCGCCCATCCCGACCCGCTGCGAGCCCTGGCCGGTGAACAGGAACGCCAGCCGCCCGGTCGAGCGGGCGGTCGCCTTGACCAGGCCCGCGGCCGCTCCGCCCGCGGCCAGCTCGGTCAGGGCGCGCACCGCCGCCCCGCGGTCCGCGGCCAGCACCACCGCGCGGTGGTCCAGGGCGGAGCGGCTGGTGGCGGCGGAGTAGGCCGCGTCCAGCAGCGAGGTCGAGTCGTCCAGCCGTTCGGCCAGCCGGGCGGCCTGCTCGCGCAGGGCGTCCGCGGTGCTGCCGGACACCGCCAGCGGGACCAGCGGCAGCTGCGGGGCGGGCGCGGCGGCCCGTTCCGGCTGCGGGCGGCGCACCGGCGGGGCCTCCTCGACGATCACGTGGGCGTTGGTGCCGCTGATGCCGAACGAGGAGATGCCGGCCCGGCGCGGGCGGCCCTGCGCGGTCCACGGCCGGGCCTCGGTCAGCAGCCGCACGTTGCCGGTGCTCCAGTCCACGTGCGGGGACGGGGCGTCGACGTGGATGGTGCGCGGCAGCAGCTCGTGGCGCAGCGCCTGCACCACCTTGATCACGGCGGCGGCGCCGCCCGCGGCCTGCGCGTGGCCGATGTTGGACTTCACCGACCCCAGCCACAGCGGCCGGTCCCCGGGCCGCTCCTGGCCGTAGGTGGCCAGCAGCGCCTGGGCCTCGATCGGGTCGCCCAGCCGGGTGCCCGAGCCGTGCGCCTCGACCACGTCCACGTCCGCCGGGGTGAGGGCCGCCGCGGCCAGCGCCGCCCGGATCACCCGCTCCTGGGACGGGCCGTTCGGGGCGGTCAGGCCGTTGGAGGCACCGTCCTGGTTGACCGCGGAGGCGCGGACCACGGCCAGCACCTCGTGCCCGTTGCGCCGGGCGTCGGAGAGCCGCTCCAGCAGCAGCAGGCCCGCGCCCTCGGCCCAGCCGACGCCGTCGGCCGCCGCCGCGAAGGACTTCGAGCGGCCGTCGGGCGACAGCACGCCCTGCCGGCTGGAGTCGACGAACAGGTCGGTGGCGGAGAGCACCGTGACACCGCCGGCCAGCGCCAGCGAGCACTCGCCGTTGCGCAGCGACTGGGTCGCCAGGTGCAGGCTGACCAGCGAGGACGAGCAGGCCGTGTCGACCGTCAGGGACGGGCCCTCCAGGCCGAACAGGTAGGAGATCCGGCCGGAGACCACCGCGCCGGAGCTGCCGTTGGCGAGGTAGCCCTCGACGTCGGCGGGCGCGTCCTTCAGGCGGCTGCCGTAGTCGTCGTACATGGCGCCCGCGAAGACGCCGGTCAGGGTGCCCTTGAGCGACTTCGGGTCGATCCCGGCGTGCTCGATGGTCTCCCAGGCGGTCTCCAGCAGCAGCCGCTGCTGCGGGTCCATGGCCATCGCCTCGCGCGGGCCGATGCCGAAGAACGCCGGGTCGAACATGGCGGCCTCGTGCAGGAACCCGCCCTCGTGGGCGTAGGTCTTGCCGCGCTTGCCGGGCACCGGGTCGTAGACGCCGTCGATGTCCCAGCCGCGGTTGGTCGGGAACGCGGTGACCGCGTCGACCTCGTCGACCAGCAGGCGCCACAGGTCCGCGGGGGAGGCGACGCCGCCCGCGTAGCGGCAGCCCATGCCGATGATCGCGATCGGCTCGTCGGTGCGGCCGCGGGCGGCCGTCGCGGACTTCGCCGCGGCGGCCGGCTCGGCGCTCTCCAGCAGCCGGCCCATGAGGAAGTCGGACACGGCCCGGGCGGTCGGGTAGTCGAAGACCATGGTCGCGGGCAGCGCCAGGCCGGTCGCGGCGTTCAGCGCGTTGCGCAGCTCCACCGCGGCCAGCGAGTCGAAGCCCAGCTCCTTGAACGCCCGGTCCCCGTCGATCGCGGAGGCGTCGGCGTGGCCGAGCACCGCGGCGATCTGCCCGGACACCAGCTCCAGCAGCACCCGCTCGCGCTCCGCCCCGGCCAGGCCGGCCAGGCGCCGGGCCAGGGCCAGCCCGCCGCCGGCCGGGCCCGCGGCGCGCGCCGCGCGCCGCACCGGGGCCGGTGTGAAGGAGCGCAGCAGGGCGGGCAGTTCGTCGGCGCGGGTGCGCAGCACGGCCTGGTCCAGCCGCAGCGCGGCCAGCACCGCGGCCTCCGTGCCCAGCGCCCGGTCGAACAGGGCCAGGCCCTGCTCCACGCTGAGCGCGGGCATGCCCTGGGCGGCCATCCGGCGCAGGTCGGCCTCGCCGAGCTCGCCGCCGAGGCCGGTGTTCTGGTTCCACAGCCCCCAGGCCAGCGCCGTGGCGGGCAGGCCCAGGCCGCGGCGGTGCTCGGCCAGCGCGTCCAGGAAGGTGTTCGCGGCCGCGTAGTTGGCCTGCCCGGAGGCCAGCACCAGGCCGCCCGCGGACGAGAACAGCACGAACGCGGACAGCTCCAGGCCCGCGGTCAGCTCGTGCAGGTGCCAGGCCGCGTCGACCTTCGGCGCCAGGACGGAGTGCAGCTGCTCGTCGGTCAGCGAGCCGACCAGGGCGCCGTCGGCGGTGCCCGCGGCGTGCACGACCGCGCTCAGCGGCCGGTCGGCGGGCACGTCGGCCAGCAGTGCCGCGACGGCGGCCCGGTCGGCGGTGTCGCAGGCGGCGACCGTCACCTCGGCGCCCAGCGCGGCCAGCCGGTCCGCCAGCTCGGCGGCGCCCGGCGCGGCCGGGCCGCGGCGGCTGGTCAGCAGCAGGTGCCGCACGCCGTGCGCGGTGACCAGGTGCTCGGCGAGCAGGCCGCCGAGGCCGCCGGTGCCGCCGGTGACCAGGACGGTGCCGTCGCCCAGCGGCCGGTCGGCGGAGGCGGCGGGCGCCGTCTCCTCGACCAGCCGCGGCAGCAGGACGGCGCCGTCCCGGACGGCCGCCTCCGGCTCCCCGGCGGCGAGCACCGCGGGCAGCAGGTCGAGCGCGGCGCCGCCGAGCGGGTCGGCGTCGGAGTCGACCAGGACGAAGCGCCCCGGGCTCTCCGCCTCGGCGGCCCGGACCAGGCCGGGCACCGGGGCGTGGCCCAGGTCGCCGGTGCGGGTCAGCACCAGCAGGCGGGAGCCGCGCAGCCGCGGCTCGGCGAGCCAGGCCTGCAGCTCGGCCAGCACCAGCGCGGCCACCAGGTGGGCCCGCTCCGGCAGGTCGGCGCCGGTGGCGGCGTCCTCGGCCGGGCAGCGCAGCACGGCGACGGCCGGGGCCGCGGCGCCCGCGTCCAGGGCGGCGACCAGCGCGGCGACGTCCCGGTGCGGGGCCTCGCCGGGGCCGTCCCCGGCGCCGATCAGCGCCCAGTCGGCGGGCAGCGGCGCCGCGGCGGCGGCGGCCAGCGGGGCCAGGTCGATCCGCAGCAGCGAGCCCTGCCCGGCCTGCGGCCCGGCGCCCAACTGCTGGGCGCCGACCGGCCGGGAGACCAGCGAGGCGACCGAGGCGACCGGGTTGCCCTCGGTGTCGGCGACCTCGATGGCGGACAGCTCGTCGCCGTCCAGCCGGGTGATCAGGACCCGCAGTTCGCGGGCCCCGGCGGCGTGCAGGGTCACGCCGTTCCAGATGAACGGCAGTAGGGTCGCGCCCTGGCCGTCGTCGAGCAGGTCGGCGTGCATCGCGGCGTCGAGCAGCGCCGGGTGCAGGCCGAACGCGGCGCCGGTGGCGCCGATCTCCTCGGGCAGCGCGACCTCGGCGAACACCTCGTCGCCGCGCCGCCAGGCGGCCCGCAGGCCCTGGAACGCCGGGCCGTAGCCGTAGCCGCGGGCGTTCAGCCGGGCGTAGGCGTCGGTGACGTCCAGCTCCTCGGCGCCCGGCGGCGGCCACTCGGCCAGGCCCGCGGGCTCGGCGGCCCCGGCCCGGGCCAGCAGGCCCGAGGCGTGCCTGGTCCACGGGTGGTCGGGCAGGTCGTCCGGCCGCGAGTGCACCTCGAAGCGGCGCCGCCCGTCCTGCTCGCCCTCCACCAGCACCTGCAGCGCGACGCCGCGGTGCGCCCGGTCGCCGCCGGGCAGGACCAGCGGCGCCTCCAGGGTCAGTTCCTCCAGCGTCCGGTGGCCGACCTGGTCGCCCGCCCGGATCGCCAGCTCCACGAAACCGGTGCCGGGCACCAGGATCGCGCCGTTGACCACGTGGTCGGCCAGCCAGGGCTGGCGGCGGGCGCTGATCCGGCCGGTCAGCACCACCGAGTCGGTGCCGGGCAGCGGCACCACCGCGCCCAGCATCGGGTGGTCGGCGGCCAGCTGGCCCACCGAGGAGACGTCCCCGGCCGGGACCGGGTCCAGCCAGAAGCGGCGGTGCTGGAACGCGTACGTCGGCAGGTCCAGGCCGGCCGGGGCACCGCCCAGCAGCACCGGCCAGCGCACCTCGGCGCCGCGGGCGTGCAGCAGGGCCGCGGCGGCCAGCAGCGCCGGGGCCTCGGGCCGGTCGCGGCGGCAGGACGGCACGAACACCGGCGCGGCCGCGCCCTCGGACGCCTCCAGGCAGCGGGCGCCCAGCGCGCTCAGCACCGCGTCGGGGCCGAGCTCGACGAAGGTGCGCACGCCGTCGGCGGCCATCACCCGCACCGCGTCGGCGAACCGGACCGCCCCGCGGGCGTGGCGCACCCAGTAGTCGGCGGAGCACAGGTCCGCGCCCTCGGCGGGCGCGCCGGTGACGGTGGAGACCACCGGGATCCGCGGCGCGCGGTACGCCACCGACTCGGCGACGGCGCGGAACTCCGCCAGCGCCGGCTCCATCAGCGGCGAGTGGAAGGCGTGGCTGACGTTCAGCCGGTGGGTCTCCGCGCCGCGCCCGCCGACCAGGCGCACCAGCGCCTCGACGGCGCCCTCGGCCCCCGACACCACCACCGAGCGCGGCCCGTTGACCGCGGCCACGTCCACCGGGCCGGCGCCCCCGGCGAGGCCCGCGAGCAGCTCGGCGGCCTCCTCCTCGGTGACGCCCAGCGCGGCCATCGCGCCGCCCGCGGGCAGCGCCTGCATCAGCGCGCCGCGGGCCGCGACCAGCCGGGCCGCGTCCGCCAGCGAGAGCACGCCCGCGGCCTGGGCCGCCGCCAGCTCGCCGATCGAGTGCCCGGCCAGCACGTCCGGGGCCGCGCCCCAGGACTCCAGCAGCCGGAACAGGGCCAGCTCGACCGCGAACAGCGCGGCCTGGGTGTACTCGGTGCGGTCGATCAGGCCGTCGCCGTCGCCCCCGCCCAGCACCACCTCGCGCAGCGGGTGCCACCGCTCGGGCGCCCACGCCTCGCCGCCCGCCCGGGCCGCGTGCACGGCCCCGTCGACGGCCGCGGCCACCGCGTCGAACGCCGCCGCGTACGCCGGGAAGGCCGCGTACAGCTCGCGCCCCATCCCGACCCGCTGCGCGCCCTGCCCGGAGAACAGGAAGCCGACCCGGCCCTCGCCCGCGGTGTCCAGCACCAGCTGGGCGCCCGCGGAGCCCGCGGCCAGCAGCTCCAGGCCGTCCAGCAGCTCCTGCCGGTCGCCCGCGAGCACCGCGGCCCGCTGCTCGAACGCCGAGCGGGACGCGGCCAGCCCGGCGGCCAGCGCGGGCAGCGGCAGCTCCGGGCGCTCCGCCAGGAAGCCCCGCAGCCGCTCGGCCTGCCCGCGCAGCGCCCCGGCGGTGCGGCCGGACAGCAGGAACGGCAGCACCTGCGGGTCGGCGGCGGGCGCCGCGGCGGCCACCGGCTCGGCCGGGCCCGCCTGGTACTCGCCGACGATCACGTGCGCGTTGGTGCCGCTGATGCCGAACGAGGAGACGCCCGCCCGGCGCGGACGGCCGTCCGCCGCCCAGTCGCGGGCGCCGGTCAGCAGCCGGACGTTCCCGGCGCTCCAGTCCACGTGCGGGGACGGCGCGTCCACGTGCAGGGTCCGCGGCAGGACGCCGTGGCGCAGCGCCATCACCATCTTGATGACGCCCGCGACCCCGGCCGCGGCCTGGGTGTGCCCCAGGTTGGACTTCACCGAGCCGAGCCACAGCGGCTGCTCGCGCTCCTGCCCGTACACCTCCAGCAGCGCCTGCGCCTCGATCGGGTCGCCCAGCGTGGTGCCGGTGCCGTGCGCCTCCACCGCGTCCACGTCGGCGGGGGTCAGCCCGCCCGCGGCCAGCGCCTGCCGGATCACCCGCTGCTGCGCCAGCCCGTTCGGGGCGGTCAGGCCGTTGGAGGCGCCGTCGTGGTTGACGGCGCTGCCGTCGACCACGGCCAGCACCCGGTGCCCGAGCCGCTCGGCGTCGGACAGCCGCTCCAGCAGCAGCACGCCCGCGCCCTCGCCCCAGCCGGTGCCGTCGGCCGCGGCCGCGAAGGACTTGCAGCGCCCGTCCGCGGCCAGGCCGCGCTGGCGGCTGAAGTCGATGAAGGTGTCCGGGGTCGACATCACGGTGACGCCGCCCGCCAGGGCCAGCCCGCACTCGCCGCGGCGCAGCGCCTGGATCGCCCAGTGCATCGCCACCAGCGAGGACGAGCAGGCGGTGTCCACCGTCACGGTCGGGCCCTCCAGGCCCAGCGCGTACGAGACCCGGCCCGACACCACGCTGGCCAGGCTGCCGTTGCCCAGGTAGCCCGCGGTCTCCTCGGAGACCGCGCCCCGGCCGGTGCCCCAGTCGTGGTACATGACGCCCGCGAACACGCCGGTGTCGCTGCCGCGCAGCGACAGCGGGTCGATCCCGGCCCGCTCGATCGCCTCCCAGGAGATCTCCAGCAGCAGCCGCTGCTGCGGGTCCATGGCCTGCGCCTCGCGCGGGCTGATCTCGAAGAACTCGGCGTCGAACTCGGCCGCGTCGTGCAGGAACGCGCCCTCGCGGGTGTAGCTGCGGCCCGGACGGCCCGGCTCCGGGTCGTAGATCGACGCCTCGTCCCAGCCGCGGTCGGTCGGGAAGCCGCTGACCGCGTCCACCCCGTCGTGCACCAGCCGCCACAGCTCCTCGGGCGTGCCGACGCCGCCGGGGAAGCGGCAGCTCATCGCGACGATCGCGATCGGCTCGTCCTCGCGGACGGCGGCCCGCGGGCGCGCCGCCGCGGCCGCGCCCTCCGCCGGGCCCGCCAGCTTCGCCAGGATGTGGTCGGCCAGCGCCCGCGGGTTCGGGTAGTCGAAGACCAGGGTCGCGGGCAGCCGCAGGCCGGTCGCCGCGTCCAGGCTGTTGCGCAGCTCCACCGCGGACAGCGAGTCGAAGCCCAGGTCGCTGAAGGCCCGGCGGACGCCGATCGCCTCCGCCCCGGCGTGGCCCAGCACGGCCGCCGCCCGCGAGCGCACCAGCTCCAGCACCGCCCGCTCGCGCTCCGCGCCGGGCAGCGCGGCCAGGCCGGTCACGGCCGCCGCCGCGGGCAGGGCCGCGGCCGCCGCCGGGCCCCGGCGGCGGGCGCCCCGGCCCGCCACGTCCAGCAGCAGGGCGGGCAGCGCCTCGCCGCGGGCCGCCAGCGCCGCCCGGTCCACCCGGACCGGCACCAGCGACGGCCGGCCGGCGCCCAGCGCCCGGTCCAGCGCGGCCAGGCTCTCGGCCGCGGTCAGCGGCGCCAGGCCCAGGCGGGAGATCCGCCGCCGGTCGGCGTCGGACAGCGCCGCGCCCATGCCCGCCACGTCCGCCCACAGGCCCCAGGACAGGGCCAGGGCGGGCAGTTCGAGCGAGCGCCGGTAGGCGGCCAGCGCGTCCAGGAAGGCGTTGGCGGCCGCGTAGTTGCCCTGCCCGCCGCCGTCGGCCAGCGCCGCGGACGAGGAGAACAGCAGGAACGCGGACAGCTCCAGGCCGCGGGTCAGCTCGTGCAGGTGCCAGGCCGCGTCCAGCTTCGGCCGCAGCACCGCCTCGACCTGCTCGGCGGTCAGCGCCTCGACCAGGCCGTCGGCGACGGTGCCCGCGGCGTGCGCCACGCCCGTCAGCGGGTGCGCCGGGTCGATCCCGGCCAGCAGCGCGGCCAGCGCCTCCGGGTCGGCCACGTCGCAGGCCGCCGCCTCGGCGTGCGCGCCCAGCGCCGCCAGGTCGGCCAGCAGCGCGTCGGCGCCGGGCGTCGCCGCGCCGCGGCGGCCCACCAGCAGCAGGCGGCGCACGCCGTGCGCGGCGACCAGGTGCCGGGCCAGGGCGGCGCCGACGCCGCCGAGGCCGCCGGTGACCAGGAAGGTGCCGTCCGGGTCGACGGCCGAGGCCGTCCAGGCGCCGTCCGCGGCCGCGGCCTCGCGCAGCCGGGCCAGCCGCGGCACCTCCAGCACCCCGTCCAGCAGCCGCAGTTCGGGCTCCCCGGCGGCCGCGGCGGCCGCCAGGTCGGCGGCGGTCACCGGACGGTCGGAGCCGTCCAGGTCGAGCAGCACGAACCGGCCCGGGTGCTCGGCCTGCGCCGAGCGCACCAGGCCGCGCACCGGCGCCGCGGCCAGCCCGGCCGCGGTGGTCGGGACGGCGGCGCCGCGGGTCACCACGACCAGCTTCGCCGCGGCGGACCGCTCCTCGGCCAGCCAGCCGCGCAGCACGCCCAGCACCCGCTGCACGTCCTGGTGCGCGGCGCCGGGCAGCGCCCCCGCCGGGTCGGCGGGCAGCACCGGCAGCACCACCACCGCGGGCACGGCGCCCGCCCCGTCCGGCGGCGCGGAGGCCAGCACCGGCAGGTCCAGGCCCCACGGGTCCGCGCCGCCCAGCACCGCCGGAACGGCCGCGGCCGCCGCACCGCCCAGCACCGCCGGGGCGGGCTTCCACACCACCTCGTACAGCGGCTCGCCGCCGGTGGCGGCCCGCAGCGCCTCGGCCGCCACCGGCAGCGAACGGAACGAGGCGACCTCGGCGACCGGCGCACCGGTGCCGTCGGCCAGCGCCAGGGCGACGCCGCCGCCGGGCAGCGAGTCGATCCGCACCCGGACGGCGGTGGCCCCGGCCGCGGCGAGGCGGATGCCGCTCCAGGCGAAGGGCAGCCGGATCTCGTCGGGCTCCCGGGCCTCGCCCGGGGCGAAGTCGGTGGCGTGCAGCACCGCGTCCAGCAGCGCCGGGTGCAGGGCGAACTCCCCGGCCTCGCCCGCGAGTTCGACCTCCGCGAAGACCGTGCCGTCCGCGTCCCCGGTGCGCCAGACCCGGCGCAGGCCGCGGAACAGCGGGCCGTAGCCGTAGCCCTGGGCCGCCAGCTCCTCGTACCGGCCGTCGACCGGCACCGGGCGGGCCCCCGCCGGGGGCCACGCGGCGAGGTCGGCGGACGCGGCGGCGGGCCCGGCGGCGACGGCCAGGGTGCCCGCGGCGTGCCGGGTCCAGTCCGCGTCCCCGGCCCACTCGCCGCGCGAGTACACCTCGACGGTGCGGCGCCCGTCCTGCTCGGCGCCGACCACGACCTGCAGCGCCAGCGCGCCGTCCTCCGGCACCGCCAGCGGCGCCTGCAGGGTCAGCTCCTCGACCAGGTCGCAGCCGACCCGGCCCGCCGCGTGCACGGCCATCTCGACGAAGGCGGTGCCCGGCAGCAGCACCACCCCGGAGACCACGTGCTCGGCCAGCCACGGGTGGCTGCCCAGCGAGAGCCGCCCGGTCAGCACCAGCCCGGCCGACCCGGCCAGGCCCACCTCGGCCGACAGCAGCGGGTGCGCGGAGGCGGTCAGGCCGAAGCCCGCCGCGTCCCCGGCGCCGCGCGGCGCGGCCAGCCAGTAGTGCTCGCGCTGGAAGGCGTACGTCGGCAGCGCCACCGTGCGGGCGCCGCGGCCCGCGAACACGCCCGCCCAGTCGACCGCGACGCCGTGGGCGTGCAGCTCGGCCAGCGCGGACAGCACCGCGTCGGCCTCCGCCCCGGTGCGGCGCAGCGCGGGCACGAAGGGCAGCTCGGTCTCGCCCGCGGCGGCCGCGCACTCCTCGGCCAGGGCGCTCAGGACCCGGTCCGGGCCCAGCTCCAGGCAGGCGCCGACGCCCAGCCCGAGCACGGTGGCGACGCCGTCGGCGAAGCGGACGGCGCCGCGCACCTGCTCCACCCAGTACCGCGGGTCGCCCAACTGCTCGGCGGTGGCGAGCCTCCCCGTCAGGTCGGAGACCACCGGGATCCGCGGCGGCGCGTACTCCACCACCTGCAGGACCTGCTCGAAGTCCTCCAGCATCGGCTCCATCAGCGCCGAGTGGAAGGCGTGCGAGACCCGCAGCGCGGTGGTGCGCCGCCCCTCGGCGGCGAACGCCGCGACGACCCGGGCGACCTCCTCGGCCGGGCCGGAGACCACGACCGCGCCGGGGGCGTTCACCGCGGCGACGTCGACGCCCGGCACCAGCGCGGCCCGCACCTCGTCCTCGGTCGCGGCGAGCGCGGCCATCGCGCCGCCCGCGGGCAGCGCCTCCATCAGGGCGCCCCGGGAGGCCACCACCAGGCAGGCGTCGTCCAGCGACCAGACGCCCGCCACGTGCGCGGCGGCCAGCTCGCCGATCGAGTGGCCCAGCAGCACGGACGGCGTCACGCCCCAGGACTCGTACAGCCGGTAGAGCGCCACCTCCAGCGCGAACAGCGCGCACTGCGCGTACTGGGTCCGGTTCAGCGCCTCGGCGTCGGTGCCGAACCACACCTCGCGCAGCGGGCGCTCCAGCTGGAGGTCGAGCCGGTCGATCACCGCGTCCAGCGCCTCGGCGAACACCGGGAAGGCGCGGTACAGCTCGCGGCCCGCGCCCAGGCGCTGGGCGCCCTGGCCGGTGAACAGCACCGCCAGGCCGCCGGGCCGGGCGGAGCCGGTGCGCACCGCGGCCCCGTCCTCCGGGGCGGCGTCGGCGGCCAGCGCGGCCAGGCCGCGGACGGCCTCCTCGCGGCTGCCCGCCAGCACGACCGCGCGGTGCTCCAGCGCGGCCCGGGTGGTGGCGAGCGAGAACGCGGTGTCGGCCAGGGCGGCGTCGGTGGACGCCAGGAAGTCGGCCAGCCGCCCGGCCTGGGCGCGCAGCGCCCGCGGGGTCCGGGCGGAGACCGGCAGCAGCACCGGGGCGGCGTCGGCGGCGGGTCCGGCGTCGGCCGCTCCCACCGGCGCGACCGCGGGCGGCTGCTCGACGATCAGGTGCGCGTTGGTGCCGCTGACGCCGAAGGAGGAGATGCCGGCCCGCCGGGGCCGCTCGCCCTCCGGCCAGGGGCGCTCCTCGGTCAGCAGCCGGACGTTCCCGGCGCTCCAGTCCACGTGCGGGGTCGGCGCGTCCACGTGCAGGGTGCGCGGCAGCACGCCGTGCTCCATCGCCATCAGCACCTTGATCAGGCCCGCGGCGCCCGCCGCGGCCTGGGTGTGCCCGATGTTCGACTTGACCGAGCCGAGCCACAGCGGCTCCTCGCGGTCCTTGCCGTACGCGGCCAGCAGCGCGCCCGCCTCGATCGGGTCGCCGAGCCGGGTGCCGGTGCCGTGCGCCTCGACGGCGTCCACCTCGTCCGGGGCGAGCCGGGCGTCGGCCAGCGCCGCCCGGATCACCCGCTGCTGGGCGAGGCCGCTGGGCGCGGTCAGGCCGTTGGAGGCGCCGTCGGAGTTGATCGCGGAGCCGCGCACCACGCCCAGCACCCGGTGGCCGTTGCGCAGCGCGTCGGACAGCCGCTCCAGCACGAACACGCCGACGCCCTCGCCGAAGCCGGTGCCGTCGGCCGCGGCCGCGAACGGCTTGCACAGGCCGTCCTCGGCCAGGCCGCGCTGGCGGGCGAAGGAGGTGAACACGCCCGGGCCGCCCATCACGGCGACGCCGCCGGCCAGCGCCAGCGGGCAGTCGCCGCGGCGCAGCGCCTGCACCGCCAGGTGCAGGGCGACCAGCGAGCCGGAGCAGGCGGTGTCGACGGTCAGGGTGGGGCCCTGGAGGCCGAAGGCGTAGGCGACCCGGCCGGAGACCACGCTCGGCGCGTTGCCGGTCAGCAGGTAGCCGTCCAGGCCGTCCGGGGCCTCGTGCAGCCGCGGCCCGTACTCCTGGGCCTCGGCGCCGATGAACACGCCGGTGCGGGTGGCGCGCAGCGAGGCCGGGTCGATCGCGGCCCGCTCCAGCGCCTCCCAGGCGGTCTCCAGCACCAGCCGCTGCTGCGGGTCCATCGCGGACGCCTCGCGCGGGGAGATGCCGAAGAACTCGGCGTCGAACTCGCCCGCGTCCGGCAGGAACCCGCCGACCTGGACGTAGCTGGTGCCGGGCGTGCCCGGGTCCGGGTCGTAGAGCGCCGCCAGGTCCCAGCCGCGGTCGGTGGGGAAGCCGGAGACGGTGTGCCGCCCGTCGGCGACCAGCTGCCACAGCTGCTCGGGGGAGCTGACGCCGCCCGGGTAGCGGCAGCCCACCCCGACGATGGCGACCGGCTCCTCGTCGGCGGCGGCGGGCCGCTCGGGCTCGGGCTCCGGCTCCGGTTCGGCGTCGCCGACCAGCAGGGAGCGGACCAGCCGGGCCAGCGCCCCGACCGTCGGGTGGTCGAAGACGACCGTGACCGGTAGGTCGAGGCCGGTGTCCGCGACGAGCCGCGTCTGCAGCTCGACCGCGGCCAGCGAGTCGAAACCGAGCTCGCTGAGGGGAGTCTCGGGATCCACCGTCCCGGGCGCGTCGGGCACGAAGGCGCCCAGTACCGCCACTACCCGCTCCCGCACGAAGCCGAGCAGGAAGCCGTAGGACGTGTCGTCGAACAAGATGGGCATTACCGAAACTCCCCTAATTCAGGAACAGGAACCGATCACCAACCGACCGGCATGGAAACCGGTCCCCGCACGATCACGCCGAACTGCCACTGCACGGACTCGCGGCCACCGACCAGGTGCAAGTCCGGGAAACGCTCCAGGAGGGCGGCCAGCGACTCCTGCAGCTCCAGGCGGGCCAGCGCCGCCCCGATGCAGTGGTGCGGGCCGTGCCCGAACGTCATGTGCGGGTTCACCCGGCGGGTGATGTCGAACCGCTCGGGGTCCTCGAACACCTCGGGGTCCCGGTTGGCCGCGGCCAGCGCGGTCAGCACCGGGTCGCCGGCCCGCACCACCACGTCGCCGAAGCGGACGTCCTCGGTGGCGTACCGGGCGAACATCGCCGCCGTGTTGATCGGCACGTAGCGCAGCAGCTCCTCGACCGCGGAGGACAGCAGCTCCGGGCGGGAGCGCAGCAGCGCCAACTGGTCGGGGAAGTCGGTGAGCAGGGTGAAGACGAAGTTGGGCAGGCCGGAGGAGACCGTCTCCACGCCGCCGGTCAGCAGGCCGGGGCCGGAGATCGAGATCAGCTCGTCCTCGGTCAGCTTGTCGCCGTCGTCGCGGGCGTAGACCAGGGCGCCGAGCAGGTCGTCGGTCGGCTCCTCGCGGCGCTTGGCGATCAGCGCGGACATGTACTCGCCGAGCTCGCTGCCGATCTCCTCCAGCACGTCCCCGTTCATGGTGGAGTCGTTGGTCAGGCCCTCGGTCCACTTGCGGAAGATCTGGTGGTCGGAGTACGGCACCCCGAGCAGGTCGCAGATCACCGACACCGGCAGCGGCCGCGCCATGTCCTCGACCAGGTCGGCCGGCTGGCCCTTCTCGATCATCGCGTCGATCAGCGCGGTGCAGCGCGCCTTGATGTCGGCGCGCATCTGCTCGACCCGGCGGGCGGTGAACGCCTTGTTGACGAGCTTGCGCAGCCGGGTGTGGTCCGGCGGGTCCATGCCCATGATGCCGTCGCTGGTCAGCTCCCGGCGCAGCCGCGGCTGGTCCAGGCCCTGCGCCAGCTCGCGGCTGAACCGCGGGTCGGCCAGCACCAGCTTCACGTCGGCGTAGCGGGTGGCCAGCCAGGAGGGCTCGCCGTAGGGCAGCTGCACCCAGCTCATCGGCTCCACGGTGCGCAGCTCGGTGTACATCGGGGAGACGTCGACTTCCGTCATGTCGAACGGGTAGTCGCGGATCCGGCGATCGGACGTCATGCCGTTTTCCCTTCCAGGAGCTCGTGCTCTGCCGCGCCGACCGGCCGGTCGGCGCCGCGGTCGAGGGCGACCGCGTCGAACCTGTCCTGCACGTGGCACAGGGCCTTCGTCAGGTCGCCGGAGGTGATCCGGCGCCCGGGGCGCACCGGGGCGATCCCCTGCAGCGGCATCCCGCCCAGCTCCGACCAGCACAGCCGGCCGGCCTCGTCCAGGTAGCTGCGGCTGCGCCCGGCGTTGTCCGGGTGCAGGCAGTACGGGATGTCCAGCAGGCCGCGCTTGAAGGCGCCCACCAGGGCGCCGCCGACGCCGCCGGTGCCGACGCCGTCGAGGACCGCCGCCACCAGCGCCGCCGCCTCCCGGTACACCTGGCTGTCGGTGCCCGGGGCGGGCGCCGCGGCCGGCGCGTCCGGTCCGGCCGACTGCCGCCTGCGGTCCCGGGCGACCGCGGACGCGTACTCCAGGGCGTCCACGTTGTGCTGCACGGTGGGGATCCGGCTGGACTCCACCGAGGTCTTGACGATCAGCCGCTCGGAGCCGGTGTCCACGGCCAGCCGGGCCGCCGCCGCCAGCAGGGCGTTCGCCCCCGCGGCCGTCCGCGGGTACACGCCCATGTAGGCGTAGACCACCACGTGCCAGTCGGCGTCCGGCAGCAGCTGCCCGGCCAGCGCCCGCAGCGCCCCGATCGCCTCCGCGTCCTGCTCGGCGTCGGTCTGCTGGGCGTAGCTCAGCGACAGCGAGCGGATGCCCAGGCCGTGGAAGAACACCGCCTCCAGCACGCTGATCGCCACCAGCTGGCTGGGCGGGCACAGTTGGCCCAGCATGCAGCCGCCGAAGGTCTCCAGGTGCGGCCGGACGCCGCGCTCGGCGGCGTACTCCGCGGCCAGCTCGCAGGACGCCTCCCAGTTGCGGACCGACTCGTCCAGCGGGGTGCGCCCGTAGGGCAGGCAGTAGGAGACCGGGCCGCCCTCGGTGGCGTGCAGCCCGGCGTCCAGCAGCGCGCCGAAGATGTGCAGCGGGCGGGCCGAGCCGTGCCGCACCTGCACCGGGAAGCCCCGCTCGGCCAGGCCCGCGACCACGCCGCGGGTCACCGCCGCCGGGTAGTTGACGATCGGGTAGCCGTTCAGGCCGACGCCGTCGCGCAGCGCCGCCCGGACCGACTCCAGGTCGCCGGTCCGGGTGTAGCTGTCCAGGGTGATCGTGCCGACGGTGTCGGCGTCGGCCCGCTCGACGGCCTCCAGCCCGGCGCGCATCAGCGCCGGGTCGGCCATGCCCATCCGCGGCTGCACCACCAGGGCGCCGCCCGCGTGGACCGCCCGCACGTGGTCACCGAAGTTCATGGGCCTGCCGCTCGGAGAGGCGGCCGAGCAGGCCGGTGAACGCCGCGATGCCCTCGGGCCGGTCGTCGAACACCGCGTCGAAACCGGCGTCCAGCAGCTCCGCGATGTGCTCGGCGCTCTCGCCGCCGGTGATGCCGAGCTTGCCGCCGATCAGCACCGGCAGCCCCGCCAGGCCGGCGTCCGCGCGCAGCCGCCGGATCACCCGCAGGCCCTCGTGGTAGCCGTGCCCGTTGACGCTGGAGAGCACCAGCAGCACCGGGCCGCGCTCCCGGCACTCCGCGAGCAGCATCTCGTCGGGCACGGTCGCGCCGAGGTTGACCACCTCGAAGCCGAGTTCCTCGATCAGCAGTTGCAGGAAGACCAGGTTCCAGGTGTGCGCGTCGGAGGCCATGCTGCTGACCACCACCGTGCCGCGCCGGGGCACCGGCTCGGCGGAGCGCTGCGCGGGCAGCGGCAGCGCGGGCCGGGCCACCGTCCCGGCGCCGCCGGTCGCCAGGCCGCCCGCCCCGCGGCCCACCGCACCGCGGCCCACCGCCCCGCCCGTCGCGCCGCTCACCGGGCCGCCGCCTCGGCCGCTCCGGCCGCTCCGGCCGTCCCGGTCGCCTCGGCCGCTTCGGCCGCTTCGGTGCGGACCAGTTCCAGCCGGGTCGCCGAGACGACCTCGCCGCCGCGCACCAGCACCTCCACCGGGGCCGGGCGGCTGAGGAAGCCCAGCAGGCTCGCGCTGACCCCGTACGCGCCGACGTTCGGCACCACGACCACGTCGCCGGGCGCCAGCTCCGGCAGCTGCACGTCCCGGCCCAGCGAGTCGCCCGGGGTGCACAGCGGCCCGACCAGGCTGGCCCGCTGCTCCGGCTCCTCGCCGTCGAGCTGCACCGCGGCGGGCAGCAGCCGGCCCAGGCCGGACAGCCCGCCCAGGGTGTTGATCCCGGCGTCCAGGATCACGAAGCGGTTGCCGCGGCTGTCCTTGACGTTGACCACGCCGCTGACCAGGAAGCCGCTGCCGCCGACCAGGTAGCGGCCGGACTCCACCGCCAACTCCGGCGTCCCGGACCGCCACTCGGGCAGGTGCAGGTCGAGGATCCGCTCCAGCTCGGACGCCAGCTTCGGGTACTCGGCGCGCTCGCCCGGCACCGCGTACGGGGAGGAGAAGCCGCCGCCGATGTCCAGCAGCTCCAGCGGCAGGCCGACCTCCTCGGCCAGCTGCACCGCGGAGACCACCGTCCGCTCGAACTCGCCGACCAGCCCGGCCTCGTCGACCGCGTTGCTCATCGTGAAGAAGTGCGCGCCGACCACCTCGGTGCCCGGCACCGAGGTCAGCAGCGGCATCAGCTCCGGCAGGGTCTCGCTGTCGATGCCGAACTGCGAGGGCTTGCCCATCATCCGGATGCCGGTGGTGGCGGCCTTCGCCCCGGCGCTGTTGACCCGCAGCAGGCAGCGGGCCACCGCGCCCAGGCGCAGCGCGGCCGCGCCGACGTGCTGCAGGTCGCTGTACGACTCGACCGAGAAGATCCGCACCCCGCGGCCGATCGCGTACTCCAGTTCGGACGCGGTCTTGCCGGGCCCGGTGTACAGGCACTCGGCGGCCGTGTAGCCCGCCGCCAGCGCGGAGTCCAGCTCGCCCGGCGAGCTGATCTCGGCCCGGCAGGGGCGGGCGCCGCCCCCGGCGCCCTCGCGCAGGGCGCGGGCCACCCCGGGGTGCGGGTTGGCCTTGAACGCGTAGTACAGCTCGATGCCCTCGGGCACCGCGTCGGCCAGCGCCCGGTGGCCCTCGTCGACCAGGTCCAGGTCGTAGACGTACAGCGGGGTGCCGTAGCGGGCGGCCAGCTCCCGGTAGCGGTCGGTCGGGCGGTTCACCGGGCGTCTCCCGCGGTCGTGGTGGTCGGAGCGGTCGTGGTGGTCGGGGCGGTGGCGGCGGCCGGGGCGGCGTCGGCGTCGAGCAGCCGGGCCAGTTCGGCGGTGGCGTTCTTGCCGTGCGCGGTCAGCGGGATGCGCTCCAGCACCCGGCACAGCGACGGGATCTTCTGCGGCTCCAGACGGCGGGCCAGCTCGCGCAGCACGGTGTGCGGCGGCAGGTCGGCCTCGACGAACAGGCACAGGTCGCGGGCGTCGGTGGGCGGCACCACAGCGGCGGCGTGCACGCCGGGGACGTCCAGCGCGGCGGCCTCGATCTCCAGGGTGCTCATCCGGATGCCCTTGCGCTTGAACATGTCGTCCCGGCGGCCCTCGAAGTACAGGAAGCCGTCCTCGTCGAGGCTGCCGTAGTCGCCGGTGTGCAGGCGCAGCGCGCCGCTGACCGGGTCGGGCCGGAAGGCGCGGGCGGTCAGCTCGGGCGCCCGCCAGTAGCCGGGCATCACGTGCGGGCCGGCCGCGACGATCTCGCCGACCTGTCCGGGGCCGAGCTCGGTGCCGTCCTCGTCGAGGATCAGCACCCGGGTGCCGGGCAGCGGCAGGCCCACCGAGTCGGGCCGGTGCTCGTCCAGCTCCGGCGGCATCACGGTGATCCGCTTGCACTCGGTCTGGCCGAACTGGCGCACCACCCGCGCCCCGTCGAAGGACTTGCGGAGCTTCTCGATGGTGGACTGCGGCAGCGCCGCCCCGGTGTTGGTGAACATCCGCACCCGGTTCGGCTCCTCGGGCAGGCCGCTCTCGCGCTCGGCCAGGGTCGCGATCATCGCGGCCAGCGAGGGCACGATCGGCACCACGGTGGCGCCGGTGCTGCGGATCAGGCCCAGCAGCCGCAGGTCCGACTCGGCGCCCGCCAGCACGATCTCGGAACGGCCGTGGCAGGACAGCAGCACCTTGTACAGGCCGTAGTCCCAGGAGACCGGGAAGCGGCAGAACACCACGTCGTCGTCCCGGTAGCCGAGCACCTGGCCGATCGACATGGTGGCGAAGGCGACCTGCGCGTGCGGCTCGACCACGCCCTTGGGGGCCGCGGTGCTGCCGGAGGTGTAGACCAGCACGGCGATGTCCAGCGGGGAGACCGCGGTCGGCTCGGCCAGCGCGCCCTCGGCCGCGGAGCGCTCGATCCCGGCCCAGGTGTCGGCGGCGTCGGCCGCGGTCAGCACCAGCACCGGCTCGGCGTTCGCGATGACGCCGTCCAGGTGGTACTGCTTCATGCCCGGGTTGAGCGGCACGAAGACCGCGCCGCGCCGGGAGACGCCGAACATCAGGGCGACCAGCTCGCGGGTGGTCTCCCACTGCACGACGACCCGGTCGCCGTGCCGCACGCCGCGCTGCTGCAGCCAGTGCTCGGCGGCCCGGCTGTAGCGGGCCAGCTCCCGGTAGGTCCACCGGCCGGAGCCGTCCCGGACGGCGTGCGCGTCGGGGGCGAGGGCTTCGGCCTCGTCCAGGAAGGAATGGACAAGCATGGTGCGGGTCAGGTGACCGAGGGTGTCCACAGGCTTGCTCCAAGCCACGAGAAGGAGACGCGACGAGGCAGTGTCGCGAGGGAATTCGCAGGGGCCGCGCTGGTCCGGTGCGAGGTCCGCTCCGAGGTCCGCTCCGAGAAACTAACGGCCGCTCAGGCGGGAATCACACCCCTTAAGGTCCCCTAGCCCCGGGCCGGGGACCGCCCCGACGTGCTGCGCAGGGCCCGCCGGGGCGCCCGGGCCGGCCGCCCCCGCGGGGCGGCCCGGCCGGAGGGTCAGGCCACCGCGCCGCGGCGGCGCGGCTGCAGGGCGAGCCGCGGCGTCGCGGCCAGCACCTCGAAGTTGGCGGTGGTCCGGGCGACCCGGCCGAACAGGCTGTCCGGGCCCGCCACGCACACCGTGCCCACGCCCCGCTCCAGCAGGGTGTCGACCACGTCGGTCCACCGCATCGGCCGCACGAAGCTGTCCAGCAGCATGGTGCGCACCTGCTCGCCGGTGTGCAGGACCGCGCCGTCCTGGTCGGCGACCACCGGCAGCCGCGGGTCGGCGAACTCCAGCCCGCCGATCACCTCGTCCTCGGCCCGGCGGCGCAGCGCCCCGAACGCGGCCGAGTGCATCGGCGGCCGCATCGTGTACAGCGAGAAGCCGCCCAGCGCGCGCAGCCGCTCCAGCAGCCAGTCCAGGTTGCGCTCGCGCAGCGACACCATGAAGAAGTTGTCGTCGATGTAGCAGGAGATCTCGTGCCACTCGCCGCGGGCCGTGAGCTCGGCGAGCACCTCGTCCAGCTGCGCGCGCGGGGTGCGGGTGAAGGAGTGCGTCACCACGTCCCGGAACTCGGTGGCGAAGAACGCGTCCTGCAGCCGGGCCAGCCGGGCCGTCATCCAGACCGCGTCCTCGACCTCCAGGGCGCCGCAGTACGCGGCGAGGGTCTTCTCGCCGAAGCTCGGCCCCGCGCACAGGTCGGCCCGCACGCCGAGCTCCTGCTCCGCCCACTGCGCCAGCGCCAGGCAGTTCACCAGGAAGCCGACCTGCGCGGCGGTGCTGTAGTCGGAGTCGTCCTGGCGCATCCGCTCCAGCAGCGGGTAGCCGAGCCGCTTGCCCGCCGCGGCGGCCAGCCGGCGGGCGAACGGGTTGACGGCCATGAACCGGCCGACGTCGGCGAACTTGCTGGGGGCCATGCCGGGGAAGACCATCGCCTGCCCCGTCCGGGCCCCGCCCGTGGTCCCAGTGGTGCTCATCGTTTCCCCCTGTTCGTGCCGGTCGTGCCGGCCGGCCGGTCGTACCGGGTCATGCGAGGCCCTCCAGGAACTCGACCAGGACCGCGCGGAAGCGCTCGGGCTCCTCCAGGTTCGGCACGTGGCTCGACTCCTCGAAGACCTCCCAGCGGACGTCCGGGACCAGGTCGAAGTACGGCTGCACGGTCACCGGCGTGGCCTCGTCGTACCGGCCGCTGACCAGCAGCGTCGGGACGTCGACGTCGGGCAGGCAGTCCTCCACCGACCAGTCCTTGAGCGTGCCGGTGACGTGGAACTCGCTCGGGCCGTTCATCACCGAGTAGACCGTGGTGTCCTCGGACATCTCCAGGAACGAGGCCCGGTAGTCGCGCGGCCACGGCACCACCCGGCACACGTGCCGGTCGTAGAAGACCCGCACCGCCTTGTAGTACTCGTGCGAGGCGGTGGTGCCGGCCTCCTCGTGGCGGCGCAGCGTCTCGTCCACCCCCGGCGGCAGCGCGGCCCGCAGCACCGCCATCTCCCGGCGCCACAGCGGGTAGGACGCCGGGGAGTCGGCGATCACCAGGCCGCGCAGGCCCGGCGGCTGCCGCGCCGCGTGCCGGGCGACCAGCAGGCCGCCCCAGGAGTGGCCGAACAGCACGTAGTCCTCGTCCGCGCCCAGCGCGCGCAGCAGGTTGTCCAGCTCCGCCTCGAACAGCCCGGGCACCCAGAAGTCCGCGCCCTCGTCCGGGAGGTGGGTGGACCCGCCGTTGCCGAGCTGGTCGTAGTGCAGCACCGGCCAGCCGGAGCGGGCCAGTTCGGCCAGGTTCGCCAGGTAGTGGTGGGTGCTGCCGGGGCCGCCGTGCGCCACCACCACGACCGGACGCCCGGCGCCGGGCGTGCCCGTCATCCGGTACCAGGTCCGGTACTCCCCGAAGGGGACCGTGCCCTCGGCGACGTCCATCCCGAATCACCTCACTGCCAGTCAGCGGCCCGTCCGCCCCCCATGTCTAGCCCCGCCCCCCGCCCCGGAACCAGCCCCTTAGGGGGGCCGACACCCGCCCACGACGAACGCCAGACCCGTGCCCCGACCCCCCTACGGGGGCCGGGGCCGGGGCGCCCGGACGCGGCATGATCGGAGCAGTGGTGTTCGACGTCGGCGAGTGCCTGGTGGACGAGACCCGGGAGCACGGCACCCGGGCGGACCGGCTGCACCTGACGGGCGCGGGCAACCGGACCGTCGGGCGGGGCGGTTTCGTGCGTCCGGGCTCAGCCCTCCAGCACCGCCTCCAGCACCCGCTCCACCGCCGCGAACGCGCGCTCCCACGGATACGACAGCCGCTCACCCGGCCGGTTCGGAACGAACCCGCCCGCCCCGTACAGCACCTGCATCCGCGCCTCCCGCAGTACCTCCACGCTCCGGTCGAACTGCGGATGCTGTACCAACGCCGAGTTGACGCACGGCATCACCACCACCGGGATGCCCTTCCCCGGGGCCTCCGCCGTGCAGCCGACCACCCACGAGGAGGTGATCCCGGCCGCCAGGCTGTTGACGGAGTTGAAGGTCGCCGGGGCGAACAGCACGGCGTCGGCGGGCGGCAGCACGTCCGGCTGCCCCGGCCGCCGGTACGTGGTCTTCACCGGGTGCCCGGTCAGCTCCTCCAACTCCGTCACCCGGCTTTCCAGCCAGTCACGCGCGGTCGGCGTCAACCCCACCACGACGTCCCAGCCCCGCCCTTGGGCTCGGCGGACGACGTCGAGCAGCTGCAGGGCGGGCGGCGCGGCGGACGCGAACAGGTACACGACGGGGCGCGGGATCTCGGGCACGGGCTCCATGCAACACGGAGCACGGCACGAGCGACAACTGCCCGAAGCGGGCCCGCGGCCGTCCGCGGCAGCGCTACCGTCGGGCTGTGGACGAGGAGTTCGGCAAGCGCCTTCAGCGGGCCCGCAAGCTCAAGCACATGACGCAGGGCCGGCTCGCCAACGAAGCCAGGGTGTCGACGTCGTACATCGGTGCGATCGAGCGGGGCGCCCGCGTACCGGGGGGCGGCGTCGTCGCCGCTCTCGCTCGTGCCCTGGGCATGAGCGTGCCCGATCTGCTCGGTCGGCCCCCCGTCGAAGACCTTCGCCGCGACCAGCTCGCTGCGCTCGTCCAGCCGATCCGCGAGGCTCTCGACCTGTACGACCTCGGGGCGGATCCGGACGTCGCCCCTCGGGGCCAGGACGAACTCACCGCAGACACGAATCGCCTGTGCGCGCTGGTCCGTGCCTCCGACCTGAGGGCCGCGGCCGCCGAGTTGCCCGGCCTGATCGTGGAGACCACCACGGCGGCGCACACCTACCAGGACCGGCGCCTGTGGCAGGCCCTGGCGATGCAGTACCGCACCGCCTACGACGTCGCGTCCAAGACCGGGTACGTCGACCTCGCGACGCTCGCCCTCGACCGGATGGGCTGGGCCGCGGAACGGGCGTCGGACGCGGCTGTGGCGGGACTGCGCATGTACAACCGGGCGATGATCTACCTGAGGTCCGGGCAGGCCCGGACCGGAACCCGCATCGCGGCCCTCGCCCGCGCCACCGTCGAACAGGCGGATCCGGGCCTCGACCGCCGGGCGGTGACGGGGCAGCTCTACCTCGCCGGCGCGGTTCTGTCCGCCGGTGCCGGCCAGCGGGACGACGCCGAGGAGTACCTGGCCGCCGCAGACCGGATCGCTGTCGGCCTCGGCGAGACCACCACCTTGTGGATGAGCTTCGGACCGACCAACGCGTCCGCGCACCGGGCGTCCTGCTACGTCGACCAGGGCATGTACCAGGAGGCGCTGGAGGTCGCCCGGCGGATGGAGATCCCCGCGACCTGGGCGACGTCCCGGGCGGCGCACCACCACGCGGAGGTGGCGCGGGCGTACCTGTGGTCGGGACAGCCGGAGTTGGCGTTCGGCCGACTGCACACGGCCCGGCAGCTCGCGCCGCAGCAGATCCGCCACAGCGCGAAGGTGAAGGAGGCTGCGGCGGGTCTCGTCCGGGCGCACCGACGGCCGCCCGAGGCGCTGGTGCAGTTCGCGAAGTGGGTTGGCGCCTGGAGCCCTTGAGGTCACACAGAACTGTGTGAGTTCGCTCCTCCCCGGTGCCCGACATTGGTCATGACGGATCATCAAGGGACAGGAGCAGGCGATGACTCTACCTCTCGACCCGCCACCGCGGTGGGTGCCGTCCACGAGACCGGGCACCGGCCGGGGCCCGTCATCTGGGACGTCAGGGGAAGCCGCCCGTACGTCCTCGTCCCGGCCGGCCCCGATCGGCTGGGGCTCGGCCGTGACCGGTAGCAGCCGACCCGCGGCTCCGGGGTGCACCGAGAGGCACGAGGCATGCGGCCGGTGCTCCCGCTGCGTCTCCGGCACCGGCCGCACCGCCGACCCGGGGGCCCCCGACTGCTGGGACGCCTACCTCAGCAGGGTCACGGCCGCGATGGCCGCTCGGCGGTCGGCATGACCGCCCGGCAGCAGGCCCCGGCGGGGGCGACGCTCGGGTACTGCCTGCGGTGCGGCGGGTACGGCCGCGGGGTGTACGCCGGGACGATCAACTCGTACGCCGAGGCGATCCGGGACCACCGGAAGTGCCCGGTGCCGCCGCGTCGTGCCCGGAACCGCGGGCCGGTCGATGCCAACGGGTGACGAGGTCTTCGGCTACGCCGAGATGATCGTCGCCGCGCTGGGTGTGGAGGTGCGGATACGGCAGCTCGGCTGCGGTGGCGGCTGCTGTTTCCTGCGGATGGACCTCAGTGCCGTCACGGACCACGACGCCGAGGGCGAGGTGGTTCAGCGTCTCCTGGCCGGTGCGTCGGCGGTCGTCGCCAGCACCCGGCGGGCGACCGGCAGGCTCCTCGGTGCCGCGTTCCACGTCGAGGGTTGTCAGGGGGCGACGCCGGTGGCCTTGCTGCACATCAGCGGCCCGCAGCTGGGCCCGCAGCCGTAGCCGCTCCCCGCCCAGCGCCCCCCGGAGGGCGCTGGGCGGGAGGTGTTCAGGAGGAGGACGGGTCGGTCTCGTTGAGGTAGGCCAGGACGGCCAGCACCCGGCGGTTGTCGTCGTCGTGGGGGAGCAGGTCGAGCTTGCTGAAGATGTTGTTGATGTGCTTGCAGACGGCCTTCTCGGTGATGGTCAGGCGGCCGCCGATGCCCGCGTTGGTCCGGCCCTCGGCCATCAGGCCGAGGACCTCCTGCTCGCGCGGGGTCAGGTTCTGCAGGGTCTTGTTCTTCGAGTGGCGCGAGAGCAGTTGGCTGACCACCACCGGGTCCAGCACGGTGCCGCCGGCGGCGACGGTGCGCACCGCGTCGACGAACCGGGTCACGTCGGAGACCCGGTCCTTGAGCAGGTAGCCGAGGCCGCCGCCGCTGGCCGCCAGGAGTTCCTTCGCGTACAGCTGCTCGACGTGCTGGGACAGCACCAGCACCGGCAGGTCCGGGGTGTGGCGGCGGGCGTCGAGCGCCGCGCGCAGGCCCTCGTCGGTGTGGGTGGGGGGCAGTCGGACGTCCACCACCGCGACGTCGGGCTTGTGCACGGCCAGCGCCTGGACCAGCGACGGGCCGTTGTCGACCGCCTCGACCACCTCCAGGCCGTAGGCGGTCAGGAGCCGGATCAACCCGTCCCGCAGCAGGGTCAGGTCCTCGGCGATGACAACGCGCATGGCAGCTCCATGGTGATGATGGTCGGTCCCCCGGCGGGGCTCGTGACGACGAGCACTCCGTCGAAGGCTGCCAGTCGACGCTCCACCCCCGCCAGTCCGCCGCCGGGCGAGGCCGAGGCGCCGCCCATGCCGTCGTCGCCGACGATGGCGACCAGTCGGCCGTCCTCGTGGCTCAGCTGCGCCCAGGCGCGGCCCGCCCCGCTGTGCTTGGCGGCGTTGGTGAGGGCCTCGGCGACCGCGAAGTACACCGCGGACTCCACCGGGGCCTCCGGGCGGCCCGGCAGTTCGATCCGCACGTCCACCGGGAACGGCATCGTCAGGGCCAGCGCCCGCACCGCCCCGTCCAGGCCGCGTTCGGCCAGCACCGGCGGGTGGATGCCGCGCACCAGGTCGCGCAGGTCGGACAGGGCCTGGCCGCTGTGCTCGCGGGCCTCCACCATCAGCTGCGAGGCGGCCTCCGGGTCGTGCTTGATCAGCTGCTCGGCCAGGCCGATGTTCATGCCGAGGGCGACCAGCCGGGCCTGCGCGCCGTCGTGCAGGTCGCGCTCGATCCGGCGCAGCTCGGCCGCCGAGGCGTCCACCACCTGGGAGCGCGAGTCGGTCAGCGAGTCGACCCGGGCGGTCAGTTGGCCGCGGCCGGGGGAGAGCAGCACCGAGCAGAACAGCGCGTGCGCCTTGACGAACAGCGGGGCGCCGAACACCGCGACGGCCAGGCAGAGTGCGCCCAGCGGGATGTTCAGCGTCCAGTACAGGTGGTGGGCGCTGGTGAACGCCACCAGGAACGGCGCCACCAGCAGGCCGCCCAGCCCGTTGACCAGCAGCGCCGCGGGCAGCACCCCGAGCAGCGCGCCCACCGGCACGTTCACCAGCAGCCACAGCAGGTCGCGCCAGGTCGCCGGGTCCTTCAGCAGCTCCCGGCACAGTTCGATCCGGCCGATCAGGCCCGGCTCGGTGCGCGGCAGCGGCCGGTACGGGGAGGCGATCGGCACCCCGGACCACTCGCGGGCCCAGCGCCGCTCGGTGTCGGCGAACGCCCGCGCGCCCTTCAGCAGCAGGGGCGTGGTCAGGACGCCCAGGCCCAGCGGCAGGAAGACGACCGACAGCAGCGAGCCGACCAGCAGCGGCACCCCGGCGAACTGCGAGGCCAGCGCCTGCACCAGCCCGCGGCCGCAGGCCGTCAGCATCCGGGCGACCCGGCGCCCGGTCCGGGAGCCGTTCACGACTGCCCCGCCGGGGCCTGGGCGGCGGGTCGCCCGCCGGCCGCGCGTACTCGGGTCACTGTGGTCTCCTCGTGCTCGTGCCTGTCCACGGAGCCCAGTCTTCCCGCCCCGGTGATCGCTTGTCAGGGGAGTAAACACCCCGATCGCGCACCGGCCCCCCGACCCCCGCGGCCCCCCGGCGGCCGGGCCGCCCCGTCCTCTGGGGTGCCCCTAAGGGGCTGGCCCGGCCACCGGCGAGTCGCTAGACATGGGGGCGGAGGGTCGGTGCGGAGCGGGGCCTAGGCCTCCGCCCGGATCCGGGACAGGGTCTTCCACAGCGTCTCGGGCGTCTCGAACGTCGCCAGTGACAGGGCCTCGTCCTGGAACCTGACCTCGTAGGCGTCCTCCAACACGGAAAGCAGGTCGACCGTCGCCAGCGAGTCGAGGCCGAAATCCCGCAACGGGGCGTCGGCGACGAGTTCCTCGTCGGCGGGCAGGTACGGCAGAAAACGGCGCACGGATTCTTCGAATCTCTCATCCCACATGTCGGCGACCTTACCGACGGCGCCACTTCGGGTCGATGAGCAAGAACCCCTATTTCATTCCCGACCACCGGAGGCGACATGGAATTCCCCACCGAGAACACCCTTCCGCTGCGGTTCCTGCGCGGCCTGGCCGCCGCCCCGGACGGGGTGGCGGTGCGCCACGGCGACACCGTGCTGACCTACCGGCAGCTGCACGAGCGGGCCCTGCTGTGGGCCGGCACCCTGGTCGCCGAGCGGGCCCGCACCGTCGGCGTGCTGGCCCGCAAGGGTCCCGAGGCGTACACCGCGATCCTCGCCGCACTGTTCGCCGGGGCCGCCGTGGTGCCGCTGCGCCCGGACTTCCCGGCCGCCCGGCTGGCGCAGATGGCGGACGCCGCGGGCGTGCAGGTGCTGGTCGCCGACCGGGAGGCGCTGCCCGCGCTGGCGGAGGTCCGCGGGGGCCGGGCGGTGCTGCTGGTCGGCCCCGAGGGCGCCGTGCAGGCCGACGAACTGCCGTACGCCACGCTGAAGACCGACCCGGCGGCGGCGCTGGCCGCGCCCCGGCCGACCGCCCCGGACGACCTGGCGTACGTGCTGTTCACCTCCGGTTCGACCGGCCGCCCGAAAGGCGTCCGGCTCACCCACGGCGCATTCGCGCATTACTTCTCGCTGCTGGACGCGCGCTACGACTTCGGCCCCGCCGACGTGTTCTCCCAGGTATTCGACCTGAACTTCGACTGCTCGGTGTTCGACCTGTTCTGCGCCTGGGGCGCGGGCGCCGAATTCCTCACCCTGCCGCCGCAGGCGTTCCGGGCGCTGCCGGAGTTCCTGGCCGCGCACGGCGTGACCGTCTGGTTCTCCACCCCGAGCGCGATCGCCCTGGTCCGCCGCACCGGCGGTCTGGCCCCGGGCGCGCTGCCCGGGCTGCGCTGGAGCTTCTTCGCGGGGGAGGCGCTGACCTGCCGGGACGTCGTGGACTGGCGGGCGGCGGCGCCCGCGGCCACCGTCGAGAACCTGTACGGCCCGACCGAGCTGACCGTCACCATCGCCGCCTACCGCTGGTCCGACACCGGCACGCCCGCGGTCGCGGTCAACGGCGTGGTGCCGATCGGCGCCGTCCACGCCGGGCACGAGGTGCTGCTGCTCGACCCGGACGGGCAGCCCGCCGAGGAGGTCGGCGAACTCTGCATCGCCGGGCCGCAGTTGACCCCCGGCTACCTGGACCCGGGCGACGGTGACGGCCGCTTCCTGGAGCGCGGCGGGCTGACCTACTACCGCACCGGCGACCGGGCCCGCCGGATCGGCCCGGACGGCACCGACCTGGCGTACCTGGGGCGGCTGGACTCGCAGATCCAGGTGCAGGGCTGGCGGATCGAGCCCGCCGAGGTCGAGCACGCGCTGCGCGCCCTCGGGGTGCGCGACGCGGTGGTGGTCGGCGCCCCGACCCCCGCCGGGACGGTGCTGGTGGCGTACTGCACCGGCGCGGCGGTGCCCGCGGTCGACCTGGTGCGGGGCCTGCGCGAACTCGTCCCGGCCGGGGCGATCCCGCGGCGCTTCCTCCAGGTCGAGGAGTTCCCGCTGTCGCCCAACCGGAAGGTCGACCGGGGCGCGCTCACCGCCCGGGCCGCCGAACTCCAGGGGCTGTGACGACGCCGGCCGCCGCGCGCGGGCGCCGGTGACGGCGGCGCCCGCGGCACCACGACGGGGAGGGGCCCCGGGAAGCGTGTGGCTTCCCGGGGCCCCTCCCCGCCCTGCGTCCCGCCGCGCCCGCGGGCTGCTGCTCAGCCCGCGGACGGGGCTCAGACCGCCGCCGCCAGGGCCTCCAGCGGGGGCTCGCGCAGCGTCTTGCGGGTGGCGCCGATGTTCGCCGCGAAGGTCAGCACCACCACGATCGCGACCACCGCGACGTAGATCTGCGGGCCCGCGTCCGGGATCGCCTCGTCCGCGGTGGCGAGGCTGAACGGGATGATCGAGGCCAGCGCCGCGACGGTGCCCGCGATCAGGCCGGTGACCACCGTGATCACGCTCTCGAAGGTGACGGTGCGGACGACCTGCGAGGGGGTCGAGCCGATCAGCCGCTGCTGGCCGAACTCGCGGCGGCGGTAGACCGTCGCGGTGACCGCCAGGTTGATCAGCACGATCGCCGCGAAGACCGCGATGGTCGAGACGATCACGAAGTTCAGGGTCTCGACGTTCTTGTCGTCCTGGGAGCGCACCAGCCGGCCCGAGGAGACCGCGTCGTTCTGGATGACCTGCATGTACAGCGACCCGGCGGCCATCCCGACGAACAGGATGATCGGCATCAGGACGCCCGCCATCCGGCCCGAGCGCTGCCGGATGTTGGCCTGCGCCAGGTAGGCGGGGGTGCCGCCGAAGCCGCGGATCACGCCGCCGACCAGCGCGCTGGCCACCCGCAGCAGGATCGGCGAGAGCAGCGCCAGGCCGATCGAGACGTGGATGCAGGCCTCGCCCGCGATCGACATGGTCAGGTAGCCGCGGTCCTTGAGCACGGTCGGGACCAGCACGGCCGCGTCGGTGCCCAGCAGCAGGAAGAAGATGCCGAAGCCGATCCGCTTCTTGGTCATCTTGGTGGTGCCCGCCACGCTGCTGACGAGCGCCTCGCGGGTGCTGACGGTCGAGGCCCGGCGGCCGGTGACGTACGCGGCGATCGCCGCGGCCAGGAAGGTCACGCCCAGGCCCATGCTCAGCGCCATCAGGCCGAACTCGTAGTCGGTGCCCTTCGCCACCTGGTTGTTGGAGACCAGGGTCTCCACCACGGCGTTGCCCGCGAGGTAGCCGACCGGCACCGCCAGGACGGCGGCCAGCAGGGTGACCACCGCGGTCTCACCGATGATCATCCGGGTGATCTGGCCCGGGACCGCGCCCGCCGACTTCAGCAGCGCGATCTCGTTGCTGCGCTGGCGCACCGTCAGGTTGAGGGTGGCCGCGATGCCGAAGGCCACGATCAGCACGCCCCAGCCGTCCACCACGTAGCACATGGTGGTCAGGGTCTTCTTGTCCTGGGACGAGACGCCGTCGGCCATGCCGGTGTCGAACAGCGAGGAGAAGGCCATCAGGATGGTGGCGCCGAGGAACACGTTCAGGAAGGTCGCGGCGAAGCTGCCCTTGCGCAGTCGCAGCGAGCTCAGGGCGAGGCGGAACATGGATCAGGACTCCGATCGGGCGTGGCGGCGGGCGACTTCCTCACCCAGGCGGGCCATCTCCTCGGCGACGGTCGCCGGGTTGGGGCGGGCCATCTCGTCGACGATCTGGCCGTCGACCAGGAACAGCACCAGGTCGGCGTGCGAGGCGGCGATCGGGTCGTGGGTCACCATGATCACGGTCTGGCCGAATTCGCGCACCGCCTGGTCGAACAGGTCGAGCACCTCGGCGGCCCGGTGGGTGTCGAGCGCACCGGTCGGCTCGTCCGCGAAGATGATCTTCGGGTTGGAGACCAGCGCCCGGGCGATCGCCACCCGCTGCTGCTCGCCGCCGGACAGCTGCGCCGGGTGGTGGTCCAGCCGGTGCATCAGGTCGACCCGCTCCACCACGGCCTCCAGCCGCTGCCGGTCCACCCGCTTGCCCTCCAACCGGGACGGCAGGGTGATGTTCTGCCGGACCGTCAGCGACGGCAGCAGGTTGAACTGCTGGAAGACGAAGCCGATCCGGCCGCGGCGGAACCTGGTCAGCTCGGTCTCGTTGCCGAAGGTCATCTGCTGCCCGGCGATGTACACCTCGCCGCTGCTCGGCTGGTCGAGCCCCGACGCGCAGTGCAGCAGGGTGCTCTTGCCCGAACCCGACGGACCCATGATCGCGGTGAAGGTACCGGGGGCCAGCGAGAGGTTCACGCTCTTCAGCGCGGTGACCGGGATGCCGGTCTGGTCATAGACCTTGCTGACCGAGGCCAGTCGGAGTACGTCCCCCGCCACCGGACGGCCGTGGGCGCCTGCTCGGTTCATCGTTCCTCATCTCGTCGGGCGCAGTTCCTGCTGCTAACGAGCATTCCGCGCGGCGCCCGCCGCGTCAGGGGTGGAAACTCCCTGACCTCAGGTAGGGGAAACACCCCCCTTGCCCGCCCGCCCCGCCCCCACCC
>NZ_JNYE01000082.1 GCF_000717185.1 Kitasatospora phosalacinea | reverse complement strand
GCGAAGGGGGGCCGGGGGAACCGCGCAGCGGGGCGCCCGGCAAAAAGGAACGCCGCGCCGAAGGCGCGACCACACCCACCGCCACAGGCGGCCCGCGGCATTCGGGGCTTCCGTCGACCAGTTGGTAAGCGGTACAAGAGTCTCCCCGGTCGCGGCGAGCACCCTTGCGAGTGCACGGGGCGCTCGCCGCGAAACGGCTAGGGCTACAGGGCGGTGCGGGGGGCGGGGACGGTGCGGTCGCGCTGGAGGTCGAGGAGTTCGTGGAACAGGCCCTCGGTGCTGGCGAGTTCGTCCCAGGTGCCGGTCTGGACGATGCGGCCTTGGTCGAGGACGAGGATCCGGTCGGCGAGTTTCGCGTTGCCGAGGTTGTGGGTGACGAGCAGGGTGATCCGGTCGGGGGCGAGTGCGCGTAGGGCGTGGAGGATGCGGTGTTCGGCGCGGGGGTCGAGATCGGAGGTCGGCTCGTCGAGGATCAGCAGGCCGGGCTGGCGGCAGGTGCGGTAGAGGGCGCGGGCGACGGCGGCGCGCTGCCAGCCGCCCCCGGAGAGTTCGGCGCCGCCCTGCCAGCCCTGGGCGAGCAGGGTCCGCCAGCCGGAGCGCAGCTTGCGCACGATCTCGTCGAAGCCGGTCAGCGCCGCGGCGGCCTTCACCTCCTCGTCCGGGTCTCCGTCGTGCCGGCCCAGGTGCACGTTCTCCGCAGCACGCAGCGGCCAGCGGGCGAACTCCTGCGGCACGCGCGCGACCTGCTCGAACAGGGCGTCGGCGTCCAGGTCGGCGACGGGGATGCCGTCCCAGGTGATCTGCCCGCCGCCGTCCTGCGGCAGGTAGAGGCCGGAGAGGAGTTTCAGCAGCGTGGACTTCCCGGAGCCGTTGTGGCCGATCACCGCAACGACCTCGCCCCGGTGCAGGGTCAGGTCGATGCCGCGCAGCGCCGCGTCCTGCTGCTCGCCCGGGTAGGTGTAGGTGAGGGCGGTGACTTCGATCGTCTTGGGCGGGCCGGGGACGATCTCGCCGCGGGTGATGCGGTGGCCGCCGGCCTCGTCCAGGAAGGCGAAGAAGTCGTCCAGGTACAGGCCCATGCGGTAGAGGCGGGCCCCGTTGCCAACCATGCCCTGCACGCCGCCCACCGCGGTGCGCAAGGCGAAGGTGGCGGAGCCGGCGGCGGCGAGGCCGATCCGGCCGGTGGAGACGAGGTACAGCAGGGCGCCCCACATCAGGGCGGCTCCGGCGCCGGTGGCGAGGGCGGCCAGGAGCGAGACGCGGGCGGCGTCGCGTCCGGCGCGGTCGGTGACGGTGACGATCCGGGCTTCGGCCTGCCGGTACTTGTCGAGGATGAACGGGAGGACCTGGTCGGAGCGGACTTGGTCGGCGCGGCCCTTGTCGATCAGGTACCAGCGGTAGATCCGCAGGGCCTGGCGCTCGTCGCCGGTGGTGATGGAGGCGAGGTAGTGGATGCGGGCGGTGCGGACGGCGGCGACGGCGGTGGGCACTGCGCCGAGTAGGAGGAACGGCAGCAGCAGCGGGTGCAGGGTGGCCAGGACGCCCGTGGCGGCGGCGAGGGAGACGGTGGAGGCGATGACGTCCTGGGCGGAGGTCAGCAGGTCGGGGGTGGTGGCCGCTCCGCGGTCGGCGGCCTCCCAGCGTTCGTTGTAGGCGGGTTCGTCGTAGGCGGCGAGTTCGGCGGAGCACCCGGCCTCGATGAGGGCGAGGTCCGCTTCCCGGTTGACGCGGGGGGCGACCCGGCCCGCGAGGGTCGTCACCGCGATGCCCAGGGCGGCCCGGAACGCGGCGGAGGCGGTCAGCAGGGTCAGCGACGGGGCGGCGGCGTGCAGGTGTTCGGAGACCGGGCCGGGGCGCAGCAGCGCGGTCAGGGTGCCGGTGGTGGCGTAGAGGGCGACGGCTCCGAAGACGCCGCTGGCGGCTTGGGCGAGGAGCAGCAGGAGGGTGGAGCGGGGGTCGGCGTGCCAGGCGAGGGCGAGGGAGCGGCGGATCAGCTGGGGTAGGCGGCGCACCATCGTGGTGGTGGAGATGGACGCCCCGGCGGTGGCTCGCTTGTCGCCGGGGAAGCTGTAGCGCAGTTCCTCGTCGTGTTCGGTCTGCTGGCCGGTTTCCGGGGTGGGGGTGGTGCTGTGGGTGTCGGTCACGTGGCTCCCTGGGTTGACGGCAGGTGCGGGCGGGCAGCGCGGATCACCGGGCCTGCCGGACACGGCGGGCGTGGTCGGCGGGGTCCGCGGTGGGCACACCGGGGTGGCAGCGGTGCCAGGCGGCAGGCTGCTCGCAGGTGGTGGGGTTTTCCGGTCGGGCCACCGATCCTGGCACCGCTGCGGCGGGCTGTCCGGCGTGTCTTCGCGCGCCTCACCCGATCCGGGTAAATCCGTTTCCTGGTCGGCGAGTTGGTGGACCTCGGCCCCGGGGTCCGGTCGGCGGGGCGGGCTGGTTCACGACAGGTTGGCGCTCCGGGCCCGGTCGGGTGTCGGTGGCCTGGTGACGGCGCCGGGGGTCCAGTCCCAGGGCAGGGGGCGGTGCGAGAGGAGCGTGTCCAGGCGGTGGTCAGCCTGGGGGCGGGCGTCGGGGCGGCTCCGGTCGGCCAGGTTCAGGTAGAACGCGCAGGAGTTGATGCCCATGATGGGCACGAGGAGCTCGTACCGGCCGGGGGCCTGGGCGGCGATGTCGTAGCCGTACCCGGCCGTCCAGGCGTCGTACTGGTCGGGGTCCTTGCTGAACGCATCGCGTGCGAAGGCCGGGGTGGCCTGGTCGAAGGCCAAGTTTCCCGGTCCGAGGGTCTCCAGGTCCAGGAGCGCGGCGCCCGCGGGGGTGCGGGCGGCGTTGGAGAGGGTGACGTCGCCGTGGGTCAGGCAGGGCTCGGGCCAGGCCGTCTGGTGGTAGGCGTCGACGGCGGCCTCGAAGAGGCGGCGCAGGCGGGTGCGGTCGGCCTCGGATATGGCGGTCGGCCGCAGCCCACGGAGCCGGCCGAGTGTCCGGGTGATCTTGTCCTTCGGGTTGGCGGTGAGCTCGGGGGCAGGTCGCAGCGCGTGGAGTCGGGCGAGGAGTTCGCCGTACTCGCCTTCGCCGGGCTCGTCCGGGCCCAGGTCCTCGGCGAACGTGACGAGATGGCCCGCGGCCGTGCCGATGCGCCCGATGGGGGCCGCCGTCTGGATGCCGGCGGCCTGCAGCGCCGTCGCCGCGCGGACCTGGGCGGCGAGAGCGGCGTAGTGGGTGGCGCGGTTGTGGACCTTGCCGACCACGCCGCCGGGGAGGCGGAACACCCAGCTGCCGGCGTCGTAGATCAGTTCGGCGTCCTGCGCGTCGAGTCCTTGGAGGCGGGCTGTTTCGGCCAGGGCCCGCCGGACGGTGTCGAGCGGGTCGGGGGCCTGGACGGGGCGGGCCGGGGCTTCCCCAGTGGAGGTGGTACTCGGCATGGAAGTCCTTCGGTTGCCGGGGCCGAGGTGTGGCGGCTGCGGCGCGGCTGTCGACGGGGAGGTGGGCGGCCCTGTCCCCGCCGGGATCAGTCGGCGGGGACAGGGGCCGGTGCCGGGTGCGCGCTGCGGCGGCCCGGCCGGTAGTGCTAGTGGCGGACGGTCTTGACCTGGGCGTTCATCACGTCCCACAGCTTCCGGCGGTCCCAGCGGGTGACCTCCGGGAGGTGGTCGGAGATCGCCTGGACCTCCGGTGTTGCCAGGACCTCGGCGCTGATCAGCGCCGATAGCAGTTCCCCGGTGACGTAGGTACGGTCGATCGGCCCCAAGCCCGCAGGGGGCAGGTCCTGATCGGGGATGCGCTGCTGCTCCTTGTCGGGCCCGTGTTCGGTGGTGGGCCGGTCGGCGCCGCTCTGCCCGAGGGCGGTGGCCGCGTGCCCGCCCACCCACACCATGTGCCGGTAGGTGAGCATCCGGTCGGCCTGGTCATCGGGGCGGAAGACTCCGTCGTCTCCGAGGACGGAGCGGTCCAGGGCGTAGGCGCGGTCGGCGACGCGGTCCATGCTGAGCGGGGCTCGTCCCTGCGGCCAGGAGTTCCAGTCGCCGCTGACGAAGCCCAGGCGGCCGTCCTTGACCATGTTGGACAGCAGCCAGCGGAGCTGGTCGCCCCGGGCCGCCGGGTTGCCGAAGTTGCCGTGGATGGAGGCCACGGAGAGCTTGCGGCGGCTGAGGTCACCGGTGACCGGGTCGACCAGGTGCAGCCGCGCCGTGGCGGGGCGGTGCCGGATGCCCTCCGCGTACGGCACCCACTGCGGGTCGGGCCGGAAGACGGCGGTGTCGTAGAACAGGGCATTTCGGCTGCCGGGGCGGATGTTGGGTGCCTCCACGAAGGCCAGGCCGAGCCGGTCGGCGACCAGTAGGGCCTGGCCGTCCTGGAGTTCCTGCAAGGTCAGCAGGTGCGGGCGGATGCCGCCGGTCTCGGCGCGCTGCTCGATCAGCGCCAGGAACGCTTCGAGCTTCTCTCCGTGCTGGACGTTCCCGTTGACGTGCTCGATGACGTCGCCGGGGCTGACGGGTGCTGCGGTGCTCATGCGGATGCCTCTCGGTGTCGGGTCCGGTTGGACAGCGCGCCGGGGAGTCGCGCCGTGCCGGCGGCGGGGGTGCCCGCGCCCGCCTCTGGGCCAGTTGCGCGTTCACGGCCGCGGGGAGGGGTCGTCGTCGGCGAGCGCGGCAGTGATGGCTTCGGCGGCCCGGTCGGGGGCGGCGGTGAGCTGTTCGCTGAGCGCGGGCGGCAGCGAGCCCGCCCCCAGCCCCGCGTGCTCGGCGATCGCGCTCAGCTCCTGGCGGGCGGCGTCCGGGAGGCGGACGGCGAGATGATGGCGCAGCACAGCACGGGCGCTGTAGCCCTCCTGGGCCTCCAGCGCCCAGCCAGCGGCGATCTCGTAGAGCCGGTCGGCGACCGCCTGCTTGCCCGCCGCATTGCACAGGTCCGCGGTTGTCAGGGTCAGCTCGGCGTCGAACTCGGGGTTCGCGCCCGGCTGGTAGGTGTCGTGGGCGTCGCACAGCGCGACGAGCTGGCCGGTGAGCACCTTCTCGTCGGCCTGCCCGCCGATCAGGGTGCAGGCGACGGTGAGCGCCGCGACCACGACGTGCTCCCACGGGGTCCGCGGATCGAGCCGGACCCGGGCCAGCCGCGCCGCGGCGATCTCGTGCTGGCCGCCGAGGGCCAGCGCGATCGTCGCGACCTGGACGCTGTCGTACGGGCCGGGCGGCAGGGGCCGGCCGGCAAGGGCGATCAGCCGTGCCTGCTCCCAGTCGCCGCTGCGTGCCAGCGCGCGCACCAGCGTCTTCAGGGCGGCCTGGTCCCACCACTCCTGGAGGACGTCGCGCCCCACCGCGGTCGCGGTGATTCCGGCCAGCGGCAGGGTCCCGACCGCGGCGGCCTCGGCGTCCGTGCCCGCCCCGATCGCGTCCGAGATCGCCGTCAGGAGCCGGGCGGCCGTGACGGGCTGCCCGGCGCGGATCAGGAGGTCGGCGTGGAGGAGCTGCGGCTCCACCGCCCGCTCGGCAAGGACGGGGCCCAGCGGGCGGTGCTGGAGGTAGCGGTGGCTGTGGAGACTGCACAGCGCGTACGCCGACCCCGGCAACCAGAGGTCGAAGTAGAGCTCGGCGGCGAGGCGATGGACCTCGGCGGCGGCGTCGAGGTCGCCGTCGCCCGCGGCGCGGTCGGCGAGGGCGGACAGCTCGCCGACCCGCTGCTCCAGCGGCAGCGCCGTGCGTGCCGGGACGGGCGGGACGAGCGGGAAGCGGGCGAGGGCGTCGGCGAGGGGGCCGGTCGGCGGGGTGGGGTTCACCGGGCCACCTGTCCCGCGAGCTGCCGCTGGCCCTCCGGGGAGCTTGCCGTCGCCAGGACGGCGGGGACCGTCTCGGTGGTGTCCGGCTGGCCCTGGAGGCGGAGAGCGGCGTCGGCCATCGCCCAATGGGAGAACGCCTGCGGGTAGTTGCCGAGCTGCCTGCGGGCGCGGGGGTCGTACTCCTCGGCGAGCAGCCCCAACTCGCTGCGCAGTGCCAGGAGGCGGTCGAACAGTTCGCGGGCCTCGTCCTCTCGGCCGATGACCGCCAGCGCCTCGACGAGCCAGAACGAGCAGGCGAGGAAGGCGCCTTCGTGCCCTGCGAGTCCGTCGACGTTCGCGGCGGCGTGCCGGCCAGTGGCGTAGCGCAGGACGAGGCCGTCTTCGGTGAGGTCTCCTTGGACGGCTTCGATGGTGGCGATGACGCGCTTGTCGTCCGGCGGGAGAAATCCGACCAGCGGGATCAGCAGCAGGGAGGCGTCCAGGGCCCGGCCACCGTAGTACTGGGTGAAGACGCCCCGCTCGGCGTCGATGCCGCGGGTGCACACGTCGGCGTGGATCTGTTCGCGCAGTTCGGTGAGGCGGTGCAGGAGGGCGGTGTCGGGGTCGGGGCGGCGCTCCAGCAGGCGCAGGATCCGGTCGACGGCCACCCAGCACATCACCTTGGAGTGGGTGAAGTGCCGTGCGGGGCCGCGGATCTCCCAGATGCCCTCGTCAGACTCGCGCCAGCGGCGCTCCACCTGCCGCGCCAGGGACAGCAGCAGGACGTCGGTCCACGGCTCCGGGGGAAGCCCGACGTCCTCGGCCAGCAGCAGCGTGTCGGCGATCTCGCCGAACACGTCGAGCTGGAGCTGCCCGGCGGCGGCATTGCCGATGCGCACCGGCCGGGAGCCCTCGTAGCCGGTCAGGTGGTCCAGCACCCGTTCGGTGAGGTCGGTGCCGCCGTCTAGGCGGTAGATCGGCTGGAGGTGTGCGGGGTCGACGGTGGTGATGAGCCAGCGCATCCAGCGCCGGGCCTCCTCCACCTTGCCCAGGCGGAGCAGGGAGGCGATGGTCAGCGCGCTGTCGCGTAGCCAGACGAACCGGTAGTCCCACTGGCGTTCGCCGCCGATTGCCTCGGGCAGGGACGTGGTCGGCGCGGCGACGATGCCGCCGCCGGGGTGGCACATCGCGGCCAGGGTGAGGGCGGAGCGCACCAGCGCCTCACGGTGGGGGCCGCGGTAGGTGCACCCGGCCGCCCACTCCTCCCAGTGCCGCACGGTCTCGGCCAGTTCGGTGAAGGCGTCCGGCCGGGTGGGGGCGGACCCGCCGCGTACGGTCGGACCCCAGGTGAGGGTGAACGCGGCGCTCTCACCGGCGGTCAAGGTGAAGTTGGAGCGGCACACCCGGTCGCGGTTGACCGAGTGGTCGGGGGCGTGGTCGCTGTGGAGCCAGTAGGTGTCCGGGCCGGCGACCGCCTCCAGCCATGGGGAGCTGGAGGTGGCCCGCTGGATGACGGGCGCTGTGGCGCCGTAGTCGGCGCGGGGCCGGTAGACGGAGACCGCCTGCACGACGCCGCGCACGCACTCGGCTATCCGCACGATCCGCGGTGCGGGCGCGCCGATGGCGTCGGGGGCGGGCATGAGGTCGGTGACGGCCAGGGTGCCGGTGGGGGTGTCGTATTCCTGCCGCAGGACCAGGGTGTCGCCCAGGTACTGGCGGCGGTCGGCGTCCGGGGGCGGGCCGTCCGGGACGGCCGGTCCGACGCGCCAGTACCCCTGCTCGGGCGTCCCGAGCAGGGAGGTGAAGATCGACGGGGAGCCGAAGTCGGGCAGGCACGCCCAGTTGATGGTCCCGTCGGGGAGGACCAGGGTGGCCGAGCGGGTGTTGCTGAGGAGCGCGTGGTCCTCGATCCGGTACCGGCGCTTGGTGCGGAGCATGGAAGTCCTTGTATGGGCGGGTGGGTGATGGGTGGTCAGTTCCGGGCTGAAGCGGCTTCGAGTTCGGCGAGGGGCGCAGAGACGGTGGCCGCGAGGGTGTCGGCGGCGGGCACCCGCGGCAGGGCGTGGTCGAGCAGCGCCCGGTAGGCCCGCTGGACGGGGTCGGCGGGCGCCTGGTTCAGGTGGTGAGGTGTCATCTCTTCTTCGCGGGAACGGGCATAGGGAGGATTCGGGTCAATACAGGGCATCGACGAGGCCCGTCAGCCGACGGGCGGTCCGATTCGGCTTGAGGTAGGGGTCACGGAGCGGGATGGCGTCCTCGGGGATGGCGCGGATCGCCAGTCCGATCGCGACCGCCTGCACCGTGGTGCGGGCGCCCAGGGCCTTGAGCGCCGCGTCCCGGCGGTACTCCGCTACGTGGCGTTTGAGAGCGAGGCGGCGCGCCGCCTCGGACAGCGGGCGGTCGATGGTGGCGATCAGGACGTCGAGATCGTCGGGCCGGGGGTCCCTGGACGGGGTGAGGGCCGCTCGCTCGGCGGTGGCCGGGTCCAGGTAGCCGTCCAGCACGTCATGGCACACCAGGTGCGCCGGGCTGCGGCATCCGCGGCTCGCCGCAACGGAGTAGAGGGCTGCGGAGACGGCGCCCGGGGTGTAGAACGACTGCTGCGCGATCTCCTCCATCGTCCGGCCCGCCATGGCCTGGACGAGCATCGCCTGCGTGAGCGGCGACGTCGGCACGGGGTGCTGGGGCGGACCGATCATCCGGCCGCATACGCTGGTCAGCAGTCCCGGCACGGGGACGACGAACTCGGCCGCCTCCTCGGGCAGGACCACCGTCACCGCACCCTGCCCCAGCGGGAGCTGCTCCGGCCGCTCGTCCTCCTCCAGCACTTCGGTCCACAGCTGTTGCAGTCCGCGCCGCTTGTACTCCGCCCGCACCACTCGGGCGCGGTCCGCCGCGTGCAGCAGCACGGGAAGGCTGGCCTTGCGGGCGTGCGTCAGGAGCCTGACCAGCGGCGGCAGCGAGACCCGCGAGGCGTGCGGGGCGGCGCTGAGTAGCGCATGGGCGCTGACGACCACGCCCGGGTGCGAGCGCAGCAGCCGCTGGAACACCTGGTCGGACTCGTACGGTGCTACCTGTAGTTCTTCGGCGAAGACCTCTCTCATCGGTGCCACCGGTCGGTGGCGGTGCGGGTGCGGCCCTGACCCGGACGGCCGCCATGGGTACGGTCGGCTCCTGCGTGTCGGCGCAGCAGCCAGTCGGTGGTCGCCGCTGCCGCGAGGGCGGGGGCGGCGGCGAGCGCGAGCCAGACGGGCTGGGCGCTCTCGCGGTTCTCGATCAGGTACAGCACGGCCGCACCGGTGGGCACGCAGAGCAGGAAGCACACGATCGCTCCTCCCGCTCGGTTGATCGTCCGACGGGGCGTCACCGCCGCTCCTCCCCGATCCAGCCCGGCGCTGTCGGCCTCGGCTGTGTCTGGACGTGGGGGCACCGGGGCTCGTCTGGGCCTCTGCCTGTCCGGAGCCGGGGCCGGGAAGAAGGAGCCGTCCGTGGGCTCGTGAAGAACGGTCATGCCGGGTGTCCTCTGCGGCGTCGGAACCTGGCGAGCCCCGCTCCCACCGGTCCGCTCAGCAGCGGCAGGCGGGCCCGGTGTGGGCGTTCCCGGTCGGCGGCCCGGTGGAAGAATCCGCTCCCGCGGCCCCGTTCGCATTCCGGGGCCGCGGGGGCGCTCGCACCGCGCTCCGACAGCTCCGCCCCGACCGGGCCGATTCCCGTGTCGGCCCAGACGATCGACTCCCACAGCAGATTGTTCAGCCGGGCGATGCAGTTCGCGCAGGCGTGCACGGTGGCGGTGAGCCTGTCGGCCGTCACCGTGCCGATGGGCAGGACGTGGAGGTCACCGCGCACGCAGTACAGCCAGCACCACCCCAGCGTCCACGGGTTGCCGTCGTCCGGCAGCGGGGTGTGCGGACGGTTCTGGCGGGCGATGCCGGCCAGGGCGCGGCGGGGAAGGCTGACCTCGGCGGTCGAGGGCGTACCGCTGCGGTCGCCGACGGCCGCGGGCTTCACCTCGCGGGCGGAGGCGCTCTGGACGGCGATCCGCGTGAGGCGGTCGGTGCACCGGGTGCAGGCGTACATCGGGGCGGTCGCGGCTTCGATCGTCACCGGCCCGAGCCAGTGGACCTCCGTCTCCAGCCGCCCGCAGTACAGCCAGCACGGCCCCAACACCCCCGGCAGGCTGACGGACTGGGCGTCCTCGTCTCGGCCCAGACCCCGGACGTACCTCGTGATCCCCGGAACTATCTGGGGTTTCTCCAGCGCCAGCACCATCAGATCCCGCCCGCCCGCAAGGAGCGGTCCGCCTTCACCGGGGGCAGGTTCCGGGCGCCGGGCAGGAGCCGGGCGGGCAGCAGCACCTTGAAGGAGATGCCGCGTCTTGGGGTGAACAGCGCCGGGTCGCAGAACGCGGCCGGGGACGTCGGCGTGGAGGAGCAGTCGGCAGGCTGGCGCCGGGACATGGGTGTGGGTCCGTTCGAGTCGGTCGAAGTCCAGCCAGCGGGGCTGGTGAGGGCAGGGCGCGGGCCCGGGTGAGGGCCGTCGCGGTGTGCCGGGCGCGCAGCGGCGGGGGCTCAGCGGATCGGGCTGCCTGCCGGGAACTTGCTGCGGGCGGTGGTCAGCGCGTGGGCGAGGTGGTGGGGGTCGGTCAGGATCGGCCGCTTGCCCGCGGCGGCCCGCGGGGTGCGCAGCCACTCCCGGCCGCTGCCCCGGCAGCCGAGCGGCGGCACCCGGACGGTCCGTGTGGAGTCGAGGCGCCCGTCCAGGCGGACGATGTCCGACCCGGGCCACAGCGCCGGGGAGGCGGGCACGATGAACTCGACCGCCTTGAGGAGGTGGTTGAGGATCACCGGGCCGACCGCGACCGGGGGCTGCTGTTCGTCGAGTACACGGAGCGCGACCCGTCCGAGGGCTGCCGGTACCCGGATGGCGACGATGCCGACTCCGACGGGCACCGGCGCGGCGTCACCGCGCTGCCAGCACCGCAGGACTGTCTCTGGCGTGCTGGATCGCTGCGCGAGCCAGCGCATGCCGTTCAGGCTCGCGGCCCGCCTGAGGGCGGGGACGGTCCGGGAGTTGGCGGGGGCAGGCGCCGCGGCTCTCGGCGCCGCGTGCTCAGGCCGCGGCACGGTCGGTCGCCTGGATGCCGAGTTCGGCGAGCCGCTGGACGAGGGCGGCGGGGCCGGTGAACTGGTCGGCACTCAAGCCGGCGGCGCGCGCTCCGGCGACGAAGCTCTCCTGGTCGTCGAAGAAGTGGATCTGCTCCGGGCGCAGGCCGAGGCGCTGGGCGGTCGTGAGGAAGGCGAGCGGGCTGGGCTTGGTGACGCGCAGGTCGGCGGAGGCGAAGGCGGCGTCGAACTCGATGCCGTGCAGGTCGAGGTCGGTGTGGAGGGCGTCGGTGAAGTTGCTCAGCACGGCGCAGCGGATGCCGTGGGCGCGGAGTCGGCCGAGGAGGTCGACCATCGTCTCGTCGCGGCGGCCGCGGTCGGCGCGCCAGGGTTCGAAGGCGATGGTGGCGGTCTGGGTGCCGAACTCGTCGGCGAGGCGGCGATGGACGCCGTCGGCCCACTGCCGGTCGGTCATCAGGCCGACCTTCGCCGCCTCGTAGGAGGGGTGCTGGTAGGCGTGGCGGTCTATGGTGCCGGCGGGGAGTCCGGCGGTTTCCTCGCCGAGGCGGGCGCCGGTGTTATCGAAGTAGCGGAAGAGGTTGTTCAGGTCGAACAGCAGGGCCGGGGCCATGGGGGGTCCGTTTCTGGCGGGTTGGGCGGCGGGCAGGGCCGGTGCGGGGCTGCTCAGGCGGCGGCGGGGCTCTGGATCGCGGCCTGGTAGACGGTGGTGTAGCGGTCGGCGACGTGTTCCCAGCCATAGACGCGGCGGGCATGCATGGCGGCGTTGACGGCGCGGCGGGCGCGTTCGCGTTCGTCGGTGAGGGCGTGGACGAGGGCGTCGGCCAGGGCGTCGGCGCTGTCGGGGGCGACGAGCCAGCCGGTGGCGTGCTCGCCATCGGGGGTGATGGTGCGGGCGGGGCCGCCGGTGGTGGTGGCGATCGGCGGGGTGCCGCAGGCCATCGCCTCGATGTAGACCATGCCGAAGGGCTCGTTGACTGCGGGGGCGGCCATCAGGTCGGCGGTGCGCAGTCCTTCGGGCAGGTCGTCGTGGCCGCGCCAGCCGGTGAAGAACACGTCGGACTCGATGCCGAGGCGGCGAGCGAGGTCCACCGGGTGCTCGCCCTCGCACTCGCCGGGGTAGCCGCCCCACATCAGCAGCACCGGGGCACAGTCGAGCCGGGTGCGGGCCTTGGCGAAGCCGGTCAGCATCACGGGCAGGCGCTTGAAGTCCAGGAACCGGCCGGTCCACAGCACGATCGGCCGCAGGCGGCCGGTGGCCGGGTCGGTGAACCGTTGCAGGTCGGCTTCGGTGTAGCGCAGGGTGCCGGGTTCGCCGCCGGGAGCCCAGCCGCAGGGGTCGTTGACGAGCCAGTGCCGCAGGTTGGCCAGGCGCTGGTCGTCGCTGCGCCGTTCGGGCCGGAAGTTGGCGGTGTCGACGCCGTTGGCGATGACGGTGATCTCGCGGTCGGCGAGCGAGGGCAGCAGGGTGGGGGCGAGGTCGCGGTCGTGCTCGGAGACGGCGACGATGCGGCTGGTGAGGGCGGCTGCCTTCTGCAGGCGCAGGACCCAGTTCAGGGAGTGCGTCCACTGCCGCCAGTCGGTGGTGCGCAGCAGCGCCCGCTGCTGGCCGTCGAGATGGTGCCGCACCGCGAGGGCATCGGCGGCATCGGCCCGGTCGGGCCGCTCCGGAGAGAGTTCGACGGCCAGGTGCTCGGGGGTGGCGCTGACGGCCTTGGCGAGGTCGAGGCGTTTCCACATGGCGGCGATCAGCTTCAGTTCGGTGCCGTGCAGGGTGGTGACGGTCGGAGCGTCCGGGTAGGCGGTGTGGGCCGCGTGCTGGAGGTGGGAGAGGTGGTGGAGGTGGACCACGTCGACCGGCCCGAGGGTGCGGTGGCGGCGCAGGTGGCCGCTCCACGCCTCTGCCAGGCGCTCGGCGGCCGGGTCGGGGACGGCGGAGAACATCGGGTCGGGGCAGCCGGTGCCGGGCTGGGAGCGGTCCTCGTAGGAGGGGTGGAAGGGCCGCAGCACTCCCTCCTGCGCGCTGTCCCCGGCCTTCCAGCGGGCGTGGGCCTGGTCGTAGGCGTGGGGGCGGACGGACAGCCCGCGGTAGAAGGTCAGGGCGTGCCCGGTGTCGCCGACGTCGCCGAGGGAGCCGACCAGGACGCGGGTGCGGTGCCCGCGCTGGTCGAGTTCCCGGTTGAGGTAGCGCACGACCTGCGCGGAGCCGCCGCGCGGGTAGAAGATGCACGCGGTGTCGACGGTCAGTTCTCGCACGACGGCTCCCGGCCGGTGGTGGTGGGGATGACGAGGAGTCGGCCGCCGGCGGCCTTGCCGGACCACATCGGGTCGCCTTCGGCGCGCGGTGCGCGGACGGTGACGGCGAGGGCCTGGGCGAGGTGGTGCTGGTCGCGCATCTCCACCGGGCTGTCCAGGGTGAGGGTGTGGCTGGAGGCGTCCCAGGTGTAGGGGAGGTGGCCGAGGCCGGAGCGCACCAGTTCGGCGCGCAGTTCGTTGTCGGTCAGCGGTTCCCGGAGGGCCAGGGCGACGGTGCAGCGTCCGCGCTGCCCGACGGGGCAGTGGTTGGCGTCGGTGCACGTCGGGGTGCCGTAGACGTTGGCGCGGTCCGTGCGGCCCAGGACGTAGGCCAGGGCGCAGGAGTTGGTCTCGTAGATCGGGTGGTGCGCGTACCGCTCGGGCACCGCGGCGAAGAAGTCGCGGGCGGGGGCGGGCCAGATCGATTCGGCGCCGTGCAGGTCCAGGCCGGGTTCGGCGAGGGCGGGCCACAGGTCGGCGGCCTGCTGTCGAGCGGTGGGCTTGACCTTGAGGCCGACGGTGACCGAGCACTCCGCCCAGCGGGCCGCCCAGTCGAGCATCCACGCCATCGACTCGGGGTCGGAATTCTGCGGCAGCGCGGGCCGCCAGTAGTGGACGACGGGGATCCGGGCGGCGTGCAGGCGGGGGAAGTTGTCGCGCAGCCGGCCGTGGTGGACGCCCTTCTCGACGTCGCGGCTCAGGCCCGAGTAGGAGAGGTACACCACCACGGGCAGCCCGGCCGCGCGGGCGGCGTAGATCTGGTCGATCACGTCGTCGGGGACGTGGAACTTGGTGATGACGACCACCGGGTTGCGGACCTTGGTGGCGACCAGGGCGCGCAGCAGGTCGAGCAGGTGTTCGCGGTTGGCCGGGGTGGCGAGCGCGTCGGTGCAGGTGTAGAGCGCGTAGGGCTTGTCGGGCCGGTAGTGCGGGTGGGCGCGCAGCAGCCGCACCGTCTCGGCGGGGGTGGCGAGTTCCACGGGGCGGGTGCCGGTCAGCCCGAGGTCAGTCAGGTAGCAGTAGCCGCACCGGGCGACGCAGCCCTGCATCGGGTTGAGGACGCCCCACGTGTCGTGGGTGTCGACGACTTTCTCGAATCTCTGTTCGATTAATGGGGTGGACTGGTCGGGCATGCGGATCTCCCCCTGTTGGTGAGGTCGTCGGTGCGGGCAGCGCCCGGGGCGCAGCCGAGGTGTTCCGGCCCGGCTGGCGGCGGAGCCGCGGGGACGGGCGGGTGCAGGACCCGCCCGCCGCCGGGGCCGGGCAGAGGGTCAGGCGGTGCCGGGGTGCTCCTGGGCCAGGCGCAGGAGCGCGGGCCCGTACTCGGGGTGGGTGAGGGCGGAGGCGAACTGGGCGATCAGGTACGCCTGCGGGTTGCCGGTGTCGTACCAGCGGCCTTCGATGACCTGCCCGTACACGGCGCGGTCGGCGGCGTACGCGTTGAGGGCGTCGGTCAGGTACAGCTCGCCGTTCGGGTCCTGCTGGAAGCGTTGGTACTGCTCGCGCAGCTCGTCCACGACGCCGGGGGTCAGGACGTAGCCGCCGATCGCGGCGAAGTGCGAGGGGGCGTCGGCCGGCTTCGGCTTCTCGACCAGGCCGGTGATCCGCAGCGCGCCGTCGCCGAGGTCCTCCTTGACCACGGGCACGCCGTACCGCTGGGAGTCCTGCGGGTCCATCGGCATGAGCGCGAGCACCGGGGCGGCGGTCTTCTCGTACGCGGCGATCAGCTGCCGGGCCCGCGGCACCTCGGCCACGAACACGTCGTCGGGCCACAGGACGAGGAACGGCTCGTCGCCGAAGTTGCGGGCGGCGTTCAGCACGGGGGTGCCGTTGCCGTACGGGCCGTGCTGGTAGAGGTAGGTGATGTGGCCACGGCGGGACAGCTCGCCGACCTCCTCGACCGCGTCCGCGTAGCCGCTCTTGCCGTCGGCGCGCAGCTGGGCGACGAGCGCCGGGTTGGGCCGGAAGTGCTCCTGGATCAGGGACTTGTCGCCGGAGACGACGATGGTGATGTCGGTGATGCCGGAGTCGATCAGCTCGCGGACGGTGTGCTCGATGACCGGCCGGTCGCCGACGGGCAGCATCTCCTTCGGGGTGGCCTTGGTGAGCGGGAGCAGCCGGGAGCCGAGGCCCGCGGCGGGGATCACGGCCCGGCGGATGGTGGCGCGCATGGGGTTCTCTTCCTGTGCATCTTGGTGGTCGCGCCCTACGGCACGGCGAACGAGGCGTACCGATGGCAACTAGTTGGTCACTGATGGTAGTTGGCGGGGGTGGTGGCCCACTTCGTGCCGACGTACTTGTCCGGCAGCAGCTCGGCCAGCGGCACGAGCAGGCCGCGGCCTTCGCGCGGGACGACGACCCGCAGGCCGGGGGCGTGGTCGGAGAGCAGCTCGCGGCAGCCGCCGCACGGGGCGACGATCCGGGCCGGGCCGCCCTCGGACGGCTTCGGGTAGCGCACCGCCGCCATCGCCACCAGCGGCTGGTCTGTGTACACCGCGGCCTGCGCGAGCGCGGCGCGCTCGGCGCACAGCGAGTAGCAGCCGACCATCGCCTCCAGGTGCACGCCGACGTACACCCGGCCGTCCGCCGCCAGGCCCGCGGCGGCGATCTGGCGGCGCCCCTCGACGTAGCGGCTGCGGATCGTCTCGTACGCGGTGGCCACCAGGCGCGCGGCCGTCTCGTCCGGGCACGTGCCGGCCGGGTTCGGGTCGAAGACCACCCCCTGCGCCGGGGTCGGGCCGTTCACGCGGCGGTCCCGAGCGTGTCGGCGTCCCGGTGGATCTGCGAGGGCTGCGGGCCCCGGCTGCCCTGGTACTTGCCGCAGTAGAGCATCGGCTCGCCCTGGACCTGGCGGAAGTCGACCTGGGCGAGGGAGACCCCCGCGTACACCCTCACCCGCTGCACGACGCGCAGCTGGTGGGTGAGCTGCCCGCGCGAGCCCTGGTCGATCAGGTCGGCGGTGACGTGGCTGTAGATGCCGAGCCGGGCGGAGCCGGAGCGGGAGTGCATGACCGGCACGTAGTGGTCGGAGCCGATCACCTCGACCGAGGAGCCGAGGTAGATCCGGTCCGGCTCCAGGATGATGCCCTGCTCCGGGATCTCCAGCGTCTCGTAGGCGTTCGGGCGCCGGGTGTCGAGCACCGTTCCGGTGTAGACGACGAGCGTCGGGCCGAGGGTGAGGTTGTAGGAGTTGGGGTTGACCTGCTTGGGGTCAAACGGCTCGATGGTGAGCCTGCCGGCCTCGCGTTCCCGGACGATCTCCGGGCCGGTGAGGATCATGGGGAAGGTGTCTCCGATCGTGGATCAGCGGGCGGCGGCCAGCAGTTCGGGCCGGGTCGGGGCGGTGGCCTCGCCGATCCGCCCGAAGTGCCCGTCGTAGAGCCGCACTTCGCCGCGGGCGGCGGTGAAGGTAATCTGGCCCATCCGGTCGCCGGCGTGGACGACGGCGGGCTGGACGACCTCGATCTCCAGCGTCCAGCGGTGCACGGCACCGAGGTTGCCCATGTCGGCGCTGAACTGGAGGAAGATGCCGAGGCGGCCGAGGCTGGAGCGGCCGATCAGCGACGGCACGTAGTGCGCACTGCCGATCTCCTCCACGGTGGTGCCCAGGTAGATCCGCCCCGGCAGCAGCAGCGCCCCCTCCTCGGGGATGGCGAACTCCTCCAGCACCTGGTCGCCGGGGCGGGTGTCCAGCACCTGGCCGCGGTGCACCCGCAGCGTCGGGCCCAGGTGGTAGTTGTACGAGTTCGGGTTGACCTGGGTCTCGTCGAACGGCTCGATGGTGATCCTGCCCGCCTCGCGCTGCCGGGTGATCTCTGGACCGGTGAGGATCAACGCAGCACCTCCGTGGCCAGCAGCCGGGCGCGCTCGCGCAGGGCGGTCAGCGAGCCGGTGTTCTCCACCCGGTGGTCGGCCTCGGCGACGTCGCCCTCAGTCGGGTGGTCGTCGGCGCCCTTCGAGAGGTCTCCGCGCCCGGACTTCCGCGACAGACGCAGGTCATCGGGGGCCCAGACCTGGACGAACACCGCGTCGAGCTTGCGCAGCGCCTCGACGTCGGCGGGCCTCATGTCGTCGCAGAGGACCACCATGTCGGGGCGGTCCCGCAGCAGTTCGGCGGCGGTCCGCTCGAAGCGGCCGGTGAGGGAGTCCGGGTTGATGCGGCGCAGGTGCTGGCCGAGCGTGTTCAGCAGCGCCCCGTCCTGTCGGCCGGACTCCGGCACGGGCATCCCCGCGGCGCGGTAGACCGCGGCCTGGAGATCGTAGAGGGGAGCGCCGAGCTTGACGAGGGCGACCGGATGGCCGCGTCCGGCGAGTTCGTCGCGGAGCATCCCGGTGAACGTGGACTTGCCCGCGCCGGGGCGGCCGTGGCTGGCGATGATCATCACTACCTCCTCTGGATGGATACCTGGTCGGCCGGGCTGGGCTCTGCCGACCAGGGGTGGCCGGTGCGGGGCTTGGATCAGGCGGGCATCAGGCCGGTGATCAGCGCGCGAACGTCGTCCCCGTAGACCGCGAGGCCCCGCAGCTCGTCGAACACACCCCGGAACCGGGCAACGGCCGCCGGGTCGGTGACGGTGAGCGGGCCCCCGTACTGGTCGAGGTCGACCCGGACGGAGTTGGTGATGCTGAAGGCCCAGGGCTGGTTCAGCACGACGCCCCGGGGGATGACGCCGATGGTCATGCCCGGCAGGTCCAGGCACTCCAGCAGGTGGGCCATCTGGCCGCGCATCACGTCCTCGCTGGCGAGGGGTGCGGTCAGGGCGTGCTCCGTGAGGATGATCTCGAACTGGCGCTTGCCGTCGATGAGTTCACGGCGGACCATCCTCGCCTTGATCGCCGCGTCGATGTCGTCGGCCGAGACGGGGTACAGCCCCCTGACGCCCTCGAAGACGCTGCGGGCGTACGCCTCGGTCTGGAGCACCCCCTGCACGATCGTGTTCTCGAACGCCTGGAGGTAGTTCGCGGAGCGCAGCAGTTCAAGGATGCCGTTCTGGAGCGGCTCCAACTCCACGGTGCCGGTGGCGAACTCCATCGTGCTCTCCTGTTCAACGGTGCCCTGTAGGGCAGGGCTGGGAGGTCGAGTGCCGCTTGCTACCCCGGGGCCCGTCTCTGGCTTCGGGCCCCGGGGCGACCCGCCCGGCCATCCCGGGCGGCTCCTTGACCCGCCGATTAGGGAGCGGGTCGAAGTAGCCGGCGCGGCCCTGCTCCACAGGGTCAAGAGGGCACTGCACCGGCAGTCGTGAAGATTGGATGCCCCCAAGTTCAGGGCCGGGGGCGGGTTAGGCGGCGCTTCGGCTGGGTGCCGCCCGCGACTCGGGCCATCGGAGCGAGACGGCCCGGCGGGGCAGACGGGCCAGGTGGCCCGCCGCTCTGCGGACCAGCGGACGCCTGGCCCCGACCCGTCGATCGGCCAGGTGCTGGTCGACCAGTTCGATGGTGGAGCTGACTGCGGCATCGGGCTTCTCGGTGAACGACACCGCCAGTTCGAACCAGACCGCCCGCTGAAGCGTGCCGTCGTCGCCAGGCAGCAACTCCGAGCCGACGTCGTCGGCGAGCGCCGCGACGATCAGGAGGCCGCGCCCGGACTCCGCCCACAGGTCCCCTGCCGCGCGCCGCGGCACGGAGCGGGTCCGACAGGGGTTCGTGATGGTGACCCGCAGTGTGCCGGCGGCGTAGTCCGCGGCGGCTTCGACCCTCAGGTCCTGGGCACCATCCTCACCGCCCACACCGTGCTCCAGGGCGTTGGTGGCGAGCTCCGAGGCCGCGAGCCGAACGGCGTACAGCTGATCGGGATTCAACACGCTCGACAGGCGACAAACGAGCTGGTCGCGGACTCCGCCGACCGAAGCGTGCATGGCGGGGACAGTGAAGCTGATGACAAGTGCAGGCATGGCAGATCCTCCGGGCCGGTCTGGTGGTGCGGCTGGGGGTGAATCCGGGACGGCCCAGAGACCGTCGAGAGCGCGCCGCCCACCGGCCGTACAGGAACGGCTCGGCCAGGCAGGAGCAGCTTCATGCAGAGTGCAGCGATGAACATGGAAGGCATAGCCCTCCACAGCGACATGTGTCACCGTTGGAGTGCTATCCGTGACGAACAGCATGATGTCTAACTCACCGTCAGCGCAAGCCACGTCGCTCAAATATGAAAATTTTCAGTTCTCTAGGTAATGCGCGGCCTAGGCGAGCCCCCACATGGTGGCGAACCGCGTGTCAGGACGTGCACACTGGTCCACGGACAGATCCGGAGGGGAACCCATGGCCGCAGCACCGCAGGTGCGGTACCGGCGAGTCGCAGCTGAGCTGCAGCGGCTGCGCAAGAAGCAAGGGAAGTCAGCAAACGAGGTCGTCGCTGCCGTCCCGGGCCTCAACCTGGTCAAGCTCAGCAGGTACGAGAACGCTGCCGTCCAGCTCAAGCCTGATGTCGTGAAGGCGCTGCTCGACTACTACGAGTGCGAAAAGGCGCTGGCCGAGGTCCTGGTCGAGAGTTTGCGGGCTCCGCACCGAACCGGTTGGGTCGCCGGCTTGCAGCAACAGCTCAACCCCCTCTACACCGACCTGATCCGCCTGGAAGAGATGGCCGTGGGCCAGAAGGCGTACGAGGCGTCCTTCATCCCGGGGCTGCTCCAGACCCGCCAGTACGCTCACGCGATCATCTCCAGCGCCGTGATCAAGCCCGCGAGCATCGAGGAGCGAGTCGACGTCCGGATCAACCGACAGTGGGTGCTCACCCGGGCTGAGGCACCGCTCCAACTGTGGGCGGTGATCCACGAATCCGCGTTGTCGATGGCAGCAGCGCCCGGCGTCATGGCAGACCAGTTGGAGAAGCTGCTGATCTACAGCAGCATGTCGAACGTCAACATCCAGATCCTTCCGGCCGTAGCTCCTCCTCACCCCGGAATGAACGGGGCGTTCGCCCTCCTTGAGTTTCCGCAGCGGGATCTCGACCTCGTGTTGCTGAGCGGCATGCTCACCAGCAACTGGGTGGAGGAGCGGTCTCAGGTGGATCTCTTCCGCGGTGCTTTCAACGAGATCATGGCTACCGCGCTGGATCTCGAACAGTCTCACACCCTGATCAAAGAGAAGAGAGACCAGCTCAAGTGACCGTCCACCTGACCGCTTCTGCCCTGCCCGTGACATGGAAGAAGGCTTCCGCCAGCAACCCGAACGACAACTGTGTGGAGTTGGCGAGCCACGTTGGCACGGTGGTCGTCCGAGACAGCAAGAACCCCGACGGCCCCGCGCACGTCCACCAGCCTGGTGCCGTTGCGGCGTTCCTGGCTGCCACCGCCGCTGGCCAGCTCGTGCCGGTCGCCTGATCCGAACGCCCTTGCACGGCCCGATGCCCTCGATGGGTGTCGGGCCGTCGGCATGCTGGTGGCCATCTACCAGGCTCGGGGCTGCGGCGCTACGGTGGCCCGGCCGAAGGGCAGCGGCAGAGTTGCCCTGTGCGCAGACGAGGAGCCCGCGATGGCCTTCCACCCGACCGCCTCCGCCCTGGCCGTGACGTGGCGGAAGGCATCCGCCAGCGGGGGTAACGGCGACTGTGTGGAACTGGCCGTCCACACCGGCACGGTGGTCGTCCGGGACAGCAAGGACCCCGACGGGCCCGCGCACGTCCACCAGCCGGACGCTGCGGGCGCATTCCTCGCTGCCCTCGCCTCCGGCCAGCTCGCACCGGTTGCCTGACCGAGCGGCTCCACCGCTCCCTGCCGACGACTGCCGGACGCCCCTGCTCGCTGGCAGCCCGGTGGTGCTTTTCTGGAGACTGACCGTGTCCGGTTGGCCGGTTAGGGCAGGTCGTTGAACTCCCCGTTGGCCGCCCCGTCCTGGAACGCACGCCACTCGTCCTGGTCGAAGATCAGGGGCGGGGCGTCCGGGTCCCCGCCGTGACGCATCACGATGTACCCGTCGACGTGCGCGATCTGCGGGCCTTCGGGCGCGTCCGCGGCGCCCAGCCACTGCGCCCCGGCGAGGTCGAGGTCGCGCGGCTTCGGCGGCCGGGGCCGGGTCGGTTCGTCGGGCACTGCTGGCCTCCGGTGCGAGGGCGGTCACGAGTGGGCCCGCATCAGTGCGGGCAACCGCCAGTATCCCGCTCCGCGCGGTGGCCATGCTTCCGGATGAACTCGTCATGCGGTGGTCCGCTCTCTTCGTGGACAACGGGTGGAGCAGCGCCCTCTCCAACTCGCCGACGCCATCTGGGCCGCCCCGGGGCAGAGACGCTGACGGAGGCCACGGGCTGTGTGCCGGGCGAGCTGGGCTGTGTCTTCCAGGCCGCCGTCGGCGTCATCGACCGTAGGCGGGGCGCGGGTTGCGGTGCCAGGACGTTGCGCAGATTTGCGGGACAGGGTGGGTCGGGTGCGCCCTGCTCCGGACGCGCGGCACAGGGGCAAGGGCCATCACGCGCACAGCGAACTGCCCTCCGCCTCCGCACGGATGGGGTCATCTTGACGCTCGCCGCTCAATCGGGAATCGTCTTGCAAATCTGCGCAACCGAGTTGCAAGGGGGAACTGGCATGGCACTACGGTTCATCGGGATCGACCCCAACACGGGGGACGACGAGTGCCCGACGGTCTGGTACGACGACGAAGCTGACGAGATCGTCGTGCAGGGCTGGAAGGCCGACGACGAGTTGCGCGCCAAGTGCCTGGAGACCGGAAGCATCCCCGACGGGGAGGACGTGGTCCGGCTGCCGGCTCGCATGGCGGCGATCTTGAGGAAGGCATGCGATGCAGCCGAAGGTGCCCACGTTCGCTGAGCAGTTGGCCGCCACACGCTCCACGGCGGTCCACCTGGAGATGCGGGACTCCTACAGCGTTGCAGGCGAGGTACAGGCGTTCGCGGCCTGGCGTGAGGGCTTCCGGTACGACCCGGCGGACCGGGCGTCCTGGTGGCGGCCGTGGCTGTCCACGATCCAGGAGACCGTCGGGCGAGGCGTCGAAGTCCGGCGCGCCCGGATCGTGTCCACGCCCGTGTCGGAGTACATCCGCTACGAGCACTCCGGGACGTTCACCAACATCGCCGCGGGCGAGCAGATCCGATGGCTGGACCGGCGCGAGGCGTCGGACCTCGCGCTGCCGGGCAACGACTTCTGGCTGTTCGACGGCGAGTTGGTGAGGTTCAACCACTTCACCGGCGCCGGGGAGTCCGCAGGGCCGTCGTTCAGCGACAACCCCGCGGTGGCGCGGCTGTGCGCCACCGCGTTCGAAGCGGTGTGGGAGCGGGCCGTGCCGCACGAGAAGTTCAGCATCTGACCGGCACCCGTACCCGAGTACAGCAGCAGCGATGTCGACCTCCCCGTCCTCCAGCGTCCAGGCCGCCCGCGTGGCGCTGGCCGCGCGCCTCGGTGAGCTGATGCGCGACGCCGGCCTGAAGGGCAGGGAGCTGTCGGCGCTCTGCGGCTGGCACGACGCCAAGACTTCCCGCATCCTCAACGCCAAGGCAGCGCCGTCGGATTCGGACATCCGGACGTGGTGCCGGGCCTGCGGCGCTGATGACCAGGCCGAGGACCTGGTCGCCTCCAACCGGGCGGCGGACTCCCTGTACGTCGAGTGGCGGCGCATCACCCGCACCGGGCTTCGCCACGCGCAGGAGGCCCGGGTACCGCTGTACGTGCGTACCAGCCACTTCCGCGCCTACTCCTCCCGGGTCATCCCCGGGGCCTTGCAGACGAAGGGCTACGCCAGCGCCCTCCTGCGGATGGTGGCCGATGTCCGCCAGACTCCCGACGACGTGTCCGACGCCGTCGACGCCCGTCTCGCCCGTTCCCGGCTCGTCTACGAAGGCGGGCGCCGCCTGGTCGCCGTCATCGAGGAGTCCGTGCTGCGCTACCGGGTGGGCGACGAAGCGGTGATGGCCGGGCAACTCGGCCACCTGCTGACCGTCATGTCGTTGCCGTCCGTTTCGCTGGGCATCATCCCGTTCACCGCGGCGCGCACTGTGTGGCCCACCGAGTCCTTCAACGTCTTCGACGACCGACAAGCCGGAACGGAGTTGCTGTCGGCGCAGGTCACGGTGACCGCCCCCACCGACGTCGCCCTGTACATGCAGGTGTTCGCCCGGTTCGCGGGGCTCGCGGTGCATGGTGCCGCCGCCCGTACGCTGATCACCGCGGCGGTCGACGCCCTTCGGTGAGGTCCGCCAGGTGAGGGCCGCGCCCACTGCAATATCAACGATCCACGCGTCCGGCAGGAGCCCTGCCTACAGTCGGCTGCGTAGGGATTCAGCCATCTCTTTGAGCTCCTCCAACAGGGGCAGCACCTGAGCGGCAAACTCCTGTAGCTCGCGCCGACTTCCGGTGAGCTTCATCACCTGGTACTCCTTCTCCACTTCACGCAGATGGTCGCGGACCTGATCAAGCGCCACCATGCTGGTATAGAACGGCCGTGCAGTGGCTTCCACGATCTCCCCGGCGGCCCGCGCGATCACCAGCAACTGGTCTGCGCTCAGGCCGACTTCCCGGGCGAGCGCAACGGTCTCCGTGTAGCCGCCCTGCGGCAGTTGCTCTTGCGCGAGGGTCCGACGCGCCCCGCAGGAGCGCAGAAACGCCAGCACGGCCTGCTCCGCGGTGAAGGCGTGCTGCCCGTCCTCGAAGGTGATCTCTGCTGTTATGCGCCAGCCGTGCCGGGCGTGCTGCTGGGTTCGGTTAGTGCGGCTGGCCCTGCTGGTGACGCCGATCTTCAGTGCGTTCAGCTCGTCGGATTCGGCGATGTACAGCACGGCACCGGCGCCGGTCAGCCCATGGAAGTTCCGGCCATGCCCAGCTTCGGTGTCCAGCGTCCTGGTACTCACGCCGCGATGCTGCCGGACAGCACTGACAACCGGGTGGCCGGATGGCCTGCCCCGGTCGCTCCTCCAGCTGTACAGGGAAGCCAGGCCGGTCACCCGTCGCTTCCGGGCGAGTGTGGTTCGCCATCTCCTGGCGGCCTGTGCGCAAATCTGCGCAACTTCGTTGAGGGCGGCGGGTGTTGAAGCCTAGCTTCTGCGAGGGCCCATGGATCGGGCCCCGGCTCGCGCGCTGACCGGATCGTCGCCCTCGACTCCCCCAGGAGGCACCACGTTGCTCGGTCGATACGCCAGCAGGATCGCCGCGCGGCCCCGCACACTGGTGGCGCAGTGCGACTCCTTCTGCAACCTCGCCTGCACCTACTGCTACCTGCCCAACAAGGCCAAGCGCACCCCGATGCCCATCGGGGTCGCCGAGGCCATCGCCCGCTCCGCCGCCGAACTCACCACCGCCGGCTCGCCTCTGGACCTCGTGTGGCACGCCGGGGAACCGACGGCGGCGGGACTGCCCCGCTTCGCGGACCTCGTCGCCCCGTTCGAACTCCTGCGCGGCACGGGCCGCCTGCGCCACTACATGCAGACCAACGCCACGCTCATCACCCCAGGGTGGTGCGAGTTCTTCGCCGACCGCGACTTCCGCATCGGGGTGAGCATCGACGGCCCGGCGGCCATGAACCGGCAGCGGATCGGCCTGGGCGGCAAGCCCGCCTTCCCGCTGATCATGAAGGGCATCGACCGCCTGCGCGCCCACGAGATCGGCTTCTCCGTGATCGCGGTCGTCACGACCGACAGCATCGACCACCCCGAGGCGCTGCTCGACTTCTTCTCATCCCTGGGCTGTACCAGCGTCGGCTTCAACATCGAGGAGCAGGAGGGCGTGAACTCCGTACGCCCGACGCCGACGTTCGAGCAGGCCGTGGAGTTCTGGCGACGCACCATCGCCTGGACTCGGCGCAACCGGGACCTGACGGTCCGCGAGGTCGACCGGCTCGGCGGCTACCTGCGGTCCCTGCGCGCGGGCGACGGCTGGCGCTCGGTGCTCATCGACCCGATCCCCACCGTCTCGGCGGCGGGCGACGTCGTCCTGCTGTCCCCCGAACTGGCCGACACCCGGGCCGCGCACTACGACGACTTCCGGGCCGGGAACGTCCTGGAGCAGTCCATCGCCTCGATGCTGGCCGACGCCGGCCGCCTCAGGTACGTGGAGGAGTTCCTGACCGGCCTGGACCGCTGCGAGGCGACCTGCGAGTTCTTCGGCTTCTGCCGGGGCGCGCAGGCCGGCAACCGGTACTTCGAGACCGGCCGCTTCGACACCACCGAGACGAGCTACTGCCGCGTGTCGCGGCAGGCCCTCGTCGTCGCCCTGTCCGATACCGTCCGAGAGGAGCAAGCCTCATGACCCTGCTCGAACTGCTGGAAGCGTCCGACGCCCCCGTGATCGCCGACCTCACCGGCACCGCCGGAGTACTGCCGGCCGTCGCGAAGTTCGACAACCGCCCGACGTGGGACAACCTCACTCCGGCGTTCGACAACCGGCCGACGTGGGACAACTGGAACAAGCAGGGCAAGCAGTAGCAGCACGTCGTGCCGGGCCCGCCGCCGCGCGGGCCCGGCACCCCGGCACGAAAGAGAGCAGCACCATGAGCGAACGCACCTTCCGCCGCGTCACCCTCGCCCTCCCCGGGTTCGACGACGGCTACCTCTCCAACGTCACCTCCCTCGACCACCCCCGCGGTCTCCTTCAGGAGTTCCGCTACGCCGACGCCGACCTGCGGGCCCTGGAGCTGGCCGATGCCACCCTGAGCAGCGGGCGCGTCAGCAAGCTGCGCGCCGAGCGCGTGCGCCTGGAGGAGGTGCGGGTGGAGTCCACGGAGTTCGTGGGCTGCGACCTCGGGTCCGTGCAGTGGAGCGACAGCAAGCTCTCCCGCACGGTCTTCCGCGACTGCAAGCTCCTCGGCGCGACCCTGTCGGGCCTGGTGCTCGACAACGTCCTCTTCCAGGGCTGCAAGCTCGACTTCGCCACCTTCGCCAAGGTCCGCGCCGCGGGCCCGGTCGTCTTCTCCAAGTGCACGCTGACCGACGCCACGTTCACCGGCTGTGACCTCACCCGGGCCGTCCTCGACGAAACCGTGCTCCGCCGCACCGAGTTCGAGCACGGCGCCTACCGGGAGTTCGACCTCCGAGGCAACGACCTCTCCGAGATCCGCGGCACCGGCAACCTCGCGAAGGTCATCATCGACCGGGGGCAGGAGGCCGAACTCGCCCGCGCCCTGGTCGCCGAGCTCGAAGCGGTCTTCGGCGACGACCTGGACGACCCGGTACCGGGCGGGCGCCGGTGAGCCTGCGCATCGCCATCCCGCCGGACGATCTCCGGCGGCGGTGCGAGACCGCATCCGTGCGCGCCGTCGCCGACCACCCCGACTACGAGGACGGGGCCGTGGTCCCGGCCGGGCCGTGGCACCCCCTCACCGAGACCCTGTACCGCAAGCTCACGCCGACCACCGGCACCGCCGACGCCACGCTCGTCGAACTCGTCTACGCCGCCGACATCGACCCCCGCCTGCTCGCCGCACCGCACGTCACCGCCCTCGGCCGCACCGTCAGCCCACCGGACGCTGCCACCACCACCACGAACCACACCGACGGACGCCGCATCGGCATCCACCTCGACAACTGGGACAAACTCGACTACCAGCACAAGGCCGACGGCCGCAGGCGCCTGTGCCTGAACCTCGGCCCCGGCACCCGCTACCTCCTGGTCTGCGACACCGACATCCAGGAGATCTGCCGGACGGTGCGCCCCGACTACGCGACGTGCTACCCGCACACCGACGACCTGCGGGCCTACATCGCTACCGGATTCCCCCTGACCTGCCTGCGCATACGTCTCGACCCCGGCGACGGCTACCTCGCCCCAACTGAACTCCTACCGCACGACGGCTCGACCATGGGCATCACCGAGCCCTCCACCGCGGCGTTCTGGCTCGGTCACTGGCCTCGCAGAACGTTCGATCTGTCCGATACCCGTGGCTGGCAAGCCGTCCGGCCGTTCTGAGCCAAAGCTGACGCCGGTCCGCCCGGACGGTGCGAGTCGGACGCGTTTAGCGTTTGACGCGGGAACGCACCGCGAGCGCGGCCAGGCCGAGGAGAACGGGTTCGCCGATTCGGGAAGCCATCTCGATCACGGTGCCGGGCAACGTGAGGTTCTGGCCGCTGGAACGGAACACCACCGAGTTCACCACCACCAGGGCACCCTTCTCCGCCCGGTCCACGGTCAGCCGCTTGCGCCACGGCAGGGTCAAGGACGGGTCGGGGGTCTTCGTCACCGCCTTCACCGTGCCGGCGGAGTAAGTGCCGGTGGTCTGCGGGTCCGGGCTATCGTTCGGCAGCCCGAGCAGCATCATCGCCAGCAGTGTCACCCCCATCGCCGCTACCAGCCACGACAGCGCCCGCGAAGCCCGCAGCCCGTACCCAGACACCAGCCAGTACAGCCACAGCAGTCGACGCTCTGCCCGCGGCCGTGATCGGTCGTGGCGGCGCATCTCCATCTCGCCGTAGTAGAAGTCAGCTGCGTCCGGCTCGTTTCCAGCCTCCTCGAACGCCTTCCGCAACTGCTGGTAAGCCCCCACCAGGTCTTCTGGCCCCGCACCCATTCCCGGCAGGCCATGGTGCGGGCCCTGCTGCCATCCCGCGTCCCCCGCCTTTGCCCGCCAGTGGTGTTCCTCCGCGAGGACCTTGCGAGTTGACCGGCGTGCGGGCAGCAGCCCGGATCGGTACCAGCTGGCCGGGGGTCGGGCAAAGGTACAACCGAATCCGATCCGGATCTGGTCGAGATGGAACGCACCAGTGAGCTGACAGTTAGTCAAGTCAACATCGGTCAGTACTAGTTGCGCGGCGTCGGCTCCTTCCAACGACAGGAGTTGGACGCCCGCCGAAGGTGTACTGCCGAGAAGGACCGGCTCGGGCAGCTCGCCGCCAAGCGCGCGGAAGGGCATCGGCCACGCCTGGATCGCACTGGGGCCGCCCAACGTCACGCGCGCCAACTGCACGTTCGCATAACGCAGCCGTAGCACCAATGAGCCCGCGAACGTGGCGCGATCGAAGGACGTCTTCCGTGCGGCAATCTCAATCGTAACCTGGGGCCCCGTGAACTGGGCTTCCATAAAATCTGCTTGGACACACACAAAAGGTCCGAGGTGCTGCAAACCATCGAACACAGCGGACCTGAATCGGGCATGGCCGTCGAAATTGGTGGAGTCGAACCTGGCGGGACCACTGAACGTGGTGCTCAAGAAACGGGCTTCACTGCTGAACGTGGCGGACATGAATCGGGCGCCGCGGCTGAACGTGGCAGACTCGAAATGAGCGAGACCACCGAACATGACGGACTCGAACCGGGCGAGATCACCGAACATGACAGACTCGAACCGGGCGTCACGGCTGAACGTGGCGGATGCGAACGCGGCGAGCTCGCCGAAAGTGGCGGAAACAAACACAGCGTCGCCATCAAATATGGCGCCCCCGAACCGGGCAGAACGGCCGAACGTGGCAGACTCGAACCGGGCGTCACGGCTGAACGTGGCGGAATTAAATGCGGTGTCACTGCCGAACGCGGCGGACGCGAACCGGGCTGGACGACTGAACGCAACAGAGACGAACCGAGCGGGACCACTGAATATGGTGAACTGAAATTCGGCAGAGCTGCCGAATGTGGCCAACTCGAAATCTGTTTCTCCATGGAATCTGGCAGACGAAAAAACGGCGTTTCTACTGAATCTGGAAGACCCGAACATGGCGTCGCCATTAAATATGGCACCCCCGAATCGGGCGTGGCCGTTAAAGGCGACGGACCCGAACCCTGCATGTTCATTGAAGAAGACGGACGCAAAGTAGGCGGTACTACTGAACATGGCGGACTCAAACTGGGCGCCACGGTCAAACCTGGCGGAATCGAATCTGGCGGATTCGTTGAAGACGACAGAATCAAACCGGGCATCGCCATTGAAGGCGGCAGACACGAAGCGGGCGACACCGCTAAACGCAGTGGACTCGAACCGGGCGTTGCCACTGAACGTAGCGGAATCGAACTGGACACCACCAAATTGGGGGCAGCGGGTGTCTGGGTCAGTGCAGGCGAGCAAAAGAGCGCGCAGGTGGGAATCATTAATGGTGGTACCGCGCAGGTCTAGGTCGCTGCCAGGTGAGAGCGTGGCCAGGTAGGCAACCCGGTCCGTTTCGGGCATGTGCTCCAGGCATCGCAGGCCAGAGCCGATCCGAATACCCAAGCAGCCCACCTGGTTGGCAGGGCTGGCCCCTTCCCCGCAGTGCGGCCAGTCAGGCGGGGCGCTGCCCAGTATGGTCGTCATGACGCTGTCCTAACTGTTCTGCCTGGGCGCACATCAAGGGATGAGATGACCTGTGGCCAACCCATAGATCCCGGCAACCACCAGATGGTAGCGAAGGACGTGTCCCCAGCACCCAGACAGCCCGCCGGGGGCTGCCCCGACCTTCACCTCCTCCTGGGTCAGCATGACCTTATACGCGGCTTGATGGTCGTTCTGGCCGCGCAGGTCCGCGGCCTGAGCAAGAAAAATTCTCCACCGCCTGTGGATAACTCGGGGATGGACGTCTTGCTGCGCACTAAGTTCAAGCTGTCTGCACCCTGTTGTTCCTCGCTGTTGTCCGGCCTGCTCTGAAGGATCAGCGGGTACGCCGCACGGCCTGGTCGGCCAGCCGCATGTTCTGGGCCATCAGGTCCAGCCCGGCGGCGACATCTGGCCTGGTGACCCGCCACCAACCCTCCCGGTCGTACATCCACCAACTGGACTGGTACCAGGCGAAGTCAGTGATCGTTTCACTGAGGTGCTGGCCCGTGCCGTCCGCAATGGCAGCTTCCATCGTGGCGTGGCTGAGGTCCGCCTGCACTCCGCCTTCGGAGCTGATCATCTCCTCTCCCCTCACGGCCTGATGTTCGGCTGGATGGTGGGGCTCTGCTGCACCGGGGGCGGTTGGAGAAGCGGTGCGGGCTGGAGCTGCGGGACCGGTCCGGCCGCTTGGATCTCTGCTGCCGGTTTGGGACCGGTGCCAGGGGCGCGGGCGCTCACGTCGATACCACCGAAGTCTGCTGTGAGCTGTGTCCGGATGTCCTCGGCCAGGACCTCCCTGCCGAGTTCCACGGCCGCTCCGACGACAACGGCCGTGGTGGCGAGCCGGGCGAGGTAGTCGGGGTGTTCGTCGCGGGTCACCTCGACCTCGATCTCGTAGCGTTCACCCTGCCGGTACACCTCCCACTCCACCGTCAGCTGGTCGACCGGGTCGTCCCGCTCGGCGACGACGACGATGGCCTCGTAGACCTCCCGGCGCAGACCGGTGTCGAACACCTCGGGGTAGAGCCACGTGCTCACCTCCCGCACCTGCTCGGGGTGCTGGAGGAGGTCGGCGAGTACAACGTCCTGGCGCTCAAGCCGGGCGTCGACCCGGACTTCCGGTCCACCGAACTGCTGGGTCCGCGGCTGGTACGGCTCCGGGGCCGGGTCGCTGAACTTCGCGGACTGCGAGACCGGTTCGACCCGCTGGAGAAGGCGGTCGAGCGACGGTTCCGGTCCACGCTGGTCGGCGGCGGGCGTGCGGAGCTGGTCCAGGTGGAGAGCGAGGTCGCGCCGGACGGCAGCCTCCTGGACCAGCCGGGCGTAGCTGGCGATATTCCTGGGCTGTGGAGCGGCGTCGGCGAGCCGGCGGAGGTAGTCGGAGCCGACGCCGCGGACGGCGGTCGTCTGGGCGATCAGGTCGGGTATCCGGGCGGCGGGCGCCGTCGGGGTGCTGGTTCGCGTCTCGACCAAGGCGGCCATCAGAGCGCGGTTGGTGGGGTGCGCCATCCGGTCCGGGGTGAGATAGGCGATCTGGTCCAGCGCTGCGGGGTCGCGCAGGGCGGCACCGATGACGGCCTGCTCGGCACGGAGCGCGAGGTCGGGGTGGGTCATCGGGTGGTCCTCGATCCGGTGGTGTCCCGGTAGCGGCGGGCGGCCTCGTCGGCGGCAGCCATCCGGGCGGCGGCTTCTTCGAGCCGTTGGAGCAGTTCTTCGTTGACGACGCGCAGCCAGTCGCCGCTGATGTCGATGGCCCACCAGGTGTCGGTGTAGCGCACGTACTCGGGGATGCTGGGGCTGAGCGGGGTGGCGAGGCCGCGGGCGCGGGCGTCGTCCATCTGGGCGCCGACGAGACGGTCAGGGCTGCCGACGATGGAGGTGTCCGCGTGGGTGGCCAGCTGCGCGCCGGGGATGCCCGCCCAGGGGTCGGCGCCGGTCCAACGCTTCTGGAGGTCCGAGGAGTCGGCAGCGCGGACGTCGGGTCCGCGGTGTCCGGTTCGGCAGGACGTGGCGTAGACACCGGTCGCGCTGGCCACCACCGCGCGGAGTTCGGCGTGCCAGTAGCGGGCAGCCTGCCCGACCTGCTGGTCCGGTGCGGCGGTGTATATCTCCTCCCGCCAGACCTTGAGCGCCCACAACTCCTCGATCAGCCCGGGGTGTTCGGCCCAGCACTGCGGGAGCCGGGATTCCACAGCGAGCTCGTAGCGGTCGTAGAGCCAGATCACCCAGTCGCACAGGCCGGCCCACGCGGCGAGGCGCTCGGAGACCGTCATGGTGTGCCACTCGACCAGTCTGGTGCGGGCCGCGGTGGTGGAGGCGTTCGCGCTGGTGCTGGACGTGCTGTCGGCTCGGCGGCGCTGGGCGGGGCGCATCCGGGCGTGCGGGCGGTGCTTGACGCGGCCTATCGGTGTGATCGCGGACTCGGTCATGTCTGGTCCTGGTACTGAGGGGGCAGGGCGCGGGAGAAGTCGGGGAAGTCGGGACGGCCGAAGTCGGCTGCCATCTTCCAGTCGGCGGCCACCAGGTGGATCGCGGCGTCCAGGGCCTCGACGGATGTGCTCGGGGTGAGCAGCAGGCGGTGGAGGTAGGCGATGGTGTCGGTCGTCTCGGTGACCAGCCGCGCCAGACGGGGGGAGAGTTCGTCGATGCTTCGCTGAACGTGGCTCTCGATCGCGTCGGGGGTGACCGGCTGGGCTGCGGTGTGCAACGCCAGCATCGCCTCGTAGATGGCGCATCGGGTGTGGCTGGTGAAGGTGTCCGTCGGCACCCAGCTGCCGAGGTCGGCGAGTTCGCGCGGGCGCTGGACGAGGTAGGCCAGCACCAGGTCCTCCCGGTCGACGCGGGTGGGCCGCCAGGTGCTGAGCGCGTGGAAGCGGCCGTCGGTGTGGGCTCGGTGGACGGCCCAGTCGTCCGTCGGCGACATGGCGGGCACGGTCTCCTGGTAGCCGCTGCTGAACACGGCCAGGACCGGGGCGCCGGTGTGGTCCACTCCCGGGTGGTAGTGCTCGCCGTCGATTCCGCGCACCGGCCCGCTCCACCGCAGGGTGCAGGCGAACGGGGGTTCAGGGTGGCGGAGCAGGCCCTGCTGCTGCCGCCGGTCGAAGCGGGAGTTCCAACGGCGGTCGGCTTCGGAGAGCACCGCGCTGTCTCCCGTGTTCACGGGCGGTCGGGGGATCACGCGGCGGCCTCGCTCGGGTCGAGGTCGCCTGCACGGTAGCGCCGTGCCCACTCGGTGCTCTCCTCGTAGGCCCGGCGGTCGGGGCCTTCGTAGTGGCGCAGCATCCGGACCTTGGTGACGGGGGTGGTCGCGTGGATCACCAGAGCTTCGCGCCGTTCCTCGTCCAGCGTGCGGATCTCGTCGGGGGTAACGGTCTTACGGTCCTGGAGGGTGGTCTGCATGGTGGTGCCGTGACTGCCGCTCTGGTAGGTGGTCAGGGACTCGCGGTAGATGCCGGCCAGTTTGGAGAACTCTTCGAGCTCGGCGCCGCCGAGGCCGCCGAGGGCGATCTTGACCGTGGAACTGCCCCAGAGCATCTCCGCTCCGTCAGGCCCCCAGATGCTGCGGGCCTGGGCCATGTTCTGGAGTACGGCGAGGACGTAGATGCCGCTGCCGCCCGCGAAGGACATCAGGTCGGGGAGGTTCGGCAGCGGGGTGACGTTGGCGACCTCGTCGAGTAGCGCTCCCAGGGGAGGGTCGAGCCGGCCGCCCGGTGAGCGGTCGGCGATCCGCTTGGCGGTGTTGAAGACCTCGGTGACGAACGCGGAGATCAGCGGCGCGAGGGCGGTGGAGTCTTCCTTGTCGACCAGCAGGTAGATGGTGCCGGTGCTGAGCAGCCACTGCTCGATGTCGATGGAGTTGCCGGCCGCGGGGACGAAGGTACGGCGGGCCAGGGGGGAGAAGAGGGGGGTCAGCGCTGTCTGGACCGTCGAGAAGAGGTTCGCCCGGGTCTCGCTGGGCTGCCGGTAGAGCGCGTCGAGCATCTCCGCGACGCCGGGCTCGGCGCGCCGGGATTCGGCTAGCAGCTTGATCGGCTCCTCCACCTGGGGGTTGAACGCCCAGCGGAGAACGTCCTCCATCGTGCCGCCGGTGATCTGCGCAGCGTGCAGCCAGGCGGCCAGCAGGCTCGTCGCGGTAGCGCCGAAGAAGCCGGCACCGCTGGAGTCCGAAGTCTCGGACTTGCCGATTCGGACCATGAGGTCGGCACGCTTCATGGCCGTGCCGAAGTCGTCGCAGCCGGAGGCCGGTGACCACTGGACCTGGTCGGGCCACTCGACCATGCCGGTCGGCGTCATCGCCAGGGTGGGACCGGCCTTCCTGCGGATCAGCGCGGTCGCGTCGAGTACGTCGGCGCGGACGCTGGTGACCAGCAGCGGGCCGTGCCACGCCTTGATCCAGGGGATGATCACCTGGCTGGTCTTGCCCTGGCGGGGTGCCGCGAGCATCAGGACGGAGGACTCGACGACGATCCACAGCATCATCCCGGCCGTGGTCCGGCCGAGCTGCATCGCGACGTCGGAAGCGGTGATCCGGCGGCTCTTGAGGGAGGGGCGGACGATGGGTCCGCGCCGCACGACCGCCGCGGCCGACAGGGTCTTCGACAGCTGTGCGGCGCTCGCGAAGCCCCGCACCGACCGGGCGCGGCGGAGGCGGCGCAGGGCTGCGGCGCATGCGGTGGCCATCGCGGTGGCAACGATCGCGGCGGCGGCGGCGAACCCGGCGGGCCCCGGGAGGTCGGCGCGGGCGGACTCGGGCCAGGCAGCCCGCGGGTCGTCCAGGTGGTGCGGGATCTGCCGAGCGACGGCGAAGGCGTCATCGAACGGGACCGGCGGCCAGGCGGCGTGGGTGATCAGCCCGGCGACCTGGCCGGTGGCCCAGGTGCCGACGGTGACGGTGACCACGACGACGATCAGCAGGACGATCAGGTAGTCCGCCGGGCCGTCCAGCACGGGACGCTGGGCGACGGTTGAGTTGGCGGCGGCCATCTCATGTCCCTAGTCCCGTGAGTTCGACCGGGACTGCAGTGCCGTAGCTGAGCAGCAGGCCAGGTCGATGAGTGTGTTCCGTGCGTGGAGCGAAGTTTGACG
>NZ_JNYE01000081.1 GCF_000717185.1 Kitasatospora phosalacinea | reverse complement strand
AATACGAACGGGGACGCGAAAAGGACGCGACCCGTCACGGATCAGCTAGCTGGTTTTCCAAGGGATTGGCCGCCCCGGGACCGTCCACACAGATGCGTGTCCGGTGCTCCCTGCCGAGCGACCAGTCAACACTACGCCGGATCGGCGGCGGGTGCAAACAACGGCACCCCGGCCGCCGATCCGGCGTGCAGGGCCAGTGCGGGTCAGGCCTGGCGGGACATCTCTTCCGCGATGGCGGCGGCGAAGGCGTCGATGTCCTGTTCGGTGGTGTCGAAGGCGGCCATCCAGCGGACCTCGCCGGTGTGCTCGTCCCAGAAGTAGAAGCGGTAGCGCTTCTGGAGGCGTTCGCTGACCTCGCGCGGGAGGAGGGCGAAGACGGCGTTGGCCTGGACGGGGCGGACGACGGTGACGCCGGGGATGTCGCGGACGGCGGCTTCGAGGCGGCGGGCCATCGCGTTGGCGTGGCCGGCGTTGCGGAGCCAGAGGTCGCCGGTGAGGAGGGCTTCGAACTGGACGGAGACGAAGCGCATCTTCGAGGCGAGCTGCATCGACATCTTGCGCAGGTACTTGAGGTTGCGGACCTTCTCGGGGTCGAGGACGACCACGACCTCGCCGAGCAGCAGGCCGTTCTTGGTGCCGCCGAAGGAGAGGACGTCGACCCCGGCGTCGGTGGTGAACTCGCGGAAGGGGACGCCGAGGGAGGCGGCGGCGTTGGCGAGCCGGGAGCCGTCCATGTGGACGAGCATGCCGCGCTCGTGGGCGTGCTCGCAGATCGCCCGGACCTCGTCGACCGTGTAGAGGGTGCCGAGTTCGGTGGACTGGGTGATCGAGACGGCGAGCGGCTGGGCGCGGTGCTCGTCGCCCCAGCCCCAGGCCTGCTGGTCGATCAGGGCGGGGGTGAGCTTGCCGTCGGGGGTGGGGACGGTGTGGATCTTGATGCCGGCGAGCTTCTCGGGGGCGCCGCACTCGTCGACGTTGATGTGGGCGCTTTCGGCGGCGATGACGGCGCCCCAGCGCGGCAGCACGGCCTGGAGGGCGACGACGTTGGCGCCGGTGCCGTTGAAGACGGGGTACGCCTCGGCGCGGTCGCCGAAGTGGCGGCGGAAGACGGTCTGCAGGTGCTCGGTGTAGGCGTCCTCGCCGTAGGAGACCTGGTGGCCGTCGTTGGCGAGGGCGATGGCGGCGAGCACCTCGGGGTGGACGCCGGCGTAGTTGTCGCTGGCGAAGCCGCGGACGGCGGGGTCGTGGTGCCGCACCGCGTCGGTGGGACCGGTAACGACGGGGTTCATCGGGCTGTCAGCCACAGGTGCTGTCCGTTCAGTTCTGCTGCGGGGCGGTCCCAGAGGGACGCCAGGGTGGTGGCCAGGTCGGCGGTGTCGGTGAAGCCGGCGAACTTGGCTTCGGGCTTCTCCGCCCGCATCTCGGGGCTGACCAGGGCCTTGATGACCAGGATGACGGCGGCGGCGACGGGGTCGCCGTCGGGGTCGGTGCTCTCCTTGCGGAAGGAGTCGGCCATCGCGAGGGTCCAGGCCTCGGTGGCGGCCTTGGCGGCGGCGTACGCGGCACCGCCCGCGGTGGGCTTGTGCGCGGCGGCGGCGGAGACCATGGCGTAGCGCCCGGCGGGGCTGCGGAGCAGGGCGGGCTGGAAGGCCAGCGAGGTGTGCTGGAGGGTGCGGACGACGGTGTCGTGCAGGAAGTCCCAGTCGTCGATGCGGGTGTCGAAGAAGGTCTTGCTGCCGCGCCAGCCGCCGACCAGGTGGAGCAGCCCGTCGACGCGGCCGTGCTCGGCCTCCAGGTGGTCGGCCCAGTCGTGGACCTCCTGCGGGTCGAGCAGGTCGATGACCTGGCCGTGGACGTCCGCGCCGGGGACGGCGGTGCGGACGGCGGCGAGGGCCGCGTCCAGCCGGTGCTGGTCGATGTCGGCGCCGACGACGGTGGCGCCGTCGTAGGCGAGGCGGCGCAGGGTGGCCTGTCCGGCGGGGCCGCTGGCTCCGGCGACGGCGACGACCTTGCCGTGCAGGGGGCGGGTGTCGGCGGGGGCGCTCACGCGGCGGCCTCCTCGGTGTTGGTGGTGCCGGTGATGCCCTTGGTGCCCGCGATGACGCGGCCGAGCTTCTTGGCGAGGGCCTCGTAGAACATGCTGAGCGGGAACTCGTCGGGGTGGACGGCGTCGCACAGCGCCTTGCGCAGGGCCTTGTCGTCGGCGAGGTCGAGCGGGAGCGCCTCGGGGCCCTTGGCCCAGGTGGAGGCGGGGTGCGGGGTGAGGTAGCGGGAGACCAGCTGGTAGGCGGCGATCCAGTGGGCGGTCTTGGGGCGGTCGATGCCCTCGCGGTAGAGGGTCTCGATCTCGGCGCAGAGCTGGTTGGTGGTGTCGGCGACGCGGTCCCAGTCGATGGTGAGCCGGTTGTCGCGCCAGCGCAGGGCGTCGTGCTTGTGGAGGTAGGCGAAGAGGAGCTGGCCGCCGAGTCCGTCGTAGTTGCGGACGCGGTCGCCGCTGACCGGGAAGCGGAACAGGCGGTCGAAGAGGATGGCGTACTGGACGTCGCGGCCCTGGGGGTGGCCCTCGGTCTCCAGGCGGACCGACTCCTTGAAGGTGTTGAGGTCGCAGCGGAGCTCTTCGAGGCCGTACATCCAGAACGGGCTGCGCTGTTTGATCATGAAGGGGTCGAAGGGCAGGTCGCCGTGGCTGTGGGTGCGGTCGTGGACGAGGTCCCACAGGACGAAGGTCTGCTGGGTGCGGTCCTGGTCGCGGAGCAGTTCGGCGGCGTCGGCGGGGATGTCGAGGCCGAGCTGGCGGACGGCGCTGGTGGTGACGGTGCGGAAGCGGGCGGCCTCGCGGTCGCAGAAGATGCCGCCCCAGGTGAAACGTTCCGGCGCCTCGCGGACGGCCACGGTCTCGGGGAAGAGGACGGCGGAGTTGGTGTCGTAACCGGCGGTGAAGTCCTCGAAGGCGATGCCGAGGTAGCCGGGGTTGTCGAAGCGGGTGCGCTCCAGTTCGGCGATCCAGTCGGGCCAGACGACCTTGAGCAGGACGGCTTCCAGGTTGCGGTCCGGGTTGCCGTTCTGGGTGTACATCGGGAAGACGACCAGGTGGCCGGTGCCGTCGACGCGGTGCTCGTTCGGGCGGAAGGCCAGCAGCGAGTCGAGGAAGTCGGGCTCGCGGTAGCCGGTGTCGGCCCACTTGCGCAGGTCGGCGCGGACGGCGGCCAGGTAGTCGGCGTCGTGCGGGAAGAGCGGGGCCAGTTCGGCGACGGCCTCCTGCACGGTCTCGACCAGCGGGTCGACGGCGGGGCGCGGCACGGCGGCGAGGTCGATCGAGCCGTCCTTGGACTGCAGCGGCCGGAGGGCCTCGACGGCGTCCTTGAGGCGCGACCAGGCCGGGTGGTCGGCAGGCCGGTCGACCGGGCCCGTGGCCGGGCTCGCGGCCGGATCGGTGGCGTGGGCGTCGCCCGCGATCGCGAGCGTCGGCGAAAGATTCTGCATCACAGGCTCACTTCGACAGGAGTTATTTCGACAGGACCACGTTAAATGCGAAAGGTTCTCCGGCTCAAGGCCAGTTTGACGGTAGTCGCTCCAGTTCGTAGTACCGCCGCCCCTCGTTCCCGCCGCGGTGGATGAAAACGGACAGATCCGACGCCCGCGGGGCCGGTGGGCCCGGTAGCCCCGACCATGCCCCCGGGCCCACCGGCCCGCCACCGGGGCGCCCACGGTGCGCACCGGGCCGGTCACGCCTCGGTGCGCCCCCGTTCGCGCCCTACTGCGCCCGGACGGGGTCGGTGATCGTGGAGGTGCTGCGGTGTCCGGGCAGCTCCGGCGCGGGGGAGGAAGCGGTGCACGGTCCGGCGTTGGTGAACTGGCTGCTGGCGGCGCTGGCCGCGGGCAGCGGCGGCTACTGCGGCTGGCGGGTCCGGCGCGGGAGCCGCGACCCGGCCTGCAGCGGGCACCACCGGGCCCGCCGGGAGTCGGACGTGCTGGAGGCCTCGATGGGGCTGGGCATGGCCGGGATGGCGCTGCTGCCGGGGGTGTTCTGGGGCTGGCCGTACGCCCTGCTGGCCGCGGTGCTGCTGGTCGGCGCGCTGGCCGGGCGCGGGGCGGGGCTGCGGGCGCACCGGCTGCACCACGGGATAGGGGCGCTCGCGATGGCGTACATGGCGCTGGCGATGGCGGGCGGGGGCGGCGCGCCGGGCGGGCACGCCGAGCACCACGCCCAGCCGGGCGGGCTGCCGGTGCTGACGGGGGCGCTGCTGCTCTACTTCGGGGCGTACGCGCTGTGGGAGGGCAGCCGGGTGCTGACGGCGGGCGGGGGCGCGGGCGGGGGGCCGGTGGTGGCGCCGCTGCCGCGGGCCTGCCGGGCGGCGATGGGGATCGGGATGTTCGCGATGCTGCTGTCGATGTGAGCGCGGGCCCGGCCGCCGTCACACGCCGACGGGCCGCCGACGGGCCGCTGACGAGCCGCCGCGGGGCGTTGACAGGGCGCCGACGGGGGCTGACGGGGCGTCGGGGGCGGTGCCCGGGCGTGGTCTTGGTCACTGGGGCGCCCCTGGCGTTCCGCGCGGGCGTGCGGCGGCATAGGTTGGGGGGAGGCGCACCGCCGCGCCTCTCACCCCTCCCTCGGGGAGCCCTGCCATGACGGCACTGCTGAGCCTGCTGCTGCTCGGACTGCTGCTCGCCACCGTGGCGCCGAGCCGCCTGGCCCGGGCCCGCTGGCCGGAGCGCGAACCGGTGCTGGCCCTGCTGGTGTGGCAGACGCTGGTGGTCGCGGTGCTGCTGTGCTGCGTGCTGAGCCTGCTGCTGGCGAGCGCGGCCGCCCTGCCCGCCTGGCGGGACGTGGTCTTCTCGGGCGCCCCGGCCGGGGTCGAGGGCGCGTACGGACTGGCGGGCCGGGAGGGCTGGGGGCGGCTGTCGGCGGCGGTGCTGGCGGCGGGCGGGGTGTGGACGGCGGTGTCGCTGGCCCGGGAGATCCGCTCGGCGCGCGCGGAGCGCGGTCACCGGCACGCCCAACTGGTGCGCCGTGCGCCGGAGTTGCCGAGTTCGCTGCTGCCACGTCGGCGCCGGGTGCGGGAGCCGCTGGTGGTGCTGGAGAACGTCCGGCCGCAGGCCTGGTCGCTGCCGGGGCCGCGGGCCCGGCTGGTGGTGACCACGGGGGCGCTGCAGCAGCTGTCGGACCGGGAGCTGGCGGCGGTGCTGAGCCACGAGCGCGGCCACGTCCGGGCCCGGCACCACTGGCTGGGGCAGTGCGCGCAGGCGCTGGCCACCGGGTTCCCGGGGGTGGGGGTGTTCTCCGCGTTCCGCGACCAGGTCGCGGTGCTGGTGGAGCTGGCGGCGGACGACCGGGCGGCGCGGCGGCACGGCCGGGTGACGACGGCGCTGGCGCTGGCCGAGCTGAACAGCGAGGTGTTCGCCTCCTGCCCGCCGGCCCAGCTCGCGCAGTCCCCCGCACGGGTGGACCGGCTGCTGCTGGGCGAGCCCCGGCTGCCCGTCCCGGCCCGGCTCGGCTGGACGCTGGCCGCGCTGGCCGCCCCGCTGGGCGCGGCCCTACTGGCGGCGGCGCCGGGGCTGTCGGCGCTGCTCTGAACCGCCGAGCCGCTGAACCGCCGAGCCGTTGACCGCCGAGCCGCTGCGCCCGACGGGGCGGGCGGGCAGCCGGGCGGGCGCCCGACCGGGCGGGCGTGGTGGACGCGGGCGGCTGCTCGGCCCGCCGCTCCCCGCGTACCGGCTCAGGCCTCCGGGCCGAGCGTCTCGGCGAGGATCCGGCGGTGCACGGGGCGGGCCCTGCGGTGGCGCTCGCGGCCCTCGTCGGTGAGCGCGATGTAGATGCCGCGCCGGTCGTCGACGCAGTGCGTGCGCCGGACCAGGCCGGCCTTCTCCATCCGGGCGACCAGCCGGGAGAACGCACTCTGGCTGAGGTGGACGGTGCCGGCCAGGGTCTGCGCGCGCTCGCCGCCGCCGGGCTTCTCCTGCTCGAACTCCCGCAGCCGCTCCAGTAGTTCGAACTCGCTGACGCCGAGCCCGAACGCCTCTCCCAGCTCCCGGTCGATGGCGCAGGCCGTGGCCGCGTGGCGGGCCAGCAGGGCGCGCCACTGCTCGCTGAGTGCCGTCTCCGCGGCGGGGTCGTGGTCTGGGTCGAAGTCGGTCACGCCGCAACAGTAGCACATGCACGCGCATCTGTTGCATCCACATTAAATGCACTTGCATCCCATGCGTGTGCATGTAGCGTTCTGTGCCATGACCGACACGACCGTGCTCCGCACGCCCACGCCTGTCACCGCCACCGACCGACCCCCGTCCGGCCCCGGCCCCGGGGCCGACGCCCGCTGGAGCCCCCGCCTGTGGGGCGCCCTGGTGGTCCTGTGCGCCGCGATGTTCCTGGACGCGCTGGACGTCTCGATGGTCGGCGTCGCCCTCCCCTCCATCGGCGCCGACCTGCACCTGTCCGACTCCGCCCTGCAGTGGGTGGTGAGCGGCTACGTCCTGGGGTACGGCGGGCTGCTGCTGCTCGGCGGCCGCGCGGCCGACCTGCTGGGCCGCCGCCGGGTGTTCCTGGTCGCGCTGGGCGTGTTCGCCGGCGCCTCCCTGCTGGGCGGGCTGGTGGACAGCGGGCCGCTGCTGATCGGCGCCCGCTTCCTGAAGGGCGTCAGCGCGGCGTTCACCGCCCCGGCCGGCCTGTCCATCATCACGACGACGTTCCCGGAGGGCCCGGCCCGCAACCGGGCGCTGTCCATCTACACCACCTGCTCGGCGGCCGGCTTCTCGCTCGGCCTGGTGATCAGCGGCCTGCTGACGTCGGCGGGCTGGCGGCTGACGTTCCTGATGCCCGTCCCGGTCGCCCTGGTCGCGCTGCTCGCGGGCCTCAAGCTGCTCCCCCGCCGCGGCGACGAGCACCGCTCCTCCGGCGGGTACGACGTGGTGGGCGCGGTCACCGGCACCGCGGCGGTGCTGCTGCTGGTGTTCACGGTGACGGAGGCCCAGGGCGCGGGCTGGCTGTCGCCGCGCACCCTCGGCTCGCTGCTGCTGGTGGCGGCGCTGGCGGCGGCCTTCCTGCTGGTCGAGGCGCGCACCGCGCACCCGCTGGTCCGGCTCGGCATCTTCCGCAACGCGGGCGTCCGCCGGGCCAACCTCACGGCGCTGACGCTGATGGGCAGTTACGCGGGCTTCCAGTTCGTGGCCACGCTGTACCTGCAGCGGCTGCTGGGCTGGTCCGCGCTGGAGACGGCGCTCGGGCTGCTGCCCGGCGGCGCGGTGGTGGCGCTCTCGGCGGGCGCGGTCGGCCGCCTGCTGGACAGGTTCGGCCCGGCCCGGGTGCTGCCGGTGGGCGTGGCCTCCATGGCGGTCGGGTACGCCCTCTTCCTGCGGCTGGACGAGCACAGCGGCTTCCTCGGCCTGGTGCTGCCGAGCATGCTGCTGATCGGCGCGGGCTTCGCCCTGGCCTTCCCCTCGATCAACGTGGCGGCGACCTCCGGGGTGTCGGACGACGAGCAGGGCCTGGCCTCGGGCCTGGTGAACACCGGGCTCCAGGTCGGCGGCGCGATCGTGCTGGCCGCGACCACGGCGGTGCTCACCGCGGGCAGCGGCGGCGGCACCGACGCGCACGCCCAACTGGCGGGCTACCGCCCGGCGCTGCTGCTGGTGACGGGCACCACCGCGCTCGGCCTGCTGACCGCGCTGGTCGGCGCGCTCCGCCCGGCCCGCAGCACGACGGCACAGGAAGCAGCAACGGCACGGGAAACACCGGCGGCGCAGGAGGCAGCGGCGGCGCGGTCGAAGGAGGTGCGGTCGGGGCACTGAGGAGAGCACGGGCGGTCGACCCCTCGCCGCCCGAAGCGCTCCGCCGGTGCGTCGGAACCCGGCTCCACCAAACCCCCGTGTTGGTGGAGCCGGTGCGCCGTCCGCACCGGGCCCGGACGGGGCGGTACGGACTTCGGAGCAGCCACCATGGCAGTTCGGCGGGGCACGGTCAATGCACCGGGTCCGGCCGATACCGAACTGCCACCCGCGCCAAGGAGGTTGGCGGAACGCCCCGCTCCACCCGCACGCCCCCCCGGGCCCCGGCGCACGCCGGGGCGGACCCGCGCCGCCGCCGACGCTCCCGGCAGTCCCAGGGCTTCCGGAGCCCCGGGCGCTCCCCGCGCTCCCGGCCCTACTGGCCCTCCCGGCCCTACTGGCTCTTGAGGATCGAGTGCAGCAGGTCGAGGGTCTGCTGCGGGGTCAGGCTGTCCACGCACAGCCGCTCCATCACCTGAAGGTACTCGTCGACGTCGTCGCGCTTGTCCAGGTAGAGGGCGCTGGTGAGCTGCTCCACGTAGACCACGTCGGGCAGGTCCTGCTCGGGGAAGCGCAGCACCGAGAAGGCCCCGCTCTCCCCGGCGTGCGCGCCGAACCGGAACGGCATGACCTGGACGACCACGCTGGGGTAGCCGGCCAGTTCCACCAGGTGCTCCAGCTGGGCCCGCATCACCTCGGGCCCGCCGACCGGGCGGCGCAGCGCGGCCTCGTCGATGACGGCCCAGAGCTTGGGGCCGCGGCCCTCGGTGAGCAGCTTCTGCCGCCGGATGCGCAGGGCGACGCGGCGGTCGATCTCCTCCTCGTCGAGGGCGGGCCGGTTCTGCGCGAAGATCGCCCGGGCGTACTCCTCGCACTGGAGCAGGCCGGGGACGAACTGCACCTCGTAGGTGCGGATCAGGGCGGCGGCCTCCTCCAGACCGATGTACGTCTGGAACCAGTTGGGCAGCACGTCGTTGTAACTGTGCCACCAGCCGGACTTGTTGGCCTCGCGGACGAGCGCGAGCAGTGCCTCGCGGTCGGGGCCGGTGGAGAGCCCGTAGAGGCTGAGCAGGTCGGCGACGTCGCGCTCCTTGAAGGAGACGCGGCCGAGTTCCATCCGGCTGATCTTGGACTCGGAGGCGCGGATCGCGTACCCGGCGTCCTCGCGGGTGATCGCGCAGCCCTCGCGGAGTCGGCGGAGCTGCGAGCCGAGGAGGATGCGGCGCACCATCGAGCCCCCGCTGGGCTGAACTGTGGTCATCTGACCAAACCTCCACTCGGACGGACCAGTTGCACAGTCTGCCATCAGTTGGGCGCACTGAGTGTCGGTAGTGGTGCAGCGGGCTACCGCTTCGGCCACTCCGGGTCCATCTTGCACGTGCATCCGGAGCATGCATATGCCAATCGCACGACTGCACGTGAATCGACTCTTGCATCTGCCGTGAGCGCAGAGGACCATGGTGCACGTGCACTTGCACGCCCTGGCAATCCCGCGGGCTCCGCGTCGACCCCAAGCGCGAATCCGCACACCCTCCCGGCAACGCCCGCGCGTCGCTGGGTACTTGTGTGTGCGGACGGGTCGGTCCGGCGGCCCGGCGGCCGAGCGAGTCGGAGGTGACCGGCATGACCCCGGTGGGTCCCGCCGTGTCCGCCCCCTTATGGGAGGAGCTCTTCATGAGCACCGGTACGGTCCTGGCGACCGACCCTCATGTGGTCAGCTGCACCCTTGCTCCCCGCTTCGAAGCGGTGCGCACCGCGCGGGAGTTCACCCGGCGGACGCTGGACGGCTGGGGCCTGGAGGAGATCTTCGACGACGTCGCCCTGGTGGCCTCCGAGCTGGTGACCAACGCGCTGCGGCACGCGCTCGGCCAGAGCGAGCCGTCCCGGGTCCCGGCGCAGAGCAGCCCGCAGGCCCCGGTCGACGCGCTGCCGATCCGGATCAGCCTGGTGCACCGCTCCCCGCAGGTGGTCTGCGCGGTCAGTGACCCGTCCAGCTCGGGCCCGGTCGCCCGGGAGGCCGACTTCGTGGCCGAGTCCGGCCGCGGCCTGCACCTGGTCGACTCCTTCTCCCGCTCCTGGGGCTGGCACCCGCTGGCCGGCGCGGGCAAGGTGGTCTGGGCGCTGTTCGACACGCGCACGGCCGTCCCGGCGGGCCCGGAGCAGCTCTCGAACCCCGGCCGCCACCGCCGCTCCGCCTGACCCCGGCCCGGCACGGACGCGGACTCGGCACGGACCCGGCACGGCACGGCACGGACGCGGAACCGGCACGGACACGGCCCCGCCCTGGAAGCCGACCCCACCGCCAACGCCCCTGCTCCGATGCCACCCTGACGCGGAGTCAGCCGCCGCAGCAGCACGAAGGCCGTCGCGGGTCCACCCCACGACGGCCCGAGCAAACGGGAGTTGACGCACCGTCAGACCGCGCCTCCCAGGTGGTCGAACTCACCGTCCTTGACGCCGAGCAGCATCGCGGTGATCTCCGCCCGGGTGTAGACGAGCGCGGGCCCCCCGGGGAAGCGCGAGTTGCGCATCGCCACGTCGCCGTTCGGCAGCGCGGCGAACTCCACGCAGTTGCCCTTCGAGTTGCTGTGACGGCTCTTCTGCCAGACCACCCCGTCCAGGTCCGTCGCCGCCATGCCGTTGTACGCCTCACGCATTGTTTTCTCCCCAGAGCCTGGCGAATGCCTCACTTGACGTGATGATAGCTCGCCTGCACGTGCATCAGCATGGGAAATTTCCCGTGCAGAGGAACGTGCTGATGCCGACACCAAGCCTTCACAGCAGCGTAATTGACGGTGCGTAAGCGGACGCATCCGGGCGAAACGCCAGTCACTCCATGACCGTCCGCACACAGCCGTCAGCGCGTTGTCGATCATCACCTCCTACAACGCGGCTCACAGGCAGTCACGATTCGCACTGTGATGACTGTCACTTCCCGACTGAAAGCGGCCCGCTGTCGGCATCCGACTGCAACGCGCGCGGGGTCATGTCCTACGATCTGCCCCATGAGCACCGCAGCCATCCCGGGCGCGCCACTGCCCGTCCGTACGCCAGGCTCCCGCGCGCGGGGGCGCCACCGCCGTCCCGAGCGCCCCGAGATCATGGCCGGTTCGCCCGCCCTGGTGCTGGCGATCCCGGCTGTCGCCGGGCCGGACAGCCGTCCGGTCGTCGAGGAGCTGCTGTCCATCGTTCGCACCGAGCAGTCGGGCATCGAGGTGACGGCGGCCTACCTGGGCGGTGAGGACGCGCCGACGGTGGCCGAACTGCTGGCGGCGGCCGCCGAGGCGGGCCGGCCCGCGCCGGTGGTCGTCCCGCTGGTCCCCGGGCCGCACGACTTCCTGCCCGAACTGCACAAGCTGGCCGCCGAGACCGGCGCCCGGGTGCTGGACCCGCTGGGGCCGCACCCGCTGCTGGCCGAGGCCGTGCACGTGCGGCTGTCCGAGGCCGGGCTGGCCCGCGCCGACCGGGCCCGGCTGTTCGCCATCGCCACCGCCGCCGACGGCGTGGTGCTGACCACGGTCGGCGGCGAGGAGGCGGCCGCCTCGGCCGGCATCACCGGCGTCCTGCTGGCCTCCCGGCTGGCGGTCCCCGTGGTCCCGGCCGCGCTGGACGTGCCGGGCTCGGTCGCCGCGGCCGTGGCGCACCTGCGGGCCACCGGCTCCGAGCGCCCCGCGCTGGCCCCGCTGGTGATCGGCCCGGAGGCCGACCCCGAGCTGCTGGCCACCGCCGCCGAGGAGACCGGCTGCGCGAGCGCCGCCCCGATCGGCGCGTACCCGACGGTGGGCCAGCTGATCGCCTCCGCCTACCTGGCGGCGCTCCCCGAGCCCACCCAGGAGCAGCTGGAGGCCGCCGAGGCGGCCGCCGAGCAGCAGCGCACCTCCCCGGGGGCGCACGCGGCGCGCTGACGCCGACCGAGGACCGCGACGGGCAGGAGCAGCGAATCGACGCGCTCCCGCCCGTCGCGCTTTCCCCGACGGCCCGACGGCCCGACAGCCCGCCGCGCCGTACCTCGCGCCGCACTGCCCACTCCGGCACGCCGTACCGCCCGCTCGGCCCGTCCTACCGCCCTACCGCCCTACCGCCCGCTCAGCCCGCCGTGGCCCGCCCCCGGTCAGCCCGCCGTGACCCGCCCGGTCCGCGGCGCGCTGTCGGTGAAGGCGAGCGCGGGCAGCGCGACCGCCCGCGGCGGGCCGGGCGCCTCGGCGGGGGCGGTGGTCGCGTTCCACGGGGTGCCCGCCAGCCCCTGCCCGCCGCCGCCCTTGCCGAGCGAGAGGGTCTGCGCCTGCCCGGCCCTGCGGAACAGGATCCGCTCGGGCTCGGGCGCCTCCGGGTCGAGCCACAGTTCGGTGCCGTCCGGGCCGCCGAACTCGCAGTCCAGGACGGCGACGTCGTCGGGCTCGCCGTCGTCGGTGGCCCGGAACGCGACCCCGGCCTTGCGGTAGCCGGTCAGCCGGCTGCGGCTGAGGGTGACGGGCTCGCCGTCGAGCTGGTGCTTGAGGGTGCTGACCGCGTAGTCGGACTGCCCGGCGGCGTCGATCAGCAGCCCGTCGAAGACGGTGCCCTTGTCGCGGCCGAGCGCGTGCACGGCGATGCCGCCCGCGGCGTTGCCGTACAGCACGGAGGCGGTGTAGTCGAAGTCGTTCAGGTAGGCGCCGTGCTCGATGCCCCAGCCGCCGTTGTGGTAGGCCGCGTACTGGGTGACGGTGTGGTGGTGCTCGGCGTTGAGCCAGACGAAGACGCCGTTCTCCAGGTTGTTGTGCGCCAGGCAGCGCTCGAAGGTCCAGACGCCCTCGCTGGTCTCCGGCCACTCGTAGCCGGACGCACCGGTGGCGCCCTGGACGCCGACGGCCACGCAGTCCCGGGCCGAGGAGCCCGTCCCGGCGCCGAGGCTGAACCCGGTGAGCCGGTAGCCGCGCGGGTTGGGCTCGTAGACGGTGCGGGAGGCGACGCAGCCCTCGTAGGCGATGTCGTCGGAGGGGCCCTGCGGGGTGCGGGTGTCGATCGGGCCGTCCCACCAGTACGCGTCCTCCCAGGTGTCGTGGGAGATGCAGCCGCGGAAGGTGATGCCGTGGCTGGCGTGCGGCACGAAGGCGTGGCTGCCGGCGTCGCGGACGACCACGCCCTCGACCACGGTGCCGCGCGAGGTGTCCAGCAGCATGTGGAAGTGCAGCCCGTACCGGCCGAGCACCGGTTCGGTGACGGGCTTCCCGTTCCAGCTGTCCTTGCCGTTGCCGCGCGGCCCCAGCCAGCGCAGCGCGGCGTGCCGGACGTCGGCCGGGCGGCTGGAGGTGAGGTGGACGTGCGCCCGCCCGCTCTCGGTGCCCTCGACGCGGACGTTGCGGCTGAGGTTGAGCACCTCGGCGCCGAAGGTCGCGCCGCCGCCGAGCGCGACCCGCGGGTGGGCGTGCCGCAGCGGCCCGGTGAGGGTGACGGTGGCGCCGTCGACCCGCTCGACGGTCACCAGGTCGTACGAGGTGGAGAAGCCCTCGGTGTCGGGCGGCGCGGTGGGGGTGACGGCGAGTTCGTCGCCCGCCCGCCAGCCCGCGGGGGCGGCGGCCAGCTTGATCGTGGTGTCGCCGGGCCCCAGGGCGGTGGCGGCGCGCGTCCAGGCGGTGCGGGGGGCGCCGTCCAGGCGCAGGTAGCCCTGGCCGGTGACCCACAGGCCGGTGTCGGTGTCGACGACGGTCATGCCGCCCCCGGCGAAGCGGCGCTCGTCGATGCCGGGGAAGCGCAGGGTGTGGGTGTGCGCGCCGTCGGGGGCGAGCGCCAGGGTGCCGCGCACCTCGACGTTCCCGGTGCTGGCCAGGGTCAGCGACCGGTCGGCGGCGAACACCAGCGAGCCGGTCCCCTCCACCAGCAGCGAGCCGACCTGCGCGTCGGTGTCCAGCACCACCTTGTCGGTGATCCGCACCGCGCTGCCGGGGCCGGGCACCTCGCCGCCCCAGCCCTTGGCGTCCGACCACTTGCGGCCGTGCTGGTCGACCGGCGGGGGCGGCGCGGCGGGCCGCGGGCTGCCGGAGGCGGGCGGCGGGGCGCCGGTGCCGTGCCGGTGGCCCGACGGCGGGGTGCCGGGGCCGGGCGGGGCGGGGGGCTCGTCGGCCCCGGCCAGGGACTGCCGCAGCACGACTCCCCCGCCGAGCGCCGTCACCGTTCCGACCGCCAGCCAGGTCAGCATCCTGCGCCGACCGACCAGCGGCCGCCGGTGCCGTCCCGGCTGCTGCTCGCCGTTCCGCTGCTGTTCCACCTCGGCCGCCCTTCCGGGGTCAGCGACCCCGCGTCGTCGGGGGCAGCATAGGCAGAACGGGCGCCGGAAAACGGCAACTTCCCTTTTGCTTAAGCATCCTGACGTACCGTCGGCCAGCCGTTCGACCGCCCCGGCCCGGCCGGACCAAACGGGAATAGGGGACAAATACCCCCTTCAGAACCACCGCATATGCCGAATATCCACCCACAGATCGGCATAACGCACCAAACCGGGCGCAAGATCGCCTATCGCCTGACGTGCGGCCAGACTCCGCCCCGGGCCGGGAAGTTCGCCGGATATCCCTTGATCGCCAATTCCGCACACAGTGGCGGCGATCACAGGCATTTGCGAATTCTCCTTAAGTCCGCTTAATCTCCTGCCCACGTTCGTGGACACACGGACCCAGCTCACCCGGAACGCCGAGTCCTGCCGCCGGGTGGGTCGGCTCATGCACAACGCACCATGGCAGGGGCGGGGGAACCAGGTAAGTCGCCCCGGGCGGCCGAGAGGCCGTACGGGGCTTGGGGTGAAGCCGGGCGCACCACGCGGTGCGCGCGGCCGGGCAACTCCAGCCCGAATCCGACAGCTCACCTCGCAGGCGTGGGAGAGGAACGCTTCTTCATGCTGCCCATCAGCGCCAAGCGAGCCCGCCGTCTGATCGCCACCACCGGCGTCGTCGGCATCGGTCTCACCATCCCCTGCCTGACCACCGGCACCGCCTCCGCCGCCACCGTCGCGACCTGGGACAAGGTCGCCCAGTGCGAGTCCAGCGGCAACTGGTCCATCAACACCGGCAACGGCTTCTACGGTGGCCTCCAGTTCACCTCCTCCACCTGGGCCGCCTTCGGCGGCACCGCGTACGCCTCGCGCGCCGACCTCGCCACCAAGGACCAGCAGATCGCCGTCGCCGAGAAGGTGCTGGCCGTCCAGGGCCCCGGCGCCTGGCCCGTCTGCTCCGTCCAGGCCGGCCTGACCAAGGGCGGCGCCGCCCCCCAGGTCGACACCTCCGGGTCCTCCTCGTCCTCGTCGAGCAGCAGCTCCTCGCAGTCGCAGACCCAGAGCCAGTCCCAGAGCCAGTCCCAGCCCCAGTCCCAGTCCGGCAGCAGCAAGGGCCAGTCCCAGCGCTCCTGGTCGCAGGGCAAGTCGCAGTCGCAGGCCCAGGCCCAGGCCCAGCCGCGGGCCGAGCAGAGCGCCCCGGCCGCCGACAGCCAGTCGGCCGGCACCTACACCGTCGCGGCGGGCGACTGGCTGTCCGCGATCGCGCAGAGCCAGCACGTGGACGGCGGCTGGCAGAAGCTGTACGACCTGAACCGCTCGGTCCTCACCGAGGGCCCGGACATGATCTACCCGGGTCAGCAGCTCTCGCTGGGCGGCGGCAGCAGCACCGCGCAGCAGTCCGCCCCGGCCGCCAAGTCCTCGTCCTCGCACCAGGACTCGTCCTCGTACAAGGACTCGTCCTGGAAGAGCGGCCGCTCCGCCGCGAAGCCCTCCACCGGCAGCGCGAGCACCGCGACCACCACCACCGCGAAGACCGCGACCACCGCGAGCAGCACCACCGCGAGCACCACCACCGCCACCAAGGCGACCGGCTCCAAGGCCGCGGCGATCGACTTCGCGCTGTCCAAGGTCGGCCAGGCGTACGTCTACGGCGGCACCGGCAACGGCGGCTGGGACTGCTCGGGCCTGACCCAGGCCGCCTTCCGCCAGGCCGGCATCAGCCTGCCGCGCGTCGCCGCCGACCAGGCGGACTACTCGACCCGCGTCTCGCTGGACAGCCTGCAGCCGGGCGACCTGCTGTTCTGGTCCAGCAACGGCGCCAACTCGGGCGTCTACCACGTCGCGCTGTACGTGGGCGACGGCAAGTACGTCGAGGCCGCGAACCCGCGGGCCGGCGTCCGCACCGAGACCATCGCGAACTGGGCCCCCGACTTCGCGGGCCGCGTCTGATCGCGAGCACGACCGCCGCTGCCCCCGGGGACCCTGGTCGGCCCCGGGGGCAGCGGCCTATCCTCGGCCGGAGAAGGCTCGACGCTCGACGACCGGACCGGGGAGCAGCACCATGGCGAAAGTGACGATCACGCTGGACGCGGACCTGGCCCTGGAAGTGATGATGCGCGTCGGCGCCACCAACCCCCAGGACGCGGTGGAACTGGTCGTCCGCGACTACCTCTCCACCGACCGCCGCACCGTCGCCCGCGCGGGCGGCACCCGCGACGGCGAGCGCTTCCTGCCCAAGCCCCCGACCGTCGAAGAGGGCTGAGGGGCCGTCAGGGGTCCGTGACCCGCGCGACTGTCAAGTAACTTACCGTCTAGTAAGTTTACCGGCGAGTACCTAGCCTGGGCGAACCCCCACCCCACCCAAGGGAGTTCGCTCATGGCACACCCCCTCGCCCGTGCCGCCCGCGCCGCCCGCCCGCCCGTCGAGGTGCTCCGCGCCGGCGGGCGGGTCGTCGAGGCCCGCTCCGCGTACCTGGTGCCGCCGCCCGAGGACGGGAACCTGGGCGACCTGCCGTTCCGCAACGCGGAGGCCGCGCCGGAGGCGGTGGTGCTGACCCGCCGTCAGCCAGACGGCTCCTGGCGGGACGTGACGGCGCGGGAGTTCGCCGAGCAGGTCGCGGCGGTGGCCCGCGGCCTGGTCGCGGTCGGGGTCGGCCCCGGCGCGCGGATCGTGCTGATGTCGCGGACCAGGTACGAGTGGACGCTGCTGGACTTCGCCGCCTGGGCGGCCGGCGCCTGCGTGGTGCCGGTGTACCCGACCTCCTCGGTGGAGCAGGCGGAGTGGATCGTCCGGGACTCGGGGGCGGTGCTGGCGCTCGCGGAGGACGCCGGGACCGCCGAGGTGCTGACGGTGGCGATCGCCCGCACCGGCGGTACGGTGCCGCTGTGGCGGCTGGACGAGGGCGCCGTCGACGAGCTCACCGCCCTCGGCCGCCCCGTCCCCGCCGCGGAGCTGGTCCGCCGCAGGCGGGCCCTGGGCCCGGCGGACGAGGCGACGCTGATCTACACCTCGGGCACCACCGGCCGTCCCAAGGGCTGCCTGCTCACCCACGCCAACTTCCTCACCGAGGCCGCGAACTGCCACGCCCTGCTGGAGCCGGTGTTCGAGGAGGCGACCGGCCGGGCGCCGTGCACCCTGCTGTTCCTGCCGCTGGCGCACGTGCTGGGCCGGATGATCCAGGTGACCTGCGTGTACGGGCGGGTCCGGATCGGCCACAGCCCGTCCCTGAGACCGGCCGACCTGCGGCCGGACCTGGCCTCCTTCGGCGCGACCTTCCTGGTGGGCGTGCCCTACCTGTTCGAGAAGATCCACCAGCTGGGCCGGGCCGAGGCGCAGGCCAGGGGCGCGGCGAAGGTGTTCGACCGGGCGGCCGCGGTGGCGGTGCGCCACGCCCGGGCCGAGCTGGCCGCGCTGGCGGGCGGCCGCCCGGTGCCGCTCGCGCTGCGGCTGGCGCACGGCCTGTACGACGCGCTGGTGTACCGGCGGGTGCGGGCGGCGATGGGCGGCCGGGTGCGGTACGCGATCAGCGGCGGCTCCTCGATCGACCCGGAGCTGCTGCTGTTCTTCGCGGGCGCGGGCGTGCTGGTGCACGAGGGCTACGGGCTGACCGAGAGCAGCGGCCCGTCCACGGTGAACCCGCCGCTGCGGCCCCGCCCGGGCACGGTCGGGCAGCCGGTGCCGGGCAGCGCGGTGCGGATCGCCGAGGACGGCGAGGTGCTGCTGACCGGCGGTCAGCTCTTCGACGGCTACTACGAGTTGGGGGCGCCGCGGCCGCACCGGCCGCACTGGTTCGCCACCGGTGACCTGGGGCGGCTGGACGAGGACGGCTACCTGACGATCACCGGCCGCAAGAAGGAGGTCCTGGTGACCTCCGGCGGCAAGAACGTCTCCCCCGGCCCGCTGGAGGACCGGCTGCGCGGCCACCCGCTGGTCAGCCAGGCCCTGGTGGTCGGCAACGGCCGCCCGTACGTGGGCGCGCTGCTCACCCTGGACGCCGAGGCGGTGGAGCGCTTCCTCGCCACGGACCCGCCGACCCCGGCGGCCGCCCCCGACGGCGTGCGGGTCGGCAGCGCCGTCCCGGTGCACCCGGCGGTGCTGGCGGCGCTCGCCGAGGCGGTCCGGGGCGTCAACGCGACGGTCTCGCGGGCCGAGTCGATCCGCCGGGCGCGGGTGGTGGCGGGCGACTTCACCGAGGAGCGCGGCCTGCTGACGCCCTCGCTGAAGGTCCGCCGCCAGGCCGTCGGCACCGCCTACCGCCGCGACGTCGAACAGCTCTACGCGTAGCGGACGGCCCCCGGGAGGTGCTCCTCCCGGGGGCCGTCGCAGCAGGACCCGCCTCAGCCCTTGCGCGGGCCGGAGCCGGTCGAGCCGCGCATCACCAGCTCGGGCTGGAACATGAACTCCGAGCGCTGCGCCGGGTTGCCGCCGACCTCCTCCAGCAGGGCGTCGACGGCGGCGGTGGCCATCGCCTCGACCGGCTGGCGGACGGTGGTCAGCGGCGGCTCGGTGAACGCTATCAACGGCGAGTCGTCGAAGCCGACCACCGAGACGTCCTGCGGCACCGTCAGCCCGCGCTGGCGCACCGCCCGGATCGCGCCGAGCGCCATCATGTCGGAGCCGCAGACGATCGCCGTGCACCCCTTGTCGAGCAGCGCCTGGGCGGCGGCGTGCCCGCCCTCGACGCTGAACAGGGTGTGGTGGACGAGTTCCTCGGCCTGTTCGGCGGTGCGCCCGGTGAACTGCCGCAGGGCCGCGGTGAAGCCCTCGATCTTGCGCAGCACCGGCACGTACCGCTTCTGGCCGACCGCGAGGCCGATCTTCTCGTGGCCGAGTTCGACCAGGTGCTGGACGGCCATCTGCATGGCGGCCCGGTCGTCCGGGGAGATGAACGGCGCGGCGATCTTCTCGCTGTAGCCGTTGATCAGCACGAACGGCACCTGTCGGCCGGTGAGTTTGGCGTACCGGTCGTGGTCGGCGGTGGTGTCGGCGTGCAGTCCGGAGACGAACACGATGCCGGCCACGCCGCGTTCGACCAGCATCTCCACGAGTTCGTCCTCGGTGGAGCCGCCGGGGGTCTGGGTGCACAGCACCGGCGTGTAGCCGTGCCGGCTGAGCACCTGTTCGATGACCTGGGCCAGGGCGGGGAAGATCGGGTTGCTGAGCTCCGGGGTGATCAGGCCGATCAGCCCGGCGCTGCGCTGGCGCAGCCGGGTGGGCCGCTCGTACCCGAGCACGTCGAGCGCGGCCAGCACGGTCTGCCTGGTGGTCGCGGAAACGCCCGCTTTGCCGTTGAGTACGCGGCTGACGGTGGCTTCGCTGACCCCCGCCTGCGCCGCGATGTCGGAGAGTCGCGCCGTAGTCACGATCCCAGAGCCTATTGCAACCACGTCAGACCGCCCACCATGCGGTGCTGTCGGCCGGGAGTTCGACGCCGTTCTCCGTCTCGACAGCCTCGGCGGAGGACAGCAGCATACGGCCGGGGGCGGGGATCAGGACAGGCTCACCGGTGGTGTTCGCGGTGCACACGAACGACCCTTCGGCCGAGTCGCGCCGGAAGGCCAGCACGCCCGCGGGGGCGGGCAGCCACTCGACGCCGGTGCCGGCGCCGAGCGCGGGCTGGGCGCGGCGGACGGCGAGCGCGGAGCGGTAGAGCTCCAGCGTGGAGGTCGGGTCACCGGTCTGGACCTCCACCGACAGCCGGGCCCACTCGGCGGGCTGCGGCAGCCAGCTGGGGCCGCCCGCGTTCGGGCCGAAGCCGTACGGGGCCTCGGTGCCGGACCACGGGATCGGGACGCGGCAGCCGTCGCGGAAGCCGTCCTGCCCGGCCTGCCGGAAGAAGGACGGGTCCTGGCGGACCTCGTCGGGCAGGTCGGTGACGTCGGGCAGGCCGAGCTCCTCGCCCTGGTAGATGTACGCGGAGCCGGGCAGCGCGAGCATCAGCAGGGTCGCGGCGCGGGCCCGGCGCAGGCCGAGGACGCGGTCGCCGGCGGTGCGGATCTGGGTGCCCAGGCCGGGCGGGTTGGCGAACCGGGTGGCGTGCCGGGTGACGTCGTGGTTGGAGAGCACCCAGGTGGTGGGGGCCTGCACGGGCCGCATCGAGTCGAGCGAGACGTCGATCACCTCGCGCAGCGCCTCGGCATCCCAACCGGTGCCCAGGTACTGGAAGTTGAACGCCTGGTGCAGCTCGTCGGGGCGGACGTAGTTGGCGGTGCGCTGGACGGTCGGGGTCCAGGCCTCGGCGACGCCGATCCGGGCGCCCGGGTACTCGTCGAGGATCTGCCGCCAGCTGCGGTAGATGGCGTGCACGCCGTCCTGGTCGAAGAACGGCATGACGTCGTTGCCGAGCAGCTTGAGCTGGTCGTGGCTGCCGAGGTCGGGCAGGCCGGGGGCCTTGACCAGGCCGTGGGCGACGTCGATCCGGAAGCCGTCGACGCCCATGTCGAGCCAGAACCGCAGGATGGAGCGGAACTCGTCGGCGACGGCCGGGTTGTCCCAGTTGAAGTCGGGCTGCTCGGGGGCGAACAGGTGCAGGTACCAGTCGCCGGGGGTGCCGTCCGGGTTCGCGGTGCGGGTCCAGGCCGGGCCGCCGAAGATGGACTCCCAGTCGTTGGGCGGCAGTTCGCCGTCCTCGCCCTTGCCGGGGCGGAAGTGGTAGCGCTCGCGCAGCGGGGAGCCGGGGCCCTCGCGCAGCGCGCGCTGGAACCACTCGTGCTGGTCGGAGGAGTGGTTGGGGACGAGGTCGACGATGATCCGCAGGCCCAGGTCGTGGGCGTCGCGGATCAGCGCGTCGGCGTCCAGCAGGGTGCCGAACATCGGGTCGACGGCCCGGTAGTCGGCCACGTCGTACCCGGCGTCGGCCTGCGGCGAGGCGTAGAACGGCGAGAGCCACACCGCGTCCACGCCCAGGTCGCGCAGGTAGGGCAGGCGGGCGCGGATGCCGGGCAGGTCGCCCATGCCGTCGCCGTTGCCGTCGGCGAAGCTGCGCGGGTACACCTGGTAGATGACCGCGTCCCGCCACCAGCCGCCTCTGGCGGCGTCGTTCGCGGCAGTCGTCCGGGCGGCGGGAACGGCGGCGGGAACGGCGGGCCGGGAGGCGTCGGCCAGGTTCTGGGTCATTGGACAGTCATCCCTTGGAGGCTGTGGAAGTGACGTGGGAGGTGGCGGGACGTTCAGGACTTCGCGGCACCGGCCGTCAGGCCGGTGACCAGGTGGCGCTGCACCAGGTAGAAGACGACCGCGGCGGGGAGCGCGATGAGCACCGAGGTGGCGGCCATCAGCTGCCACTGGTGGTCGTGCTCGCTGACGAACGAGGACAGGCCGACCGCCAGCGTGTACTTGTCGGACGAGAGCATGAAGGTCGAGGCGTAGGCGACCTCGCCCCAGGCGGTGAGGAAGGAGTAGAACGCGGCCACCGCCAGGCCCGGGCGGGCCAGCGGCAGGATCAGCCGCCAGAAGGTGCCGATCGGGGAGAGCCCGTCGACCCGGCCGGCCTCGTCGATCTCCATCGGGATGGTGTCGAAGTAGCCCTTGAGCAGCCAGGCGCAGTACGGCACCGTGGTGGACGAGTAGACCAGGATCAGGCCGGTGTAGCTGTCCAGCATCCCGAGGTTCGACAGGATGTAGTACATCGGGACGATCAGCACCGCGATCGGGAACATCTGGGTGACCAGCAGGGTCCACATCAGCTGGCGGTAGCCGGGGAAGCGCATCCGGGAGACCGCGTAGCCGGTGGAGGCGGCGATCAGCACGCCGATCACGGTGGTGCCGCCGGCCACGATCGCCGAGTTGCCGAACCAGGTGTAGAACCCGGTGTCGTTCATGACCTTGGTGTAGTTGGCGAAGGTCATCTTGTCGAAGATCTTCGCCGGGTGCAGGTAGTCGTTGTCGTCCGGCCCGAGCGAGATGTACGCGATGTACAGCACCGGGAACAGCGCGACCAGGCTGGCGACGATCAGCGTGCCGTGCGAGAGCACGGTGGCCAGCGGGGAGGACTGGCCGCGGCGGCGGGCCTTGGCGGGGCGCTCGGCGGGGGCCGTCTCGGCGGCGGGGCGGTCGGCGGTGAGTGTCATGGGGCTGCCTGCCTGGTCGGGTTCCTCGGTCTGGGGGGCGGTCTGGCGGCTCATCCGTTGGCCTTCTCGTTCCGGGCCAGCCAGCGGCGGTAGAAGGTGGTGAAGACGATCAGGATCGACAGCAGCAGGATCCCGTAGGTCGCGGACTGCGCGTAGTCGGAGGGCTGCTGGCCGAAGCCGAGGCGGTAGGCCCAGGTGACCAGGATCTGCGCGTCGGGGGCGCCGGAGCCGAACAGCAGGAAGATGACCGCGAACTGGTTGAAGGTCCAGATCACGCCGAGCAGCACGACGGTCGAGGAGACGGTGCGCAGGCCGGGCAGGGTGACGTGGCGGAAGCGCTGCCAGGGGCTGGCGCCGTCCATCTCGGCGGCCTCGTACAGCTCCTGCGGGATCGACTGGAGGCCGCCGAGCAGCGAGATCATCATGAACGGCACGCCGACCCAGGTGTTGACCAGGATCGCGGCGGCCTTCTGCGCCAGCGGGTCGGACAGCCAGGCGGGTTCGGGCAGGTGCAGGAAGGAGAGCAGCCCGTTGACGGCGCCGCCGTCGGCGAGCATCAGCCGCCAGGAGAAGACGGTGACGAAGGTCGGCACGGCCCACGGCAGGATCAGCACCAGCCGGTACAGGCCGCGGCCGCGCATCTTGCGGTTGAGCAGCAGCGCCAGGCCCAGGCCGATGCCGTAGTGCAGGACCACGCAGATCGCGGTCCAGGCGACGGTCCAGATGAAGTGCGACCAGAAGCGGTCGTACGCGGTCGGCCCCCACAGCACGTCCGCGTAGTTGTCCAGCCCGATGAAGTCGAAGCTGTCGGGGATGTGGTTGACGCCGATCTGCCGGCCGACGTTGAGGCTGGTGGCGTTGGTCAGGGTCAGGTAGACGCCGCGGACCAGCGGGTAGCCGACCAGCACCCCGAGGACGATCACGACCGGCGCGATCATCGCGTACGCGTACCAGTACTTCGAGTACGACAGCCTGATGCGCTGTGCGACCGCAACTGCCATGGGTTGACACCTTCTCCGGGAGGTCCGCCGCCTGCCTCGGCGACTGCTGGGGGTCTGACGGGGGCCTGCTGCGGGCCCCACGGGGTCCGCCCGGCCCACCGTCAGGTGTGGGCCGGGCGGCCGATCCGTGTTACTTGCTGAAGTCCGGCAGGAGCTTCGCGTAGTCGGTGGCGGTGGCGTCGAGGCCGGCCTTGATGTCCGACTGGTCCTGGACGATCTTGCCGAGGTTGGTGCCGAAGGAGCCGAACAGCGAGGCGTACTCGGGCAGTTCGGGGCGCGGCTGGGCGGAGGGCAGGATCGCCTGGAAGTCCGCGATGCCCGGGTTGGCCTTGACCTCGGCGGTGTAGGCGTCGGTCCGGGTGGGCAGGGTGCCGTTCTTCAGCGCGAGGAAGCTCTGGCTCTCGGCGGAGGTCAGGAACGCGGCGAGCTTCTCGGCGGCCTCCTTGTGGGCCTTGTCGGAGCCGGCGTAGACGGAGACGTTGTGGCCGCCGGTGGGGGCGCCGCCCTTGCCGGAGGAGCCGTTCGGGACGGCGGCGATGCCGAGGTTCTTCTTGTCGGCGAACGCGGAGCCCTTGTAGACGTTGGTGACCTCCCACGGGCCCTGGATGATCGCCGCGACCTTGCCGCTGTTGAAGGCGTCCATCATGTGCGCGTAGGCGTCGGTGGTGACGTCGGCCTTCACGGTGCCGGGCGAGGTGAACATCGACTTGTAGGTCTCGATGGCCTTGGCGGCCTCGGCCGAGTTGACGGTGATCTTCTTGCCCGCGGCGTCCACCATGTTGGTGCCCTCGCCGTACAGGAACGGCATGGCGTAGTAGCCGTCGGCGGCCTTCAGCCAGAAGCCGTCGACGCCCGCCTTCTCCTTCAGCTGCGCGGCGTCGGCCTTGAGCTCGTCCCAGGTGGTGGGGGCGGCGGTGATGCCGGCCTTGGCGAAGAGCTCCTTGTTGTACATCAGGGCGAGGGTGTCGGTGACCAGCGGGACGCCGTAGGTCTTGCCCGAGTACTTGGCCTGCTGGATCAGCGAGGGCTGGAAGACGGAGGCGTCGGTCAGCGCGGGGGTGCCGTCCAGCGGCTCCAGGTAGCCGGCCTTGGCGAAGGCGGAGGTCCAGCCGACCTCGGCGCGGAAGGCGTCCGGCGCGCCCTTGGCGCCCATCGCGGTCTGCAGCTTGTTCTGCGCCGTGTCGAACGGCACGTTGACGAAGTCGACCTTGATGTTCGGGTTCGCGGCCTCGAACTTCTTGACCAGCTCCTGGTAGTTGGGAGCCTCGTTGGTGGCGTTCGAGGTGTCCCAGTAGGTGATGGTGACCGGTCCGCCGTCGCCCTTGGCGTCCGAGCCGGAGCCGCTGCTGCTGCAAGCCGCCATGGTGACCGCCAGTGCCGCAACGAGAGCGGAGGCCGCGATGCCACGCCGCATGGAAACTCCTAGAAAGGTGGGGGTGCCCGAGATGGAGGAGGACGGCGCATAATGGCTGTCCGAAGCCGACTGCGCCGTTGCGGCCGCCGGGCTTGAGCAGGAACGTAACAGCGCGGCGAGCGTTGCTGAAAGCCCTTGCAGCAAGTTTCTGCAAGACGACGGGGATCGTTACGTCCACGTGTCCTTAGAGTTGCCGCCGCGCGTCTTGACCATCCGTCGCCTTGCGGAAACTCCTTGCAGTCGACCGGCACGCAGAGGCCCCCGGGAGCAGCGCTCCCGGGGGCCTCGTCGATCAGGGGCGGGTCAGCCGGCGGTGCCCAGCCGCAGCACGGTGGTGGACCGGAACTCCTGCCCCGGCCGCAGCTCGGTCGACGGGTACGACGGCTGGTGCGGCGAGTCCGGGTGGTGCTGGGTCTCCAGCGCCACCCCGGCGTACGGGCCGTACGGCACCCCGGACGGCCCGGTGACCGCGCCGTCGAAGCCGTTCGCGGTGTACACCTGGATGCCCGGCTCGGTGGTCAGCACCTCCAGCGTCCGCCCGCTGCCCGGGTCCGCCAGCAGCGCCGCCCGCACCGGCGGCCCGTCCGCGGGCCGCTCGCGCAGCACCCAGTTGTGGTCGTAGCCGCGTGAAAGTTTCAGCTGCGGGTGCCCGTCGTGGATCTGCTCGCCGATCGGCCGGGCGGTGGTGAAGTCGAACGGGGTGCCCGCCACCGGCTCGTACGGGCCGTACGGGATCTGCCGCTCGTCGACCGGGGTGTACGCGTCCGCGTCGACGGTCAGCAGGTGGCCGAGCACGTCGCCGCTGCCCTCCCCGGCCAGGTTGAAGTAGGCGTGGTTGGTCAGGTTGAGCACCGTCGGCCTGCTGGTCACCGCCCGGTAGGAGATGACCAGGTCGGAGCCGGTGAGGGTGAAGTCGACCCAGACGTCCAGCGCGCCCGGGAAGCCCTGGTCGCCGTCCGGCGAGTGCAGGTGCATCCGCACCCCGCCGGGGACCTCCTCGGCCTCCCACACCCGGTGCGCGAACGAGTCCGGGCCGCCGTGCAGGGTCACGCCGTTGCCGGTGGGCAGCAGCTGGTGGTCCTCGCCGTCGACGGTGATCCGGCTGCCCGCGATCCGGTTGGCGTACCGCCCGACGGTGACCCCGTAGTGCTTGGCCGGGCCGAGCAGTGCGGCCACGTCCTCGCTGGTGAGCAGCAGTTGGGCGGGAGTGCCGGAGCGGTCCGGCGCGGTGAGGGTGTGCAGCGCGGCGCCCAGGGTGACCACCGTCGCCTCGACCGGCCCGGCCCGCAGCGTCCAGCGCTCCAGCCCCATTCCGGCGCCGGAGTGGTCGTACGGTGCCCGGTGCACCTCGGTGGGCTCGGCCGGCGCGGTCATGGGGCTGCTCCTCGGTTGGTGATCTTCCTGCCCGGTCAGCGTAGCCCGACCCGGCGCGCGGGCCGGAGACCCGCCCCGCGCGCCGACCGGATCGGCCGTGCCGTCAGTCAGCCTGCCCGGGGTCGTCGAGGAGCAATCCGAGCGCGTCCGCGAGCCCCTCCGCGCCGGCGCCGAGCTTGCGGTGGACCGCCGCCAGGCGCTGCTTGACGAGCCCCAGCGGGAGCCGCAGCTCCTCGGCGATCCGCTGCGGCGGCAGCGCCCGGGCCGCGAGCCGGGCGACCGCGAGCTCGTTCGGGTTGAGGCTGTCCTTGGCGGGGGCCGCCGGGCGGTTGGGCTGCAGCCCGGCCGAGGAGAGCACCTCGCGGGCCCGCGCCTCCAGCCCGTCGGCGCCGCAGTGCTTGGCCAGGTCCATGCCCTGGTAGAGGTGCTCCGCGGCCTCCAGGCTGCGGCCGACCCCCACCAGCGCGGCGCCCAGGTCGACCAGGGCGTGCGCGTGCTCGTAGCTCGCCGGGGAGCGGCCGAGCAGGCCGACCGCCTCCTGGAGCAGTTCGACGGCGTGCGCGCCCTCCCAGACCTCGGCGGCCAGCCGCAGCGCGGTGCCGATCGCCGACGGCGAGCCGGACTCCTGCGCCCGCTCCACCGCGTCCTCGCCGATCTTGCGGGCGGCCGCCACGTCCTGGTGGGCCATCGCGACCGCCAGGTACCCGGCCCACGGGGCGTGCACGGTGGAGCGCCAGCCGCGCCGGTCCAGCCGGGTGCCGGTCTCCACCAGCACCTCGACGGCCATCGCGTGCTCGCCGCGCGAGATCAGCAGCTTGCCGTAGATGGTGGCCACGTCGGGCAGCAGCAGCGCGGTCTGGTGGTAGGGCGGCAGGAAGCGGTACTTGACCGCGGTCTCCCAGGCCTCGTGGTCGCGGCCGCGGGCCAGCAGGGTGTCGATCAGCGCGCCGACCAGGTTCCAGGTCAGCGGCAGGTCGGCGCCCATCCGGTCGGCGATCCGCAGGCCGCGGCGCAGGAAGTCCTCGGCCTCCGGCAGGAATCCGCGGCGCAGCCGGGCGTAGCCCATCAGGAAGTAGGCGAAGCCGCGGTGGCCGCCGCTCCACCCGGCGATCTCGAACTCCAGGATGGCGGAGCTGAACAGCTTCTCGGCGCGGGCGAGTTCGTCGTTGTAGGCGAAGCACAGGCCGAGCAGCGCGGGCAGTTCGAAGTTCCAGGTGGTGTTGGTCCAGCCGAGGCTGCCGGGCAGCCTGCCGTCCACCAGGGCGTCCTCGGCGGCCCGCAGCGCCTCCGCGGTGCTGCCGCCCTGGAGGGTGAGGTCCCAGGCGTAGAGGGCGCGGACGGGCCGGGCGGCCTCGCTCTCCGGGTCGACCTCGGCGACGAGCCGGCGGACGCGTGCGGCCCGCCCGGGCCCGTCCTCCTCGTCGCGCTGCAGGGCGGTGTACAGCAGGTGGGCGACCAGCAGCCGGAGCCGGCCGGGGCCCTCGGGGGCGTGTTCGGACTCGTCCAGGCAGAGCGCGGCGGCCCCGTCCAGGTCGCCGCCGTGGGCGATCACCTCGGAGAGCCGGAACACCGCCTCGACCCGCAGGTCGGGGCTGAGGCCGTCCTCCGTGTCGATGGCGCGGCGCAGCTGGTTGGCGGTGGCCTCGGGGTCGGTGAGCAGGCTGGCGCAGGCGAGTTCGTACAGCACCTCGGCGGCGTAGTCGTCCTCGTCCGGCGGCTCGTTCAGGGCGCGCTCCAGACAGCGGCGGGCGGCCTCGGGCGCGCCGATCGCGTGGTTCTCGGCGGCGGCGCGGCGCAGTTTGCGCACCATGACGTCGTCGCCCTCGCCGGGGTGGGTCTCCAGCAGGTGGCGGGCGGCCTCGATCAGCGAGCCGCCGCTGTTCTCGATCACGGTGGCGGCCTGGCCGTGCATGCCGGTGCGGGCCGCGGGCGGGATCGACTGGTAGATCGAGGTGGCGATCAGCGGGTGGACGAACTCCAGCCTGCCGTCGGGCTGGCTGGTGAGGACCCGCTTGCGGCGCAGCACCTGGATGGACTCGGCGGCCTGCACCGGGCCCTGGCCGGAGATGGCGGCGGCCACGTCCTCCTTGATCTCGGTGCCCAGCAGGGCCGCGGCCCAGGCGAACCGCAGGACGTTGGTGCCGAGCTTGTCGAGCCAGTAGTCGCGCCCCTCGCCGCGGGCGGCGGCCGCCAGGTCGCGCAGCCGGGGCGAGTTCTCCTCGACCGGTTCGAGGTTCTGGTCGCGGACCTCGCGCAGCAGCGCGACGGTGTCGTAGGGGCGCCCGGCGGTGACCGCCCAGACCTGGCGGCAGAAGCCGTCGTCGGCCTCGGCGAACTCGCCCTGCACGATGGCGGCCACCGACACCGGGTTGAGCGGCAGCAACTCGTGGGTGCGGGCGGCCCGTTCCTGGATCTGCGCGGCGAGCGGGCGGGCCTCGTCCTCGAACTCGTCGCGGTAGGCGAAGACCAGCAGCACGGGCAGTTCGCGGGCCCGCAGCGCGAAGGACGCCAGCCAGGTCAGCGACTCCTGGTCGACGGCGTGCAGGTCGTCGACGATCACCACCAAGGGGGCGCGCCTGGGCGCGAGTTGGGTGATGACGAAGTCGAGTCCGTCGCGGACGCTCTGCGGGTCGGGGCGTTCGACCTCGTCGGACGGCGGGGCCAGGCCGACGACCGGGGCGACGATGTTCTGCCAGCTGCCGAACACCGCCTCGCGCTCGTCCTCGTCGAGGCCGCCGAGCACCGGGAGCAGCAGTTGCCGCAGCACCCGGAACGGCTCCTTGCGCTGGCGCTCGCTACCGCGGGCGAACAGCACGGTGGAGTCCTGGCGGGCTCCGGCGATCCGGCGGAGCTGCTCCAGGACGGAGGTCTTGCCGATGCCCGGAGCGCCGAAGAAGACCAGCAGTTCGCCGATCCTCAGGCCGCCCGCGGCGTAGTCGCGGCAGAGTTTGTCCACCGCCTGGTGCGCGGAGCGCAGTTCCTGCTCGCGCTCCCACAGCCCTTCCCCGACCGCCCGATCCTGCGGCCCGTTCTGCTCCTCGGCCACGCCCGTCCCTCCGCCTCACCGTCCGGCACTCCGTTCCCGACCTTAGCGCCGCGACGGGCCGGGCGGGCGGCGTTCGCGCAGGCAGGGGCGCCTGACGCAGGGTTAGACACCGTTGCCCGGGGCAAATGCCTTACGAGCCATGGCATCTGATGATCCGATCGGATAACTTTCGAGCCACAAGGGTGTAGTGGATCTTCGCGGGGGAAGACCATCGCCCGAGTCCGCGCCTCTTGGATTCGCGCCGCACCGGCAACAGGCTGCTCTGGAGACACGTTGGCTGCAATACCCCGACTCTTCTGCCCCATTCCGTCCAGCCTGCACCCGGATCACGAGGCCGTCGGCAAGAGCACCGAACTCTGGCTCGACGCCATGGGGTTCGCCGAGGACGTCGAACGCCGCAGCCGCCTACTGGCCATCGGCGCGCACGAGTTCGTCTGCCGGATCGCCCGGGACGCCGAGGGCACCACGGGGCTGGAGCTCGCCTCTCAGTGGCTCTGCAGCATGCTCACCCTGGACGACGAGTGGGACACCGGCCGACTCAGCCGGGACCCCGCCCGTGTACTCACCATAGCAGCCACGCTACTCGCTGTTATCAATTCTTCGAACTCGCACCCGGGTGAGGCCGACCGCTACGTCGCCTCCGTCCGCGACGTGTTCAGCCGGGCCCGCGCCTGGGCTCCCGCGCTCTCCGTCAAGCGCTGGGCGGACAGCCAGCTGGAGTCCTTCATGGGCGCCGCCACCATCGTCGCCTACCGCGCCGAACGCCGGTCGATGACGCTCTCCGAGTACCTGACGATCGGCCCGCTGGACCGCGGCAGCCGCTCCTGCATCGAGCTCATCGAGGTCTGCGAGCGCACCGCCATCCCGCAGTCCCAGCTGGACTCCCCCCGGGTGCACGCGCTCACCGAGGCCGCCAAGTTCCTGGTGCTGGTCGCGGCCGACGTCTACTCCTTCCGCCGCGAGGACGGCCACGGCGCCCTGGAGAGCAACATCGTGGACGCGCTCCAGCGCCACCTGGGCTGCTCCCAGGAGCAGGCGCTGCTGGAGGCCGCCGCCCTGCACGACCGCACCATGTGCCTGTTCCTCCGCCTCGCCGACCGCACCTCCCGCCGCGCCGGGGCCGAACTGCAGCGCTACATCACGCAGTTGTCCAACCTGGTGAGCGGCAACCTGGAGTGGGGCTTCACCTCCGCCCGCTACACCGATCGCACCCCCGGCAGCCTCCCGGCCGCCGCACGCGCCGAACGGCCCGCCGACGGCCGGCTCACCCCGCCGCCCTACCCCGAGATCGCCTGGTGGTGGGACCAACTGTGGTGACGACCGGCCCCGACGGGCCGTCCCGCTCCTCCTGCCGCCCGCCCCTCAGGACAGCAGCCTGGCCTTCGCCGCCGCGAACTCCTCCGGGGTGAGCAGCCCCTGCTGCACCAGCTGCGCCAGCTGCGTCAACTTGCTCGCCACGTCCTCGCCGCCCGCGGCGGGCGCGGCGGCCGGAGCTGCCTGGACCGGCGCCGGGGCGGCCGGCGGCGGGGCGTAGACCGGCTGCTGGGCGGCCTGCTGCTGCCCGGCCTGCAGTTCGGCGATCGCCTGGTCCTGGCCCTGCTCCGCGGCGGCCCGGCGGGCCCCGGCCCGGCCCGCCGCGTACGCGGCGCCGCCCACCAGCAGCCCGCGGGCGAGCGGACGCCCCACCGGGCGGACCACCCGGACCGGCCGGATCGGCCTCATCGGTCGGAACACGCCGCCCTCACTCTCCCGCCGCGACGCGCGCCTCGGCGGCGCGGACGGCCTCTTCGATGTTCTCCGGCGGAATGCGCACCCCGGAGGCGATCCGGCCGCCGGCCGCGCGCAGCGCCGCGGCCGCCTCCTCGGCCCACAGGTGCTCGATCAGCACGATCAGCGCCGTGCTGCCGGGCTCCAGCAGTTCGGCGGCCTCCTGGGCGTCCTCCGGCCCGATCAGCGGCAGCTCGTCGCCGTCCAGCCCCGCGACGCCCCGCAGGTGCTCCAGGTCGGCGAGCTCCGCGTAGGTGGCATCGCCCTCGGCGTCCCGGAGCACCACCAGCGAGTCGATCACCCGGACCCCGGCCGCGGTGCGCAGCCGGACCAGGGCGGTGGCCGCCTCGACGCTGACGGTCGCCTCGGGAAAGGTCAGGACGAGCAGTTCGGCCGGTCCCATCAGGGGCTCCCTTCCGTGCACGAATCCCTCATTCCGGGATCAAAACACACGGTTCTCCGGGAGCCGGGTCCGCCACGCAGCGCCCGGACGGGCTCCGGGTGGCCCACGGCGGCTGGCGGACCGCGGCCGCCCGTGGTCCCGTCGAAGCACCGATCCGTCCGACGCCCGCGCCCGGCACCCGCCCGGCGCCCGTCCGACCCCGCCGAGGAGTCCACCCGCCATGACCATCGCCGTCGACAAGCTCTCCGACCCGGCCGTCCGCCGCCTGCTGGACGCCGTCAACTCCGGCAACCGGGACGCCTTCTTCGCCGCCCTGACCGAGGACGCCACGATGTCCGACGACGGCTCCGAGCGCGACCTGGCGGACTGGGTCGACCGGGAGATCTTCTCCTCGCACGGGCACATCGAGGTGCAGACCGAGAAGTCCGGCGGCCGCGCCCTGGTCGCCGACTACCGCAACGACACCTGGGGCGAGATGCGCACCGCCTGGCGCTTCACGGTCGCCCCGGACGGCCGGGTCAGCCGCTTCGAGACCGGCCAGGCCTGACGCCCCTCCGCCCCCTCCGCTCCCGGCACGGCCCGGTCGCGGCCCGTCGCGGCCCGTCGCGGCCCGGTTCAGCCGCGCGCCGCCAGGCACTGCCGGACGGCGGCGATCAGCGCCCGGGAGCGGACGTCCCCGGTGACGCCCGGCTGCATGCCGTTGGTGACGTAGCCGAAGCCGATGCCCAGCTCCGGGTCGGCGAAGCCGAGCGAGCCGCCCCGGCCGGGGTGGCCGAAGCTCGCCGGGGAGGCCATCGGCGAGGTGCCGCCGTGCCGGAAGAAGCCCTGGCCGAAGGCGGTGTTGACGATCAGCACCCGGTCCGGCCCCTGCACCGAGGGGCCGGCCGCCTCGGCCAGCGTGCCGCGGTCGAACAGCGCGGGCAGCCGCCCGCCGGGCGCGTCGGTGCGGTCGGCGGCGCCGATCAGCGCGGCGTAGAACCGGGCCAGCGAGCGGGCGGTGCCGATCCCGCCCGCGCCGGGCACCTCGACGGCCTGCACCGCCGGGTCGTTCAGGTCGACGCTGCTGCGCACCGAGCCGAACGAGCGGGCGGTCAGCGAGCGCGGGTCCCGGTAGGCGTCCAGCACGGACTGCTTGGGACGCATCCGCATCCCGCCCGGCCCGAGCCGGGCGGCCTCCGGGGCGGGCAGGTCGACCAGTCGGCCGACCCGTCCGGCCGCGGTGGCGGGCAGGCCGATCCACAGGTCCAGGCCGAGCGGGGCGGCGATCTCCTCCGCGAAGTACCGCCCCACGCTGCGGCCCCCGGCCCGCCGGACCACCTCGCCGACCAGCCAGCCGAAGGTCAGCGGGTGGTACCCGTGCGCGGTGCCGGGCTCCCAGGCGGGGGCCTGGGCGGCCACGGCCGCGGCCGCGGGCTCCCAGGCCAGCACGTCCTCGATCCGCAGCGGCACGTCCAGCGCGGGCAGCCCGGCCTGGTGCGAGAGCAGCCAGCGCACCGGGACGCGGCCCTTCCCGGCCTGCGCGAACTCCGGCCAGTACGAGGCCACCGGCGCGTCCAGGTCGAGCAGCCCGCGCTGCGCGAGGTGCAGGGCGACGGAGGCGGTCAGCCCCTTGGTGACGGAGCGCAGCACCTGCGCCGTCCCCTCCGCCCAGCCGACCGCCGGGGCGGGCCGGGCACCGACCTCCGGGCGCGCGTCGCCGCCCCACAGGTCGACCACCCGCCGCCCGTCCAGGTACAGCGCGAAGGCCGCACCGAGCTCCCCGTACTGCCGGAAGTTGCCCGCGAAGGCCTCCCGGACCGGCTCGAACCCGTCCGCCACGTACCCCTGGACCTGTTGGATCTCCACCCCGCCACCCTAAACACTGCGGGCCGTCACTCCACCGTCCACCCGATGTGGCCGATGCCGGAGGAGTAGATCGCGCAGTGGCCGGAGGACTCCTGGGTCTGGCCCGGCCAGGCGGTCACCGAGTTGCCCGTGACGTCCGGCGCCCAGCCGCAGACGATGTCGGCGTGGAAGGTGATCGGGCCGCCGGTGTTGTTGGTGCAGTCGACGCCTCCGTACAGCGGGTCGTTGTTGTGGATCCAGGTGGTGCAGTCCAGGCCGGAGCGGACGGCCCTGGCCCCGGGGGCGGGCGCGGCCGCGGCGGGCAGCGCGGTGGCGAGCGCGGCCAGCGTGGCGGCAGCGACGGACAGGACGACGGTGCGGTTCTTCAAATCTGCTCCTCGGAAGGATTCCTGACGGTCCGTCCGGTTCATTCCCGGACCAACCACTACGTATACCAACTCTTTCGGGTGACGCCGCCCCGACGCCGCCGCGGTGCGCCGCCGCACGCCACAATGGCCGCCATGGAGAACCCCGCCACCAGCCCCGCCACCAACCTCGACGAGATCCTCGACGTGGTCGACGAACAGGACCGGGTGCTGCGCACCGCCCCCCGCTCCGAGGTCTACCGCGACGGCCTGATCCACCGCTGCGTCTTCGTCCTGGTCCGCGACCCGCGCGGCCGGATCTTCATCCACCGCCGCACCGACACCAAGGCGTTCGCCCCCGGCGCCCACGACTGCTTCGTCGGCGGCGTGGTCGGCGCGGGCGAGGGCTACCCGGAGGCCGCCGTCCGGGAGGCCGAGGAGGAGCTGGGCGTCACCGGCATCCGCACCCGCCCGCTGTTCCGCTTCCTCTACACCGACGGCGACCGCTACAGCTGGTGGTCCGACGTCCACGAGGCCGAGTGGGACGGGCCGGTGCACCCGCAGGAGTCCGAGGTCGCCTGGTACGACTGGCTCACCGAGGAACAGCTCGCCGAACGCCTCGACAGCTGGGAGTTCGTCCCCGACGGCCGCGAGGCCTACCGCCGCTACCTGGAACTGCGCGCCACCACCTGACCACCGTCCCCGCACCCTCGGCACTAGGGTGGGCCGCATGGCCTCCCGCACGCCGTCCGCGGCCCCCCGCGCCGGGGAACAGCCCCCCGCCACCGCCCGCGCGCCCCGGCGGCGGCTGAGCGTCGACGAGCGCCGCGAACAGCTCATCGCGGTGGCGCTCCAGCTGTTCTCGGACCGCGCGCCCGAGGACGTCTCGATCGACGACATCGCCGCCGCCGCGGGCGCCTCCCGCCCGCTGGTGTACCACTACTTCCCCGGCAAGCAGGCCCTGTACGAGGAGGCCCTGCGCCGGGCCGGACACGAACTCGCCGGACGCTTCGAGGAGCCCGGCGAGGGCCCGCTCTCCGAGCGCCTGCACCGCGTCATGGGCCGCTACCTCGACTTCGTGCAGTCCCACGCGGCGGGCTTCACCGCCCTGCTGCGCGGCGGCTCGGTCGCCGCCAGCCCCGACGCGGACGCCGTCATCGACCAGGTCCGGCGGGCCGCGCAGGAACAGATCCTGCTGCACCTCGGCGCCCCCGACCCCAGCCCGACCCTGCGCCGCACCGTCCGCGCCTGGATCGCCAACGCCGAGATCAGCTCCCTGGACTGGCTCACCGACAAGCCCGTCCCGGTCGAGACCCTGCAGCTCCACCTCGTCCAGGAACTCGTCGCCGCCCTCACCGTCGCCGCCGCCCGCGACCCCGAACTCGCCTCCCTGCTAGGCGAGTTCTTCGCCGACGAACGCCCCGACGGCCCCGCCGCCCTCCTCCTGCGCGACCTCACCGCCACCCTCTCCGCCCCCGCCCTCACCGGACCCCTCCTCCGCCTCGCCACCCCGCCCGCCCCCTGACCCCCTGTCACCCCC
>NZ_JNYE01000080.1 GCF_000717185.1 Kitasatospora phosalacinea | reverse complement strand
GGGGGTGAATGCGGCGCAGACCTCGTCGAGGGTTTGGGCGAAGACGGGGTGGGTGTCGTAGAGCTCGCGGCCCATGCCCGGACGCTGACTCCCCTGGCCCGAGAACACGAACGCGGTCTTCCCCGGCCGCCGCACCTCCCCGGTGCGGACGGCGGGCCCGCCTTCGCCCGCCGCCAGGCGGTCGAGCCCCGCGAGCAACTCCGCGCGGCCCGTACCGATCACTGCCGCGCGGTGGCCGAGCGCGGCCCGGGTGGTGGCCAGGGCGTGCGCCACGTCCTCCGGGGCGGCCGCGTCCTCGGCGAGCCGGGCGCGCAGCCGCCCGGCCTGCGCCCGCAGCGCGGCGGGTGAACCGGCGGAGAGCAGCCAGGCCACGGGGCGGCCGGAGTCGGCGGGTGCTTCGGAGGCGGGCTCGGGTGCGGGTTCGGGCTGGGGCTCGGGCTGGGGCTGGGGTTGGGGTTCGGGTTCGGGTGCTTCGAGGATGAGGTGGGCGTTGGTGCCGCTGATGCCGAAGGAGGAGACGGCGGCGCGGCGCGGAGAGCCGGTCTTCTCCCACGGGGCGGCCTCGGACAGCAGCCGGATCCGCCCGCCGGTCCAGTCGACGTGCGGGGTGGGCCGGTCGGCGTGCAGGGTCTGGGGGAGGACGCCGTGCTGCATGGCGAGGATCATCTTGATGGCGCCCGCGACGCCCGCGGCGGCCTGGCTGTGCCCGGGTGCCGTGGGCTTCGACGGCGTCGATGTCGGCGGGGGTGAGGCCCGAGGCGGTGAGGGCCTGGTGGATGACGCGTTGCTGGGCGGGGCCGTTGGGGGCCGTGAGGCCGTTGGAGGCGCCGTCCTGGTTGATCGCCGATCCGCGGATGAGGGCGAGGACGGGGTGGCCGTTGGCGCGGGCGTCCGAGAGGCGTTCGAGCAGGAGCAGTCCGGCGCCTTCGGCCCAGCCGGTGCCGTCGGCGTCGGCGGAGAAGGCCTTGCAGCGGCCGTCGGCGGCGAGGCCGCGTTGGCGGCTGAACTCGATGAAGGTGCCGGGGGTGGACATGACGGTGACGCCGCCCGCGAGGGCGAGGGTGCACTCGCCCTGGCGCAGGGCCTGGGCGGCGAGGTGCATGGCCACCAGCGAGGAGGAGCAGGCGGTGTCGACCGAGACGGCGGGGCCCTCCAGGCCGAGGGTGTAGGCGATCCGGCCCGACGCCACGCTGCAAGACGCCGGTGCGGCTGCCGCGCAGCGAGGTCGGGTCGATCCCGGCGCGTTCGACGGCCTCCCAGGCGGTCTCCAGCAGCAGGCGCTGCTGCGGGTCGACGGCGAGCGCCTCGCGCGGGGCGATGCCGAAGAACTCGGCGTCGAAGCGGTCGGCGTCGTGCAGGAAGCCGCCGCGGCGGGCGTACGAGGTCTCGGCGACCAGTTGCCACAGCTCCTCGGGGCTGGTGATGCCGCCCGGGTAGCGGCAGCCGATGCCGATCACCGCGATCGGCTCGTCGTCGGCGGCGGGGCGGTCCTGCGGCGCGGTGGGCGTCAACTCATCGGTCGAGCCGAGGAGTTCGGTGTGCAGGCGGTCGGCGAGGGCCGCCACCGTGGGGTGGTCGAACACCACGGACGAGGGCAGTTGCAGGCCGGTGGTCTCGTTCAGGAGGTTGCGCAGTTCCACCGCGCTCAGCGAGCCGAAGCCCAGCGCCTTGAACGGCACGTCGGTGTCGAAGGGTTCGGCGCCGGGCCGTTGGACGACCGCGGCGGCGGCCGAGTCGACGAGGTCGAGCAGCAGGCGTCGGCGGGCCGCCCCGTCCAGGCCCGCGAGGCGCTGCCGGAGTGCGCCGGTGGCCCCGTCCGGGTCCGGGCCTGCGGTGGTGCCGTCGGTCAGGGCGGTCAGGGTGGTCAGGGTGGTCAGGGTGGTCAGGTCGCGGCCGGGGGCGCCCTGGCGGGTGCGTCCGGCGGGGTCGGGCCAGTAGCGGCGGCGCTGGAAGGCGTAGGTGGGCAGGGCGCAGGGGCGGGTGCCGGCGGGGAAGAGCGCGGCGGGGTGCCAGGTGGCGCCCGCGGTGTGGAGGTGGGCGAGTGCGGTGACGGCGCTGCGGGCCTCGGGGCGGTCGGCCTGCAGGGCGGAGGTGGTGAGGGCGCGGCGGCCGCGTTCCTCCAGGGTGGCGGCGACGGCCTGGGTGAGGACGGGGGCGGGGGAGAGTTCGAGGTAGGCGGTGACGCCCGCGTCGTCGAGGGCGCGGACGCCGTCGGCGAAGCGGACGGTGGCGCGGACGTGCCGGACCCAGTACTCGGGGGTGGCCAGTTCGTCGGTGGCGGGGCGGCCGGTGACGTTGGAGACGACCGGGATGCGCGGCGGGGCGTAGTCGAGGGCGGCGGCGACCTGGCGGAACTCGTCCAGGACGCGGTCCATGTGCGGGGAGTGCGCGGCGACGGTGACGGCGATCCGCTTGGTCTTGCGGCCCCGTGCGCGCCAGTCGGCGCAGACCGCGAGGACGGCGTCCTCGTCGCCCGAGACCACCGTCCCGTCGGGGGAGTTGACGGCGGCGACGGACAGCGCGGCGGCGTGCTCGCCGAGGTGCCGGAGCACCTCCTCCTCGCTCGCCTGGACGGCGGCCATGGCGCCGCCCGCGCAGGACTGGAGCAGCCGGGCGCGTTCGACGGCGAGGGTGCAGACGTCGGCGAGGGAGAGGACGCCCGCGACGTGGGCGGCGGTCAGTTCGCCCATGGAGTGGCCGGTGACGTAGTCCGGGACGACGCCCCAGCTCTCGTAGAGCCGGTAGAGGGCGATCTCGACGGCCATCAGGGCGGGCAGCGCGTAGTCGGTGCGGTCGAGCAGCGCGGCCTCGGGGCTGCCGGGCTCGGCGTGGATCAACTCCCGTACCGGGACGTCGAGTCGGCGGTCGATCAGATCGCAGGCGGCGTCGAAGGCCGCCGCGAACACCGGGTGGGCGGCGTGCAGTTCGCGCCCCATGCCGAGGCGTTGGCTGCCGCCGCCGCCGAACAGGACGGCGAGCCCGCCGTCCGCCCGGGTGCCGGTGACGGTGTGCGCGGACGGGGTGCCGTCGGCCAACGCCCGCAGCCCGCCGAGGAGTTCGGGCAGGTCGGTGCCGATGACGGCGGCGCGCCGGTCGAAGGCGGTGCGGGTGGTGGCGAGGGCCAGGCCGACCTCCGCCGGGCGGGTGCCGGGCGCCTGCTCCAGGTGGTCGGCGAGCCGGGCGGCCTGGGCGCGCAGGGCGGCGTCGGTGCGGGCGGACAGCACCCAGGGCAGCGGCGCGGACGGCTCGGCGGGAGCGGGGGGCGCGGGAGCGGCGGGGGTCTCCGCGGCGGCGGGCGGACCGCCCAGCACGACGTGGCAGTTGGTGCCGCCCACGCCGATCGAGCTGACCCCGGCGAGCAGTGGCGCGTCCGCGGCCGGCCAGGGCCCGAGGCCGTCCTGGACGCGCAGCCGCAGCTCGTCCAGCGCGATCGCCGGGTTGGGCGTCTCGTAGTGCAGGCTGGGCGGCAGTTCGCGGTGGCGGATGCTCAGGGCGACCTTGAGCAGGCCGACGATGCCCGCCGCGCCCTCCAGGTGGCCGATGTTGGTCTTGACCGAGCCGACCCGCAGCGGCCGGTCGGCGGGGCGGCCCGGGGCGGTGACGGTGCCGATCGCGCGGGCCTCGACCGGGTCGCCGACGGCGGTGCCGGTGCCGTGCAGTTCGAGGTACTGCAGTGCGGCGGGGTCGACGCCGGCCCGGCGGCAGGCGGCCCGGACCACGGCGCTGTGGGTCTCGGCGGCGGGGGTGGTCAGGCCGTCGGTGGCGCCGTCGTTGTTGACGGCGCTGCCCCGGATCACGCAGTACACCGGGTCGCCCGCGGCCAGCGCGGCGGACAGCGGCTTGAGGACGAGGACGGCGCCGCCCTCGCCGCGCACGGTGCCGTTGGCGCGGGCGTCGAAGACCTGGCAGCGGCCGTCGGGCGAGAGCGCGCCCAGCCGGGCCAGGGCGAGGGCGCTCTCCGGGAGGAGGTTGAGGTTGACGCCGCCCGCGAGGGCCACCGACGACTCGCCGCCGCGCAGGCTCGCGCAGGCGGCGTGCACCGCGACCAGCGAGGAGGACTGGGCGCTGTCCAGCACGACGCTGGGGCCGCGCAGCCCGAGCGCGTACGAGACCCGGTTGGCGATGAGGCCGCGCTGCCGCCCGGTCAGGCTGTACTGGTCGAGGGCGCCGGGGCCGTACTCGTGCAGCAGGCGGGCGTAGTCGTCCCAGATGGCGCCGACGAACACGCCGGTGGCGCTGCCGGCCAGGTCGGCGGGCAGGATCCGGGCGTCCTCCAGGGCCTCCCAGGCGAGTTCGAGCAGCAGGCGCTGCTGCGGGTCCATGCCGAGGGCCTCGCCGGGCGAGACGCCGAAGAAGGCGGCGTCGAACCCGTCGACGCCGTCGAGGAACCCGCCGCGGCGGACCTCCTCGGGCACCCGGTCGCCCCAGCGGCCCGGCGGCACCTCCCCCACCGCGTCCGTCCCGCTGCGCAGCAGGTGCCAGAAGGCGGCGGGGTCGCCCGCCCCGGGCAGTCTGCAGGCCGCGCCGACCACGGCGATCGGCTCGTTCGGCGTCGTCCGGTCCGGGGTGCCTGCGCGGTGCTGCTCGGTCATGCGTCTGCCTGTCCTCGGGTCGGGGCGGGTCGGGGCGGGTCGGGGCGGGTGCGGTGGGGGCGGGGGCCGGGGGCGGTCAGCCCTGGGCGAGGGCCTGCAGGGCCTGCTTCCAGGGGAGTTCGCCGCCCGCGGCCTCCATGACCAGCCAGGGGTTCCAGAAGTCGCGGTAGTGGGCGATCCGGCCCTGCGCGTCGAAGCGGACCACCGACAGGTAGGTCTGGTGGTAGCGGCCGCCGGTGGCGCGCAGCGTGCACTCGCCGGTGAAGGCGGCGATGACGAGTCCGTCCCCGGCGGTGGGGTAGAACTCGGGCGCGGAGAACTCGACCTCCAGCTGCTGGCCGAACAGGCCCATCTGGGCCAGGAGTTCGGCGCGGCCCTGCATCCGGGGCGGGAACCCCCAGGCGGGGTACGGGAATTCGAGGACGCCGTCCTCGGCGAACAGGTCGACCCACTCCTCGATCTTGCCGTCGGCCAGCAGCTGCACGCTGCGGGCGAACAGGTCCTGGAGCTCCTGCGGGGTGGTGGCGGTCATGCCGGTGTTCCTCTCTGCGAGGGTCAGGGGTGGGGTTCAGTCGACGGGGGCGGTGATGCCGCCGAAGACCCGGTCGATCGCCCGGTCGGGCAGCAGCCGGGCCAGCAACCGGCCGCCGGTGGCGTCCCGGCCGACGCCGTAGCGCGTCCTGGGCCGCTTGGCGACCAGGGCCCGGAAGACGGTGCGGGCGATGTCGTCGGGGGTGATCCGGCTGTCGCGGGCCGAGGACTCGTTGCGCGCCATGAAGCGCAGGAAGGTGTCGCGGTACAGCGCGCGCACCGGTTCGGGCACCCCGGCCAGCGCCCGGTTGCCGTCGGCCGACATCTTGTCCCAGATCGGGGTCATGACGGCCCCGGGCTGGACCACCGAGACGGGGATCCGCTGCGGGGCGAGCTCGCGGCGCAGCGCGTCGCTGAGCGCCTCCTTGGCGAACTGGGCGGCCGCGTACGCGCCCAGGTACGGGATGGCGACGTTGCCCAGGCCCGAGGTGACGTTGACGATCCGGCCCGCGCCCGCCCGGACCAGCGGCAGGAAGCCCTGGATCACCAGGAGCTGGCCGGTGACGTTGGTGTCGAGCTGGCGGCGCATCAGCTCGGCGGGCACGCACTCCAGCGGCGCGGTGACGGCGATGCCCGCGTTGTTGACCAGGCCCCACAGGCCGTCCGGGCCGGTCAGTTCGGTGACCTCCCGGACGGCGGCGCGCACCGAGGCCTCGTCGGTGACGTCGAGGATCACCGGGGTGATCCCGGGGGAGCGCAGCCGCTCCCCGTCCTCGGGGCGGCGGACGGCGGCGAACACCCGGAAGCCGACCCGGGCCAGGTGGCGGGCGCAGGCCTCGCCCAGGCCGGAGGAGGCTCCGGTGACGACCACGGCCCGGCCCCCGGGCGGGCGCGGCCCTGCTGCTTTCGACACGTGCTTCCCTCCGGTCTCAGGCGGACTTCGCGGCGGACAGGACCGCGTCCAGCGACGCGTCGGCGATCCGCCGGGCGCGTTCCGCGGTGACGGCGTCCGCGACGTGGGTGAAGTTCCAGGCCATCCGTCCGTGGCTGGTGTTGACGGTGCCGCAGTACAGGGCGTTGACCGACAGGCCCGCGACGAACTCGGCCCGGGACAGCTGCCAGGGCCCGATCGCGGCCGGGAAGTCGTGCCGTCCGATGTTGGACAGGCACAGGGTCATCGGGCCCTTCTCCTCCATGAACCGCAGGAAGCGGCCGCTCTTCTCCACCGACTTCGGCGAGACCAGCCCCATCGCGGCGATCGCGGCCAGCTGCTCGCCGCGCGAGCGGCGCCGGGCGACGTCCCGGCTGATGGTGCGGGCCGCCGCCCACAGCGGGGCGCCGGGGCGGTGGTCGACGACGGTCGGCACCGAGGCGACGTACGTGCCGATCTCGCGGCCGGTCACCTGCGGCACCAGCCGGTCGCGGAAGTTCACCGGCGAGCCGATCATGACCGGTCCGGCGGGGAGGCCGGCGTCCTCGGCGACGGCGGCGACCATCGCGGCGGCGAGCGCGCCGTGCACGGTGGTCCGCTCGCGGCGGCAGGCCGCGATCAGGTCGGCGAGCTGGTCGGCGGAGAGCTCGCGGTGCAGCAGCCGGGTGGTGCGCTCCGCGAACGGGACGCGGCGCCCGGCCTCCATCCGGCGCGGCTTCAGCTTCCGGGCGGCGCCCTGGTCGGCGAGCTGCTGGGCCAGCACCCGGCGCAGCCCGGAGAAGCCGCGGTAGGCGGGCGGCAGCAGCGACTCGGGGGCGGGCAGGGCGCGTTCGGCGCCGGGGTCGATCCCGGCGCCCGGCCCGGCGGCCCGGAGTTCGGCGGCCAGTTCGATCCACTGCTGGAGCACGGTCAGCACGGTGGTGCCGTCGGCGACGCAGTGCGGCATGGTGACCACCAGGTCGTGGGCGTCCCCGGCGCTGAGCACCGCGGCCCGGACCAGCGGCCCCTCGCGCCAGTCGACGGGGGTGGCGAGCTCCTGCTCGTCGACCAGCCGCTCCCAGGCGTCGCCGAGCGCGGCGACCGGCTCCACCCGCAGCGGCACGGGCCGCCCCGGGGCGGGCACGAACCTCGGGTGGCGGCCCGCCCGGTCGGCCCGGATCGCGACCCGCAGCAGCGGGTGCCGCCGCTGGAGCGCGTCCAGGGCCCGGGCGAGCAGTTCCTCGGTGAGCGGCCCGGCGACCCGGACGTGGCCGATCACGTTGAGCGGGGAGATCTGGTCGCAGACCCAGTACCAGCGCTCCAGCGGGCTGAGCGGGCGCGAGCCGCCCGGGGCGGCGGGCCGGTTCACGCCGCCCCCCGGGAGGTGCTCGGCGCGGTGGCGCGGACGGCGGGGAAGTCCAGGTACTCGGCGTTCTGCTTGTCCATCACCGAGGCCGGGGCGAAGCGGAAGAACAGGTCGCGGCCGAGGACGCGCAGCGGCTGCTCGCTCTGCTCCAGCAGGTTGAGCGCGTGCGCCCCCTCGACGATCCTCCGGGTGCGGGGCAGCCGCTCCCGCTCGTAGCCGCGCAGGCCCTGCTGCGGGTCCGCGGCGGCGGCGAGGTGGTGGGCGAGCACCACCGCGTCCTCGACCGCCATGCAGGCGCCCTGGCCGAGGCTGGTCATCATCGGGTGGGCGGCGTCGCCCAGCAGGGTGACCGGGCCCTCGCCCCAGCGTTCGCTGAACGCCCGGTCGCGGGCCGGGAAGGCGGTGATCTGCTCGAACGGGGTGGCGCGGACGGCGGCCTGCACCTCGTCCGCCCAGCCGGCGTAGGCCCGTTCGATCTCGGCCTTGTCGCCGCGCCAGTCGCGGGCCCGCTCGGCGGGCATGTTCTTGGTGCCCCACCAGTAGACCTCGCCGCCGCCGATGTTGGCGATGCCGAAGCGCTTGCCGCGGCCCCAGTAGTGGGCGCCGTACTGCTTGGTGATCCGGGGGTGGGAGAACGCGGGCGTCGCCACCCAGCACACCGAGCCGGTCTCGCGCGGCTGCTCGGGGCCGAGCAGCTGGCGGCGGACCGCCGAGTGGAAGCCGTCCGCGCCGATCAGCACGTCGCCGCGGGCCCGCCGCCCGTCCGCGAAGGTGACCTTCACGCCGTCGCCGTCCGGTTCGTAGCCGGTGGCGGCCGCGCCGAGGTGGACCGGGCAGTCGCCGATCTCCTTGAGCAGCAGCTGCTGCAGCAGGGTGCGGGTGATGCCGAAGCTGGGGGCGCCGAGCCGGGCGCAGACCTCCTTGAACCGCAGGGTGCGGATCAACTTGCCCCGGGTGGTGCGGAAGTGCAGCTCCTCGAGGATCTCGGCCCGCTGCTCCAGCTGCAGGTCGATGTCGAGGGTGCGCAGGGCGAGCACGGCGTTGGTCATCAGGGAGATCGCGCTGCCCGCGGGGCGCAGTTCGCGGGCCCGCTCGTAGACCTCCACGTCCAGGCCGACCCGGCGCAGGGCGGCGGCGGCGGTCAGGCCGCCGATGCCCGCGCCGACCACGATCGCCTTCCTGGCTCTGCGAGTTGTCACTGTGCTGTCCCTTCGTGGGCGTGGCTGGGGCTCCGGTCGTGCTGCGCCCGGCGCCGCCCGGCCATGACGTCGGCGATGATCGCGCCGACGTCGTGGACGAACGGCTCGTCCAGGAGCAGCAGGTGGTCGCCCCCGACGTCGACGACGTCGATCCGGCCGCCGGTGAGGGTGGCCCAGCCGTTGGCGGGGGCGTCGTGCAGGGTGCGGGCGGCGCCGTGCATCGGGCGCAGCACGTCGGGGAGCGGCGCGGTGGCCTTGACCAGGGTCACGTCGACCGGGTCGAGCGGGGGCTGGTAGTCGCGCAGCGACGCCCAGTTGGCCTTGTAGACCTCGAACATCCGGCGGACGGTGGTGCGGGCGCTGTGCGCCGGGACGATGCCGACCTCGGCGGCGCGGGCGGCGATGAAGTCGAGCCGCTCCTCGTCGTCGGCGAGCTCCGCGGGGATCCGCTCGACGGGGGCGCTGCCGCCCCGGTCGACCCAGATCAGCTCCCAGAAGAACCACTCCATCATGGCCTGCTCGGCGACGTCGGGGCGGTCGCCCGGGGTCGGGGCGATCGAGTCCAGCACGACCACCTCGGCGACCTGCTCCGGCGCCTCGCGGTGCAGTTGGCGGGCCATCTCGAAGGCCACGAAGCCGCCGAACGACCAGCCGCCCAGGTGGTACGGGCCCTCGGGCTGCACCCGGCGGAGCGCCGCCAGGTAGCTCGCGGCCAGCCCCTCCATCGTCTCCACCGGCTCGGTGCCGGGCTCGGCGCCGCCCGCCTGCAGGGCGTACAGCGGCTGGTCCGCGGGCAGGTGCCGGGCCAGGCGGACGTAGCAGAGCACGTTGCCGCCGAGCGGGTGGACCAGGAACAGCGGGGGCCGGTCGCCGGTGGTGCGGATCGGCACCACCGGGTCGAAGGCGGCGACGGCCTCCGTGGAGCGCAGCCGCTCCGCGAGCCGGGCCACCGTCGGCGCGGCGACGAAGGCGGTCAGCGGGACGTGCACCCCGAACCGCTTCTCGATGTTGACGACCAGCCGCATCGCGGTCAGCGAGGTGCCGCCGTGCTCGAAGAAGTCGTCGTGCACCCCGAACCCGGGCCGGCCCAGCAGCTCGCCGAAGATGTCGGCCAGCGCCCGCTCGTACCCGTCCCGCGGGAGGGTCCCCGCGGCGGCGGGGCCGCGCTCGGGCTCGATCCGGCGCAGCGCCGCGTCGTCGCGCTTGCCGCTGGGGGTGAGCGGCAGCCGCTCCAGCCAGGACAGCTGCGAGGGCACCATGTAGTCGGGCAGGACGGCGCGCAGCCGCTTGCGGACCTCCTCCAGGTCCTCCGGGCGGCCCGTGCCGACCAGGAAGCCGACCAGCGCCGAGTCGGTGCCGTCCCCGCGGCGGCGGGCCACCACGGCGGCGCCGCGCAGGCCCGGGACGTCCTCGGCCACCGCGGTGATCGCGATCTCCACCTCGGCGGGCTCGACCCGGAAGCCGCGGACCTTCACCTGGTTGTCGGCCCGGCCCAGCCAGACGGTGTCCCCGTCCGGCAGCACCCGGCCGACGTCGCCGGTGCGGTACAGCCGCGCCCCCGGCCGGGTCGGGTGCGGGACGAAGCGCTCCTCGGTCAGGTCGGGCCGCCCCCGGTAGCCGAGGGCCAGGCAGGCGCCGCCCAGGTACAGCTCGCCCTGGACGCCGGTGGGCACCGGGCGCAGCCGCTCGTCCAGGACGTGGATCTCGGCGCCGTCGATGGCGGTGCCGATCGAGGGCAGCGCGGGCCAGCGGGCCGGGTCGCCGTCGAGCAGCCGGGCGCTGGCGATGTTCGTCTCGGTCGGCCCGTACTGGTTCTCCAGCAGGGTGCCGGGGCGGGCGGCGCAGAACCGGCGCAGCTCCTCGGTGACGCGCAGCTGCTCGCCGGAGGAGATCAGCACCCGCAGCGCGCGCGGCCGCACGCCCAGCAGCTCGGACGCCTCGGCGATGCCCTGGAGGGCCACGAACGGCATGAACCAGCGCTCGACCTGCTGCTCGTCCATCAGCCGCAGCAGCACCGCCGGGTCGCGCCGGTCGGTGTCGGACACCAGGTGCAGGGTGCCGCCCGCCGCGGTGGTGGAGAAGATCTCCTGGAAGGAGACGTCGAAGCTGAGCGGCGCGAACTGCAGGGTGCGGGCGCCGGGCGCGGCGGTCTCGGCCCGCAGCTGCCACTGCGTGTAGTTCGCCCACAGGCGGTGCGGCAGCTCGACGCCCTTGGGCTCGCCGGAGGAGCCGGAGGTGAACAGCACCAGGCACAGGTCGTCCAGGCCCGGGGACGGCCAGGCCCCGTCGGCGCCGTCGACCGGCTCGGTCAGCGGCACCGACTCGATCGGCAGCACCAGCTCCGGGTCGGGCACCAGGTGCGCGTGCTGCGCGTGCGCGACCACCCGGAACGGCTCGGCGCGCTCGATCATCCGGGCGATCCGCCCGGGCGGGTAGCTGACGTCCAGCGGGACGACGGCCGCGCCGCAGCGCAGGATGCCGAGCACGGTCGCGATCATCTCGGGGGAGCGGTCCAGCGCGACGCCCACCCCGGCGCCGCGCGGCACGCCCAGCGCGCGCAGCCGGCGCGCCACCTGCTCGACGGCGCGGTCGAGTTCGCGGTAGCTCCAGCGCAGTCCGCCGAACACGACGGCCTCGGCGTCGGGCTGCCGCGCCACGGTGGCGGCGAACCGGGCGAGCACGTCGGGCGGTTCGGGGGCCGGGTTGGCGGGCAGCTCGGCGGGCGGCGCCAGGAAGTCGAAGTCCGGTGCGGCGTACGGGTGTTCGACGATCCGGCGGAGGACCGCCAGGTAGCTGTCGGCGAGCAGGTCGGCCTGCACGGCGGTGAACGCCCGGGCGGCGCAGTTGAACCGCAGCCTGGTCCGCCCGTCGCGCGGGTCGGTGACGGCGTTCAGCAGCAGCGCGAAGTTGGTCTCCTCGTACGTGGTCAGGTCGAGCAGGCCGAGGTCGGCGCGCCGCAGCAGCGGCTCCAGGGTGTGCAGCCGGACGTAGGTGAAGGCGGTGTCCAGCAGCGGCGCGCCGCCGCGGTCGTCCTGGACGGCGCTGATCGGGTAGGCCCGGTGCGGGTGCGAGTCGCGCTCCTGGGCGACGACCGCGCGCACCTCCTCCAGCAGGGTCGGCGCACCGGTGCGCAGCCGGAACGGCATCGTGTTGAGGAACAGCCCGGCGGTGCGGTCGGCGCCCGCGACCTCGGGACGGCCGTGGGTGACCAGGCCGGTGGTGACGTCCCCGGTGCGGGCGAGCAGGCGCAGCACCAGGCAGTGCGCGGTGAACAGCACCAGCCGCAGCGGCACGGCGTGCTCGCGGGCGAAGGCGCGCAGCCGCTCGTCCAGCGCCGCGGGCAGCTCCAGGTGCCGCACCACGCCCTCGCCGTCGCCCGGGGGCTCGTACGGCGCGAAGGAGTCCAGCTGGACGAGTGCGGCGCCGTCCAGCAGCTCCCGCCAGTACGCGCGGTGCTCCGGCGCCGCCAGCAGCGCCCGCTCGTCGCGCACGTGCAGGGCGGCGGTGGGCGGCGCGCCGTCCGGGACGGGCGGCAGGTCGGCGCCGCGCAGCGCCAGGTAGTCCTGGAGCAGCTCGGCGACCAGGGTGGCGACGCTCCAGCCGTCCAGGACGGCGTGGTGGAAGCTCAGCACCAGGTCGAGCGAGCCGTCGCGGACGTGCGCCCGCAGGTGGTGCAGGCCGGGCCGCTCCGGGTCGTAGGCGTGGAAGCGGCGCTCGGCGACGTGCGCCAGGACGGCCCGCTGCGCCTGCTCCTCGTCCTGGCCGCGCAGGTCGGCGACCGAGAGGGTGCCCTCGGCGGCGGGGTGGACCACCTGCAGCGGCTCGGAGTGCCCGCCGAGCGCGAAGGAGGAGCGCAGCACGGGGTGGCGCTCCAGCAGCCGGGCGTGCGCGGTGCGCAGCGCCCGCTCGTCCCAGCCGGTGGCGAGCCGGTAGTGGAACACGTCGTGGTAGACGGCCGAGCGGGCCTCGCCGCTGCTGTGGTAGAGCATGCCGAGCTGGAGGCGGGTCGCGGGGAAGGCGTCCAGCGCGCCGGCGCCGAGCAGCCGGGCCCGGTCGACGCCCGCGACCAGCGCGAACGGCTCCGGGGCGGGGGCCGGGGCGGGCGCGGGCGCCGCGGAGCGGGTGCGGGCCAGGTCGGCGAGGTCGGCGAGGACGGGGTGGCGGGCCAGGTCGGCGAGGCTCAGCTCCAGGCCGCGCTTCTCGGCCTCGGCGCGCACCCGCAGCATCAGGATGGAGTCGCCGCCGAGCGCGAACCAGTGGTCGTGCGCGCCGACCGGCCCGGTGCCGAGCACCTGCTGCCAGACCGCGGCCAGCGTCCGCTCGGTCGCGTCGCGCGGCTCCCGGAAGCCGTCCCCGGTGCGGCCGCCGTCCTGGGGCAGTGCGCGCAGCACGGCGGCCCGGTCGGCCTTGCCGTTGGGGGTCAGCGGGATCCCGGCCAGCCGGACGAACCGCGACGGGACCATGAACTCCGGCAGCTCCACGGCGAGTCGCGCACGGATCAGGGCCGGGTCGAGCTCCTCCTCGGCGTGGTAGCAGCCGACCAGCCGGGTCGCGCCGTCGCGGCCCGCCACGGCCAGCGCGACCGCGCCGCGCACCCCCGGCAGCTCGGCCAGCCGGTGCTCGACCTCGCCCAGCTCGACCCGGTTGCCGCGGACCTTCACCTGCCCGTCGATCCGGCCCAGGTACTCCAGGGAGCCGTCGGCGAGCCGCCGGGCCAGGTCGCCGGTGCGGTAGAACCGCCGGTCGCCGTCCGGGCCGCCGCCGGTGCCGCCGCCGGTGCCGCCGTCCGTGCTGCCGTCAGTGCCGCCGCCGGTGAACGGGTCGGTGCCGAACCGCTCCGCGGTCAGCTCCGGCCGCCCCAGGTAGCCGCGGGCCACGCCCACCCCGCCGATGCACAGCTCGCCCGGCGCGCCGACCGGCTGCGGGTTGTCGTGCCGGTCCAGCACGTACAGCCGCAGGTTGTCGATCGGCCGGCCGATCGGGACCCGGCGCACCGGCCGCGCCGGGTCGTCCGGGCAGTCGTGGAAGGACACGTCGACGGTCGCCTCGGTCGGCCCGTACAGGTTGACCAGCCGGGCGCCGCCCGGGCCGCCCAGCAGCCGGTTGAACCGGTTGACCTGCTCCGGGGGCAGCGCCTCGCCGCTGCAGAACACCAGCCGCAGCGGGGCGGCGTCCTCGCGCAGCTCGGGCTTGCCCTCCAGCAGCTCCAGGAACGGGCCGAACATCGACGGCACGAAGTGCAGCACGCTGACCCGCTGCCGGGCGACGGCCTCCAGCAGCGCCCGCGGGTCCTTCTCCGCGCCGGGCGCCGGGAGGGCCAGCCGGGCGCCCGCGAGGCCCCACCAGAACAGCTCCCAGACCGAGACGTCGAAGGAGGCGGGCGTCTTCTGCAGCAGCACGTCGCCCTCGCCGAGCGGGTAGCGCCGCTGCATCCAGTGCAGCCGGTTGACCACCGAGCGGTGCTCGACCAGGACGCCCTTGGGCCGCCCGGTGGACCCGGAGGTGTACAGGACGTACGCCAGGTCGTCCGGCCCGGCGGCGGCGGGCAGCGGATCGGCGGGGAAGTCCGCCGGCTCGTCCGAGCGCCGCACCGACGCGGCGGTGCCGGGCGGCAGTTCGGGCGCGCCCGGGCCGGTCAGCACGACCTTGGCGCCGCTGTCCGCCAGCAGGAAGCGGATCCGCTCGGCCGGGTACCCGGGGTCGACCGGCACGTACGCGCTGCCGGCCTTCAGCACCGCCAGGACGGCGACCAGCAGCGCCGGGCCGCGCTGCTGCAGCACCGCGACCCGGTCGCCGGTGCCGATCCCGTCGGCCCGCAGCGCCCGGGCCAGCCGGTTGGCGCGGGCGTCGAGCTCGGCGTAGCCGACCGGTGCGCCGCCGCCGTCGGGCAGCAGCGCGACCCGGTCGGGGGTGCGGGCCGCCTGCTCCGCGAACAGGCCGTGCAGCGTCCGGTCGGCCGGGTAGTCGGCGGCCGTGCGGTTGGGCCCCTCCAGCAGGTCGGCGCGCTCCGCCGGGTCGAGCATGGCCAGCTCCGCGAGCGGGAGGTCCGGCGCGTCGAGGGCGTTGAGCACCAGGTTGCGCACGTGCCGGGCCAGCGCCGCGACGGGGAAGTCCTCGTCGAAGACGTCCAGCGCGTGGTCGAGCGAGACCAGCAGCCCGCCGCCGTCCGCGGGTTCGCTGATCGCGACGGCCAGCGCGTCGTGGTCGTGCGCGCGCGTCCCGCCGGTGACCTCCTCGCGCAGGCCGGGCAGCGGGCGCGGCCGGGGCGCCTGCACGTACGAGACGGTGACGTCGAACAGCGTCCGCGGGGCGTGCGCGGGCAGGTCGGCCAGCACCTCGCCCAGCGGCAGCCGCTCGGCCCGCTGCAGGGTGCGCGCACCGGCCTGCACGGCGGCGACCAGCTCGGCGTACGTCAGCTCGCCGGCGGCGCGCACCGGCAGCGGGAGGGTGTTGGCGAAGTGGCCCACCGTGCGGCGCTGCGCCTGGCCGCGGCGGTTGAACAGCGGCACGCCCAGCACCACGTCGTCGACCAGGTGCACCCGGGACAGGTACGCGGCGAACGCGGCCGCGACGAACGCGAACGGCGACTCGCCCCGGGCCCGGATCCGCTCCACGGCCTCCGCGGGCAGCGCGAACGAGTGCCGGGCGCTGTCCCGGGCCCCGCTGGGCGCGCGCCGGGCGAACAGCGGCGGCGCGGCGCCGGCCAGCGCGGCCCGGAAGTGCTCGCGGTCCGCCGCGTGCTGCGCGGAGCCGCGGTACGCCTCCTCGTCCGCCAGGGCGGCCAGGAAGGACGGCGCCGCGGGCTGCGGCTCGCCCGCGTACTCGGCCCGGACCCGCTCCAGGAACAGGTTCAGCCCCCAGGCGTCGGCCAGCACGTGGTGGACCTTCACGTACACGTGGACGGCCGCCGGGCCCTCGCGCAGCAGCGCCAACTCGTACGCGGGCCCGTCCCCGAGGGCGACCGGCCGGTCCTGGGAGTCGGCGATCCAGGCCTCGCAGCGCGCCCGCGGGTCCGCCTCGGCGGAGAAGTCCAGCACCCGGACGGCCGGCTCCCCGTCGACCACCCGCTGCAGCGGCACGCCGTCGCGCTCGGTGAAGCGCAACGCGAAGGCGTCGTGGTGCCGGGCGGCGGCCAGCACGCTCGCGGTGAGCCGCTCCACGTCCACCGGGCCGTCCAGCCGGGACGCCATGAAGAGGTTGAACTGCGGGCGCTCCGGAGCCAGCGCGTGGGCCGCCCAGATGTCCCGCTGGCAGGCCGTCAGCGGGGACCACTCGGTTGATTTCAAGATGACCTCTGATCGGGTTGCCTCGGCGTTCCGTCTCGTTGGTCCGCACCCTCCCCCGGAATTACCCGGCTATCCAGAAATTCCCGAACCTGGTACTCCCGGTTCCAGGCTCCCGGTTCCAGGCTCCGGATTCCCGGCTGGGCGCACCCAGGACTACTGCACCCGGACAGATCGGAGATAACAGAAATATCTCGCGGCCCCCTGGCGGAACCGTCTCCGGTGCGGTCAGAATCCGTAACCATGACCAAGCAGGCACCTCTGGCCGACGGCCACCCGCTGCTCGGATCGCTGCGCGACCTGCGCGACGACACGCTCGGCACCTACCTGCGGGCCCACCGCTCCCACGGCGACGTGGTCCGGTTCGCCGTCGGCCCGCCCGGGCTGCGGGCCAGCCTGTACGGGGTGTTCTCCGCGGAGGGCGTGCAGCGGGTGCTCGGCACCGACGCGGCGAATTTCCGCAAGGAGAACAACGTCTACACGGAGATCCGGGAGAGCGTCGGAAACGGACTCCTCACCAGTCAGGACGCGGAATACGTCCGGCAGCGGAGAATGATTCAACCGCTGTTCACCCGCAGTCGGGTGGACGCCTACGCGGGAATCGTCCACGACGAGGCGGCCGAGCTCGCCAAACGCTGGGAATCCGCCCCGGACGGCACCGTCGAACTCTCCCGCGAAATGGACGTCCTCACCCTCCGGGCGGTGGCCAGGATCCTGTTCGGGGCGGACATCGACACCGCGGCCGGGATCGTCGGGCGCGAGTTCCCGGTCGTCGGCAGCAGCGTCCTGCGCCGCGCCGTCGCCCCGGTGCGGATCCCGCGCGGCTGGCCCACCCCGGCCAACCGGCGCACCGCCGCCGCCCAGGCCGAGCTGTACCGGATCTGCGACCGGATCATCGCCCGGCGCCTCGACGACGCCGACCAGGACGCCCGCGACATGATCACCCTGCTCACCCGGGCCCGGGACGAGGACGGCTCCCGGCTCGGCCCGGAGGCCGTCCGCGACCAGGTGCTGATCTTCCTGCTCGCCGGGCACGAGACCACCGCGACCGCGCTCACCTTCGCCCTGCACCTGCTCGCCCGCCACCCCGAGGCCCAGGAACGGGCCCGCGCCGAGGTCGACCTGGCCCTGGACGGCCGCCCCGCCGCGGCCGCCGACCTCGACCGGCTCCCGTACCTCACCCGGGTGTTCAAGGAGGCGATGCGGCTCTACCCCTCGGTCGCCGTCATGGGCCGCCGGGCGGTGGCCGGGGCCGAGATCGACGGGTACGCGATCCCGGCCGGCGCCGACGTCTACGTCAGCCCGTACGTGACCCACCGCCACCCCGCCTACTGGCAGGACCCGGACGCCTTCGACCCGGACCGCTTCACCCCCGAGGCCGAGGCCGCCCGGCCGCGCTACGCCTGGTTCCCGTTCGGCGGCGGGCCGCGCGCCTGCATCGGCCAGTACTTCTCGATGCTGGAGGGCGTCGTCGGCCTGGCCACCCTGCTCCAGCGCCACCGGTTCACGGCGGTCGACACCCGCGTCCCGCTCGGGCTCGCCATGACCCTGCAGGCCGCGGGCCCGGTGCGGGTGCGCCTGACCGCACGCGGGGACCGGCCGTGAAGCAGATCCGCGCCGCGGGGCCCGACGACCGCGCCGCCCTGCCGCGGCCCGAACCCGAACCCGTTCCCGTTCCCGTCCCCGTCCTCGCCGGGGCCCCGCACGAGGGGCCGGGCGTCAGCGACCGGGAGCTGCGGGCCGAACACCCCTCGGCCGTCAACCGCTTCCGCCGCTGAAAGGACGATCCTTTGCCATCCGCCGATTCGGAGTCCTTCTACCGAGGAGGGGGCGCCGGGGCCATCATGAGGGCGGCCCACTTCCCCGACGAGGTCCTGGCGTTCCTCCAGATGGAGAGCCTGACCGCCCTGGACGTCGCCGCCCGGCACGGCTGCGACAGCCTGGTCGAACTGGGCTGCTACGACGGCCGCGCCCTGGAGGTGGCCCGCGCCGCCGACATCCGCTACCTGGGCGTCGACGTCAGCACCGGGGCCATCGACGCGCTCAACCGCCGGATCGCCGACGAGGACCTCCAGGAACGCGCCGGGGCCGTGGTCGGCAACATCCTGCACTGCTCCGAGTGGCTCCACGCCGTCCGGGGCGAACGGCCGCTGCAACTCCTGCCGTTCAACCTGGCCGGGAACCTCGCCGAACCGGAGAAGGCCATCGCGGGCCTGCGGGAGGTCGGCGGCCTCGCCGTCATCTCGGTCTTCAACGACCGCCCGTGGACCACCGACCTGCGCCGCGCCTACTACCTGGCCTGCGGCATCGCCGTCCTGGAGGAGGCCCCCAGCCGACACGGCGGCGTGGTCTTCCGCGGCGAGGACGGCTTCCAGTCGCAGTCCTTCAGCGACGACGGCGTCACCGCGCTGCTCGACGGCGCCGGGGTCAGCGTCGTCCACGAACGCGCCAACCGGCTCGGCCGCTGCGTCACCGTCCGCTTCACCTGACGACACCCGGCACCACGCCGGCCCCGCACCGCCGCAGACACCTGGTGCCGCGCCGGCCGCGCACCGCCGCAGACACCTGGTGCCGCGCCGGCCGCGCACCGCCGGAGACACCTGGCGCCACGTCAGCCCCACACCGCCGGAGACCACATGACCAGCACCGCCATCGAACCGTCACTGACCTGGGACGACGGCGCCGTCCTCGCCCTCGACCAGCGCGCCCTGCCGCACCGCCGCGAGCTGCTGCGCCTGGAGACCGTGGACCAGGTCGTCGACGCCGTCCGGGCGCTGGCCGTCCGCGGCGCACCCGCGATCGGCCTGGCCGGGGCGTTCGGCGTGGCCATCTCGGCCCGGCGGCACACCACCGCCGCCGGGCTCGACGCCCCCGCCGTCCGCGCGGACGCCGCCCGGCTGGCCGCGGCCCGGCCCACCGCCGTCAACCTCGGCTGGGCCGTCCGCCGCGCCCTGGCACGCCTCCCGGACGGCCCCGACGCCGTCCTCGCCGAGGCGCTCGCCATGCTCGACGAGGACGTCGCCGTCAACCTGGCCGCCGTCGCCCGCGCCGCCGACCTGGTCGAGGCGCTCACCCCCGACCGGCCGCTGCGGGTCCTCACCCACTGCAACACCGGACGCCTCGCCACCGCCGCCGTCGGCACCGCCCTGGGCACCGTCCGCGAACTCGCCGACCGCGGCCGGATCGAGGAGGTCCTGGTCGACGAGACCCGGCCGCTGCTCCAGGGCGCCCGCCTCACCGCCTGGGAACTCGGCGAGGCGGGCATCCCCTACCGGCTGTGCGTGGACGCCGCGGCCGCCGCCGCGATGTCCCGCGGGATGGTCGACTGCGTGCTGGTCGGCGCCGACCGGATCGCCGCCAACGGCGACGTCGCCAACAAGATCGGCACCTACGGCCTGGCCGTGGCCGCCGCCCGGCACGGCATCCCGTTCGTCGTGGTCGCCTCCGACTCCACCTGGGACCGCACCCTGCCCGACGGCACCGGCATCGTCGTGGAGGAACGCGCCCCGGACGAGGTCACCCACCTCCAGGGCGTCGCCGCGGCACCCGCCGGAGCGGGCGTCCACAACCCCGCCTTCGACGTCACCCCCGCCGAACTCGTCACCGCCATCGTCTCCGAGCACGCCACCGTCCGCCCCGCCGCCACCGCCGCCCGGGCCGCCGAACAACTCGCCGTCCTCTCCGGCACCCTGTACCGGCGCGGCTGGATGCCCGGCACCGCGGGCAACCTCTCCGTCCTGCTGCCCGACCCCGGCGGCCGGGTCCTGATCACCGCCAGCGGCCGCGACAAGGGCGCCCTCACCCCCCGGGACCTCGTCACCGTCGACCTCGCCACCGGGCGCCCGGTCGCACCGACCGGCCCGCGGGCCTCCGCCGAGACCCTGATCCACACCGCCGTGTACCGGGCCACCGACGCCCGCGCGGTCGTCCACGCGCACGCCCCGTACGCCACCGCCGTCGCCGCCCGGGTCGGCGCCCGCGACCGCGCCACCACCCTGGAACTCGCCGACTTCGAACTGCTCAAGGGCCTCGGGCTGGCCGACCCCGCCCGCACCGCCGTCCCGGTCCTCCCCAACTGGCCCGACGTCGCCCGGATCGCCGCCGACGTCGCCGACCACCTCGCCCGCACCCCCGGGCACCCGCCCGCCCTGCTGATCACCGACCACGGCGTCACCGTCTGGGGCGACGACCTCGACCAGGCCCGCAACCGGCTCGAATGCCTGGAGGCGATCTGCCAGTTGCTGGTGCTCAACCCGCCCGCCGCCGACCGACCGGCCCGAGAGCCGGAAGAGGGGACCCGACCGTGACCCTGCTCCAGGTGATGCCCGAGGACGCGCCGCACACCGTCCTGCTGCGCACCCGCGACGACGCCGAGATCACCGCGGCCCTGACCGCCTGCGGCGTCCGGCTGCGGCACTGGCCGGTCCGCGGCACCGTCACCGCCGCCACCACCGGCGAGGAACTGCTCGCCCGCTACCGCGCCGAGGTCGACGCGCTCTGCGCCGAGGAGGGGCTGCGGCTGGTCGACGTCGCCCAACTGCTCCCCGAGGAGGGCCCGGAGTGGGCGGAGCGCGCCGCCGGGGCCCGCGGCACCTTCCTGGAGGAGCACCGGCACGCCGAGAACGAGGTCCGCTTCTTCGCCCACGGCACCGGCTGCTTCTACCTGCACACCGGCGGCCGGGTGCTCGCCGTGGTCTGCGAGGCCGGCGACCTGCTGTCGGTGCCCGCCGGCACCCGGCACTGGTTCGACATGGGCCCGCGCCCGGAGTTCAGCGCCATCCGCTTCTTCGAGGAGGAGGACGGCTGGGTCGGCGACTTCACCGGCGACCCGATCGCCCAGGGCTTCCCCCGCCTGGACGCCCTGCTGGCGGCGGACCGGTGAGCGCCGCCCCGCGGACCGACGCGGCCGCCCCGCGGACCGATGCCCCCGCGCTGCGGGTCGGCGCGGACGCCCCCGCGCTGCGGGTCGACGCCGTCGTCGTCGACATCGAGGGCACCGTCGGCTCGGCCTCCCACGTGCAGCAGGTGCTCTTCCCCTACGCCCGCGCCCGGTACGCGAGCTGGTTCGCCGCCCGGCGCGGCCGGGCCCGCACCGCCGAACTGCTGGACCTCGTCCGCGCCGCCGCCGACGACCCCGCGCTGGCCGAGGCGGGCGCCGTCGCCGCGCTCACCGCCTGGACCGACGCCGACGTCAAGTCGCCCGCGCTGAAGGCAGTCCAGGCCGCGATCTGGGCCGACGGCTACGCCGACGGCACCCTCACCGGGCACGTGTACGAGGACGTGCCCGGCGCGCTGGAGACCTGGGCCGCCGCCGGGATCGCCCGCTACGTCTACTCCTCCGGCGCCCGCCCCGCCCAGCGCGACTGGTTCCGGCACAGCGGCCGCGGCGACCTCACCCCGCTGCTCGACGGCTACTTCGACCTGGACAGCGCGGGCGGCAAGCACGACCCCGGCTCCTACCGGGCGATCGGCCGGGCCATCGGGGTCCCGCCCGGGCGCACCCTCTTCCTCAGCGACCTGCCCGGCGAGCTCGCCGCCGCCACCGCCGCGGGCTGGCACGCCGTCGGCGTGGCCCGCGACGGCGCGCCCCCGACCACCGGCGACCTCCGCTGGATCACCACCCTCGCGGAGATCGCCCTCCGGGGCCCCGCCGACGACCGGAAGGCAGACCAGCCGTGACCACCGAGGACCAGCACCCGTTCGGGCACCCGACCGAGGATCCGACTGAGGACCCGGCTGCCCCGATCGGGGTGATCGGCGGCAGCGGCTTCTACCAACTCCTGCACGGCGCCCGGGAGGTGAAGGTCGACACGCCCTACGGCCCGCCCTCCGACCTGCTCGCGGTCGGCACCGTCGCCGGGCGGCAGGTCGCCTTCCTGCCCCGGCACGGCCGCGGCCACGCCCTGCCCCCGCACCGGATCAACTACCGCGCCAACCTGTGGGCGCTGCGCACCCTCGGCGTCCGGCAGGTCCTCGCCCCGTGCGCCGTCGGCTCGCTCCGCCGCGACCTGCCGCCCGGCGCGCTGGTGGTCCCCGACCAGCTGGTGGACCGCACCAGCGGCCGGGTCCAGAGCTACTTCGACGAGGGCGCGCTGCACGTCCAGTTCGCCGACCCCTACTGCGGGAACGGCCGCCGGGCGGCCGTGGCGGCGGCCCGGGCGCGCGGCACCGAGGCGCACGACGGCGGCACCATGGTGGTGGTCGAGGGGCCGCGCTTCTCCACCCGCGCCGAATCGCAGTGGTTCGCCGCCGCGGGCTGGTCGATCGTCAACATGACCGGCCACCCGGAAGCCGTCCTCGCCCGCGAACTCGCGCTCTGCTACACCCCGTTGGCACTCGTCACCGACGTCGACGCGGGCATCGACGCGGCCGAGAGCGTCGCCCAGGAAGAGGTTTTCGCGGTGTTCGCCCGCAACATCGAGCGCCTGCGTGAGATCGTGATCACAGCGGTGGAACTGCTGCCCGAGCACCGCGACTGCCGCTGTGCCCGGGCCCTCGACGGTCTCCACCTGCCGTTCGAACTCCCGTGACTGCGGCCGCCGTCGGCCGCGCACCAGACGAGGAAGACCACAGCGCATGAGCAGCAACGATCCCAAGCCGCAGACCGACGCCGGCCACTTCTTCTCCGCCGACATCCGGGTCGGCCGGATCCTGGAGGTCGACGAGTTCCCCGAGGCGCGCAAGCCCGCCTACAAGATCAAGGCCGACTTCGGCCCGGTCGGCGTCCTGCAGACCAGTGCCCAGGTCACCGGCTACCGCATCGACGAACTGAAGGACCGCCTGGTCATCGGGGTGGTCAACCTCGGCGCCAAGCGGATCGCCGGGTTCACCAGCGAGTTCCTGATCCTCGGCTCGTACGACGGCGACGGCCGCGTCCACCTGCTCTCGCCCGAGTCGGTGGCCGCGCCCGGGGACGTGATCGGCTGACGTCCGGGACGTGGTCGGCTGACCCCGGGACGTGATCGGCTGACGCCCGGGGACGTGGTCGGCTGACCCCGCGCCACCCGCCCGCGGACGGTCGCGGCGTGCTGCCCGCCGAACGGGTGGCATCGCCGCGACCCCGGGTGAACGGCCGGTACCGCCGCGGGGGCGGGTCGTTCAGCCGGGCATGTGCCTCGTCGAACTGTCACCGCAGCTGTTCCAGCTCCGCTTCGAGATCGGACACGCCTACCTGTGGCGGGACGCGGACTCGCTCACCCTCGTCGACACCGGCATCAGCGGCTCGGAGCGGGCCGTCGCCGAGGCGATCGGCCGACTCGGGCTGCGGGAGGGCGACCTGGACCGGGTCGTGCTCACCCACGGGCACGAGGACCACGCGGGCGCGGCCGCCGCGATCGGTGCCTGGCCGGGCGTCGAGGTGCTGGCCCACCGGCTGGAGGCACCGGTCGTCCGCGGCGAACACCCGTACGCCCCACCGGTGTTCGACGACGTCCCCGACTGGGAGCGCGCCCTGTACGAGAACAAGCCCGCCCTGCCGCCCGCCCCGCCCGCCCGGGTCGACCGGGAGCTGGCGGACGGCGACGTCCTCGACTTCGGCGGCGGCGCGCACGTGGTCGGCGTCCCCGGCCACACCGACGGCAGCATCGCCCTGTACCTGCCCGGCCCCGGCGTCCTCTTCACCGGCGACGCGGTCGCCAACGTCCAGGGCCACACCATGGTCGGCGTCTTCAACCGCTCCCACGAGCAGGCCGTCGCCTCCCTGCGCCGCCTCGCCGAACTCGACGCCGCCACCGCCTGCTTCGGCCACGGCGACCCGATCCTCACCGGCGCCGCCCACCGCCTGCGCGCCGCCGCCGCGGCGCCGTACCCGGGCTGAGGGGCCGCTCGGCGGGGCCGTTCGGCGGGGTCCCTCGGCGGGGTCAGCTGTCGAAGCCCAGGCCGAGCCGGTCCATGGCCCTGAGCCAGAGGTTGCGCCGCCCGGCGCGGGCGTCGGCGCGGTGCAGGGACCACTGGGTGAGGCCGATGCCGAGGGAGCGGACCGGCTCGGGCGGGAAGGGCAGCGGCTTGCGGCGGACCAGCTCCAGGGCGGTGCGTTCGGTGCGGGCCCCCGCGAGGAGGTCGAGGACCACCTCCGCGCCGAAGCGGGTCGCGCCGACGCCGAGGCCGGTGTAGCCCGCGGCGTAGGCGACCCGGCCGCCGTGGCTGAGGTCGAAGAAGGCGGAGAACCGGGTGCAGGTGTCGATGGCGCCGCCCCAGGCGTGGGTGAAGCGCAGGCCCTCCAACTGCGGGAAGGTGCGGGCGAAGTGCCGGGCCAGGGTGGCGAAGGTCTCGGGGCGCTGGTCGCGGTCGGCGCTGACCCGGCCGCGGTAGCGGTGGACGACGTCGTAGCCGCCGAACAGGATCCGGTCGTCGGCGGAGAGCCGGACGTAGTGGAAGTGGTTGTCGCTGTCGGCCCAGCCCTGGCGGCCCCGCCAGCCGACCGCGGCCAGCTGGGCGGCGCTGAGCGGCTCGGTCATCAGCGCGTAGTCGTAGACCGGCACGGTGTAGGGGCGGTGGCGGCGCAGCAGGGACGGGAAGGCGTTGGTGGCGAGGGCGACGCGTCCGGCGGTGATCCGGCCGTAGGGGGTGCGGACGGCGACGCCGGTGGGGGTGGCGGCGAGGTCGGTGGCGGGGGTGTGCTCGTGGATCCGGACGCCGAGCTCCTCGCAGGCCCGCTTGAGGCCCCAGGCGAGGCGGGCGGGGTTGACCATGGCGACGCCGTGGCGGTCCCACAGGCCGCCGAGGAAGGTGGGGGAGTCGACCTGGGCGCGCACCTCGTCCCGGTCGAGGACGTCGTGGTGGCTGCCGTAGCGGGCGGCGAGCTCGGCGAACTCCCGCAGCTCGCCGACCTGGTGGGGCCGGGTGGCGACGGCGAGGGAGCCGCTGCGCCGCCAGTCGCAGTCGATGCCGTAGCGGTGGACGGCGTCCTGCATCGCGTCGAGGTTGGCGCGGCCGAGCCGTTCGAGTGCGGCGAGTTCGGCGGGCCAGCGCCGGTGGCCGTTGGCGAGGCCGTGGGTGAGGCTGGACTCGCAGAAGCCGCCGTTGCGCCCGGAGGCCGCCCAGCCGCTCTCGCGGGCCTCGACCAGCAGGACGTCGCGCCCGGGGTCGCGCTCCTTGGCGAGCAGCGCGGTCCACAGGCCGCCGTAGCCGCCGCCGACCACCAGCAGGTCGCAGCGGGTGTCGCCGGTCAGGGCGGGCCGGGCCGCGGGCCGGCCGGGGTCGTCGAGCCAGAAGGGGGTGGGCTGGGCGTCCCGGAGGGCGTGGACGGGATCGGCCATGGCGGAGGCTCCTTCGGCGGTGCACGGGCGTGTCCGGGCCCCGGCGCGGAGAGTGCGGGGCCCGGATGACGCCATGAGACCGCCTGGGCGCATTTAACGTCAATGGCGTTGACGTAAGGCAGGGTGAGGGAGGTTGGGGCCAGGCCGGGGCTGGGGCTGGGCCGCCGCGTCCTGGACGCCGCGCGCGAGGACGTCCTGGCGATCGAGGACCACCTGCTCGCCGATCTGGAGCCGCGGGCCCAGAAGTCCCTGCGCGTCCTGCTCGCCGGGCTGGTCGGCGACCCTGTCGTCCGGGTCGAGAACGGCCGGGAGTACGAAGGCCCCTGCGCCCCCGGGCCGAGCGGCGCCTGACCGCGCGGCGGGGCGGTCCGGCAGGCGGCGGTCCGGCAGGCCGCGGGCCGTTGAGGGGTGGGCCGTTGAGGGGCGGCAGTTGGCGGGCCGTCAGGGGCGGCGGGTGGCGAGCAGGGTGGCGAGGTCGGGGGCGAGGCGGACCTCGGTGGTGAGCAGGGCCGGGTGGTCGTACCAGACGGTGCGGCCGGTGTCGGGGGCGCCCCGGTAGGTGGGCGGCCAGGCGGTGAGCGGGGTCAGGTCGTCGACGACCAGGGTGCCGCCGGGGGTGAGCAGGCGTTCGGGGTCGGCGGCCGCGGTCTGCTTGCCGTTGCCGCCGCCGTCCAGCACCAGCAGGTCGAACGGGCCGTGCGGGTGGATCGCCGTCCAGTCGCCGTGCACCACCTCCAGGTCGGGCACGTCGGCAAACAACTCCCGTACCGCGGCGACGCGTTCGGCCTCCCGCTCGACGCTCACCACCCGTACGCCGGGGCGCCGCCCGGCCAGCAGCCAGCCCAGCCCGACCCCGTAGCCGGTGCCGGTCTCGCCGATCCGCCCGCCCGGGGCCGCGCCCGCGGCGAGGGCCTGCAGCAGCCGTCCGTGCTCCGGTCGGCAGGACTGGTCGAAGCCCGCCCCGGCCGCCAACTCGACGGCTCGGGCGACGGGTTCGGGCAGGGCGGCGGTACCGGTGTCGGCGTGGGAGGACGTTCCGAGTACGGACATGCCGTCACGTTAGCGTTCCGGAGGATGACGGTACGGGGTGGATGGCGGAAGGTCAGCGCCGACGGCGGCGGGAGAGCACCAGGGCTCCGGCGCCCAGCACGCACAGGCCCAGCGCGGCGGCGCCCAGGGCGAGGCTGCGGCCGTCGGCGCCGGTGTCCGGCAGCGGGACGGGGGCCGGGCTGGTGGGCGTCGGGGCCGGGGTCGGGGTCGGCGTTGGGGTCGGCGTGGGTGTCGGGGGCGGGCTGGGTTCCTCCGTCGGGCTGGGACTGGGGCTGGGACTGGGGCTGGGGCTGGGGGACGGGCTGGGGCTGGTGTTCGGGCAGGTGACGTGGACCTCGCCGAGGCGGGCGTCGGTGACCTTGCCGGTGTAGAGCTGCTGGCCCTGAAGGTTGTTGAAGGTGCCGGAGACGCTGATGTCCAGCCAGGCGTCCGCGGTGTACTGCGGGACCTGCGTGGCCGGGTCGGCGTGCTGGGTCACCGTGACGTCCAGCGTGGAGGGCCCGATGGTGGCGGGCAGGCCGAGGTCCGCGCCGGTGATCGGGAGCCGGGTGGTGCCGACGCCGACCCGGTGGCCGAGGACGGTCACCTGGTCGCCGTCGGTGTGGTTGTACGCCAGTGCGTACGGGCCGACCGGCGGCGGCACGCACTCCGCGTACGAGTCCAGGGAGGCCACCGAGCCGACCTCGACCGGGCCGTAGTGGATGAACTCGGTGGAGTTGAACCACACCACCAGGTTGGTGAGTTGGGCCTGTGCGAAGTACTTGGCCGGGTCGGTGGCGGTCCGCGTGGTCTTCGTGGAGATGCTGATCCGGGACAGCATCCCGTCCGGGTCCGCGGCGAAGTCCGCCGTGTCGGTGTCGGGCACCGTGCTGGAGCTCGCGGTGCCGTACGCGCCGCGGTACGCCGACAGGCCGATCGCCGGGACGTCCTGGTTGGTGAGCTGCACCAGCGTCGCGCTCGCCAGGTCCCCCGGCGCGGCGGACGCGGAACGCGCGGCGGGGAGCAGGGTGGCCGCCGCGACGGCGCCGGTGGCGGCGAGGACGGCGGTGGCGGCGCGCAGCCGGGGCGCGCGGTTGAGGAGGGGCATCGACCACAGATAACAGGGCGAAAGGCGCACCGCGGGCAGGGCGCGCCCGCGGACGCCCCGGCGGCGGAGCGCGGAGGGGCCGGACGGCGCACCGGGTTCGTGTGCGACACTTCTGGGCGTTCCGGACGGCCCGCCCCGGCACCCGGCGGCGGCGCCCGGGGCACGGCGGCAGGCACGAGCGCGGGAGCAGAAGCGTGGACCAGCAGGACTTCGAGGCCGCGGGCGGCCGGGCCCGGCACGACGTCCTGGCCGCCCTCGCCGAACGGCGGCGCACCGCGAGCCGCCCCGGCGCGCGCACCGACGGCCGACGGATCGCCCTCGCCGTCGAGGGCGGCGGCATGCGCGGCATCATCTCCGGCGGCATGGCGCTCTCCCTCCACGAGGCCGGGCTCACCGGCGCGTTCGACGCCGTCTACGGCGCCTCCGCGGGGGCGCTGACCGGGGCGTGGCTGCTCAGCAGCGACCCCGGACAGCTCGCGGGCTGGGCCGACGCCGAGTACGCCCGGGCGATGATCCGCCCCGGCAACCCGCTGCGCGGCCGTCCCGTCGTCGACCTGCACAACCTGGTCGAGCACCTCTACGCGCACGTCGCCCGGATGGACTTCGACGCGATCCTGGCCAACCCCACCACCCTGCACCCGCTCGCCACCCACACCGGCACCGGCCTCTCCACCGACCTCCACCCGCTGCTCACCGACCCGGCCCGGCTGCGCCTGGCCCTGCGCGCCAGCGCCGCCCTCCCGCTGCTCGCCGGGCCGCCCGTCGAACTCGACGGCAGCCGCTACTACGACGCCGGGCTCGCCGAGTCCGTCCCGTTCCGCACCGCGCTCGCCCAGGGCGCCACCCACGTGCTGGTGCTGCGCTCGCGCGGCCCGGTCGCGGCCCCGGCGACAGCTGCCCCGGCGGCGGCCCCGGCGGTGCTCGCCCCCTCGCGCGGCTCCCGGGTGATCGCCCGGACCGTCCTGCGCCGCTACCCGGCGGCGCTGCGCGACTCCTACCTGGCGCGGGCCGAACGGCTGCGCGCCGACGAGGAGTTGCTCGGCCGCCACGACCTGGCCCCGCCCGCGGACGGCCCCGCAGTGCTCTCCGTCCGCCCCGGCCCGGACACCCCGAAGGTCGGACGCCTGGCCCGCGACCCGGCGCTGCTGCAGGCCGCGCTGGAAGCCGGGCAGGCGGCCATGGACGACCTGCTCGCGCGACTGCCTTGAGCCCCGGGGCCCTGGCCCCGTGCGGGCCTGGCTCCGTACGGGGGCGGATTCCGTACGGGGACGGGTTCTCCGCGCGTCCGGCCGGTCGGCCCGCCGGGCCCGTCGGGGCCGCCGGGTCTGTCGGGGCCGCCGAGCCCGCCGGGTTTGTCGAGCCCGCCGGGTCTGCCACGTCCGTTGGGTTTGCCGGGTCCGTTGGGTTCGCCGGGGTCGTCTGGTTTGCCGAGCCCGCCGGGTCTGCCGGGCCTGCCACGTCCGTTGGGTCTGCCGGGTCCGTCGGGTTTGCCGAGCCCGCCGAGCCCGCCGAGCCCGCCGGGTCCGCCGGGGCCGCTGGGTCCGCCGCGTCCGTCAAGCCCGCCGAGCCTGCCGGGGCCGGTCGGTCCGGTCAGTAGGCCCGGCGTAGCAGGACGCCGCGGCTGCCGGGGGCGACGGTGTGCTGTGCGGGCAGTGGGGCGGCGAGGTCGATCTCCTCGACCAGCAGCCAGCCCTGCTGGGTGGAGAGCCACGGGCGCAGCCGTCCGTCGAGCGCGGACGGGGGGAGGGCGACGAACAGCAGGTCGGTGGGGAGGGCGTGCAGCAGTTCCAGGTCCTGGCCCGCGTGCAGGGTGTCGATCAGCAGCACCGCGCCGAAGCGGCGGCGCACGGGTGGCGGGGCGGCGAGGTCGGCCCCGCTCAGCCGCAGCCGGGCCCGGCCGCGCAGCCTGTCCCAGAGCCGGGCCCGCAGGGTCGGGTCCGGCTCGGCGGCGTGCACGGTGTACCCGGCTCGCAGCAGGCGTCCGGTCAGCGCGCCCTCTCCGGCGCCGAGTTCGGCCAGGGCGCCGCTGCCGGGCGGCCGGTGGCGGGTGACCCAGGCGGCGGTGGCGTCCAGCCGCTCGGCCTCGTACTCGGAGGCCAGCAGTGTCTCGGCCACGGTCACGTCCCGTCGCAGGTGTCCGAACGGCCGCGAACGCGAGCCGTTACGACCCTAGCCACCTGCTTCGTTCGTGGTCCATACCAGCACGGCGAAAAGTTTACGGTTCACGGTCAATTCACAGAGTGGGGCCGTCCGGTGAGGGAACGGCGGGCGGCGGGACGGGCAGTGGTGGGCAGTGACGGGCGGCGGTGGGCGGCGGGACGGTGCCGGTCGGGTCACTCCGCCGCTTCGAAGCCGTTGACGCCGTCCATCTCCTCGACGCTGTCGAGGTCGAGCTCGAAGTCGTCGTCGTAGCGGTCGTCGTGCTCGGAGACGGGCTGGCGGTGGGGGGAGACCCGGCCCAGCTGGAGGGCCGGGTACATGGCGGCGGAGTCGTCGGCGATGATGCCGTCGGGGTGGGCGGCGGCGTTCGGGTCCTCGGTGCTGACGCGGTTGCCGCTGCCGCGGCGCTGGCCGCCGCGGGCGGCCGAGCCGCCGACCGGGCCGTAGCCGCCGTGGCCCATGGCCATCCCGCCCATCATGCCGGGCGGGACGGAGCGGTTCACCGAGTTGGTCGCGGTGGAGGGCGAGGAGCCGCCCGCGGAACCGGAGCCCGCGGCCCCCTCGGTGGGCGTCTGGGTCTCCAGGCGGGTGCTGCTCTTCGCGCTGCCGGAGCCGCTGCCCGGTACGGCGAGCCGGGTGGAGAAGCCGCCGCCCGGGATGCCGCCGCCGTGGCCGGTCGTGGAGCCCGAGCCCGAACCCGAACCCGAACCCGAGCCCGATCCGGAGCCGCCGTGCGAACCGCCGTGCGAACTGCCGGGCAGCACCGGGTCCTTGAGGCCGAGGGTGCTGGTGCCGCCCCGGCCGCTGCCGCCACCGGTCCGGGAGCCGGTCGGGCCGAGCTTGGGCATCAGCGAGGCGAACGCGGCGAGCCCGGCGTCGCCGCCGCCGATGCGCGGACCGTTCAGCGGGGAGGCCGCGCCGCTGGGCGTCGCGTTCGGGCTGAGCGGGTTGGCGGCGAGGGAGGTGAGGCTGTTGAGGACGGTGCGGTTGCTGTCCTCGTTCTCGTTGAGGTTGCCCGCGAGCTTGTCCATCTTGCCGGCGGTGTCGCGGAACGAGGCGAGGATCCGCTTGAGGACGTCCTCGGCGATGGTCTGCAGGATCTTCTCGGCGGCCTCGATCACCAACTTGCCGAACTTGTCGCCGGATTCGCCCATCTTCAGGCTCTGCACGATTCGCTTGAAGCTGGTGCCGTGCGTCTCGATGTCGTCCGCGTCGCGGCGCAACCCGGCCGCGCACTCGGCGAGTTGGGCGAGGTCGATGGAGAAGCCCTGGCCGTTGGAGTTGTTGGCCGGGGTGGGCAGGACCTTCTCCGCGGCCTTCACGATCATGTCCTCGATCGGCCGGGTGATGGCCTGGGCGAGCTTGCCGACCGCCGCCTCCAGCAGCTGGTTCATGATCTCGCGGCCCATCCGCAGCACCGCCGCCGCGCTCCACGGGCCGGTGGACGAGGCCGCCGCCAACTGGGCCTGGATGGAGAAGAGTTGGGTGATGGACTGGGTCTTGGCCAGCTCGACCACCACGGCCGCGGCGCGCAGCACCTTGGCCACCGTGTGGCAGATCTCGGTGATCTTCTTGGAGTACTTGGTGATGGTGCTCCACAGCTCGGAGAGCCGGTCCGCCGAATCGCCCTGGTAGACCTCGTGCAGCATGGCCAGCGCCTTGTCCGCCGTCATCTGGGCGCTGTCCAGCGCCCCGGCGAACTTCTCCAGCTGGTCGGCCAGTTGGTTGAGTTCGTCCTCGTTGGCCCCCGGGAAGCGCACGCCGAGGAGGCCGATGAGGTGGTTGAGCCCCGATGGTAGTTCCACAGCCATTGCCGCCCCCAGCTGCTGCCCGCGGTAAGTCCCTGATCGCGCAGTGCGACGATACACATAGCGGACGACAACGACCACCTGGCCGATCCATCTCGGGCACATTGTGGGCGCACCTGCACGACGTTACGGTGTGCGCCATGGCATGGGGATCATGGCGGCGCGGCCGGTCCGGCACCGGTCCGGGCGCGCCCGGCAGGAGCGCGGAACGGCCTTCCGCACAGGCGGTGTTGGGTGCGGTGGCGGACGAACTGTCCGCGCTGCACGGGGAGCAGTGGCGGGTCGCGGGCGAAGAGGTCCGCGGGCCCGGCGCGTTGGCGGTGCGGCTCGGCGAGCCGCGGGAGGACGACCCGCACCGGCTGGAACTGCTGTTCCTGGCCGACCGGGACCGCCCGGAGACCGCCGTCCCGGACCGACTCACCGGCACCGGGGGCGGATTCGGCGGCGGTGGGGACGAGGATCCGCTGCGCCGCAGCGTCGAGGTGTGGGCGTCCACCGCGGGCGCCGCGCTGATCGAACTCGTCGCCCACAACGGCCGGTTCGCCGGCCACCTGGACCCCTCCGACCCGGACGGCCTGCCCGGCTGGCACGCCATCCACGGCGGCGTGGTCGGCTGGGGCACCGGCAAGCGCTTCCACGACGTCCAGGACTGGCTCGTCCGCAACCCCGTCCTGCCCGCCCTCGCCCCGGCCCTGGGCGGAGACCTCGGACGGGACCAACTCATCGGCGTGCAGGTCTGCTTCGGCGGCGGCGCGGGCCGCCGGACGGCCGAGGTCCGGGTGCACGGCGAGGTGCACGCCGCCGCGTCCGCGGCGCTCGACGCACTGGACTGGCCGCGGGTCGCCGAGGGCGACGCCTACGCCCGGACCTTCGTCCTACTGGTGCGCCGCGCCGGGACCCGCCCCCCGGCCGAGGTCGGCCTCCGGGCCGCCGGGCGGAAGTAGGGCGCGGCGGCCGGGCGGACCGGAGTCGCCCGGCCGCGCGGCCGGTCAGTGCACCGTCGAGGTGTCCCGCTCGATGTTGTAGTCGGCGAGTCCCATGATGCTCCCCTCGCTCAGTGCGCCCTGGAAGACCCAGATGTCGTCCAACTCGCCCTCGAAGTACTCCGTCCACGCGCCGTCGGACCGGGTCCGGCCGATCTGCAGGCCGCCGGTGGCGTCGTAGGCCGGAGCGGCGGTGGCGGAGGTGGAGACGTAGTCGCGGCAGTCGGTGGCGTCGTCCGCGCAGACCTGGCGCTCCGGGTTTCCGTCGACGTAGAGCGTGAACCGGCTCTCGGCGGCGTCGTAGGTGACGGCGAGGTGCGTCCAGTGCTCCAGGACGGAGCGCCAGTCGGAGTGGTTGACCCGGGTGGTGACGCTCCCGGTGCCGTCGGTGTCGCGCAGTTCGGCCTGCCACTCGCCGACCGGGCCCGCAACGGGGTCGGTCCACAGGTAGTGCCAACGGACGGTCACCGCGCTGTCGTCGGCACCGGCGAAGGAGAAGACCGTCATGTCCCTGGCCGGGTTGCCGACGGGGTTGGCCCAGCCGGCCAGGGTGAAGCTCTGATCGGTGTGCAGCGGCAGGCCGGTGGCCTCCGCGTAGCCGTCGAGGCCGTCCAGTCGCATGATGCCGGGAGCGGGGATCAGGTGCTCGGCGCCGTCGATCTCGGCCCCGCCGCCGAGCTGGAGCCCCACTCCGCCGGGCCCTTCGCCGGGGCTGACCTGCGGCGTGCCGGCGGCGGTGGCGAGCTTCCAGCGGGCGACGACCTGGGGCGCCTCCTCGGTCGCCGCCGCCTGGCCGGGTGCGCCCAGCGCCGCCGCGGCCACGGCGGCGAGCACCGCCACCGTCCTCCACCCCCGCGCCCGACCGTGCAGACCCACTGCTCCGTGCATGCCGTACCTCATCTCCCCGAAGGCCAGGACTACCGGACCCGGATCTTCGCGGAACCCCCATGGGTTGTCAACGAACCTTCAGGTGCGGGCAAAAGGTCCGGCCGACCGTCGGGTTCGACCGTCGGGTTCGACCGCCGGGTTCGACCCGGAGCGGCCCGGGAAGGCCCTGAGGGGCCGTCAGGAGGAGTGCGGGGGTGCCGGGTAGTGCCAGGTGCCGCCGGGGGCCCGGTAGTTCGGCAGCCAGGCCGACAGGACCTGTGCGGACGGGTAGAACATCGGCTCGGGGAGTGCGTCCACCGGGACGCGCTCCCAGCCGGCGCAGGCGTGGGGTTCGGTCACCAGTGCCTCGGCCAGGCTCGGCGGGGCCAGCACCGCCGCCGTCACCCGGGTGCGGCCCAGCTCGTGGTCGAGCAGCACCGCCAGCACCCGCATCTCCGCGGCGGGCAGCACGATGCCGGTCTCCTCGGCCAACTCCCGTGCGGCGGCCGCCTCGAAGGACTCCCCGGGGTGGTCCACCTTGCCGCCCGGCAGGCTCCAGGACGGCGACTCCCCGGCGGTGGTGCGCCGCCCGATCAGCACCCGCCCGTCCCCGGTCGGCACGATCACGCCCGCGCCGACCAGCGGCGGCAGCGGGTGCGTCCCCGACGGGGCCTGAGCGTCCGTCACCACTTGCCCTTCTGGTAGTCCTTCAGGAAGCAACCGTACAGGTCCTCGCCCAACTCGCCGCGGACGATCGGGTCGTAGACCCGGGCCGCGCCGTCCACCAGGTCGAGCGGGGCGTGGAAGCCCTCCTCGTGCAGCCGCATCTTCTCCGGGTGCGGGCGCTCGTCGGTGATCCAGCCGGTGTCCACCGCGGTCATCAGGATGCCGTCGGTCTCGAACATCTCCTGCGCGCTGGTGCGGGTCAGCATGTTCAGCGCGGCCTTGGCCATGTTGGTGTGCGGGTGGCCCGACCCCTTGTAGCCGCGCTCGAAGACGCCCTCCATCGCCGAGACGTTGACCACGTACTTGCGGCGCGCCGAGGACGCGGCCAGCGCCGGGCGCAGCTGCGAGATCAGGATGAACGGGGCGGTGGAGTTGCACAGTTGCACCTCCAGCAGCTCGATCGGGCCGACCTCGGAGACGGTCTGCACCCAGCTGTTGGTGTCCGCCAGGTCCGGCACCAGGCCGCCCGCGTCGATCGCCGTACCGGCCGCGATCCGCTCCGGCGAGGCCGAACCCGTCACCAGTGCCAGCGCGGTGACCTCCTCGGCGCTCACCGACGGCTGCTCGCCGCGGCTCTGCCCCGGCAGGGCGGGCACGTCCACCGCGCCCGAACCGAACCGGCCGATCACCGTGGAGGCGGGCAGCACCCCGGCGGGCAGCGGCGCGCTCTCGGCCGCGACCAGCTCGCGGTACGCCTCGGGGGAGCGGCGCACGGTCTGCGCCGCGTTGTTGATCAGGATGTCCAGCGGGCCGTCCGCGGCGACCTCGTCCGCCAGCGCCATCACCTGCGCCGGGTCGCGCAGGTCGATGCCGACGACCTTCAGGCGGTGGATCCACTCGGCGCTGTCCGGCATCGCGGTGAAGCGGCGGATCGCGTCGTTCGGGAAGCGGGTGGTGATCGTGGTGTGCGCGCCGTCGCGCAGCAGGCACAGCGCGATGTACATGCCGATCTTGGCGCGGCCGCCGGTCAGCAGCGCCCGCTTGCCGGTCAGGTCGGCCCGGGCGTGCCGCCGCGAGCGGTTCAGCGCCGCGCAGCCGCGGCACAGCTGGTGGTAGAAGGCGTCCACCTCGACGTACCGCTGCTTGCAGGTGTAGCAGGAGCGCGGACGCTCCAGGATCCCCGCCAGCTCGCTGGTGGTCTCGGTGCTCAGCCCGAACGCGCCCGCCGTCTCGTCGTCGATCCGGCCCGGTGCGCCCGTCGCGGTCTTCGCCGTCACCGCGCGGTCGTTGGCGGTCTTACGGGCCCGGGTCTCCTGGCGGCGGCGCTGCTTGAGGGTGCGGAAGAGGCCGCCGACCGCCAGCCGGACCCGGATCGCGTCCGGGTGGTCGACGTGGATGTCGTCCAGCTCGGCGAGCACCTCCAGGCACAGCTCCAGGCGTTCGGGGTCGATGCCCTTGCCGTAGTCGGTGTCGTCCTCGACCGGGGCGCTGCCCGGGCCGCTCTGCTGGTTCGTCACTGCCGATGCTTCCTCGATCGCCCCATCCGTACCGCCGAACTCTACGGGAGCGCCCCCCGCCGGGGCGAAGCCTGTGACCTGCCGCACTCCGCGGCCCGGTCCGGCCCGCCGGGCTCAACCGCCGCCCAGTGACCAGGCGATGACCGACAGCGTCAGCATCGACAGCACCGTCGACACCAGCACCGCCGACCGCGCCAACACCGGCGCCGCCCCGTACAGCCGCGCGTACACGTACACGTTCTGCGCCGTCGGCAGCGCCGACAGCAGCACCGCCGCCCGCAGCTGCGGCCCCGGCAGGCGCAGCAGCAGCGTGCCGACGGCCAGCGCGGCCAGCGGCTGCCCGAACGCCTTCACCAGCACCGCGACCGCCAGCCCGCCGCGGGCCGGGCGCTGCGGCGCCGCGCCCGGCGGGGAGTGCAGCGACAGGCCCAGGGTGACCAGCGCGGCCGGGACGGCCGCCGCGCCCAGCAGCTCCGCCGAGTGCGCCAGCGGGCCCGGCAGCCGCCACCCGGCCGCCGAGAACAGCGCGCCCAGGCCCGCGCCCAGGATCACCGGGTTGCGCAGCGGCAGCCGGGCCAGCCGCCGCAGCCGCGCGGCGGGGGAGGGCCGGGCGGCTCCGGTGGTGGCGTCCAGCACGGCCAGCACCACCGGTGTGACCAGCAGCACCTGGAACAGCAGCACCGGCGCGACGAACGAGGCGTCGCCGAGCACCTGCGCGGCCACCGGGATGCCGAGGTTGCCGGAGTTCACGTAGCCCGCCGCCATCACCGCCACCGTCCGCTCCGCGGCGCCCCGCCCCCGGCCCCGCCCGGCCAGCAGGCCCAGCAGCGAGGCCACCGCCGTCCCGGCGACGAACGCCAGTACCCAGGTGTCGGCGAAGGACGCCAGGTCGGTGCGCGCCACCACGGTGAACAGCGCGGCCGGCATCGCCACGTGGAACACGAACCGCCCCAGCACCGCCTCCGCGTCCGCCCCCAGCAGCCCCGTCCGCCCGGCCAGCCAGCCGACCGCGGTCAGCACCCAGATCGGCGCGAACGCCGCGACCAACGCCTCCACCCTGACCTCCCACCGCAGTCAACCAGGACGCCCCGGACGTCCGGTCGGCGGGGGAGGGGGGGGGGGCGG
>NZ_JNYE01000079.1 GCF_000717185.1 Kitasatospora phosalacinea | reverse complement strand
GCCCTCGACCACGGTGCCGTCGGTGGCGACCTTCTCACCGGGCCGCACCACGAACCGGTCACCGACCGCGAGCTGCCCCACCGGAACGCGGGTCTCCCGGCCGTCCCGCAGCACCGTCACGTCCTTGGCGCCGAGGTCGAGCAGGGCGTGCAGGGCGGCGCCGGCCCGGCGCTTGGCGCGGGCCTCCAGCCAGCGGCCGAGCAGGATCAGGGTGGTGACGGCCGCCGCGGTCTCCAGGTAGAGGGTGGAGGAGGCGTCGGTGCCGTCGGCGGTGAGGGTGAAGGAGTGCCGCATGCCGGGCATGCCCGCGTCGCCGAGGAACAGCGCCCACACCGACCAGCCGAAGGCGGCCAGGGTGCCGAGCGAGACCAGGGTGTCCATGGTGGCGGCGCCGTGCCGGGCGTTGGTCCAGGCGGCCCGGTGGAACGGCCAGCCGCCGTACACGACGACCGGGCCGGTCAGGGCGAACGCCAGCCACTGCCAGTCGTCGGACTGCAGGGCCGGGACCATCGAGAGCAGGACGACGGGGAGGCTGAGCGCGGCGCTGACCAGCAGCCGGTCGCGCAGGGGGTCGGGCTCCCGGGCGGGTTCCCGCGCGGGCTCGGGTTCGGCGGGCGGGGGCGGGAGTTCGGCGGTGTAGCCGGTCCGCTCCACGGTGGCGATCAGGTCGGCGACGCTGGTGCCGGGGCCGAAATGCACCCGGGCCCGCTCGGTCGCGAAGTTGACGCTGGCCTCGACGCCGTCGATCCGGTTGAGCTTCTTCTCGATCCGGGCGGCGCAGGACGCGCAGGTCATGCCGCCGATGGACAGCTCGACGCGGTCGCGCGGGGCGGCCGCGGGGTCGGTGGTGGTGCTCATCAGCTCGTCCGCTTCGCTCGGTGCAGGAGTCTCGGTGCAGGAGTCTCGGTACGGGAGTGAGGGGGCGGGGGCGGCGCGGGCCGCCCCCGCGGGCGGGTCAGGAGGCCCGGCCGACCAGTTCGTAGCCCGCCTCGTCGACCGCGGCGGCGACCTGCTCGTCGCTGGGGGCGGGGTCGGCGGTGACGGTGACGGTGCCGGCCGCGGCGTCGGCGGCGACCGCGGTGACGCCGGGCAGGGCGGAGACCTCGCCGTTGATCGCCTTCTCGCAGTGGCCGCAGCTCATGCCGCTGACGGTGTAGGTGACGGTGACGGTGCTGGACATGGGGACCTCCGAACGCGCGGGCGCTGCTTGTCGTGCCGTGTTCCTGTCTGATGAACACAATACCCCCTGGGGGTATTCCGTCCAGAGGGTGGCGGGTTCCGGCGCGCACGGCCCGCGACCCGCCCCCGAGGGTAGTCCGCGCCGGACCGGGAACGGCAACGGCGGGCGGCCCGCACCGGGCCGCCCGCCGTCCGTTCGTCCGAACGGCTCAGGTCGCGGCGGGCGCCCGCTCCTCGCGGCGGACCAGCAGGCGCAGCCAGAGCAGGCCGAGCAGCGAGACCACCACCAGGCCGAGGACGTCGTACAGGGTGTACAGGTGCACCTGCTGCTGGGTGGGGTGCGGCAGGTAGCCGTTGGCGAACAGCTGCTCCTGCAGGCCGGTGCTGGTGGTGCGGACCACCAGCCAGACCGCGATGCCGTTCATGCTGTCCCACAGCGCGTGCAGCAGCGACACGCCCAGGTAGGTGAGCAGCACCGGGGCGGTGAAGCGGAACTGCGTGCCGCGGCGCTCGCGGAACAGCACGCCGCCGAGGATGCCGGTCCACAGGATGTGGCCGACCGGGGCGAGCAGGCCGCGCAGCACCTCGGTCTCCACCAGGTTCTTCAGCGACAGGCCGTGGACGGTCAGCACCGCGTTGAACGCGTAGCCCGCGCTCTCGAACGCGGCGAAGCCCGCGCCGACCGTGGCGCCCAGCACCAGGCCGTGCTTGAGTCCGCGGACCGGGACGCTGCGGGCCACCAGCACCAGCGCGAGGAGCTTCACCGCCTCCTCGATCAGGCCGACCCCGAGGTACATCCACACCGAGGGCGAGAGCAGGTACGTCTCCAGCACCGAGGCGCCCAGCACGCCGATGATCCCGCCGACGCCGAAGCAGGCGAGGATCCGGCCCGGCCCGAGGTCCGAGGCGAACCGCTCGTACGCCCAGACGGTGAAGGTGGCCGGGACGAGGAAGCTGCCGAGCAGCACGATCGTCGGCACCAGGTTGCTGTTGGAGGTCGCGAAGGTGACCGCGACGGTGGCCGCCCACAGGGCCAGGCCGGTCAGCAGCAGCTTCAGCCAGTGGCGGGTGGGTGCGGCGGTGCCCCGGCGGGGCGGGGGCACGTTCGGGCGGCCGCTCGGGTTGCCGTAACTCGGGGGTGTCGTGCCGTAACCGGACATCCGGGAGCCTTCCGTCGCCGCGGACCAGTGGTGAACGTACGGTATGACAATTTAGGGCGATTGGCCCGGAATGCCGGAATTTCGCCCGGGTGGAGCAGAGCGCCCCGGGGTCCGATATGTTCGGAAGGTGCACCTTCGACGCGGCGGTGGCGGACCGGCCGGCGAGGCCGGCGGGGTGCCGCCCAGCCGACAGCGCAACGCCCTGCTGGCGGCCGACCTCCAGGACCTCTCGCTGCTGCGCCGCGCCGCGCCCGCGCTGGTCGCCATCGTGGTCGTCTCCCTCGCCGACTACTTCTCCGGCCAGGACCGCTACCTCGCCCCGCTGATGGTCGTCGTCCCCTCCGTCGCCGCGCTCACCCTGCGGCCGCGCGAACTGCTCGCGGTCTGCTTCCTCGGCCTGATCGCGCTGCTCGGCCTCAGCCGCCACGACCGGGTCGGCAACCTCGCCGACAGCCGCTTCCTGTACGGCGCCATGGTCAGCTACGTCGCGGTCACCGCGCTCAGCGCGGGCATCGCCGAACTGCGGATGCGGCGGGCCGCGGCCTTCGCGGCCGTCAGCTCGGTCGCGGAGGCCGCCCAGCGCGCCCTGCTGCGCCAGCCCGAACCCGTGGTCGGACCGCTGCGGCTGGCCGTCCGGTACGTCTCCGCCGCGGACGCCGGCCGGATCGGCGGCGACCTGTACTCCGTCCTCGACACCCCGTACGGCACCCGGCTGCTGGTCGGCGACGTCCGCGGCAAGGGGCTCGGGGCGGTGCAGACCGCCGCCGTGGTGCTCGGCGCGTTCCGCGAGGCCGCCTACGACGAGGAGTCGCTGCCCGCCGTGGCCGGGCGGATCGAGGCCAGCGTGCACCGGAACGTCCCCGAAGGGGAGTTCACCACCGCGATGTTCGCCGCCTTCCGCGAACCCGGCAGCGTCGACCTGCTGCACCTCGGGCACGTCCCGCCGCTGCGGGTGCACGCCGACGGGACCGGCGAGGTGGTCGACTTCCCCGACCCCTGGGTGCCGCTCGGCCTCGGACACCTCGTCGCCGGCCGCCCCCGCCCCGTCGCCGTGCCCTTCGGCCCGCAGGACGTCCTGGTGCTGTGCACCGACGGCGTCGTCGAGGCCAGGGGCTCCCGCGACGGCGAGTTCTACCCCCTCGCCGAACGCGCCGGGCCGCTGGTGCGCGACGGCTGGCGCTCGCTCACCCACCTCGACGCCGCCGTCGCGGGCCTCTACGCCGACCTGCTGGCGCACACCGGCGGCGAACTGGGCGACGACGCCCTGCTGCTGCTCGTCACCCGGCCCGGGCCCGGCGCGGCGGGCTGACGGGGACCGGGGCGCTCACTTGGCGTCGCCGTAGCAGTCGACCACGGCGGTGGTGAGCGGGAAGCGGACCGGGGTGTCGCCGAAGACCAGGGCGGCGGCCTCCGCACCGGCCTCGGCGACCGCGGCGGCCACCGCGTCGGCCAGGTCGGCGGGGGTGTGCACGACCACCTCGTCGTGCTGGAAGAAGACCAGGTGCGGGCGGTCCCCGCCGGAGCTCAGCGCGGCCAGCCGGCGGCGCAGGGCCGCGAGCAGGGCCAGCGCCCAGTCCGCGCCGCTGCCCTGGATCACGAAGTTGCGGGTGAAGCGGCCGCGGGCGCGCGCCGAACGGCCGCCCGCCTCGCCCGACTCGGGCGCCTCCGTCAGGTCCAGCCAGTCGGCGGAGGGCGGCGGGCAGACCCGGCCCAGCCGGGAGGAGACCACCCCGCCGTCCTCCCCGGTGCGGGCCGCCGCCTCCACGTACCCCATCGCGGCCGGGTAGCGGCGGCGCAGCGTGCTCAGCAGCGGGCCGATGCCGCCGCCGGTCTGGCCGTACATCGCGCCCAGCAGGCCCAGCTTCGCCTTCTCCCGGTCGCCCTGGAAGGCGCTCGCGGCGAGCGCCGCGTACAGGTCGCCCCCGGCGGCCGTCCGGGCCAGCCCGGCGTCGCCGGACAGGGCGGCCAGCACCCGGGGCTCCAGCTGCGCCGCGTCCGCCACCACCAGCAGCCAGCCCGGGTCGGCCACCACCGCGCGGCGCATCGTCCGCGGGATCTGCAGCGCGCCGCCGCCGCGCGAGGCCCACCGGCCGGTCACCACCCCGCCGACCACGTACTCCGGGCGGAACCGGCCGCCGCGCGCCCAGGCCGCCTGCCAGGCCCAGCCGTGCGCGGCGTGCAGCCGGGACAGCTCCTTGTAGCGGACCATCAGGGCCGCCGCCGGGTGGTCCACCGACTTCAGCTCCCAGGAGCGGGTCGAGGACAGCTGGACGCCGCGGTCCGCGAACGCCTTGATCACCTGGGTGTGCGAGTCCAGGTTGAACGGGCGAGCGCCGAGCGCCCGCTGCACCTCCAGCGCCAGCTCGGCGAGCTTCGTCGGCTGCGTGCCCGGGATCGCCGGGCGCGGGCCCAGCAGCTCGGTCAGCAGGGCGTCGTGCACGTCCGTGCGCCAGGGCAGCCCGTCGTGCGCCATCTCGCAGGCCAGCAGCGCGCCCGCCGACTCGGCCGCCACCAGCAGCCGGAACCGGGCGCGGGCCGCCGCGTCCGCAACCGCCGCGAGCCGCCGCAACTGCTCCGCGTGCACCGCGACCACGGCCTCCAACTGGTCGGTGCCCGGCGGCAGCTGCAGCCGGTCCGGGGCGAACAGGCCGTCCTCGTCGGGCAGCGCGCCCTCCGGCAGGTCGGTCGGCACCGGCAGCCCGCGCAGCCGCGACCAGGCCGCGCCCAGCGAACGCGGCGCCCCGAACCGGCCCTCCCGGCCCAGCAGCAGCGCCTCCGTCAACCGCAGGTCGTGGCAGCGCGCCAACCGCACCGGCAGCGCGGCCAGCAGCGGGCCGTACGCGGTGTCCGCCGTCGGCCACACCCAGCGCGGGGCGTGCGCGGCCTCCACCGCGGCCACCGCCTCGGCCAGCCGCGGCGCGGGCTCGGGCGGGCCCAGCGGCGCACCCTCCTCGTCGAGCGGCTGCAGACGGCCGCCGGGGCCGTGCGGGTCGGGCACCAGGGCGTAGCGCACGGGCGGCGGCTCCTCTCGGGGCTGTTCTGGGGACGTGCCCGGGGCTGTTCCGGGGACGTGCCCGCGGCTGTTCCGGGTGGGCGCCCGGGGCTGTTCCGGGTACGTGTCCGGTCGGCGGGCAGGACCTGTCGACGGTAGCCGGTGGCTGTGACAAGCGGCGCCGCGACGCGAGCGGAAGGGCGCCGCGGCGGCTTGCCGTGACGGTGTTCCGCCAGGGCCCGGCGGCCCGTAGGGTCGCGGACATGAGCGACAATCCCTTCTTCTCGCCCAGCACCCTGGTGTACGAGCTCCCGCCCTTCGCCGAGATCCGGGAAGAGCACTACCGCCCCGCCTTCGAGCGGGGCATGGCCGACCAGCTCGCCGAGACCGCCGCGATCGCGGCGAACCCCGAGCCGCCGACCTTCGACAACACCGTGGTGGCGCTGGAGCGTTCGGGAGCGGTGCTGCGCCGGGTCTCGGCGGTCTTCTTCAACCAGGACTCCTCCGCCACCACCCCCGGCGTCCGGGCGCTCGACGCCGAGATCAGCCCCCTGCTGGCCGCGCACGCCGACGCGATCCACCTCGACGCCGCGCTGTTCGCCCGCCTCGACGCCCTGCACCGGGACCGCCACCGGCTCGGCCTGGACGCCGAGTCGCTGCGCCTGCTGGAACGCCGGCACACCGCCTTCGTCCGGGCCGGTGCCCGCCTCGACGCCGCCGGGCAGCAGCGGCTGCGCGAGATCAACGCGGAACTCGCCGCCGACGCCGCCGCGTTCCGCCGGAACACCCACGAGGCCTCGCTGGCCGGGGCGGTCGAGGTGGAGAGCGCCGGGGCCCTCGACGGCCTGTCCGCCAGCGCGGTCGCCGCCGCCGCGGAGAACGCCCGCGCGCTCGGCCGGGGCGGCCGCTGGGTGCTCAGCCTGAAGAACTTCTCCCAGCAGAGCGAACTCGCCTCCCTCACCGACCGCGACCTGCGCGCGCGCCTGCTCGCCTCCTCGCTGCGCCGCGGCCTCGACACCAACGGCCCGCTCGCCGCGAAGATGGCCGCGCTGCGCGCCGAACGCGCCGCCCTGCTCGGCCACCCCACCCACGCCTCGTACGTGGTCGCCGACGAGACCGCGGGCACCGTCGAGGCGGTGAGCGCGATGCTCGGCCGCCTGGTCGCCCCCGCCGTCGCCAACGCCGAGCGCGAGGCCGCCGACCTGGCGGCCGCCGCGGCCGCCGACGGGATCGACGAACTCGCCGCCCACGACTGGGCGTTCTACGCGGAGAAGGTCCGCGCCGAGCGCTACGACGTGGACACCGCGGCGCTGCGGCCCTACTTCGAACTGGAGCGGGTGCTGCGCGACGGCGTCTTCTTCGCCGCCAACCTCGCCTACGGGCTGACCTTCGCCGAACGCCCCGACCTGACGGCGCACCACCCCGACGCCCGGGTCTTCGAGGTGTTCGACGCGGACGGCTCCGAACTGGGCCTGTTCATCGGCGACTTCCACGCCCGCGAGTCCAAGCGCGGCGGCGCCTGGATGAACGAACTCGTCTCCCAGTCCCGGCTGCTGGGCACCCGCCCGGTGGTCGTCAACAACCTCAACATCGCGCACCCGGCGCCCGGCGAGGCGGCGCTGCTCGGCTGGGACGAGGTGCGCACCCTGTTCCACGAGTTCGGGCACGCGCTGCACGGGCTGTTCTCGGACGTGCAGTACCCCTCGTTCGCCGGGACGGAGGTGCCGCGCGACTTCGTCGAGTTCCCGTCCCAGGTCAACGAGACGTGGATGACCCGGCCCGAGGTGCTCGCCAACTACGCCCGCCACCACGTCACCGGGGAGCCGCTGGACGCCGCCGTGGTCGGGCGGATGCTCGCCGCCGAGAACTACGGGCAGGGCTTCCGGACCGTCGAGTACCTGGCCGCGGCCCTGCTCGACTGGGCCTGGCACACCCGGCGGCCCGGCGACCCGGTCGTCGAGGACGCGGAGGCCTTCGAGGCGCGGGCGCTCGCCGAGGCGGGCGTCGCGGTGGCGGCGGTGCCGCCGCGGTACCGCACCGGGTACTTCAACCACGTCTTCTCGAACGGGTACAGCGCCGGGTACTACGCGTACATCTGGTCCGAGGTGCTGGACGCGGAGACGGCGCAGTGGTTCGGCTCCAACGGGCTCGGCGTGCGGGAGAGCGGGCAGCTGTTCCGGGAGCGGCTGCTGTCGCGGGGCGGGAGCCGGGACGCGCTGGAGTGCGTGCGGGACGTGCTGGGGCGGGGGCCGGAGATCGGGCCGCTGCTCGTGCGGCGCGGCCTGGAGTAGGCGGGGCCGGCTTCCCGTGCCCCTGCGCCGGGGTGCGGGAAGCCGGGCGGGTTCAGGCCCCGGGGGCGGGTTCAGGCCTCCGGGGCGGCCAGCATCGGCGGCAGGTCGGCGGCCGCGGAGAGGCGGCCCCACAGCAGGTCGGCGAGGGCCTGCACCATCCGGGCGCGCGGGCAGGGGCGGGTCTCCAGCCACCAGTCCCCGGCGGCCAGCACCATGCCGGTGATCGAGCGGCCCCAGGTCTCGGAGAGCAGCGGGCCGTCCCGGCCGAGGTCGATCTGTTGCTGGATGGCGCGGGTGATCTCCTCGGCGATCTGCCGCAGCGCGGGCGCCAGCGCGTTGCCCGCGCCGGTGGGGTCGCCGGGCTCGGGGTGGGTGAGCAGCCGGTACACCTGCGGGCGGGACTCGATCGCCGCCAGGTAGACGTCCAGCACGTGCTCGACCCGGTCGCGGCGCTCCAGCGGCTCGTTGAGGGCGGCCCGGACGGCGGCCAGCAGCCCGGCGGTGTGGCGCTCGGTCAGGGCGCCGATCAGGCCGTTCCGGTCGCCGAAGTGCCGGTACAGGATGGGCTTGGTGATGCCGGCCTCGGCGGCGATCGCGTTCATGCTGGCGCTCGGGCCCTCGCGCTGGACGACCCGGTCGGCGGCGTTGAGCAGTTGTTCGCGGCGGGGCTCGGTGCGGGGGTCGGTGGTCATGCGCTGCTCCTGGTGCGGGCGGGTGGGCGGCTCGTCGGGCGTTGACACCGGTTACCTATCGGTAGCAGACTCGCCGCCATGTTACCGGAGGTAACAGCGCAGTGGCGCGGACCCTCCGGCCCGCACGACCGTCTCCTGGAGGCCGACATGACCACCTTCTCGCTCGACCCCGGGCCGGACCAGACCGCCGTCCGCGACTGGCTGCACGGCTTCGCCGCCGACGTGATCCGCCCCGCCGCCGCGGAGTGGGACGAGCGCGAGGAGACCCCCTGGCCGATCATCCAGGAGGCCGCCAAGCTGGGCATCTACTCCCTCGACTTCTACGCCCAGCAGTTCTTCGACCCGTCCGGCGTCGGCATCCCGATCGCCATGGAGGAGCTGTTCTGGGGCGACGCGGGCATCGGCCTCGCCATCACCGGCACCACCCTGGCCGCCGTCGCCGTCCTCGCCAACGGCACCGACGAGCAGATCGGCACCTGGGCCCCGCAGATGTTCGGCACCCCCGAGGACGTCAAGGTCGCCGCATTCTGCTCCTCCGAGCCCGACGCCGGCTCCGACGTCTCCGCGCTGCGCACCCGCGCCGTCTACGACCAGGCCAAGGACGAGTGGGTGCTCAACGGCACCAAGACCTGGGCCACCAACGGCGGCATCGCGCACGTCCACGTGGTGGTCGCCACCGTCGACCCCGAACTCGGCTCCCGCGGCCAGGCCTCGTTCGTCGTCCCGCCCGGCACCAAGGGCCTCAGCCAGGGCCAGAAGTTCAAGAAGCACGGCATTCGCGCCTCGCACACCGCCGAGGTCGTCCTCGACGGCGTCCGCGTCCCCGGCCACTGCCTGCTCGGCGGCAAGGAGAAGCTCGACGCCCGCCTCGCCCGCGCCCGCGAGGGCACCAAGGGCGGCGGGAAGAACGCGGCCATGGCCACCTTCGAAGCCTCCCGCCCCGCCGTCGGCGCCCAGGCCATCGGCATCGCCCGGGCCGCGTACGAGGTCGCCCTCGACTACGCGGGGACCCGCGTCCAGTTCGGCAGGCCGATCATCGAGAACCAGGGCGTCGCCTTCCAGCTCGCCGACATGAGGACCCGGATCGACGCCGCCCGGCTGCTGGTCTGGCGGGCCTCCTGGATGGCCGTCAACAACAAGCCGTTCACCAGCGCCGAGGGCTCGATGTCCAAGCTGTACGCCGGGGAGACCGCCCGGTTCGTCACCGCGCAGGCCATGCAGATCCTCGGCGGCAACGGCTTCACCCGCGAGTACCCGGTCGAGCGGATGCACCGCGACAGCGCCATCTACACCGTGTTCGAGGGCACCAGCGAGATCCAGCGGCTGGTGATCGCCCGGGCGATCTCGGGGGCGCCGATCCGCTGAGGCGGGGGCCCGCCGGATTGGCCCGCCGGATTGGCGCGGCGGGCTGGTGCGGCGGGCTCAGAACCGGGGCTCGCGGCGCTCCAGGAACGCGGCCAGGCCCTCCCGGACGTCCGGTGCCGTCCGGGAGGCGCGCTCCCAGGGCGCCAGGGCCTCCGCCGCCTCCGCCGGGTCGACGGACAGCACGGCCTTCGCCGCGCCGATCGTCTGCGGCGAACGGCGGGCCAGCAGGGCGGCGAACTCCCGCGCCCGGGCGTCCAGTTCGGCGGGCGGCAGCACCTCGTCCAGCAGGCCGAAGCGCTCCGCCCGGTCGGCGGGCAGCAACTCGCCGGAGAACAGCAGGTACTTGGCCCGGGCCGGACCGACCAGCGCGGCCAGCCGCAGCGTCGGCACCGCCGGGTACACCACGCCCAGCTTCGCCGGGGTGACGCCCAGCCGGGCGTCCGCGGCGGCCAGCCGCAGGTCGCAGGCCAGCGCCAACTGGCAGCCGCCGCCCACGCAGGCGCCGCGGACCACCGCCAGCGTCGGCCGCGGGAACGCCGCCAGCGCCTGCTCGGCCGCCACGTTCGCGGCGTGGTACGCGTCCGCGGACGCCGGATCGGCGTACACCCCGGCCAGCTCCGCGATGTCCGCGCCCGCCGAGAACGCGCCGCCCGCACCCGTCAGCACCAGCACCCGGACGTCCGGGCGCTCCGCCAGCGCCGCCAGCACCCCCGGCAGCGCCCGCCACATCGCGCCGGTCACCGCGTTGCGCCGCTCCGGGCGCTCCAGCAGCAGCGTCGCCACCCGCTCCGGGCCCACCCAGCAGCGCAGGCCCGCCGCGTCGGTGGGCAGTTCGACGTCCCCGGGGCCCGGGCGGTCGAGCGGGGGGACGGCGGGTGCGGAAGGCGTGGCGGGTGCGGAAGGTGTGGCGGGCACGGGACGGGGCCTCTCGGGGACGGCGGGCGTGACCCCAGGCTTTCACGCGGGGGCGGGGCGGGCCAGGTGACCCGCGTCAACTCCCGGCCGGGGCCCCGGCCTCGCGGGCGGCCCGCCACTCCGGGGCCAGCATCGACCAGACCTCCAGGTCGAGCCGGACGCCCAGGTGCTCGGTGTGGGCGCGCAGCGTGCCGTCCAGGGTCATGCCCAGGCGCCGGGCGACGGCCCGGCTGCGCAGGTTGACGGTGCTGTTCCACCACTCGGCGCGGTACAGGCCGCGCTCGACCAGCGCGTAGTCCAGCAGGTGGCGGACGGCCGCGGAGACCAGGCCGCGGCCCTGGGCGGCGGGCTCGGTCCACACGCCGATCTCGCAGACCCCGCCCGCGGCGTCGAACCGCACGAACATCACGCCGCCGACCAGCGTTCCGCGCAGCCACATCCCGTATATCCGGCCGGTGTCGGCGGCCTGCTTGTCGGCGAACTTCTGCAGGGTCGCCCGGGCGGATTCCAGGTCGGTGCTGCGGGTGGCCCACGGGATCCACGGATCGATCCCGGCCCGGGCCCGGTCCATGTGCTCCAGGAACTCCCCGGCCCGCCACGGTTCCAGCGGGCGCAACTCGACGTCCTCGGCGAGCGCTATGGCGTACATCGGCTTCCCCTCCGGGCTACAGCGTACGTAACAAACGTTTGGTATGTACCCTAGCGCGCATGACACCCCCTGCACGCGGCGACCACGAGGCCCGCCGCCGCGACGTCTCGGAGGCGGTCGGGCGGGTCCTCGCCGACCGTGGTTTCGGCGGGCTGACCCTGCGCGCGGTGGCCGCCGAACTCGGCGCCTCCACCGGCCTGCTCACCCACTACTTCCCCAGCAAGCGCGCCCTGGTCGCCCACGCGCTGGAGGTCCTCGACCGGCAGGCCGTCGGACGCCACCGGCCCGCCACCGCGGCCGCCGGCGCCGCCCGCGGCCTGCCCGCGCTGCGCGCCGCGCTGCTCGACGTCCTGCCGCTGGACGCGGCGGCCGCCGCCGACAACCGGACCTGGATCGGCTCCTGGGACGCCGCCCTCGGCGACGCCGAGCTCACCGCCGGGCACGCCGAGCGCTACCGCCGGGCCCGGCGGCGGATGGCCGAACTCTGCGCCCAGGCCCAGGAGCTCGGCGAACTCCCGCCCGGCCGCCCGGCCGCCGACCTGGCCGCGCAGGCGCAGTCGTTCGTCCTCGGGCTGGTGGTGCAGGCGCTGTTCGCCCCCGCGGAGTTCCCGCCGCAGCGCCAACGCGCACTGCTCGACGGGTTCCTGGCGGACCTCGCGACGGGGGCCGAGGGAGGGCGCTGACGGGAGGGTGCTGACGGGAGGGGCGGGACGGCCGGGCGGGGAGCGGGCGGCCGGGGCGGCGGGCTGGAGCCGTCGCGTTCGGCGGGGGAGTGCTCACCCTGCGGCGTCGGGGCCGGTCGGGCCGTGTGGGCGCCCCCAGCAGGATTCGAACCTGCGACCTACCGCTTAGAAGGCGGGTGCTCTATCCGCTGAGCTATGGGGGCCGGGGTGCTGACGTCGGCCCGCTTGCCGGGCCTGGGCCGGGACGGGATGTTCCGGGACAGGATACGGGTGTTCAGTTCCGCCACCTGGACTTCGAAGACCGGACCGGGTGTGTCGGCCTCCGCGGGGCGGTCCGATAATCGCAGGTAGTGCCGTGGAGTGCAGCGGTCTACCGGCTCTCGGGGCGGGACGTTGTGCAGTCGTTACGGGGCTGCAACCTCACCCGTTATGGATTCGGCGGGGGCAATCGCCCGGAGCGGCCCGCGGTTGGGGCGCGTTTAGGGGTTTCCACCGGTCGGATGACATGGACGGGGCGAGTCGACGGCCACCCGTTCGTGGTTTCGGGGTGGACCGGGGGTGGCCGCCGGGTGTGCGGGCGGCCACCGCAAGGGGTGGTGGACGGGGGTGCCCGAACGGCCTTTCAGGCGGGCGGGGCCGGGGGTCGTTGTCGTGGGCACGGCATCGAAATGGTCGATTTCGGACCGGAAAACGCCACGAATTCACTCGGGGGAGTTATCGGGGTTTTCCACAGGCCGGGTTTTTCCACAGGGGTGCGGAAGGGTCTGGTGCGGATTTCCCGGAAAGCGGAGGATCTTCCCGCGGCGGAGATTCCGCCGCGGAAAGAGCGCCGGTCGGCACGGCCGGGAACGGAGGAGCCGCAATGGACGAGGCCCTGGTGACGATGGTCGGGAACGCCGCGTCGAGCGTGACGTACCGGGAGACGCCCGGCGGGGTGTCGGTGGCGAACTTCCGGCTCGCCGCGCGGGAGCGGCGCTACGACCGGGAGCGCGGCGACTGGGCGGACGGCGAGACGACCTGGGTGACGGTGGTGGCCTGGCGGCGGCTCGCGGTCAACGTGGTCAGTTCGGTGAACAAGGGGGACCCGCTGCTGGTGAGCGGTCGGCTGCGGGTCCGCGAGTGGGAGCAGGAGGGGAGCCGGAGGGTGGAGGTGGAGATCGACGCCCGCGCGGTCGGCCACGACCTCGCCCGGGGGACGTCCGCGTTCCGGCGCGGGCTGGAGGCCAAGTCGGCCCCGCCGGGCGCTGGTTCCGGGCCGGGCGGCGCGGCGCCGGGCGGTGGTTCGTGGGCGGACGGGCGGGCGTCCGCGGGGGGCGGGCCGCGGGCGGTGCGACTGGTGGAGGAGGCGGTGCCGGAGTGGATCGTGGAGGCGGTGGCGGCCCGGCGCCGGGCCGGGGCGGCGGACGGAGCCGACGGCGGGGCGGTGGGGGAGGGAGGTGCGGATGTGGCGCAGGAGGTTCTGAACTGACGTAAACGGGGCACTTCTTGAGCCGGTGAGTGCAATCCTGATTGCCGCGGTGGCGCCCCGTGGCTTTATGTCGACACATCAACTCGCGTGGACAGCCAGCTCTTTGATAACAGAACAGCCACGATATCGTCCTGATTCGCTACGGCCCTGGAGCGGCGGGGTCGCGTCAATAGGATGCGTCTGGTCCACACACGTGCAGCGGCGCCACAGGGGGTGCCGCTTTGCAGGGGGCGGGTTGCGCATCGCATGTCGCCGCCCCGAAGGGATCCCACATGTTCCACAAGCAGGGGCGGGCTGTCTCCCGCGTCGTTGCTGTCATGCTCGCGTCCGGTCTGACGGTCGGCTCGGGCATGCTCGCGGCCGGTGCGGCGGCTGCGGCCGACGGCGGCTCGGTCGTGACGGCGAGGATCGTCAAGGGTGCGGACGACAAGGAGATCGTCCACTACACCAATCCGAAGACCAACAAGCAGCAGGACACCGAGGCCGGGCCGTTCTTCATCCGGATCGGCAACAGCGAGCCGCTCCTGCCGGTCTACTGCATCGACCTCCTCAACGGCGCCTCCTGGAAGGCCGACTACCAGGAGACCAGCTGGGGCTCCAGCTCCCTGAAGGACAAGCCGGAAGCCGGCCCGAAGATCCTCTGGATCCTCAAGAACTCCTACCCGGCCGTCGGCGTCGACAAGCTGATAGCCGCCTCCGGCGTCAAGGGCCTGACCAAGGCCGACGCCGCGGCCGCCACCCAGGTCGCGATCTGGTCCTTCTCGGACCCGGGCATCGCGGTCACGCAGACCGACGCCGAGGCCGTCGAGTTCACCAAGTGGCTGATCGCCCAGGCCGACGAGAAGGGCGCGGGCAGCGAGCCCAAGCCGACGCTGAGCCTCGACCCGGCCTCGGTCGGCGGCAAGTCCGGGACGACCCTGGCCCCGATCACCGTCACCGCGGGCGGCGGCACCGCCTCGGTCACCGTCTCCCTCGGCAAGTCGGGCACCGACGCCAAGGTCTCCCTGGTGGACGACAAGGGCGCCGAGGTCAAGAACGTGAAGTCCGGCGACAAGATCTACGCGAAGGTGCCCGCGGACGCTCCCGCGGGCAGCGCCACCATCACCGCCAAGGGCACCGCGACCTCCTCCGTGGGCCGCGCCTTCGTCGGCCAGATCGACGGCAAGCCCAGCCAGACCCTGATCCTGGCGGGCGAGGGCACCGTCCCGGTCTCCGCCACCGCGGGCATCAGCTGGGGCCTCGGCGCGGTGCCGACCGCCGACGCCGTGGTCGACTGCGCCAAGGGCGCCCTGGTGGTCACCCTCGGCAACAAGGGCGACAAGGACGCGGCCTTCAAGGTCGCGGGCAAGGACTACGCGGTCAAGCCGGGCGGCACCCAGACCGTGACCCTGCCGGTCAAGGAGGACGAGAAGTACGACTTCACCGTCACCGGCCCCGAGGGCTTCTCCAAGCAGTTCACCGGCCTGCTGAACTGCAAGACCGACAGCGCCACCCACTCCCCGGCGCCGTCGACCTCCGCCTCCGCCCCGGCCCCCTCGGCCAGCCCGACCGGCCCCGAGCTGGCCTCCACCGGTGGCGGCATGGGCACCGGCCTGACCGCCGCCATGGCCGGCGCGCTGGTCGTCGCGGGCGGTGCCGCGGTCTACGGCCTGCGCCGCCGCGGCCGCCACAGCCGCGCCTCCTGAACGACGAGCTGAACCCTCCCGCCCGGCCGCTGCGCCGGGCGGGACGGAACGGCCCCGCCTCCCGGGACAGGGAGGCGGGGCCGTTCGCTTGACCGGGCCCGCCCGCAGCCGGCGACCCGGGGCCGCGGGGCACGGGGCCGCCCGGAGGGCGTTAGGGACGGTCCTGGCCTTACGGCACAATGGAAGGCTGCAAGCCGATTACTCACGACGACGCCGGAGCGATCTCAACGTGGCGGAATACATCTACACCATGCGCAAGGTGCGCAAGGCACACGGCGACAAGGTCATCCTTGACGACGTGACGCTCAGCTTCCTCCCCGGGGCGAAGATCGGCGTCGTCGGCCCCAACGGCGCCGGTAAGTCGACCGTGCTGCGGATGATGGCGGGCCTCGACCAGCCCTCCAACGGCGACGCCTTCCTCTCGCCGGGCTTCACCGTCGGCATGCTCCAGCAGGAGCCCCCGCTCGACGAGTCCAAGACGGTCCTGGAGAACGTCCAGGACGGCGTCAAGGAGATCAAGGGCAAGCTCGACCGGTTCAACGAGATCGCCGAGCTGATGGCGACCGACTACTCCGACGAGCTGCTCGCCGAGATGGGCACCCTCCAGGAGGACCTGGACCACGCCAACGCCTGGGACCTCGACGTCCAGCTGGAGCAGGCCATGGACGCGCTGGGCTGCCCGCCCGGCGACTGGCCGGTCACCAAGCTGTCCGGCGGTGAGCGCCGCCGCGTCGCGCTGTGCAAGCTGCTGCTGGAGCAGCCCGACCTGCTGCTGCTCGACGAGCCCACCAACCACCTGGACGCCGAGTCGGTGAACTGGCTGGAGCAGCACCTGGAGAAGTACCCCGGCACCGTCGTCGCCGTCACCCACGACCGGTACTTCCTGGACAACGTCGCCGAGTGGATCCTCGAACTGGACCGCGGCCGCGCCTACCCGTACGAGGGCAACTACTCCACCTACCTGGAGACCAAGCAGACCCGTCTCAAGGTCGAGGGCCAGAAGGACGCCAAGCGCGCCAAGCGGCTCAAGGAAGAGCTGGAGTGGGTCCGCTCCAACGCCAAGGGCCGCCAGGCCAAGTCCAAGGCCCGCCTCGCCCGCTACGAGGAGATGGCGGCCGAGGCCGACAAGATGCGGAAGCTGGACTTCGAGGAGATCCAGATCCCGCCGGGCCCGCGCCTGGGCAGCGTCGTCATCGAGGTCGACAACCTGCAGAAGGCCTTCGGCGAGAAGGTCCTGATCGACGGCCTCAGCTTCACCCTGCCGCGCAACGGCATCGTCGGCGTGATCGGCCCCAACGGCGCGGGCAAGACCACCCTGTTCAAGATGCTCCAGGACCTGGAGACCCCGGACAGCGGCACGGTCAAGGTCGGCGAGACCGTCAAGATCAGCTACGTCGACCAGACCCGCTCCAACATCGACCCGAAGAAGACCCTGTGGGAGGTCGTCTCCGACGGCCTCGACTGGATCAACGTCGGCCAGGTCGAGATGCCGTCCCGGGCCTACGTGTCCGCGTTCGGCTTCAAGGGCCCGGACCAGCAGAAGCCGGCCGGGGTGCTCTCCGGCGGTGAGCGCAACCGCCTCAACCTGGCGCTGACCCTCAAGCAGGGCGGCAACCTGCTGCTCCTCGACGAGCCGACCAACGACCTCGACGTCGAGACCCTGTCCTCGCTGGAGAACGCGCTGCTGGAGTTCCCCGGCTGCGCCGTGGTCATCTCCCACGACCGCTGGTTCCTGGACCGGGTGGCCACCCACATCCTCGCCTACGAGGGCGAGAGCAAGTGGTTCTGGTTCGAGGGCAACTTCGAGTCCTACGAGAAGAACAAGATCGAGCGCCTCGGCGCCGACGCCGCCCGCCCGCACCGCGCCAGCTACAAGAAGCTGACCCGCGACTGACACCCGGGTGCCGCACCGGTCCGGCGGCCCGCCCCCGCGGGCGGGCCGCCGGACCGCGGCCCGTAGGCTGCCCCACAGGTACCTACGGGTACGGAGAAGTCTGAGGAGAACACCGTGGCCCGCCACATCTACGCCTGCCCCCTGAGGTGGTCCGACATGGACGCCTTCGGTCACGTGAACAACGTGGTCTTCCTGCGCTACCTGGAGGAGGCCCGGATCGACTTCATGTTCACCCAGGCCGCCGAGGCCGGGGCCGGGGAGTTCGCGGGCGGCTCGGTGGTGGCCCGCCACGAGATCGACTACAAGCGGCCGCTGGTGCACCGGCCCGAGCCGGTCACCATCGAGACCTGGGTGACGCGGATCGGCGGCGCCTCGCTGACCGTCTCCTACGAGATCAAGGACGTCGCCGAGGACGGCACCGAGACGGTGTACGTCACCGCCTCCACCGTGGTCGTCCCCTACAACCTCGCCGAGGGCCGGCCGCGCCGGATCAGCCCCGTCGAGCGGGAGTTCCTGAGCCGGTTCATGGACGTGCAGCCGGCCGGCTGCGCCGCCTGACCGGGCCCGCGGCCCCCGCGGGCCCCGGTGCCCGCGGGCCCCGGTGACTCCCACGGACATCCCGCGGGCCTCCCACGGACTTCCCGCGCCGACGAAACGAGCTGAACCCCGGTGACCGTGCAGACCCGACTCGACCTCGCCGACCAGCGGGAGGGCGCCGACCTGGCCGCCTTCCTCGGACGGCTGCTGCGCTTCGACCGGGCCGCGGCCGTCCGGCTGCAGACCGTGCCGGGCCCGGACGGCGGGGTGCTGGCGGTGTTCGGGCGGCTGCCGCTCGGCGGGTCCGCGGTCCTCGCGGTGCGCACCGTGCGGCTGGCCGGGCTCGACGCGGCCGCCGACCTGACCGTCTCCGCCGGGCAGCTGCTGGAGTCGGTGGACGAGCCGGGCGCCGGGCTCGGGCTGCCCGCGCCGGTCACCGGCCCGTCCTGGGCCGGGCTGCTCCCGCCGCGCTCCGGCTGGCAGCCGATCGGGCGGCCCCCGGTCGACCGGGTGCTGCACGAGGTGCACGGCGCCGTCGCCGAGTTCAAGCACCGGGTGGCCGAGATGCCGGACCACCACCGCACCCGGCAGGCGGTCGACGCGGTCGCCGACGAGATCTGGTCCCGGCCGCTCGGCGCCGTCGCGGGCCTGCCGCTGCGGGCCGCGCACGCCGCCCACACGATCGGGTTCCTGCGGGCCGGCGGCCCGCTCGCCGCGTACCGGGCCGGGGCCTGGCTGCGGCTGGACGCGCCCGCCGGGTCCGTCGCGCTGCGCACCGCGGCCGTGCCCGGGGCCGGCCTGGGGCTCAGCCCGCTGCGCTGAGCCGCTGCGCTGAGCCGCTGCGCTGAGCCGCTGCGCTGAGCCGCTGCGCTTGCGCCGAGCCGGTGCGACGAGCCGGTGGGTCGCTCAGCCCGCGGTGTTGATCATCGAGGCGGCGGCGTACGTCATGTAGTTCCACAGCTCGCGGTCGGCCTCGGCGGGCAGCGCCAGCTCGTCCAGGGCGGCGCGCATGTGCTTCAGCCAGGCGTCGTGCGCGGCCCGGTCGACCCGGAACGGGGCGTGCCGCATCCGCAGCCGCGGGTGGCCGCGGTGCTCGCTGTAGGTGCGCGGGCCGCCCCAGTACTGCATGAGGAACAGCGCGAAGCGCTCCTCGGCGGGGCCGAGGTCCTCCTCCGGGTACATCGGGCGCAGCAGCTCGTCCTGGGCGACACCGCGGTAGAAGAGGTGGACCAGCCTGCGGAAGGTCGCCGCGCCGCCGACCTGGTCGTAGAAGGTCTCCTCTGGTGCGGTGGTGGTCTTGCGCCCGGTGTCAGTCACCCGTCCATGGTCGCAGACGCCGACGGGGGCCGTACACCGGGACTTCCGGCGTACGACCCCCGTCCCGGGGCGGTGGCGGTTACGCGTCGTCCCAGTTGAAGAAGCGCCAGGCGACGGCGCTCAGCACCGCCGTGAAGCCCAGCAGGATGCCCATCGCGGGCAGCGCTTCGGCGAGGCCGCCGCCCTGGCTGAGCACCGACTTGGCGGGGACGATCAGGTAGCGCAGCGGGAGCGCCCGGGAGATGTCCTGCAGCCAGCTCGGAGCGAAGTCCAGCGGGATGAACGCGCCGCCGAGGAAGGACATCGGCAGGATGATCAGCTGGTTCATGCCGTTCGCCGACTCCTCGGTCTTCGCCAGCGAGCCGGTGACCAGGCCGATCGACATGAACGCCAGGGTGGCGCAGACCACCAGCGGCAGCACCAGCCACCAGTTGCCGGTGAGTTCGAGGCCGAAGTAGTCGGCCTGCGCGACGATCAGGAACAGCCCGGTCTGGGCGAGCGCGACCAGCACGCTGACCAGCACCCGGGCGCCGACGATGGTGCCCGCCGAGATGGGCGCCAGCCGCAGGCGGCGCAGCACCCGCTTCTTGCGCCAGGTGACCAGGGTGAAGGAGGCGCCGTAGACCGCGCCCATGGCGACGGCGTAGGCGAGCAGGCCCGGGGTCAGGTACTGGATCGGCTTGGTGGAGTCGTCCTCGACCTTGGAGGAGTCCAGGGTGTACTTCGCGGGGGCGTTCGAGGCGGCCTGGTTGGCGCCCTGCACCAGGGAGTTGACGATGCCCTGCACGGTGGAGGACTTGACCTGGTCGGCCTGGCTGAAGCGGAGCACCAGGGTGCCGTCCGGGCCCTCCATGACCAGGCCGTCCAGGTCGCCCTTCTTGACCTTGGCGAGGGCGTCGGCCTCGTTCAGGTCCTTGGTGATCTCCAGGGCGTCCAGCGCGCCCTCGGCGTGGGCGAGGGCGTCGTCCAGCACCTTGACCTGGCCGACCTCGGCGACCTTGACGTGCGAGGTGCCGCCGCCCTTGGAGATGACGCCGAACAGCAGCAGGAACATCAGCGGCAGCGCGAGGGTGAAGAACAGGGTGCCCTTGTCGCGCAGGAAGCCCAGCAGCATCACCCGGGACAGGCCGACGAAGGCGTTGGCCTTCTCCTCGCCCGCGGGGGCCGGGGCCGGGGCGGTGGCCGGGGGCCGTTCGGTGGCGGTCATGCCCGGTACTCCCGTCCGGTCAGCTGGAGGAAGACGTCCTCCAGGGTGGCGCCGCGGACCTCCAGGCCGCGCAGCGCGTTCTGCTCGGCCAGCACGGCCAGCACCGGGCCGGGCTCGGCGGTGGACAGCGCCAGGGTGACGCCGTCGTCCTCCAGGTTGGTGTGCTCCGCGCCCGCGGCGGTGAGCAGCTCGCGGGCCCGGTCGACGGTCAGCAGCCCGGACTCGATCCGGACCCGGACGGTGTCGTCGATCTCGCGGACCAGCGCGGCGGGCGCGCCGGTCTTCAGCACCTTGCCGTGGTCCATCACCGAGACGCGGTCGCAGAGCACCTCCGCCTCGTCCAGGTAGTGCGTGGTGAGGACCACGGTGCGGCCCTCGGCGTTGATGTCGCGCAGCAGGTCCCACAGGTTGCGGCGGGCCTGCGGGTCGAGGCCGGTGGTCGGCTCGTCCAGGAACACCAGCTCCGGGTCGTGCACCAGGGCACAGGCGATGGACAGGCGCTGGGCCTGGCCACCGGACATCTTGTCGGTCAGCACGTTCGCGGACTCGGTCAGGCCGACCCGCTCCAGCATCGCGTCGGCCGCCCGCGGGCCGATGCCGTAGAAGGAGGCGAAGGTGCGGATGGTCTCCCGCGCGGTCAGCTTGTTGAAGAACGCGGAAGCCTGGAACTGCACGCCGATCCGCGGCAGCAGCTTCGGGTTGCGCGGCCACGGCGACAGGCCGAGCAGCTCGACCCGCCCCTCGTCGGCCTCCCGGATGCCCTCCAGGATCTCCAAGGTGGTCGTCTTGCCGGCCCCGTTCGGTCCGAGCAGGCCGTAGAACTCACCGGTCGCGACGGAGAGTGACACCCCGTCGACGGCTTGGACATCCCCGTACCGCTTCCGGATCCCGTCCGCGGTTATTGCTTCGCTCATGGGGCGAAGCGTAGGGGTTCCCGTCCTGACCACGGGTACTTTTGTGCGAATCTTGAGCGTTCTGCGCCGACGCCGCGGGCCGGTGGTAACGCAGCGTCGGTATCGGCGGTCGGCCGACGGGCGGTCAGGCCAGGTGCACCGTGATGGTGGTCCAGGCGCCGACGTGGATCCGGTCGCCGTCGTTCAGCGGGATCGCGGTGTGCGGCGGCAGGGTGTCCGGGCTGCCGTTCATGGTGGTGCCGTTGGTGGAGTCCTGGTCGACCACCACCCAGCTGCCGTCCGGCTGTTCGGCCAGCAGGGCGTGGTGGTGCGAGGCGCCCGGGTCCTCCGGGGAGACCGACAGGTCGATCTCCGGCACGGTGCCGCGCTGCTGGCTGCGCCGGCCGATCCGCAGCTGGCCGCGGCCGGTCAGCGGGACCCGCCGCTCCGAGGTGTACTGCGGGAAGTACAGGCCGGCGGCCTCCGGGCCGCTGCGGGTCATCATGTCGGTGAAGTACTCGTGGTCGGGCGCCACCACGGCGTACCAGGTGGCGCGCTGCTGCGGCGCACCGCCGGGCTGCTGCCCGGGCGGGGTGAGCCGGAACGACGTGCCGGAGTCGCCCCCCGGCTGCGCCTGCGGCTGGTGGCCCGGCGCGGGAGCGGACGGCTCGGGGTAGACCGGGCCGGTGCGCTCGTAGTCGATGTCCGGGAAACCCGCCGCCGGGGGCTTCTCGAAGGACGGCGCCGGGGCCGCGGGCGCCGCCCCGGCGGCCTGCGCGGCCGGGAAGCCGGGCCGCTGCTCGTACGGCGGCTGCGGCTGCGGCTGCGGCTGCTGCTGCGGGGGCCGCTGCTCGTACGGGGACTGCTGGGCGTGCGGCTGCGGGGCGTGCTGCTGCTGGGCGTGCGGCTGCGGGGCGTGCTGCTGGGGCTGCTCGTACGGGGCGCGCTGCTGCTCGTACGGCGGCTGCGGCTGCGGCGGGCGCTGCTCGTACGGCGGCGGGGCCGGGGGGTCGAACGCGGGCGGGGCGGCCGGGGGCGCGGCGGCGGGCGGCGGGAAGCCGTAGCCCTGCGGCGGGGCGGGCGGCGGCTGGTGGCCGAGCGGACCGGGCGCGGCGCCCGGCGGGCGGGCCGCGGTGGCCAGGTTGTAGTCGTAGCCGCACTCCTCGCAGTACCGGCCGGTCTGCGGGCTGCGGCAGATCGGGCAGTTCACCAGGCCGGTGGTGGGCGGGGGCGGCGGCGGGGCGCCGTACGGGCCGGGGACGCCGGGCGCGCCCGCGGCGGGCCCGGTGGGCGTGCTGGCGGGCGGGGTCTGGGTGCGGCGCGGCTCGAAGTAGCCGCCCCCGCCCGCGGGGGTGCCGGACGGCGGGGTGCTGCCCGGGCCCGGTCCCACCGGCGGGTAGCCGGAGGAGGTGTACGGGGGCGGTCCGGGCTGGCCCGGCGGCGGCGCGGCGGGGCCGCCGGGGTGCGCCTGGGCGCCCGGGTGGCCCTGGGCGCCGGGCTGGGCCGGGCCGTTCGGGAAGCCGGGGATCGCCAGGCCGGGCGGCGGCGTCATCGGGAAGCCGCAGTAGTCGCACCAGTCCTCGGCCTGTGACTCGTGTCCCCTAGGGCAGATCGGCATCAGGTCCCCACTCCAGCAGGTTCGGGTCCGGCGGGTGTCCGGCTCACTTCTTCACGCGCACGGTCTTGGTCGACCGGGTCTCGAGCGTCATCGAGTCGGCCTCGCTCACGTTCTTACGGAACCGAACGGTACCCTCCCGTTCGTCGACCACGTCCACCACCTTCCGCAGCAGCTTGAGGGTGCCCTCGTTGCCGCTGGTGTACGCCAGTCTGACCGCGGCGCCCAGTTTGGCGCCCGCGAGCTCCAAGTCGCCCGCCCGGTGGGCCTCCAGGCCGACGCGGATCGAATCGGCCAGCTCGGCCTGCCCGGTGTAGTGGGCGACCTGCGGGTTGATCCGGGTCGAGGAGGCCAGGTCGTCTGTCCACACGGCGCGCACCAGGCCCTGGCCGAGCACCTCGGCGGTGCCGTCGGGGTGCGGCAGGACCAGGCTGATCCGGGCCGCCAGCATCTCGCTGCCGACCGCCGCCGCCGGGACCTCCACGCACACGTGGTAGTCGCGGGACTCGTCGCCCCAGGACCCGGTCGGGTAGTCCCCGGCGCGGGGACCGGTGTCGGTGCGGCGCCCGGTCAGGTCCTCGACGGCCGGGGCGGCCTGCTTGACGAACTTCACCCGGGCGCCCACCGGCGTCCACACCCGCAGCGCGACGTCGGCGACCTGCTTGCCCATCGCGGCGGTCATCATGGCCCGGAAGTCCTCGGCCAGGCCGGAGGACTCGGCGACGATGTCGACGGTGCCCAGCAGCGCGGAGGAGACCTTCCGCAGCTCGGCGACCTCCCAGTCGGTGCCGACGCCGCGGCAGTCGGCGGTGAAGCACCCGGTGGCGGCGTCCAGGGCGCGCTGCAGGTCGGCGGGCTTCTCGTGCTCGTTGCGGCCGTCGGTGAGCAGGACGGCGTGCCGGATCGACGCCTCGGGGCGGGAGGCGAACAGCTGCTGCGCCCTGGCTATCCAGGTGCCGATGGCCGTTCCGCCGGACGGGTCGAGGCGGCGCAGCGCGAGCTTGGCCTGCTCGCGGGTGGAACGGTCGGCGACCGCGAGGCGGCCGTTGCCCGGGAAGACGTCCACCGCCTGGTGGGTGCCGGCCACCACGGCGAAGGCGACGCCGTCGCGCAGCTCGTCGACGGCAGCGGCGGTGGCCCCGCGGGCGTCCCGCATCTTGGTGGCCGGGTACTCCATCGAGCCCGAGCAGTCGATCACCAGGACCACCGCGGCGTCCGCCCCGGCGGCGCCGATCGGCCGCCCGCCGGAAGTGCCGCCGCCGGTCGCGGTGACCGTGACGATGGCGTTGACCTCCTGGGATCCCTGGGCGAGGTACTCGTTCTGGAAGACGTCGACGTCGAACCTGGGCGCGTCGGGCTTGGACAACGAGGCCATGCGGAGAGCTCCTGTCGGAGGATCGGTGGCGGTGGCGGTGGCGGTGGCGGTGGCGAGGGCGGCGGGTGGATCAGTCCTCGACGGGCGCGGCGACGGCGGTCGGCACCGCGACGGGCGGCGCGGCCGGGGCCGGGGGTGCGGCCGGGGCCGGCGGCGCGGCGGGCGGCGGGGGCACCGCGACGGGCGGGGCGGCCGGGCGCAGCGGCACGGTGGCGTCCGGGTCGGCGGCGCGCGGCAGCGGCACGTCGAGCAGGGTGGTGTCGTGCGCGGTCGGCGCGGTCGGCGGGTCGATCGGCAGGACCGCGACGGTGATGTTGTCGTGCCCGCCGCGCTCGACCGCGAACCGCACCAACTCCTGTGCGGTGGACAGCGGTTCGGTGCGGGCGTCGGCGCGGACGAAGAACGCCAGGTCGGTGGCGGCCTCGGCGTAGTTCCACAGCCCGTCGGTGCAGATCAGCAGCACGCCGGGGACGTGCGGGGTGAAGCTGACGGTGTGCGGGTCGAGGTCCTCGGCGTCGGCGCCGAGCCAGCCGGTGATGGCGTGGGCGCGCGGGTCCGCGTACGCCTCGGCCTCGGCCATCAGCTTGGCGGCGACCATCCGGGCCGCCCAGGAGTCGTCCTCGGTGAGCCGGTACGGCTCGGCGGCCTCGCGGTCGTCCGGGATCCAGTAGGCGCGGGTGTCGCCGACCCAGCCGATGGTGACCAGGCCGCCGGAGCTGACCGCGCTGACGTAGGTGCAGGCGGGGGCGTTGTGGTGGCGGCCGTCGGGGGCGGTGCCGTCGTGGGCGAGCGCGGTGACGGCCCGGTTGGCGGCGCCGATCGCCTCGCGCATCGCCTGGCCGGGCTCGCGGCCGGCCGCCAGCGCGGCGACCAGCGAGTCGGCGGCGGCGGTGACGGCGGTGGCGGAGGCCTCGTCGGGGCGGGAGGAGGAGGAGACGCCGTCGCAGACCACGGCGAGCACCGCGGGCGTGCCGCCGGGGCCCTCGGCGGTGGCGACGGTGAACGCGTCCTCGTTGCGGTGGTGCCGCAGGCCGCGGTCGGAGACCGCCGCGACGCCGGTCAGCTCCAGCTCCTGGTGGTCGCGCTCGCGCGGCTGGGCCTGCCCGCACTGCTGGCACCAGCCGTCCGCGAGCTCGGCGGAGCCGCAGTGCGGGCAGCTGGGCACGACGGGCAGGTCGCGCAGGGTCGGCGGTCCGGTCAGGGAGGTGCCGCAGGCCCCGCAGAACGCGTCCTGCGAGCCCAGCGGTTCGGCACAGTTCGGGCACTCGGTCTGCTGCGGCATGCTCACACCCATGTCCTGGGGCGGGCCCGGTTGGCCCGTTCCACCCACTCGATCCTCGTCTCGGCCCGGTCGGACAACCGGGCCAACATTCGGTAGGAGTGTTCCAGGGCGAGCCTCAGTTCCCGTTCCGCCGCGGGATGTCCCAGCACGGTCAGCGTGGCGGGCTTCCCGGCGGCCCCCGCCAGGACCCAGTTCAGCGCCGAGTCCAGCACCTCGACGGCCAGTTCCTCGCGCCGCCGGGCGTCCAGGGTCAGTGCCGCCAGCCGCTCGGAGCTGTCGGCGAGTTCGGCGGCCAGCGGCTCGGTGGCGGCCCGGCCGCGCAGCCGGGCGCGGACCGTGCCTATTCGGGCGGCGGTCCAGTGCGCGGAGCTCTCCGGGACGGCCTCCAGCGCGGCGACCGCGCCGTCCCGGTCGCCGCCCGCGAGCCGGACCCGGGCCAGGCCGAACGCGGCCCCGACGAAGGACCGGTCGACCAGGTTGACCTGGGCGTAGTACCGGGCGGCGGCCGCGGTGTCGCCGACCAGTTCGGCGCAGACCGCGAGCGCCAGCTTGGGCGCGCTCTCGCCGGGGAACGCGTCGTACAGCGCCTCGAAGGCGTCCCGGGCGTTCCGGGTCCGGCCGGTGGCGAGCGCGAGCAACCCGCGGTGCCACACCACCCGCCAGTCGTCGGGCTGTTCGGCCTCCAGCGCGGCCAGCGCGTCGGCGGCGGCCGCGGTGTCGCCGAGTTCCAGGTGGGTGCGCAGCGTCCGCAGCCGCAGCTCCGGCGAGTCGGCGCCGGCCGTCCGGAGCGCGGCCAGCGCCTCGGCGGGGGAGCCGGTGGGCAGGGTGGCGAGCAGGCCCGCGTGCGGGTCGGCCGGGTCGGCCAGCGGGGCGGGCAGGGCCAGCGCGGCGGCCCGGGCGTCCGGTGCCCGTTCGGCCAACTCGGTGTCGACGACCCGCAGTTCCGGCCCGAACAGGGCGGAGGACGCGGGCCGGGCCCGCCCGTCCTGCAGGCTCAGCACCTCGCGCAGCACGCCGGTCAGCTGCGCGGCCATCTCCTCGGCGGAGCCGAACCGGCGGGCCGGGTCCGGGTCGGTGGCGCGCACCAGCAGCCGGTGGAAGGACTCGTACCGGGCGAACACCCCGACCTCGTCCGGGCCCGGGAGCTCGTGCCGCCAGCGGTCGGTGTAGCCGCGGAAGTCGAAGGTCAGCACGGCCAGCGCGCGGGCCACCGTGTACAGGTCGGAGGCGGGGGAGGGGCCGGCGGTGGCGATCTCCGGGGCCTGGTAGCCGACGGTGCCGTAGATCGGGCCGTCGTCGTCGTGCCGCCGGACCGCGCCCATGTCGATGATCTTGAGCATGTCGTCCGACTGGATCACGTTGTCCAGCTTGAAGTCGCAGTACACCAGCCCGCGGGCGTGCAGGTAGCCCAGCGCGGGCAGCGCCGCCAGCGCGTACGCCAGCGCCTGCTCGACGGGCAGCGGCTCGCGCTGCCCGTCCGGGGCGCGGCGCTCGTCGGCGATGTCCTTCAGCGACTTGCCGCCGACGTACTCCATCACGATGTAGCCGTCGGCGACGCCGGTCCGGGCGTCCGGGTGCTCGACGAAGTTGATGATCCGGACGATGTTCGGGTGGTCGACCTCGGCCAGGAACCGCCGCTCGGCGATCGCCACCGCCAGCGCGTCCTCGTCCCCGGTGTCGAGCAGGCCCTTGAGCACCACCCACCGGTCGTTCACCCGGCGGTCCACCGCCAGGTAGATCCAGCCCAGGCCGCCGTGCGCCAGGCAGCCCATCACCTCGTACTGGCCGCCGACCAGGTCGCCGCGCACCAGCTTCGGGCTGAACGAGTACGGGCTGCCGCACTTGGTGCAGAACCCCTCCGGGCGGCCCGGGCGGCCGTCCTTCTCGCGGCCCACCGGCTGGTCGCAGCGCGAGCAGAACCGCTTGCGCTCCGGCACCTCCGGGTTCTCCAGCACCGCCCGCGCCGGGTCCGCGGTCGGCACCGGGGCGATCGCCACCAGGCCCGCGCCCAGGTTGCCGCGCTTGGCGCTGCCCGTGCTGCCCCGCGAGCTGCGCACCGACACCGAACCGCCGGAACGCGAACGGGACCGGGAACGGCTCGACCGGGAGGCGGCCGAGGAGGTGCGCGGGGCGGGCAGCGGGACGGGGGCGGGGACGGAGGCGGAGGCGGGCGCGGCGAGGCCGCACGCGTCGCAGTAGCCGTCGGGGTCGATGGCGCCGTCGCAGTCGCCGCGCCCGCACGGGCTGCCGGGTGCCGCTGCGGCCGGTGCGGCCGGTGCGGCGGTCGGTGCCGCGGGTGCGGCCGGGCCGCGTTCGGGGGTGAGCCCGCACGCGTCGCAGTAGCCGTCGGCGTCGATCTCCCCGGTGCAGCCCGTGCGGGCGCATGCCTCAGCCATCGCTGTCCTTCCCCTGGTCGCCCTGCTCCGGCGGCCGGCCGTCCCGGACGTCCGGTTGCCCCTGCTGCGGCGGTTGCCCCGGCTGCGGCTGCGGCTGCTGCCGGTCGGGTGCGCGCAGCGCCTGCTGGAAGCGGCCGACGGCCTCGGCGGCGGCCCGCAGGTCGCACGGGGCGCTCCAGAGCAGCCAGCGGGCCTTCTCGAAGCGTTCGACCACCTCGGGGTCCTCGGCCAGGCCGAACCGGGCGGCCATCGCCTTGTACGCCTCCAGCCGGCCGCGCAGTTCGGCCCGGACGGCGAGCGGCTGGGCGACCTCGGTGAGCGACTGCCGGGCCCGGCCGAGCTCCTTGGCGGCGGCGTCCTCCAGCGCGTCCAGCAGCGGGCCGAGCCGGTGCCACTGGCCGGTCTGCTGGTAGTCGACGGCCTGGCCGATCGCCTCGCGCAGCGCGGAGGGCGGGCCGGGCACGGCGGGCACCTCGGTGGCGGCGATCTTCGCCAGCACCTCGCCGCGGGCCCGGCGGGCCTCGGCGAGGGTCAGGTCGGCGCGCTGGAGCAGGTCGGCGACCTGCTGGAGCCGTTCGTGGGACTCGTCGCGCAGCCGCAGCAGGCCCTCCAGCTCGACGCGCACGTCGTCGAGCCGACGTCCCATCCGGTCGAACCCGGCGGTGTCCACGGCGCCGGTGGGCGAGGCCCACGCGGTGTCGTCGGCGGCCCGGCCGCGCTGCGCGGGCACCCGGCTGGGCCGCCACAGCGCGAGCGGGTCGGCGACGACCAGGGCCCGCAGCGCGGTCAGCTGCCCGGCCAGTTCGTCGAGGTCGTCGGCCAGCGGGTGCCCGCCGGGGCGGACGCCGACCGATCCGGCGAGCATCCGGACCCGGCCGAGTTCGGTGAGCAGCAGGTCGATCCGGGCGGGCAGCGCCGACCAGACCGCGTCGACGGCGCTCACCACCTCGACCACCACGGCGTACCAGCCGTTCATCCGCTCCAGCAGTTCGCCGAGCGTGACCTGCTCCACCAGCCGTGCCGGGGCCGGGAGTTGCCCCGACGGGTGGGGGAGCCGGCCGCCGGAGACGGTGACCGAGCGGCCGGTCAGCAGTTCGCCGAGCTCGGCGAGTTCGGCGCTGGTGGGCCGGGTGCGCCGGGAGCGGACCGCGCGGGCGGAGGCCAGCGCCTCCGCGTACCGGTCGAACAGGGCCCACAGCAGGGCGACGCCGCCCTCGGCGACGGCCCAGCGCTCCCGGGTGCGTCCGGACAGTTCGGCGCCGGTCAGCAGCCGCAGTCCCGGGTGGTCCTGGAGCGCCAGCAGCGCCGCCTCGACCGCGTCGCGCTCGGCTCCCAGCCGGGCCAGCGCGCGGTCGACCTCCTCACGGTTCATCACCGGGCGGGTCGTTCCGGCCAACGCGGTTCCTCCTCTCGGCCACGGTCGTGGTGACGGGGCGTCGGTCCTGGGGCGGTCGGAGCGACGGCCCGTGGGCCGCCAGTCTCCCCGACGCCCGGCACCGCGCGGAGGGCGGTCCCCCGGATTCCCGGTCCGGGACGGCGCCGCGACCGCCGTCCCCGCCGCCACTGCCACCGTCACCGCTGCCGCCGCCGCGGTCCGCGCCCCGGTGCTCACCACGGCCGGTACGGGCCGGGATCCCCCATGACGGGCCGCAGCCACCGGTCGTAACTGGCCTGCCAGCCGCCGTTGTTGCGCCAGTCGACCAGCACCTGGTTGACCCAGGCGATCAGGTCGGTGTCGTCCTTGCTTATGCCCACGCCCATGTACGTGGGGAGGAAGGACTCCCCGGCCAGCTCCATGGTCTGGTCCTGGGCGACCATCGCGGCGGCCAGCGAACTGTCCGACAGGGTGGCGTCCGCCTCGCCGAGCTCCATCAGCACCAGGCAGTCCAACTGGTTGTCGGGCGTGACGACCGACGCGGCGCCGTGCGGGTCCCTCTTCAGCTCGCTGTGCGAGGAGGAGTTCAGCGCCGCGCAGACCCGCTTGCCGCCGAGCGCCTCGGCCACGCTGCGGGCGTGCGCGGCCTTCGGCGCCACCACCCGCTGGGAGACCTTGAAGTACGGCGAGGAGAAGGAGATCTGCTCCAGCCGGTCACAGGTGACGGTCATCGCGCGGGCGATCAGGTCGATCGTCCGGGGCTGCGCCCGGAGCAGCTCGACCCGGTCGGCGGTGGCGATGGTCTTCAGCCGCACCTTGTCCGGGTCGCCGAGGACCGACCGGGCGACGGCGCGCGCCAGGTCGATGTCGAAGCCCTCGATCCGGCCGGTCTGGGAGTCCCGGTAGCCCCAGTTGTAGGCGCTCTGGTCGACGCCGACGATCAGGTAGCCGCGCTTGCGGATCTCCTGGATCCGGGCCCCGTCCCGTTGCGCGGGCGGTAGCGACGTCCCGGTGTCGCAGTTCTCCGCCTCCGGCGCGCTCTGCGGCGCGGCCGCCGCGGCGTGCACGAGCGCCTCCCCGCGGGTGCCGCCCGCCCCGGCGGCCGAGCCGCCGCCGCCGAGCAGGCCCGCCAGCAGTGCCGCGGCCGCGAGCAGCGTCCTGGTCCTCGCCCTGCGCATCCTTCGTCCCCCCGTCACCGGTACTCGGCCAGTCGGCGGCCGAGGCCGCGCACCGTGCCGCCGACCGCCAGCGCGGCCAGCAGCGCCGTCGCCGCGGCCTGGACGGCCAGCGTCCCGTCGATGCCGCCCGCGGCGGCCTCGAACGCGGCCTGCTCGGCCCGTCCGGCCTGCTCCCACTGCTGCCCGGCGGCGTTGAACGCGGCCTCGGCGGTGTCGTCCCGGCCCGGGGCCAGGGTCTTGCCCAGCGCCTCCTCGTACCTGCCCTCGGCGTCCAACCGGGCGGCCTCGGCGTGCCGCCGCTGCCACTCGTCGAACCAGCGCCGGGCCTCGGTCAGCTGCTGCCGGGCCCGCTCCGGCGGGTCGGCCAGCAGGCCCGCCACCGAACCGGTGTCGCGGGCGGAGGCGGTCAGGGTCCTCGCCAGCGCGTCCCAGCGGTCCTCGAACGCCTCGGTGGCGCCGCGCGAGACCAGGTCGAGGTTCTCCGCGGTGTGCGCCTGCAGCGCCTCCACCCGGACCCGGTTCAGCTCGCGCAGCGGGTCGATGCCCCGGGTGCGGGCCTCGTGCAGGCCGGTGCCGGCCGCGACGGTGCCGACGGCCGTCCACGCCAGCGCGGCCAGCACCGCGGCCGAGGCGGTCAGCAGGCCCGGGTTGAACACCCGGTTGGTGCGCCGGAACAGCACCACCTGGTAGCGGCCCAGCGCCCCCAGCAGCAGCACGCCCAGCACCAGCGCCGCCCACGGCACCGCGGCCGCCGCGTCGTGGTCCTCGTCCAGGGCGGCGGCCTCGCCGTCGGCGATCCGCTCCGCGGTCGGCAGCAGGCTGGTCTGCAGGTAGTTCGAGGCGTACCGCAGGTACGCCCCGCCGAGCGGCAGGCCCTCCCGGTTGATCGCCCGGGCGGTCTCCACCAGGCCCGCGTAGCGCGGCAGTTGCTCACCCAGGGCGGCCAACTGCCGCTGCGCGTCGGCGGACGCACCGCTGCGCGCGGCGGCCTGCGGGATCAGCCGGGCTGCGGTCGCCAGGTCGTCCTGGTAGCGCTTGCGGACCTCGGGCGGCTCCGCGGAGGCCATCAGGAAACCCGCGGCGGCGGTGGCGTCGGCGTCCGCCAGCGAACGGTAGATCTCCGCCGCGTCCTGGCTCAGCGGCTCACTGCGGGACGCCAACTGCCGGGCTGCCGCGGCCCGTTCCGCGGACTGCCAGGCCGCCGTGACACCGAACAGCAGCGCCAGCGCCACCAGCACCGCGAGCGCCGTACGAAGCCGCCCCGGCGGGGTGCGAGCAGCCGACCGCAGGCGCGCCAGCGGGCCGGACAGCCGCCCGCCGGGCACCGGCTGCACCGGCTGCACCGGCCCGCCGGGGCCCGGCTCCGGCGCGCGGGTCGGGGACGGCGCGCGAACGCCCCCCTGGGTCTGTGCGGCCACCGTTCCCCCTCGGCTCCACCGGTGCCACGTCTCCGGGCAGTATCGCCACGCGCGACGGCCGAACGGCCGGAGTTGGCCGGGTGTTCGCCCACCGGCCACTAACTCGTGCCCACCCGGCCGCGCCCCGTCCACCGAACACGCCCCGACCCGCACACCGGCCCGCCCGGGCAGGGCCCCGGCGGCTCGGGCTGCTGGGCGGGGTCGGGCTCCGGGCCGTCGTGTCGGGTGGTGCCCCGAGCGCGGGCGGAGCCGGGCTCTGGCCGTCGCGCCGGGCTGCGCCCTGTCCGCCGTCCGGGCCGGGCTCCGAGTGTCGTCCAGGCCGCAGCCCGCCCCCCGTGCTGGGCCGTGCTCCGGCCGCTGTGCGGGTTGCCCCCGAGCGCCGCACCCGGCTGCGCCCCGGCCCCGCCCGATCCCCGTACCTCGCCTCCCCGCCCGGGCAGGGCCCCGGCGGCTCGGGCTGCTGGGCGGGGTCGGGTTCCGGGCCGTCGTGTCGGGTGGCGCTCCGAGTGCGGGCGGAGCCGGGCTCTGGCCGTCGCGCCGGGCTGCACCCCGACCCCCGTGCCGGGCCGCACCCGGGCTGCGTGCCGACCCTCGTCGGTGCCCCGCCCCCGCCCGACCCCCGCCCCTCGCCTCCCCGCCCGGGCCGCGCCGCGGCCTTCGTCAGGCGTCCTCGTAAGCTGGGCGCCATGCGTCTGACCGGAACCGTCACCTCCGACCGCCCGCTGATCGTCGTCGCCCTGCCCGAGGAGGCCGCGCACTTCGACGGCGGCCTGCCGGTGCTGCTCACCGGCATGGGCAAGCTGAACGCGGCGGCCGCGCTGTCCGCCGTGCTGGCGGGCGGGGAGCGGCCCGCGGGGGTCGTCAACCTGGGGACTGCGGGGGCGTTGCGGCCCGGCCTCGGTGGCACCCACGAGATCGGCCGGGTGCTCCAGCACGACCTCGACGTCGAGTTGCTCGGGCAGCTCACCGGGCGTCCGATGGACGGCCCGATCGACCTCGGCCCGTCCGGGCCGGTGCTCGCCACCGGTGACCGCTTCGTCTCCGCCGACACCGAACGCGACCTGCTGGCCCGCAGCGCCGACCTGGTCGACATGGAGGGCTACGCGATCGCCACCGTGGCCCGCCGCGCCGGGCTGCCCGTCCGCCTGGTCAAGCACGTCAGCGACGAGGCCGGCGAGGGCGCGCTCCGCAGCTGGCAGGAGTCCGTCGACGACTGCGCCCGGCTGCTCGCCGACTGGGCCCGCACCCACCTCGGCTGAACCCGCCCGGGCCCCGAGCCCCCGACCCCTCGGGCCCCCGGCCCCTCGGGCCCCCGGCCCCCGGGAACGCCGGCCCCCGGGAACGCCGGAGCGCCCGTCCGACCGCCACTGCCAGGCGGTCGGACGGGCGCTCCGGCGTTCGGGCAGAACGCTCAGCTCTGGTAGGGGTTGCCGCCCTGCGCCGGGTACTGGCCCGGGGCCTGGGCCGGCGGGTACTGGCCGCCCGGCTGCTGCGGCGGGTACGGGGCGGCGGGCGGGGCCGCCGGGTACTGGCCGGGGACCGGGGCCTGCGGCTGCTGGTACTGGCCGGGGGCCGGGGCCTGGGCCGGCGGGTACTGGCCGGGGACGCCCGGGGCGCCGCCGAGCAGGGTGCCGACGAAGGTGTCCATCTCGGTCCGCCACATGCGGTGGATGTTCATCCGGGTCGGCTTCGGCTCGTTCGGGAGCTGGAAGCGCAGCGAGCTCCACAGGGTGTTGCGCCGCACGTCGCTGATCGAGGCGCGGGCCTGGTCCAGCGGGATCACGTACAGGACTTCCTGCGGGCGGTTGCTGATCCGGGAGGTGCGGTGGATGACGACCACCCGGTGGGTCAGCGTGACGAAGTAGTACTTGACCATCAGCTGACCGATGAGGCCGAGCACGCCGTTGGTCAGCCAGGGGCTCGGGCCCGTGATGGTCTGGATGGTGGCGACCGGCCGGTCGTTGGGCTCGATCGCGGCGATCGCGTCGGCGACCTGCTGCTGAATCGTGGACTTGACGATCGCCATCTGGCGGTGCTCCCGGCGGTTCCAGCCGCACGCCCCCGTCGGACGCGCTGTGAGCGCGCGACACTAACAACCGGGCCCGGCGCGTTCAACGGACAGAGCGGGCATCCCGGGCAACATTGCCAGATTTTCACCGAATTGATACCCGCCCCGGGAACTCGTCCGAAAAGTGACGCACCGTCACCTACGGGCCTCGGCGGCGGCGTCGGCGGCGGTGAGCCGGGCTCCGGGCGGGTGCTCAGTCGCGCGACAGCAGGTGCCGGGCCAGCACGTCCAGCGCGGCGGTGACCTCGGCGAGCCGTTCGGGGGCCGCGTCCGGGCCGAGCGCGGCGGCGAGCGCGTCGTCGACGCCGGCGGCGCGGACGGCGGAGACCCGGGCGGAGGGGTGTTCGGCGGGGCGGACCAGGGTGCGCCGCCGGTCGGCCGGATCGGGGTCGGTGCGCACCGCGCCGGCCTCCTTGAGGCGGGCCACCGCGGTGGAGATCTGGCTCTGCGGCAGCCCGGTGCGGGCGGCGATCTCGCCGACGGTGGTGCCGGGGTGGGCGGCGACGTCGCTGGCCGCGACCAGGGTGTTGCGGGTGCTGCCGGGGTGCCGGTCGCTGCCGCCGGGGGGTTCGGGCAGGGCGTCCTCGCCGATCTTCATCAGGGCGCGGCCCAGCAGGAACAGTTCGACTCCGTCCATGCCCCGATGGTACATCGAACTAGATGCATCCATCTTGATGCATCGATTCCGATGGATTAGGGTCGGGGGCGGAGCGGCGGACCGACCGCCGCGGAGGGGGATCCCGATGTCCGTCACCGGCACGCTCGCCGTTCCCGGCGCCGTCCTGCACCACCGCACCGAGGGCACCGGCCCGCTGCTGCTGATCGCCCAGAGCGGCGAGGGCGACGCCGACCGCACCGTCGACCTCGTCCCGCACCTGGCCGACGCCTACACCGTGCTCACCTACGACCGGCGCGGCCTGTCCCGCAGCCGCCTCGACCACCCCGAGCGGGGGACGAGCATGGCCGAGCACGCGGACGACGTCCGGCGGCTGTTGGAGGCGGTCGCCGACGGGCCCGCGCTGATGCTCGGCTGCAGCTTCGGCGCCGTGATCGGCCTGCACGTCGCCGCCCGGCGGCCCGGGCTGCTCCGCACCCTGATCGCCCACGAGCCCGTCGCCCCCGGCCTGCTGGCCCCCGCCGAGGCCGCCCGCCACCGGCGCGAACTCGTCGACCTCCAGGAGCTGTACGGGCGCGGGGGCCTGGCCGCGGTGCTCCCCGGGATCGCCCGGGTGCTCGGCATCGACCCCGCCGCGGCCGACGCCGAACCCGGCCTCACCCCGCAGCCGCTGGACGCCCGGCGGGCGGCGGGCTTCGACCGGTTCGTCCGGCACGACTTCACCGCCGTGGTCGAGGACGTCCTCGACCACGACGCCGTCCGGGCCTCCACCGCCCGGATCGTGCCCGCCGTCGGCCGCACCACCCCGCCCGGGGTGTTCGACCGCCACTGCGCCCAGGCCCTCGGCGCCCTGCTCGGCACGCCGGTCGAGGAGCTGCCCGGCGGCCACAACGGCAACACCAGCCACCCCCGGGCCTGGGCCGCCCGGCTCAAGGAGCTCTTCGCACAAGCGGGCTGACCCCGCCCCGCAGACCCCCGCCCCGCCCCCACC